>CAYRZQ010000020.1:36467-65449 GCA_964428835.1 uncultured Comamonadaceae bacterium | reverse complement strand
AGCACAGACTCGGTATTTCTGGGAAAAAGAAATACGACGCCGAGGAGAACGGCCGCTGCGGCTGCCACGGCATACCAGCGATAAGATTTTTGATTTGTTTTTTCCGTTTCAGTTTTGAATTCTTGAAAAGCTTGCCTCCAATCATCCGCTGGTATGGTGCGGTGATAGGTAGCAGACATTTCAAAGAAATACTGCTGATTCTCGTCGCTTTCTGCAATCCACGATTGCAACTCACGAACGCTGTCATCATTGGCGTTTCCTGATAGGAAAGCCGCGATGAGATTGTCGATATGTGTAGGCTGCGTGCTCAATGGATAAGAGAAAATAAGGTTGGATATAATATCAAAAGCAAAGGCAAATAGTCAGCAAGGTCTTGCCTCAACTGGCGGAGCGCCCTTCCCATGTGAGCTTCTACTGTTTTGATAGAAAGGCCGAGCTGCTCTGCGATCTCTTGATATTTCAGTTGATCAAATCTGCTGAGTTTAAACACGGCTTTACACTGATCTGGTAGTGCCTCAATAGCTTGTTGCACGCGGGTTTCAATTTCTTTGGATATCATCTCGTCGCCATCCGCTACTGGACGAAGATGTTGTGTGCTTTTGCGATGCTCGTTTCTCACTTTCAAATGACGATGATGGTTGATACATCTGTTTTTGACACTGGTAAATAGATATCCCTGAAGATTGTATTCAATCCCGAGGTCATCACGGTTTTCCCAGAGGTGCATGAATGTTTTCTGCACGATATCACGTGCCTGTTCGCGGTCATTGATTTGTAATCGAGCAAAGTCAACAAGAGGGGAATAATAAGTCTCATACATCTTTTCAAATGCGTTGTGGTTTCCCGCCTTTAAACTTGCTATAAACAGTTGATCCTTCATAAGGGATGGAATGCTGCTAAGTTATTTGGCGTTTTCATCTGCTATGACATCCCAACATTAATTTACCCTTAGTCTTCGTTTAATATAGTTTAAAATGATGTTATTCTTTACGATATTGAAAAAATCAATGTAAAATTTTCAATGAAAAAGACTGCGTTCTATTTTGGTAAAAATCAGTAAAATACAATTCCGAATTCAGAATTCCGAATTCAGCAAATCAATGAAAGTCAGTTGTTTATATTAGAAAAAAAGTTAAAATGGAAGAAGAGTTCTTAGATCTTGGGTCGCGAATTCTGTGTTGTTGACAATGTTGAAAATTGGGGCTTAAAACGGGGTTGACTAATATTTATTGTATTGAAAATAAGGAGTTTACAAAGAATATTCTGTTTTTCGATAATTATTTTGTGTCAACATTTGCACGGATGGAATTCGTGCGTACATTTGCAGCCCGTTTTTTAGGCGATTTGACTCGACCGAAAAGACGTGAAAAAAAGGAAATTAGCATAATGCCAACGGTACAACAATTAATAAGAAAAGGACGCGAGCCAAAAACTTACAGAAGTAAGTCAGCCGCTTTGACCTCATGCCCACAGCGCAGAGGTGTATGTACTAAAGTATATACAACTACTCCTAAGAAGCCGAACTCAGCTCTCCGCAAGGTGGCTAAGGTTCGTTTGACGAACGGTTTTGAAATCATCGCCTACATCGGCGGTGAAGGTCACAACCTTCAAGAGCACAGCATCGTTCTCGTAAGAGGCGGTCGTGTGAAGGACCTTCCAGGGGTACGTTACCACATCGTTCGTGGAGCCCTCGATACAGCGGGTGTAAACGGCCGTGGTCAACGTCGTTCGAAATACGGTACAAAACGTCCTAAAGTAAAGAAATAATCCTTTCAAGGTAATAATATCATGAGAAGAAGAAAGGCCAAAAAAATCGCCGTCCTCCCAGACCCAAAGTTCAACGAAGTGGTGGTAACCAAGTTCGTAAACAACTTGATGCTTCAAGGTAAGAAGGGTACAGCTTTCACCATTTTCTACGATGCAATCGAGAGAGTGGCAGCTAAGACCAACGAGGATGGTTTGGAAATCTGGAAAAAGGCATTGGAAAACGTTACTCCAGCAGTTGAGGTGAGAAGCCGTCGTGTTGGTGGTGCTACGTTCCAAATCCCATCTCCAATTCGTGAAGACCGTCGCAATTCAATGGCGATGAAGTGGTTGATCAACTACGCGAGAAACCGTAACGAGAAAAACATGTCTGAGAAGTTGGCTGGTGAAATCATCGCCGCTTCAAAAGGTGAAGGCGCAGCTTTCAAAAAGAAAGAAGACGTGCACCGTATGGCTGAAGCTAACAAAGCATTCTCTCACTTTAGATTCTAATCAGCAATTCAATAAAGAGATACAGAAATGTCACGCGATTTAAAATTCACAAGAAATATCGGAATTGCTGCTCACATCGACGCAGGAAAGACTACGACTACTGAGCGTATTCTTTACTACTCTGGTGTGAACCACAAAATTGGTGAAGTACACGACGGTGCTGCCACTATGGACTGGATGGCGCAAGAGCAAGAAAGAGGTATCACTATCACTTCTGCTGCGACTACAGTTTTCTGGAACTACCGCGGTAACAAATATCACGTTAACATCATCGACACTCCTGGTCACGTTGACTTCACAGTTGAAGTAAACAGATCACTTCGCGTTCTTGATGGCCTCGTGTTCCTCTTCAGCGCCGTTGACGGTGTTGAACCACAATCTGAAACAAACTGGCGTCTCGCTGACAACTACAGCGTAGTACGTATCGGTTTCGTAAATAAAATGGACCGCCAAGGTGCTGACTTCCTCAAGGTTGTTAAGCAGGTGAAAGACATGTTGGGTAGCAACGCGGTTCCACTCCAACTCCCAATCGGTGCAGAAGATGATTTCAAAGGTGTAGTTGATTTGATCAACTTCCGCGGAATGATCTGGAATGAGCACGACAAGGGTATGACTTACGAGGTAGTAGACATCCCAGCAGATATGTTGGAAGAAGCTACTGAGTACAGAGAAAAACTCCTCGAGGCTGTGTCAGAATATGACGACAACTTGATGATGAAGTTCTTCGATGATCCAAACTCAATCACTGAACGCGAAATCCTCGATGCATTGCGCCAAGCTTGCCTCGATATGAAGATCGTTCCAATGGTGTGTGGTTCTTCATTCAAGAACAAAGGTGTTCAGACAATGCTCGACTTGGTAATGGAAATCCTTCCAAGTCCACTTGATAAGGAAAGCGTAAAAGGAACTCATCCTGATACTGGTGAAGAGATTTCTCGTAAGCCAGACTTCGCTGAACCATTCGCAGGTCTCGCATTCAAAATCGCTACTGACCCATTCGTAGGTCGTCTAGCATTCACTCGTGCATATTCTGGTGTGTTGGAAGCAGGTTCTTATGTATTGAACACACGCAGCGGAAACAAAGAGCGTATCTCTCGTATCTTCCAAATGCACGCTAACAAGCAAAATCCAATCGAAAGACTCGGTGCCGGTGATATCGGAGCTGTAGTAGGATTTAAAGATATCAAAACAGGGGATACCCTTTGTGACGAGAAGAATCCAATCATTCTCGAAGCAATGAACTTCCCAGAGCCCGTTATCGGTATCGCTGTTGAGCCTAAGACTCAAGCTGACTCTGATAAAATGGGTATGGCTCTCGCCAAACTCGCTGAAGAAGATCCAACATTCCGCGTTAGAACAGACGAAGATTCTGGTCAAACAATCATCAGCGGTATGGGTGAGCTTCACCTCGAGATCATCGTTGACCGTCTCCGTCGCGAATTCAAAGTAGAATGTAACCAAGGTGCACCACAAGTATCTTACAAAGAGACTATCACTGGTAACACCAACCACAGAGAAGTGTACAAGAAGCAGTCTGGTGGTCGCGGTAAATTCGCTGATATCGTTATCAACATCGGTCCAAACGACGATCCAGAAAAACCAGGTCTCGTATTCGTAAACAATATCAAGGGTGGTAACATCCCAAGAGAATTCATCCCATCAGTGGAAAAAGGCTTCAAAGAAGCTATGACCAATGGTGTGTTGGCTGGATACCCAGTAGATTCTCTCAAAGTAGAATTGAACGACGGTTCATTCCACGCGGTTGACTCTGACGCTCTTTCATTCGAATTGTGCGCTAAGATGGCTTACCGTGAAGCAATGCCTAAGTGTCGTCCAATCCTTCTCGAGCCTATCATGAAGTTGGAAGTTGTAACTCCAGCAGAAAACATGGGTGATGTTATCGGTGACTTGAACAAGCGTCGCGGAATGATCGAAGGTACCAGCGAAAGAAATGGTGCTACTGTTATCTCTGCGAAAGTGCCACTCTCTGAAATGTTTGGTTATGTAACTGACTTACGTACCATCACCTCAGGTCGTGCTACTTCTACAATGGAATTTAGCAATTACTCTCCTGCTCCAAACAACGTAGCAGAAGCTGTTATATCAAAAGTGAAAGGAAAAGCCAACGCCTAATATAAACCAGTAGATGGCTCAGAAGATTAGAATAAAACTTAAGTCCTACGATCACAACCTCGTTGACAAGTCAGCAGAAAAGATCGTTAAAACCGTAAAGGCAACGGGTGCTGTAGTGAATGGTCCAATTCCACTTCCTACTCACAAAAGAATTTACACTGTGTTGCGCTCGCCACACGTTAACAAGAAGGCTCGTGAACAGTTCGAGTTGAGCTCTTACAAGAGATTGCTCGATATCTACAGCTCTTCTTCAAAGACGGTAGATGCGCTCATGAAGCTCGAGCTTCCAAGCGGTGTTGAAGTAGAAATTAAAGTGTAGTCACAAACAATAAAAAACAGAACACATGCCAGGTATAATTGGTAAAAAGGTCGGAATGACTAGTGTCTACAGTGCCGCTGGAAAGAATATTCCATGCACAGTGATAGAGGCTGGTCCATGTGTGGTGACACAGATCAAGACCATTGAAAAGGACGGCTACTCAGCTATCCAGCTAGCCTTCGGCGAAAAGAAGGAAAAGAATACGTCAAAGCCACTTCAAGGTCACTTCAAGAAGGCTGGCGTTACTCCAAAGAAAGAACTCGTTGAATTCAAAGAATTCGAAGGTGAGTACAAACTCGGAGACGCTATCAAAGTTGAAGAAGTGTTCGCTGAAGGCGAAAACGTAGATGTAATCGGAACTACCAAGGGTAAAGGTTTCCAAGGCGTTGTGAAGCGTCACGGATTCTCCGGAGTAGGAGAGAGCACACACGGTCAGCACAACCGTTTGAGAGCTCCCGGTTCATTGGGTGCTTCTTCTGACCCATCACGTGTATTCCCAGGAATGCGCATGGCAGGAAGAACAGGTGCTGAGCGCAGAACAGTTCAGAACCTTGAGATCGTTAAGATCCTCCCAGAAGAAAACTTAATACTCATCAAAGGTGCCGTACCAGGTTTCAATGGTGCTACCGTATTAATCGTGAAGTAACATGCAACTCGAAGTATTAAATACACAAGGTCAAAAGACCGGTAAGAAAGTTACCCTCGATGAGGCAGTGTTCGCTATCGAGCCTAATGATCACGCGATCTACTTGGATGTGAAAAGATACCTCGCTGCTCAACGCACAGGTACTCACAAAACAAAGCACCGCGGCGAAATTCACGGTTCTACCAGAAAATTGCACAAACAAAAGGGTACAGGTGGTTCAAGAAAGGGTAGCATCAAAAACCCATTGTTCCGCCAAGGTGGTAGCATCTTCGGTCCACAACCAAGAAGCTATGATATCAAAGTGAACAAGAGCACTCAACGTCTTGCTCGTGCTTCAGCTCTCAGCTACAAAGTAAAAGAGAACGGAATCACTATCGTTGATGCTATCACGTTCGCTGCTCCCAAGACGAAGGAATTCGCTCAAGTAATCAAGAATTTGAACTTGAACGACAAGAAGACCCTCGTGTTGATCCCAGAAAGAAATGATGCTGTTTACCTCTCTTCACGCAACTTGCAGAGAGCACGCGTTCAAATCGCTAGCATGGTAAACACGTATGATATTATGAACAGCAATAACATCGTGTTCGTTGGTAACGCTCACGAAGTGGTTGCAGAAATCATCAAAAAGTAATCGCCATGGAAATTTTGATCAAACCTCTCGTAACAGAGAAAATGACAGCAATCCAGGACAAACTTGGAAAGTACGGGTTCATCGTTGACGTGGACGCCAACAAGATCGAAATCAAAAAGGCGATCGAAAAAGCATACGGCGTAAACGTGACCAACGTAAACACGCTTCGCTATGACGGCAAACGCAAGACTCGTTATACCAAAACTGGTATCATCGAAGGTCGCACCAAGAGCTACAAGAAGGCAATTGTTACTCTTGCTGCCGGTGAAACAATAGACTTTTACGCCAACATTTAAGATATAGTCGGAAATGGGCATCAGAAAATTAAATCCGGTAACTCCGGGAACACGCTTCAAAGTCGCACAGACTTTCGAAGAAATCACAACAGACAAGCCATTTAAGGCGCTCGTTGTGCCAATGAAGAGAACAGGTGGTCGTAACAACCAAGGTAAGCGTACTATGCGCATGATTGGTGGTGGTCACAAGCGTCGCTATCGTTTGATCGATTTCAAACGTAACAAGCATGAAATTGCTGCGAACGTTTTGACAATCGAATACGATCCAAACCGCTCTGCTCGTATCGCCCTCGTTGAATACGCTGATGGTGAAAAGAGATATATCCTCGCTCCTCAAGGCTTGACCGTTGGTCAAACAATCATGAGCGGCGCTGGTGCAGCTCCAGAAATTGGAAATGCACTTCCACTCAGAGATATTCCACTCGGAACAACCATCCACAACATCGAGATGAAGCCTGGTAAAGGCGGCGCAATCGCAAGAAGCGCTGGTAGCTATGCTCAGCTCTCTGCTCGCGACGGTGCTTACGCAGTAATCTCTCTTCCTTCTGGTGAGACAAGATTGATCCTCGCTGACTGTATCGCTACAATCGGTGTTGTATCAAACGGTGAACACAACCTCGTGCGCTCTGGTAAAGCAGGTCGCAGCCGCTGGTTAGGTCGCAAGCCTCGCGTACGCGGTGTTGCTATGAATCCAGTAGATCACCCAATGGGTGGTGGTGAAGGTCGCCAATCAGGTGGTCACCCACGCTCACGCAAAGGCACTCCTGCGAAAGGTTACAAAACTCGCAAGAACAAAAAGCCTTCATCAAAATTCATTATCGAACGCAGAAAGAAATAAGATAAGCCATGGCTAGGTCGCTAAAGAAACCACCTTTTGTGCACTACAAACTCTCTAAAAGAGTTGATGAGGCACAGTCTTCAGGAAAGAAGAATGTTATTAAAACTTGGAGCAGAGCTTCTACTATCACGCCTGACTTCGTTGGTCTTACCATCGCAGTTCACAACGGAAAGCAGTTCATCCCAGTTTATGTGACAGAAAACATGGTAGGTCACAAACTTGGAGAATTTTCTCCAACCCGCACTTTCCGCGGTCACTCAGGTAACAGAAAATAATCCCGGTAAACGATAAGAAAATGGGAAAGCGTAAAAGAGAAATGGCTGAAAGGCTAAAAGAAGAGCGCAAAAATAAGTCCTTCGCAAATTTGAAGAATGAACCTTCTTCTCCTCGTAAGATGAGATTGGTTGCAAATATCATCCGTGGTAAAGAGGTGGTAGGTGCTGTAAACATTCTCAAGTTCACCAGAAAGCACGCAGCTCTTCCAATGGAAAAACTTCTTCGCTCTGCAATCAACAACTGGCAGGCTAAGAACCCAGGAGAGGATATCGCTTCTGCTAACGTGGTAGTGAAGGAAGTTCGCGTAGACGGTGCTCGCACCCTCAAGCGTATCAGCCCAGCTCCGCAAGGTCGCGCTCACCGCATCCGCAAGCGTAGCAATCACATTACAATCATTTTGGATAAAAAATAACATAGGAAGCTAGAAATGGGACAAAAATGTAACCCGATAGGTAACCGACTCGGCTTCATCAAAGGCTGGGACAGCAATTGGTACGGTGGAAACAACTACGTTGAGAAAATCGTTGAAGACGATAAAATCCGTAAGTACCTCATGGCACGCTTGAAGAAAGCGTCGGTGTCAAAGATCGTTATCGAACGTACTTTGAAGCTTGTTACCGTAACTATCAACACTGCTCGTCCAGGTGTAATCATCGGAAAAGCTGGTAGCGAAGTGGACAAGCTCAAGGAAGAGTTGAAGAAACTCACCGGTAAGGATGTTCAAATCAACATCTTTGAGATCAAGCGTCCAGAACTCGATGCACGCCTCGTTGCTGACGGTATCGCTCGCCAAATCGAAGGTCGTATCAGCTACCGCCGCGCTACCAAAATGGCATTAAGCAGCAGCATGAGAATGGGTGCTGAAGGTATCAAAGTAACGATCGCAGGTCGTGTAAATGGTGCCGAAATCGCTCGCTCTGAAACATACAAAGAAGGTCGTACTCCTCTTCACACTCTAAGAGCAGATATCGACTATCATCACGCAGAAGCACACACTGCATACGGAAGAATCGGTATCAAGGTGTGGATCTGTAGAGGTGAAGTTTACGGAAAGCGTGACCTTAGCCCAAACTTCGGTCAGACGCTCACTCAAAAGAGAACCAGCGGAAACGAAAGAAGCGAACGCCCTGACAACAGAGGTGGCCGTGACAACCGCAGAGGTGGAAACAACCGCGGTGGCGAACGCAAAGAACGTCGCGGATAATAAAAAGAATATTAACTGAGTCAAGATAAACGACCATGTTACAGCCAAAAAGGACGAAATACAGAAAGCAGCAGAAAGGTAAGATCAAAGGTATCGCATATCGCGGTTCTCAACTTGCCTTCGGAAGCTTCGCTATCAAAACACTCGACGAAGGTTTCATCACTTCACGTCAGCTCGAAGCAGCGCGTGTGGCCCTCACGAGATTTATGAAAAGGGAAGGTAAGGTTTGGATTCGAATCTTCCCAGACAAACCTATCACTGCTAAACCTGCAGAGGTACGTATGGGTAAGGGTAAAGGTGCCCCTGACCATTGGGTAGCAGTTGTTAAACCAGGAAGAATTCTCTTCGAAGCTGAGGGTGTTCCACTCGCAGTAGCTGAAGAAGCACTCCGCCTGGCTGCGCAAAAACTCCCTTGCCGCACCAAGTTCATCGTTCGTCCAGATTACGTAGAATAATAATTACAGCAATGAAAGCTGCAGATGTAAGAAATATGTCAGATACTGACATCCTTGAGAAAATCAAGGAAGAAACTGCGAATCTCGCTAAAATGAAATTTAGCCACAATATCGCAGGAACAGAAAACCCCATGCTACTCCGCGCTAAGCGCCGTGAGATCGCACGCATGAAGACGGTTTTAAACGAAAGAAAAAACAATAAATAGAATCCTTGAATAATGGAAAGGAATCTTCGTAAAGAAAGAATCGGTGTAGTTACATCTAACAAGATGAACAAGTCTATCGTAGTTACGGTAGAAACGAAAGTGATGCACCCAAAATACGGTAAGTTCGTAAAGCACTCTAAAAAGTTCATGGCACATGACGAAAAAGAAGAGTGTGGAGTAGGAGACACCGTAAGAATTATGGAAACCCGCCCCCTCAGCAAATTGAAGCGCTGGAGAATGGTGGAAGTAATTGAAAAGGCTAAGTAAGCCATAATAAGATTTGAGCTATGATACAAAATGAGTCTCGATTAAAAGTAGCAGATAACAGTGGCGCTCGCGAAGTTCTCGTGATCCGCGTACTGGGCGGAACACGTCGCCGCTACGCTTCGTTGGGTGACCAAATCGTGGTCACTGTGAAGGATGCTCTTCCCAGCGGAAACGTGAAGAAAGGTGCTGTCTCTAAGGCAGTGATCGTTCGCACTAGAAAAGAAGTTCGCCGCGCTGACGGAAGCTATATCCGCTTCGACGACAACGCTGTAGTACTCCTCAACAACCAAGGTGAAATGAGAGGTACGCGTATCTTCGGCCCAGTTGCACGCGAACTCCGTGAAAAGGATTACATGAAAATTGTTTCATTAGCTCCTGAAGTTCTTTAATCAGTAAAAATCAAACGAGCGATGTTTAAGCGACTCAAAATAAAAAAAGGTGATCTCGTAGTAGTTACCGTAGGTGAATACAAAGGCAAACAAGCCCGCGTTACCAGCGTTGACCGCTCTAGCGATCGCGTAACCGTAGAAGGGGTTAACATGGTGACAAAACACCGCAAACCTTCTGCTCAAAACCCGCAAGGGGGCATCGAGAAAATCGAAGCCGGTATCCACATCAGTAACGTGAAAGTGATCGACGCTAAAGGCAACGCTACACGCGTAGGCCGCAGAAGAAATTCTGAAGGTAAACTCGAGCGCTATTCTAAAAAATCAGGGGAGACACTCAAATGAGCTACGTACCACGTTTAAGACAAAAGTACCAAGAGGAAATCGCTCAAAACCTTATGAAGCGTTTTGAGTACACTTCAAACATGCAAGTGCCTCGCATCGTGAAAGTTTGCCTAAACCAAGGTCTTGGTAAGGCAACCTCAGATAAGAAAATCATCGACGCTGCCGTAGATGAAATGACGCTTATCTCTGGTCAAAAAGCTGTTCCTACGATCGCTACAAAAGATATTTCTAACTTCAAACTCCGTAAAGGCGTTGCAGTTGGAGCAAAAGTAACCCTCAGAGGTGATCGCATGTTCGAATTCATGGACCGCCTAATCTCCGTATCTTTGCCACGTACACGTGACTTCAAAGGAGTAAAGGCTACTGGATTCGATGGAAGAGGTAACTTCACATTCGGTGTGAAAGAACAAATCATCTTCCCAGAAATCGACCTCGATAAAATCAAAGCTATCAACGGTATGGATATCACATTCGTTACCACTGCTAAGACAAACGAGGAAGCAAAAGCACTTTTGGAAGAATTCGGATTCCCATTTACAAAATAATATTACCACACAGTTAGAATACAATGGCTAAGGAATCAATGAAAGCCCGCGAGCGCAAGCGCATCGCAATGGTAGCAAAATACGCAGCTAAGCGTGAGGAATTAAAAAAGGCTGGTGATTGGGATGCCCTCCAAAAGCTTCCAAAAAACAGCAGCAAGGTGCGCGTGCGCAACCGTTGCCAACTCACCGGACGCCCTCGCGGTTATATGAGCCAATTCGGTCTTTGCCGTAACCAATTCCGTGAATTGGCACTCAATGGTCTAATCCCAGGAGTGAAAAAAGCAAGCTGGTAATAATTAATCATAAGAAACAGACGTAACAATGTTTACCGATCCAATAGCAGACTACCTTACTCGCATCAGAAACGCGCAGATCGCTCGCCACAAAGTGGTAGAGATCCCAGCTTCTAATTTGAAGAAGGAAATCACAAAAATCCTCCACGAAAAAGGATACATCCTCAACTATAAGTTCGATGATGGAAAGCCAGGTACTATCAAAATCGCTTTGAAGTACAACCCTAAGACAAAGACTCCGGCAATCACAAAGATTGAGCGTATCTCTAGTCCAGGTCACAGAAAATACACAGGCGCTGATGCACTTCCACGTGTTCTCAACGGTCTCGGTATCGCTGTGATGTCAACATCGAAAGGTGTGATGACTGATAAAGAAGCTCGCCGTGACAATGTTGGCGGTGAAGTATTGTGCTACGTATATTAAGAATCAAGAAAAAACTTTTGACCAATGTCAAGGATAGGTAAAGCCCCCATCACCATCGCTAAAGGCGTAGAAGTAACCTTCGCCAGCGGCGTCCTAACGGTGAAAGGACCAAAAGGAGAATTAAAGCAAGATATCGATTCTCTCATCAGCATCGAAATTGCTGACGGAACGATCACGCTTTCTCGCACGAGCGACCACAGAGACGCTCGATCTAAGCACGGTTTGTACCGCTCATTGATCAACAACATGATCGTGGGTGTAAGCACCGGCTGGAAGAAAAACCTCGAAATGATCGGTGTAGGTTACAGAGCTAAAGCCAATGGCCAACAACTCGAACTTACCCTCGGATTCAGCCACCCGATCGTATTCGAACTTCCTAAAGAAGTGAAAGTGTCAGCGAAAGCTGAAAAAGGGGAGAACCCTTCTATCGAACTAGAAAGCTTTGATAAGCAACTCATCGGACAAGTTGCTGCTAAGATTCGTAGCCTCCGCGCTCCAGAACCTTACAAAGGAAAAGGTGTCCGTTATGTTGGTGAATTTGTACGCAAAAAAGCTGGTAAGTCAGCAGCTAAATAAAGGATATAAGCAATGGCATTCAGCAAAGAAGCTCGTAGAGCAAAAATTCGTAAAAGAATCAGAGCCAGTGTTAAAGGCACTGCTTCAAGACCTCGTCTTTCAGTGTTCCGTAGCAATAGCCAGATCTATGCTCAGATCATTGATGATCTCAAAGGTGTAACCATCGCTTCTGCTTCATCCCTCGTTATGAAGGATGCTCAGAAAATCGCGAAAGTGGACCAGGCTAAATTAGTCGGAAAACAAATCGCTGAAAGAGCAATCGCAGCAGGAATCGAAGAAGTAATCTTCGACCGCGGTGGATACCTCTATCATGGACGTGTTAAATCATTGGCCGAAGCTGCTCGTGAGGCAGGCCTTAAATTCTAATAAATCAAATGGCAGAAGCTAGAACAGTTCGCTCAAGCGAAACAGAATTGAAAGATCGCCTCGTAGCAGTAAACCGCGTTACCAAGGTGACAAAAGGTGGTCGTACCTTCGGATTCGCAGCTATCGTAGTGGTAGGTAACGAAAACGGTGTAGTTGGTCACGGTCTCGGTAAGTCAAAAGAAGTTTCTGAAGCAGTTACTAAAGCTGTTGAAGACGCTAAGAAAAACCTTATCCAAGTGCCTGTGCACAAAGGTACCATCCCACACGAACAAGATGGTAAGTTTGGCGGTGCTCGTGTATTCATCAAGCCTGCTTCTCACGGTACCGGCGTTATCGCTGGTGGTGCTATGCGCGCCGTGCTCGAATCAGCTGGTGTTACAGACGTACTTGCAAAGTCTAAAGGTTCTTCTAACCCACACAACGTGGTAAAAGCTACCCTCGACGCTTTGTCAAGACTCCGCAACCCACATGATGTGGCTAAAATGAGAGGAATCTCCGTAGAAAAAGTTTACAACGGTTAATAATTATACCAATGGCTAAAGTTGTTATCACTCAAGTGCGAAGCGCTATTGACCAACCAAAACGTCAAAAGCTCACTATCGAAGCACTTGGAATCAAAAAATTAAACGTTCCTGTTGAAAAGGACTTGTCTCCAAACATCGAAGGAATGATTCGCGCAGTTAGCCACCTGCTCAAAGTGGAATACAAATAAGAACCGAGTAATAGGACTTAGTTATGAATCTTAATACATTAAAGCCAGCTGAAGGCTCAATCAAAAATCGCAAACGCGTAGGTCGCGGAGAAGGTTCCGGTCACGGTGGTACTTCTACTCGCGGTCACAAAGGTGCCGGTCAGCGTTCTGGTACAAAGCGTAAAATCGGTTTCGAAGGTGGTCAAATGCCTTTGCAACGCCGCTTGCCTAAGTATGGCTTCAAAAATATCAATAGAGTAGAGTACAAAGGTATCAACCTCGATACTCTTCAAATGCTCGTTGAAAAATACAACCTCACTGAAATCAATCACGACACCCTCGTACAACACGGTATCTGCTCTAAGAAAGACCTCGTGAAAGTACTCGGCCGTGGTGAACTCAAAGGCAAAATCAATGTAGCTGTTCATGGCTTCTCTGCTGCTGCAAAAGAAGCAATCGAAAAATTAGGCGGTTCTGTCACTACACTCTAAACCTTTTATGAAAGATTTTTTCAAAAAAATAAGAGATATATACAGTCACGAGGAACTTCGTAAGAAGATCGGTTTCACCCTTCTTCTTCTCCTCGTTTACCGTATCGGTTCTTTTATCATCCTCCCAGGTATCGACCAAACCAAACTCGATGCAGGTGAACAGGGTGGTATCCTGGCATTCCTCGGTCTATTCACCGGTGGTGCCTTCAGCCGTGCTTCTATCTTCGCACTCGGTGTAATGCCTTACATCTCTGCGTCGATCGTTGTGCAGCTCCTTGGTCTTGCAGTGCCAAGCATCCAAAAATTGCAGAAAGAAGGGGAGAGCGGTAGAAAGAAAATCAACCAATGGACTCGCCTTCTCACAATCATCATTGCAGTGGTACAAGCTCCAAGCTATATCACGCAGTATGTGCCTGCGAACGCAATTGCAGACAACTCGTTCTTCTGGGTATTCAGTAGCGTAGTAATCTTAACATGCTCTACATTATTCGTAATGTGGTTGGGTGAAAAGATCACAGACAAAGGAATCGGTAACGGTACTTCGCTCATCATCATGATCGGTATCATCTCTGACATTCCACGCGGTCTTTACACAGAGGCTACAACACAGACTTTCTTCTTCTTCCTCATCGAATTGGCATTCCTCGTAGTGATCATCGGTGCTGTAGTTGCAATTACTCAGGCAATCAGAAGAATTCCTGTTCAAATGGCTAGAGCCAACACAGCTGGAGGTTTCCTTCCACAAGGCGAGGGAGCTAGAAGCTACATTCCACTCCGCGTCAACAGCGCAGGTGTAATGCCTATCATCTTCGCTCAAGCGATCATGTTCATCCCAGCTTTGTTGCAAAACAACGAAAGCCTCCAAAACAGTAAAGTCCTTCAAAGCCTTACTGACTTCCAAGGAGTGGGTTACAACGCGCTATTGTTTGTGATGATTATCCTCTTCACATTCTTCTATACAGCTATCGTTACCAACCCTAATCAGATTGCTGACGACTTGAAGAGAAACAACAATTTTGTTCCCGGTGTGAAGCCTGGAAAGCCTACTGCAGAATTTATTGATAAGGTTTTGTCGAATATTACCCTTCCTGGTGGTATATTTGTCGCCCTTATCGCAATTTTGCCTGCTTTGGTGATGATGGTCGGCTTGACTAAGTCACAAATGTTCGGGCAATTTTTTGGTGGAACATCTTTGCTAATCACCGTGGGAGTAGTGTTAGACCTACTTCAACAGATCGAGAGTCACCTTCTTTCTCGCCACTATGACGGACTCATGAAGTCTGGAAGAGTGAGAGGAAGAAATACCTCTGCGGTTAGCACTGGTTATACAGGTTAATATTAAAGAAGTGAATAAACCGGTTTATAAAACCGAAGATGAGATAGAACTCATCAGACAAAGTTCTTTACTTGTTGGAAAAACTTTAGCGGAGCTCGCTAAAATGATCCGCCCAGGTGTGACTACGCTTGAGCTGGATAAAAGAGCATACGAATTCATTCATGACCACAAAGCCTATCCCGGTTTCCTTGGTTATAATGATTATCCAAACTCTATTTGTGCGAGCGTCAACAGTGCTGTAGTACACGGTATCCCAACCAAAGAGCCTCTCAAAGAGGGCGATATTGTTTCGGTGGATATCGGTGTAGTTAAAGACGGCTTCTGGGGAGATTCAGCCTACACATTTGCAGTAGGTGAGGTGAGCGACCAAATCAAGAAATTGATGGCCACCACCAAAGAATGTCTCTACAAGGCCATTGAACAGGCTGTTGCCGGAAAGAGAATTGGTGATATCGCCCACGCGGTGCAATCACATGCCGAATCCAATGGATACGGCGTAGTGAGAGAACTCGTAGGACACGGTGTTGGGAAGAATTTGCACGAGGCTCCCGAAGTTCCAAACTTCGGTAGAAGAGGCTCAGGTATGCAACTCGCTTCAAACCTCGTGATTGCAATCGAACCAATGATCAACCTCGGTTCTAGAAATGTTCGCCAAATGAAAGATGGCTGGACAATTCAAACCGCCGACGGTAAACCAAGTGCCCACTACGAACATACCATCGTAGTACGCAAGGACAAAGCTGAAGTTTTATCAACTTTTGAATGGATTGAACAAGCATTAAGCTTGAATTAATATATGGCAAAACAGACGTCAATTGAGTTAGATGGAGTAATCGTGGAAGCATTGTCAAACGCAATGTTCCGCGTGGAGTTGGAAAATGGACACGTTATTATTGCCCATATTTCAGGTAAGATGAGGATGCACTACATCCGAATCCTGCCAGGAGACAAAGTGAAAGTAGAAATGTCTCCCTATGATTTGACAAAAGGAAGAATAAGCTTCCGTTATAAATAATTATTTGAACGACCATGAAAGTACGTGCATCGTTGAAGAAGAGATCCGCTGATTGCAAAATCGTAAGAAGAAACGGCAAACTCTACGTAATCAACAAGAAGAACCCAAAGTTCAAACAAAGACAAGGATAAAAACTTCCCATTAAAGGGATATTAACCATATATTGAAAAATGGCAAGGATTGCAGGTATAGACTTACCGCGTAAGAAAAGAGGCGAAATTGGCCTAACTTACATCTACGGAATCGGACGTAGCACTGCTCGTCGTATCCTCATCACAAGTGGTATTGATGTGAGCAAAAAAGTACAGGATTGGGATGACGATGATCTTTCCAAAATCCGTGGTATGATCACCAACGAAATCAAAGTAGAAGGTGCCCTTCGCTCTGAGGTTCAAATGAACATCAAGCGTCTAATGGACATCGGTTGCTACCGCGGTGTGCGTCACCGTACTGGTCTTCCATTGCGCGGTCAGTCTACGAAGAACAACTCACGTACTCGTAAGGGTAAGCGTAAGACTGTTGCTAACAAGAAAAAAGCGGTTAAATAATAAATAGCCTTAAGTAAATAGCGTCATGGCTAAAGTAGAAAAGAAGAAAAAAAAGAATGTTGTCGTAGAAGCTGTGGGTCAAGCTCACGTTCAATCTACTTTCAACAACATCATCATCAGCCTTACCAACAATACCGGTCAAGTGATCTCTTGGAGCTCTGCTGGTAAAATGGGTTTCCGTGGCTCGAAAAAGAATACTCCTTATGCAGCCCAATTGGCAGCTGAACAAGCTACCAAAGAAGCTTATGACCTCGGTCTCCGCAAAGTGAAAGTATTCGTTAAAGGCCCAGGCGCCGGTCGTGAATCTGCTATCCGCAGCATCCACAGCACTGGTGTTGAGGTAACAGAAATCGTGGATACAACTCCACTTCCTCACAACGGATGCCGCCCACCAAAGGCAAGAAGAATCTAATAGATAAAATTACAACCATTCCAATTTTAAAATGGCTAGGTATACAGGTCCAAAAACAAAAATCGCTCGTAAGTTCCGTGAAGCTATCTACGGCCCAGATAAGGCTCTAGAAAAACGCAACTATCCTCCCGGACAGCACGGTCCTAACAAGAAGCGCGCGAAACAATCAGAATACGCAGTACAGCTCTCTGAAAAACAGAAAGCAAAATATACTTACGGTATCCTCGAGCGTCAATTCTCAAACCTTTACAAGAAGGCTTCTGCTCGCCCAGGTGTAACCGGTGAAATCCTCCTCGCTCTTTGTGAAGCGCGCTTGGACAACACTGTTTTCCGTCTCGGTATCGCTCCTTCTCGTATGGCAGCACGTCAACTCGTGTCACACAGCCACATCACTGTAAATGGTAATGTTGTAAACATCCCATCTTACTCTTTGCGCCCAGGTGACCGTATCGCTGTTAGAGAAAGAAGCAAGTCGCTCGCTGCTATCACCCTTTCACTCGCTAATCGCAAGAAATTCGATTGGCTCGATTGGAACGATGGCGACAAGCAAGGTGTTTTCATCAGCTACCCTGAACGCGTTCAGATCCCTGAAAACATCAAAGAACAACTCATCGTCGAATTGTATTCTAAGTAATCTATAAATTAATACAACAACCAATCAATGGCTATACTCGATTTCGTAAAACCGGACAAGGTCGTGATGCTGGAAAGCAACGACTTCACAGGGTCGTTTGAATTCCGTCCTCTTGAGCCGGGCTTTGGAATCACTGTTGGTAACGCCCTCAGAAGAATCCTTCTTTCTTCACTCGAAGGTTTTGCCATCACTTCTATCAAAATTGATGGAGTGGATCACGAATTCAGCACTATCAAAGGTGTTGTAGAAGATGTAACTGAAATCATCCTCAACTTGAAGCAAGTTCGCTTCAAGCGCCAGATTGAAAATACAGACTACGAAAAAGTAGTTTTGAATATCAACGGTCAAGAACAATTCAAAGCCGGTGATATCAGCAACTTCACTACTTCTTTCCAAGTCCTCAACCCAGACCTAGTGATCTGCAACATGGATCCATCAAAGGTGAAGTTGAGAATCGAAATGACCATCGGAAAAGGTCGTGGATACCGTCCAGCTGAAGAAAACCGCACGAGCAGCGCTCCTATCGGTACCATCTTCATCGACTCAGTTTTCACCCCTATCCGTAACGTGAAGTTCAGCGTGGAGAACTACCGCGTAGAACAAAAGACTGACTATGAGAAATTGATCCTCGAAATTCAAGGCGACGGCTCAATCACTCCTAAGAATGCACTCCAAGAGGCTGCTAAAGTTCTTATCCACCACTTCATGCTCTTCAGTGACGAACGTATCACGCTCGAAACAGAAGCGAAAAAAGAAGTGGAAGAATTCGACGAAAGCTCCCTCCACATGCGTCAGCTCCTCAAGACAAAGCTCGTGGACATGGACCTCAGCGTTCGCGCCCTCAACTGCTTGAAAGCTGCAGATATCGAAACCCTCGGAGATCTCGTTTCTTACAACAAAAACGATTTGTTGAAATTCAGAAACTTCGGTAAGAAATCTCTCACCGAATTAGAAGAACTCGTTGAAGGTAAAGGCCTACAGTTCGGTATGAACGTAGCGAAATACAAACTAGATAGAGATTAATTGGTAGCTCCCCATTTTTGATAGGAGCATAGAAGCAAAGAAAAAATGAGACACGGTAGAAAAATCAACCACCTCGGAAGAAGAGCTGAGCACCGTCAGGCTCTCTTGTCCAACCTCGCTTGTTCGTTGATCGAACATAAGCGCATCAACACGACTGTGGCTAAGGCTAAAGCACTTAGAAAGTACGTGGAACCTTTGATCACAAAATCAAAAGTTGACAGCACACACAGCCGTCGTATGGTATTCAGCTATCTCAAAGATAAGTTCGCTGTAACCGAACTCTTCAGAGAAGTAGCTCCAAAAGTGAACGATCGTCCAGGTGGATACACCCGCATCATTCGCACTGGTTTCCGTCAAGGAGATAATGCCGAAATGTGTCTCATCGAACTCGTTGACTTCAACGCAATCTACGGTAACGAAGCTGTGAAGGCTGCTGCTAAGAAGCGTACACGTCGCGGTGGTGCTAAGAAGAAAGAAGATGGAACTGTGGAAGCTACTGCTACTGACGTAGCTGCTGCTACCGACGCTCCAGCTGCTGAAGCAAAGCCAAAGGCGAAGCGCGCTCCAAAGAAAAAAGCTGACGAAGGTTCTGCTGAATAAGCAATAATCTTTTCACAATATTAAAAAACCGTTTCCTCCAAAGGGAAGCGGTTTTTTTGTTTATGTTTGGCTTTCACTAAACCACTTAATTTATGAATTTCATCGCAATCCTCGTCGCGGCCCTCGTGCCCACTCTTGTTGGCTTCGTTTGGTACAGCAATAAAGTTTTCGGCAAACAATGGCAAGCTCTCACAGGCCTCTCCGATGAAGATCTCAAAAAAGGCAGTTTCATAAAAATCCTAGTCTTCTCTTTCATCCTCAGCTTCCTCCTCGCAGCGATGGTGCCGTATTTGGTCATTCACCAATTGCATCTGAATTCAATCCTCATCAACGAGCCCGGATTTGGTATCGACAATTCACAAATAGATTCATACATCAAAGAATTCATGGCCAACTACGGCAACAACTTCCGCACCTTCAAACACGGCGCCTTCCACGGCTTCTTCTCCGGCCTCTTCCTAGCTCTCCCAATCCTCGGCCTCAACGCCATCTTCGAAAGAAAATCCTTCAAATACATCGCCATCCACACAGGATACTGGTGCATTACATTGATGATCATGGGGGGGATTATTTGCGCGTGGAAGTAGTCCACCGGAATAAGAACGAGAACAAGAACGGGAACGGGAACGGGAACGGGAACGAGAACGGGAACGAGAACGGGAACGGGAACGGGAACGAGAACGGGAACGAGAACGGGAACAAGAACGAGAATTAGAACAGGAATAAGAACGGGGTTCAGGAGAGGGGTGGCGCATATTTTATTCGAATAACTTGAATAATTTATGTTCACCGAGGTAGAAAATCTTGCGGTAAAATTGAACCATGAATTTCAAAGACCTCATTGCTTATCAAAAAGCGAAAGAACTCAACAGGCGCTGTCTTGATGTAATAAGAAATGGTGGAGCACAATTACCTCTTTATTTCAAGGATCAACTCGGTAGATCTGCATTGAGTGTTGCATTAAATATTGCCGAAGGTTCCGGCCGTTCAACAGAAAAAGATCAAAAACACTTTTTCATAATGGCCAATGGTTCGCTTCGAGAAGTTGAAGCCCTGCTTGATATGCTGGATATGTTTTGGAAAACAGCTCCAACAATTCAAAAAGAAATATTCGAACTGATAGATTTCATTCGCAAACTTCTCCGAGGCTTAATCAACAAAAACTCCAAATAACACCCCCAAATTTCCCCATCTCCGTCCCCATTCCCCTTCCCGTTCTAAAATCCCCGTTCTCGTTCCCGTTCTCGTTCCCGTTCTCGTTCTCGTTCTTGTTCTTGTTCTTGTTCCCGTTCTTGTTCCCGTTCTCGTTCTCGTTCTTGTTCTTGTTCTCGTTCTCGTTCCCGTTCTAAAATCCCCGTTCTCGTTCTCGTTCTCGTTCTTGTTCTTGTTCTCGTTCTTGTTCAAAATTTCTCGTTCCCGTTCTCGTTCTTGTTCTTGTTCTCGTTCTATCTTCGCGCTCCAAATGATCCGAGACAATAAACCCGCAGTGCTCGTTCTGGAAGACGGCACTGTATTTCACGGTAGTGCTTGCGGTGACGTTGGCACCACCACCGGTGAAATCGCCTTCAACACCGCCATGACAGGCTACCAGGAAGTATTCACCGACCCATCATATTACGGTCAAGTCCTCGTGATGGCCACTGCCCACATCGGCAACTACGGCGTTCACAAAGACGAAATAGAATCTGAATCCTGCAAGGTTTCAGGTATCATCATCAAAAAATTCTCAGACGTCGCCAGCCGCGTCGGTTCACTCGGTACGCTGCAAGACTACCTCGTGCGCGACAAAGTGGTCGGCATCTGCGACATCGATACACGCGCCCTCGTGCGCCACATCCGCCAAGCAGGCGCGATGAACTGTATCATCTCTTCCGACAACCTCGACATCGATGCGCTCAAGGCAAAACTCAGCACCGTTCCTTCTATGGACGGTCTTGAATTGTCTTCGTATGTGGCCACCAAAGAGGCCTTCGAATGGAGCACGCCGGGTGCGGCTTTCAAAGTGGCGGTGATCGATTTGGGGGTGAAGAAAAATATCCTCCGCTGCTTGCAAGAGCGCGGTTGCGATTTGCGCGTATTCCCGATGTCCGCTAACAAAGCCGACATCCTCGCATACAAACCCGATGGCGTCATGTTTAGCAACGGTCCCGGCGACCCGAGCGTGATGACAAGCACCATCCAACTCTTCAAAGAAATCATCGAAACGGGCATTCCTTGTTTTGGAATCTGCCTGGGTCACCAAATCATAGGCCTCAGCCAAGGTTTAAAGACCATTAAGATGTTTAATGGCCATAGAGGCATCAACCACCCGATCAAGAATTTGATCACAGGAAAGGCCGAAATAACGAGCCAAAACCATGGCTTTGTGATATCGCCCGAGAGCGTGGAGGCAAACCCCAACATCGAGGTTACCCATATCCACCTCAACGACAACACCATCGCAGGAATTCGATTAAAAAATAAACCAGTCTTCTCGGTGCAATACCATCCCGAGGCCAGCGCTGGTCCGCACGATTCAAGATATCTCTTCGATCAATTTATCGAGAATATCAAAGCGGCTAAAAATGTGAATGCTGAATCCATTCACGGATAGTAATTACCAATAAGAAAAGAACACAACATGTCTCAAATTGCTAAAATTCAGGCACGACAAATCCTCGACTCCAGAGGCAATCCTACCGTTGAGGTAGAAGTGATCACCGATCAGGGTGTGGTAGGTCGTGCTGCCGTGCCATCTGGCGCATCTACAGGCGTTCACGAAGCCGTGGAACTCCGCGACAACGACAAGGGCATCTACCTTGGAAAAGGCGTCACCAAAGCCGTTCAAAATGTGAATTCAATCCTCAATGAGGAATTGAATGGCGCCAGCATCTTCGACCAACAGCTCATCGACCGCGCCATGTGCGCTATCGACGGTACCGACAGCAAAGCGGTGCTCGGAGCCAACGCCATTCTCGGTGTATCGCTCGCAGTAGCAAGAGCTGCTGCAGACACCATCGGAATGCCCCTTTACCGCTACGTAGGCGGTGTAGGCGCGAATACATTGCCAGTCCCATTGATGAACATCATCAACGGCGGTGCGCATGCCGACAACAAAGTGGACGTACAAGAATTCATGATTCTCCCAGTGGGTGCTGACTCTTTCAGAGAAGCGTTGCGCATGGGAGCGGAAGTGTTTCACCACCTCAAGACCGTATTGAAGAAGCAAGGTCATAGCACCAATGTCGGCGACGAAGGCGGATTTGCGCCCAACCTCGCCAGCAATGAAGACGCCCTCAAAGTGGTGATGCAAGCCATCGAAGCTGCGGGTTACAGACCAGGCGAAGACATCTACATCGGACTCGACTGTGCGAGCACAGAGTTTTACGATGCAGAGAAGAAGCTATACACCTTGGAGAGCACCGGAGAATCCCTCACCAGTGCGCAAATGGTATCGTATTGGGCCGATTGGTGCAAGCGTTATCCGATCGTATCGATTGAGGACGGCTGTTCTGAAGACGATTGGGACGGATGGAATTTGCTCACCAAAGAGTTGGGCGGACAAGTACAGTTGGTCGGTGACGATTTATTCGTAACCAATGTAAGCCGCTTGGCGCAAGGGATAGAGCAGAGCATTGCCAATTCTATTTTGGTAAAAGTGAATCAAATCGGAACACTCACCGAAACCATTGACGCAGTGAACATGGCGCACAGAGCCGGATACACCAGCATCATGAGCCACCGTAGCGGCGAAACCGAAGACACTACCATCGCAGACCTTGCAGTAGCGCTCAACACCGGCCAAATCAAGACAGGAAGTGCCAGCCGCAGCGACCGGATCGCGAAGTACAACCAGCTCCTCCGCATCGAAGAAGAGCTCGGCAAAGTCGCCTACTACCCCGGCAAAAGCTTCCCCTACGCGAGATAATTCAATTCGCAATAGCATAATAAAATCAAATCCCCGAAAGCAGAGGTGCTTCGGGGATTTTTTATTATCCTATTATCCTATTATCCTATTATCCTATTATCTTATTATTATCTTATCCCTAGCGCCCGAGCCACGGGCTATGATGCTTTCACTTCTGAGGATGAGTATTTTTTCAAAATGCATTCACGTATTTCCCGCTTTTTGAAGTTCGAAATATTCCTTATCATTGCCTTATACTCTTAGATTTGATATGAGTGAATAGCGACTAAATAGTTAAAGCTAGTTTCATCAGAAAAGCACAGTAAAAAGACTACTTATTCAAAACTGAAATATGAAAGTAATAATCGTTGGAAATGGATTCGACCTAGCACATGGTATAAAGTCGAGTTATAGTGATTTTCTTCTGTTTTTGATAAGAAAGTATATTACTATGGCTCATAGTGAAAATCACTTTCATGAGCATTCAGATGGCCTTTATTACAAGGAAAAGGAAGATGTGTTGTTTAGCGTTTTTATCCGTCAAGTAGATCAAGAGAGAGAAATGGTAAATTGGTTTCTTTCCTTATCAAGCCCTGTTGAATTATTGAGCTCTACAAAAAAGGGGAATGTCATTGTAGAAATTAAGTCTACGCTTATTACTGAGTATATTCACTTAAATTGGAGTGACTTTGAGGTCGCATTTTTTAATTGCCTAAAAAAGACACGAGGGAAGAACTCAGCTTTACTTGATCGCTTGCATAAAGAATGTCGATTGATAAGAGATTATATGATCGAGTATTTTAGTGGAATACAGTTGATGCCGGAGATTCTTTCCCTCGAAAATCCTCAGATTGAGAAAATTGTGAGCCTAATTTCACCTCTTTCCTCCAAAGGCACTTTTGTCGTAAATTTCAACTACACTAATACAGTTAGCCTTTACAGGGAGTTTATGAAACCAGATGAGTTGGTTAAGATCATTAACGTGCATGGCTCGGCTGATAAACATCTCGAAAAGGACGAGATAATTTTCGGTTATGACGACGATAGAGACCCAGATTTTAATGATGTTTTGACTAAAGAGCACGAGAGTTATTCTGAGTTTTTTAAATCAAACTCTTACTTCAATTCGAATGTGTATAATGATTTGCAAAACGAACTTAATCGAGATCGTTTTGAAGTATTATCCATGGGACATTCTTTCGGTCAGTCAGACGCTTTCATCTTAAGAGAGATCTTTTTGCACCCCAACTGTATGAGGATTCAGATTTTTCACTACCCGAAGGTTGGTAATCTTGATTTTAATAGAAAAGTTAGGCAGTTACGTAAATTATTAAATGGAACTGATAAATGGAAGCTTATTGTGCCGCGCAACATGAGTGAACCTTTGCCGCAGCCTTTTTCTGAAGAATAAAAAATTACTTCTAGGATGAATCGCTAATTATTTAGAACAGTTATTATGGATAACATCATTGCTATTGGAATCATTCTGACTATTGTCATAGGATTCTTTTATGGGGAGGAAGGAAAGAACGTCAAACCGAATTCTCCGATTAAAATTAAGGAAAAGAAGGGCTTGGAGCAAGGGAAGTATGAAACAAGACACACCGAAAGTGATTTATCGTTGGATGAGGCTGATTTGAATTTTATTTTGGAGTCTGAATCCCTCGATTTTTATGAGGGTAAAACTCCAAATGAGGCTGATTTAAAAACGGTAAATTTACCAGGTGATCCACAATTTAGCATTCAAAGTGCTGAAGAATCCGAATTCGGTGGTGAAGACGAGGATACGGGTTTTGGTACAAAGCGTTATTGGTTTTATTATGAGGATGTGCTAAAAAAGTATGGCATTACTCATTTATATCATTTCACGGATATAGAGAATTTAGAATCAATTTATAAGCATGGTGGCATTTACTCGTGGAGTAAATTGAAGTTGAATAATATAAACGTTGCGGCGATGGGTAGTAGCGAAGTATCAAGAATGCTTGATTTAAAAAAAGGGATCCAAGATTATGCAAGACTATCATTCGTTAAATATCATCCAATGATGTATATTGCCATGAAGGAAGGAAGAATAAAAAAACCAATTATAATCGAGGTGAATAGAGGGGTTGTTTTTTTAAGAGAGACATTATTTACGGCACAAAATGCAGTGAAAAATGGAGTGGTAGCGGGCGGAAGGATGGAGAATTTCGACTTGATAAGATTTGACCTCTTTAATAAAAGATACTTCGACTTGACACCTGAAGAACGTCCTTTTTATCAAGCAGAAGTTTTAGTTCATTCTAAAATTGATATTAAGCATATAACCAACGTTTATTTCGTGTAATATGATCTACGTAGAAAGCAAAAGAAAGTCAATAGAAACATTGAAAAAGAAGTATCCATCATCCCTAATTTTAGATGTTACTTCAAAAGGGCAAGAGCCTTGGGTTAGAATTAGTCCATTTTTTCCTCATGGGAATATTCCAATTCCTTTTTCGCCTGGTTTCTTTTCTCTCTCAGTGGAGGGTATTTGGCAGGGCTTAAAGGTGTTTGAAAATTCAGATATTGATAGATCGAAGTTTGGAGTTAAGGACATGAAGGGAATTAAGAGAACCGTTAAGAAAAATGGACGTCCTCTTGGTCATAGAAAGGGTGTCGAAGGCACAGAGTTACTAGATTATATTACTGCAAGAAGAGAGATTTATCTTCGAGCATATGGTTGGGTTTTAGATAATAAAGCTCTACCTGTTATTGAAATGATAAGAGAGGAGGCAATGCAGCGTGATGTAGTATTGTTGGACTATGATACTAATGGAGATATCAACAACACAAAGAAGCCATTATCTCATGCAGCATTGGTGAAAAGATATATGGAAAAGCGCTATCCTGAACTTATAGTGTACCATGATGAAAGCAAGGATACTGCTTCCGAAGATGACTTACCCCAAAAAATGAAAAGCACACAATCTAAAGAAGCTGAACCTAAATCTCGCAAGCCACGCAAGACAAAAAATCAAAGTGAAGGACAGCAATCTTTATGGTAGGCGTGGAAGTCTACGGAAAAACCGAGGTATTCAAACTTAAATAAATATAAAAATGGAAGAAAGATATGAAAAGTTAGTAGGTCAAATGGTTATTGACAATGACATTCCTCAGTTGGTATATCGAATGATATTTATTCTTCAATTTTTTGAGAAAATACTTTGTTGAGTCTGTCAAGCTGTTTCGGCGAATTTTTATCTGAATATGACTTTAAGAAGTAGATGAAGATTCGATGAGTTGTAATAACTTGATGAAAAAGGCTATAAAAAATTGTTTTTGCTACAAAGGCAAATAGAATAAAGCAATTACTTATGATCAGAACTGTTTTTTTTAGTGTACTGATTTCATTGAGAAATAATGGCTTACCAAGTAATAGCAGTGGATAAATCATTTGAAGAGCGGCATAAAGAAAGAGAATAACAAAAAATGAACTTTTGGTCAGGGTGAATTTACTTTCTAGTCGCGCAAGGACCAAACTAAAGGTAATACAGCTAAATATACCGAGCACCAAAGAAACTACTAGGTTAGTAGCCATAAGGTCGGCTAACTCCTCTTCTGGACAGGCAGACCTATTAAAGATGAAGAAGAATAAAACTAAAAATGATACAACGTTAATAAGAGATAGTGCTGCGGTGGATTTTACAGTTTGCTCATCACTATTAAGAATATAAAATATTTTAATTAAAAAATACGATGTTATAACGTTAGTTCCGTTTAGTAATGATGGAATATAAATGGATTCTAGTCTTTCTCGGCTTATTCTTAGATGGTCTTTAAATATTTCTGTTATCTCATCGTTATTAGTATTGAGGTACAGCCAACATAGAAACATGCAGAAATAGAGAATGCTCCACGATATTAGGATATATCTCAAGTATTCAGTAATTTTAATTATTGAAGCTGCTGCAGACCCAATGTAGCTTGTAAATTTCTGAGTGGATATGTGATCTAAGTATATTGCTCTTTTAATTTCATCTGCCTTGGTGTGAAAGCTATCATACCTCAATGCTTTAAATCCCCAAAAGAGACAAAGTGAGCATATTAGAAAATTGCAAAGAAAAAGAGCACCGTCATTTTCAAGAAGATCTGTTTTATTAGGGAAAGCGAAAATGATACAAACAATATTTACAATTGTAAAGACTATAGCTGTAATATTAGTTTTCTGATGAATTGAGTTAAATAAATCAATAATTTCTTTCATTATATATTGGTGAGAGGTGTAACTAAAATTGCTTATGCTTTGCGTTCAAAAAACCTTATTAGGCCAGCAAGGGAAACTAAGCCATATAAAGATGCAACTGAATAATATATAAAATTTCCGACTTCTAAAATTGATGCGAGATCTGTGTAGGAAAGAAGGAAAATGGCTATACCAAGGTTCAGCAAAGCGAAAATGTATGTTATAACACTTATTCCTTTCCGTTTCAATTTTGTTAGGTTGCTAACTTTTTCTCGAGAAGTTAAAAAATCACTACTTTTTGTATTCTCTATAGTCTTAAACTTATTACTCATTGCTTGAGGTTTATTGATTATCATTTCATTTTGCCGAATCATATCAAATGCTTAACCTTAATCTTCTTGTATTTCTTACCCATCCCCAACGTAATCGCAGTTGGGTTCTTGATGATCAGTTCACCCTTTTGTAAACTTCCAATAGCTTCTTTGATTTCTTGAAATTCCTTGCCCGAAACTCCAAACAAATCTCTAATTACGCCATCGTTGATAGACTGCTGCTTCATAATAAGTGGATACTGGGCATTGGCGTAAAAATCAAAATACTCGCTCTTGAAGCTATCCATGTTCTGGGTTGCTAGAATTATACTCAAACCTTTATTTCGTCCAACGGCTATAAGGTCTCGCAATGGCTTATTATCGAAGCCGAGCATGTAATGCGCTTCGTCGATTATCGTGAAATGTCGAAGTTCCACTAATTCATCGGAGATCATTTGCTTGGGGAGTTTCTCGTAAATAGTATTCAGCTTCGAAATGATAAAGTAAACTATTGCTTTCGCCAAGGGGCCGTCTTTAGGAAACGCATCCATTTTGATGATGAAACTTTCTTTAATCAGGTTTACATTGTCTTCTTTGCTGAATAGATTGTTTCGAATCAATTGCTTTAATACTGACTTTATGCTGTCGTCTTTGTCTTTATCATTGTCGCTTTGCAGATTGGTATACTCCCGTAAAATAAGGTCAAACGTGATACTCTTATTCTCATTGCGTTTATATGCATGGATTATCGCTTCTGAAAGTCGATTGCTCATGTTAGCGCTGATCTTTGTGCTATCTATCGAAGACAATGCTGTTGCCAACTCAGTGCTATACAAGTTTATCTCGTTTTGGGTTCTGCCAGTAAAATCTTTAAAAGGATTGAATGGAAGTGGTTGTCTTATTGGATCAAGGATACAAGATGAGTCTACTTCAAATAAAGTGAGCCAAGATTGATTTGCTGGGTCACTAAATTCTCCTTTATAGTCGAAAAGTAGAAAATTCACGGGGTAGATGGAATCGACGGACAAACTGCGAATTTCATTAACCAAGACTGCAAGCAAATTAGATTTTCCAGATCCTGTTGTACCTGCTATTAGCACTTGAGTATTACTAATATTGGTAGAATTCATATCGAGCAAGGCCGTTATTTCGTCTTCATATGTACCGATTTGAAGGCTTAGTTTGGGTATGGATCCATAGCTTCCTGTTCTTGTGATGGAAGTGTTACTAAGCAGCCAGTTTTCAAGATTATCAGACTGAAGCAAATATTCTGCTCCGCGCTTAATTTCATAATTTATGGCTTTTCTCAGAGTTGTCGGATTATCGAGGTCAACATCGCTGTTTTTATACCTCAACTTTATTATAG
>CAYRZQ010000020.1:10048-36457 GCA_964428835.1 uncultured Comamonadaceae bacterium | reverse complement strand
GCGGTAATAAATTTCCTTTTAAAAAAACAGTATCATGTATGGTACTAACATTAGCTAGCAATTTCAATGCTTCTACTTCCGCGGTCTTTCTCTCTTCTGCGAGAGAAAGACCTGTAATGAATGAAAGGCGTAATAGCATATTCTGTGATATGCTCTGTAATTGTCCCTTTTCTGTGACTTGAAGATTTACCTTTTGTTCTATACGCTCTTTCAATTGGTGGAGCAGTTCAGGTATAGAATCGGCAATGCGTATATTGTTAAATAAAATCATATCAATCAGTTATTAGTTGACCGAAATAACCCAATTCGATTTCGGTAGATTGCTTTTCTCTATCACGTTTTACAGTGTAACATTTAGAAACGAATGGTAGAATTTTTACAAGATCTCTTTCTGGTCTAACTTCACTATCCGAACTAAGTAAAATGGTTTGATGAGATAATTCAGGGAAGTAGTTTTCCAATACATTGGAACGACTGGTTTCATCTAATACGCCCATCACTGTGTCAATCATTACAGGTGGGTCATAATCACCAAACTCGTGTAATGCCTTGAGTAGAACCTGTACCACGACTTGTTTAGACGCTGTGTTGAGTTGATTCAAGTATATCTCATTGCCGCTCTTGTGATATATCTTAAAAGTCAAATCTTTTAAATTTTCTGAGAGTTCTACTCGTTCTATTACGTCCTTATACGCGGCAAGATTCATGTTCAGATCCTGCTTCATTTTAAGCTCAATCTGTTGTTTTTTTGCTTTTAGAAGCTGGTTTGCGACATCCTCGAAAAATGGTTTTAATTTTTGTAGAGCATCATATTTGGGATCTGGTTCTTGACTTGTCTGAATGTCAAACTGATGTATACGTTTGTCAATTTTGGTTATCTCGGCCTTTAGCTCATTGATTCTACTTTCAAGTGATTTAATGTTAGCCTCATTGTCCTCATAAGCTTTAATTAATGAATAATCGCGACCAGCAATTTGAGATTTCAATTGCTCGATTTGAGTAGTGAGCATAGGTATTTGACTAATAGAGATATTCAACTCTATTTGCTGTTGATGCAAAGCTGGAAAAGGGTTGGTGTAGTTCCCGTTGACCAAATTGCCGAGTGCCTTTACTTCGGAATGCTCTAAGAAGCCATACTTATCTTCTGAAAATTCTGGATTGGATAATGCAATAACATAGTTTACTAGTTCGTCCGTTGTCACTTCTTTTAGAGTGAGAGCATTTTCTTTGAGGTATTTAACAATAATCGAACTTATTGTCTCTATTTGCTCTGGATAAAGTCCACTTTTAGAGTTCTCTTCTAGCTGGGCCTTGGATTGTAGAATGAGCGATACCTCACTTTTTAGTGACTCGGAAAGCTTTGGCATACAAACGTGCGACTCAAAGTTCTTGACGAAGTTCTCGATATCGCTTCGATAAAGCTCTTCTTTTTTTCTTGTTGCCTCAATCTGTGCTTTTGTTTGGTCAATTTTACTCTTAAGTGTCGCCTCTTGGTTTAGTCCTGACTTTAGACCATCATAAATATCCTTGTTTGTGACAGAATATTGCAGTGCGTCCTGCAGAAATCCTTCAGTTTGATGAAGGTTAAATTCAATATCTTTTTTCTGCGTAACTAGATTCAAGTATTCCGCTTTCTCATTCTCCACTTGTAACCTTTGAGCCGTATAATCTTGATACAAATGTTCTGAAGAACGAGCGAGGCTCAAGTACTTATTGAAGCCCATTACATTTTCAATATTCTCCCTTATCACTCTGTTTAGTTGGTCTTCCTTTAGAAGGTTTCCCGCTTCCATAGCATCAAATAAGAAGTATCTGCTTAGTTCTTGTGGTAGATTAGCTTTGATAATCTTATTGACTTGGGCTTCTTGTTCGGATCGCTGAGTTACAGGTGTTGCAGTCCCGTATTGAAAAATTGTTCCATTCATATTCAACTTCACGCTTTCCACGGGCTTTTTTTCTGAATTGAGCGCAAAGGTTCTAGTTAGGACATATTGTTGCTCCTCATTTAGTACCTTTCCAGAAAAGTGTATTTCAAGAATTATTTTCTCCTCTTCTTTTCCTAAAGCTCCTGCATTTAGTAGTTCTTTAAATTGCTGGACATTTTGGATGTTCAATCCATATAATGCGCCGTAGATGGCTTCAAAAAAAGTTGTTTTACCGCCTCCATTGGCTCCACCAATCAGTATAATAGGTCTATCTGAATTCACAGAAATATCTAAATCCAGATTAAGATAGGTCTTAAAATTCCTAGCTTTTATTCGTTTTATGAGCATGTTTACTTGATTTTGAGTAAAGCCTTATCAATGAGTTTTTCAATTGACTTTTCATCCATATCTTGATTACGGATTTTCCGCTCATGGAATTCCTTAAGTATCTCTTCTTTTATCCATTCGAATTCCAACTTGTGCTCAGTGCATAAAGCTTCGATTAAGCTTATATCTTCTTTGCGAATGCCATAATGAACGAAAGTGATGTCGAGTCCTTTTTTTGCCATATTAAATAGTTTTAAGAATCATCTCCATTCTTTTTTTGCCAAAATTTTTAACCATATATTGTAATTTTTCATCAATCTTAGTCCTCTGTTCAATTTCTTTTTTGTGACTCGCTAGTTGGATAGGTGAGAGGTGAGATGGTAAACATTTGATTAAAGCACTATCAATATCTTTGACTCTTTTTCTTTTTAAAGACTGATGATCTTTTAGAGTTTTAATGTCGCGAAGAGAAAACTCATCAATCTGATCATTAAAGTGTCTTTCAAAGAACTTCTCAATTACATTATTAAAGGTTTTAATGCCGAGGTCAAACTTCTTTCCGTCTTTATTAATCGAAAATAAATTAGTTCGGACGATCGATTTTATTGTTATTCCGATAATGATTGAGCTCATTATGGGGTTTTCATTGACTTTAAATGAATTAATTGTAAGATTATACTCAGTCACAAGATAACACAAAAAGGCAGAAAGTAAAGCATAGTAAAATGCATAGAAAATAACTCCGAGAGGCTTCTCTAGGAGGTATTGATGTCTTAAATTATATCGACCTACGATTGTGTCTATAAAAACTAGAATAAATGAGGTGAGTGAGGCGATTAATAGCATTTTCATTTTATTTTCTTTTCAGTTCGATATTGGAGTAGTTTGCATGAGGCTCTATAAAACCATTAGAATAAAAAAAGTCAATGATTGGCAAAATATCCTCCTTACTATAACCCGATATCAATGAAAGTCTATCCACGCTAATACCTTGATTTTGTTTCAAAAGTATTTCTGCAATAAGATTGTATGGTAAAATATCTTTATTCATATCTATTAATTACATCATTATTCAAAAAAACTCCCACCCCGTCAAATCATTCGTGTCGGAAATAGGATTAGTGCAATATCGGAAAGATGTGCCAACACTCGTTGGTTCCGCTATTATAATTCCACCAAATAAATTCTGTTTTGGATTAATTTCTTTTTGTTTCTCAAAATACTGTAATAATGCATTATGCTTAGCTGGTGCATCGGCATCCGATCTTTTCGTTTTGGTATCAAAAAGTCCAATAGTGCCATCTTTATAATGGATCACAAAATCAACGAAAAATTGTCTCAACTCTCCTTGCTGATTGGTGTAAGGAATAGCAAAATGTTCTCTTCCAGAATCGCCATTTTTATACCACCAAGCAATTTGTCCTTTCATTTCTTCGAGTTTCTTTACAAACTCTTTTTCTGGATTACTGGCGTTATTCAATTCGTAATAAGGCTCCATAGCTGAATTACTGACGTCGTCTAGTTGTCTATAATGTTCCGAATATGCCCGTTCCTCTGGTATAGTCCAAGACACTTCTTCAACTCGGCGATTGCGATTTCCTTTCTGCTTTTGCCAAACATCATATTGCTCTAAAGCCTGTACAATCAATTCTGCTAAATACACTTGATTTTGTTGAAAGAGCAATATTTTTCGCGCCACGAATTCGTCATAACCAAGATAGTATTCCACAAATTGTAGGATAGTCCTGCGCAGTGTTTTCCAACTTTTCGATTTATTAAGTTTTGTTATCGAGTTGTAACAAAAACGATCGAGCATTTCTGAAAGTTCGGCTTGAGTCTTTGAGAATTTTCCGAGATTCTCGCTTTCAATTTGAATTGCTGATTGCTCATACACATCAATGTTCAAATTGGTGGGAATACTGATTTCAATATTTTCTACAGCCAATTCCCACAATTGACTTTTCATTATTTCTCTATTTCTAGCTTTCTGCTCCTCATATTTTCGAAGGTCTTCATCGCTGGTGAGAAGATCGATTTCTGGGAGTTGACTAACACCATATCGCCTTTCTGCTTCTTGATAAAATACATTCTCGAAACCACTCATAAGGTAACCTGGGTTTTGGCGGTCATTTATTACATAAGCGGCTGTCAAATTGGGAATTGAAATGTTCTTCTTACGCCTTGCATATTGCAGACTGAAGTAGTCGAGATCATCTTTAACTACCTCAATAACGCGATTCTGAATGTTTGTGTACACATAACCAACGTTTAGAAGTTCATTAGCATAGTGCTTTTGCTCTGGCATTCTGAGAATACGACCTACTGTTTGTATTCCGAAACTCGGATTTCCCAGCTCTCGAAAGATGATAATTACTGCGGCTCGCGGGCAATCCCAGCCTTGTGAAATCGCTTGCTTGAAAATTAGTACCTTTTGCAAGGCATTGGGTGCCTCAAGACCATCGAGGTTCACTTTATCTTGTGCATTTGACAACCAGACAGCCAAAGTCCCATTATTTGCAGTAATTCCATAGTCCACTTCTAAGTATGACTCCATGACTTTGCGTTTGTCCTTGTCCTCCTGAGACAATGAAGTGTTCTCTGATGGGAGCTGGATAAGTAATAATGGATTGATATCCGAGCCTGCCGCTTTATAAGCCGCTGCGATTTCTTCACGCTTTTGCATGGCTTTACGGAGTAAGTGCAAATCAATCATCTCGCCCTGCTGCTCTTCCACTGAAAGACTATCGTTCAAACGAATGCCCTTTTTAATCATTTGCTCGGCCACTACTTTTTGCCGTTGAATGATCACATTCATTTCAGGTATCCGATTAGGTGTGGCTGTTACAGCTATCTCAATTTTGGCATCAATCAAATTGAGCACTTTGCGGGCTTGTTCTCCTGTAAATGCGCTTAAGTGGGCTTCATCAATCACCACCACAATTTCTACGTCGCGGAGCTTCGTTTGCTCGATAAGTATCTCAAGGCTTTGCCCTGATTCACCGCTTTGGCGAAATGTGTTTTTCTCCTTGTCTACACTAGACCAGTTTAAGAAAAGAAGGTCTTTGGCTTGCAGTCCGTTTCTGGCTTGTATATCACTAATTTGGAGCGTGCGCAAATCGTTGAGTTCGCTGTAAAAGCCTTTGAGTGCAGCATAACTCTGCAAGTGAAGAGTATTTGGTGCAAGCCAAATAATTGCAACATCAGCGGGCAATCCAGGGCGAAGTCGCACTTGCTCCATCAACTGTGATAGATAGGAAGCCATTGTGACCGTTTTTCCTGATCCTGTGGGCGCTTTAAGCAGCAAGGGAATTCTTCTACCCGGTTGCACAAGTGCATCGCAGGTGAAGTCCATCAGTTGTTCTACCGCTTTTTGTTGGTATTCTTTAAGTGTAAACATTATTCGGTAGTATTATCTTCTTGATTAAATAGATTGAAGGCTTCTTCTTGTGAGTTAGATGATTCATCATTCTTCACTTTTCTTTTTCCCAACCCCATGCTTTTAAAGGTGGTGCGGTATGCATTGTAAATAGCATCGGGTAGAGGCACGGCTTTTATTTTATCGCGCACTCGGTAAAACTCTTCTAATAGCACTTCTGCATCAGGACTAAACGCATAAAGACGCACTTTTTCTGAAATGTCTCCAAGGGATTCAATAAATTCAATGATTCGCTCATTGACCTGCTCTTGCTGGCGGCTATGATAGATGACGACCATTAGCTTTCCTCTCTTATTGGAGAATATGCGACATTGTCTTGGGTTCAAATCAAAATCTTGTGTGATTTCGTTGTAGCAATCTTCTTTAATGCAAAGAAGATCTGTACTAGCTTCTGTTAGTTTTCTGCGATTGGTCTCGGTTTTCGCACTCGGTACATAATCGCATTTGTAGTAGCGAAGGTTGTTGTTGGTCAATCCCTCTACTTCAACGCCCTTGGCATTGGTATATCCTTGAATGACGCGCTTGTTGCGTTCATAGGTAACTTCTTCGCAAATGTTGTTCTCATTATTCGTCACCAAAATGCATTGGCGATTCCCGCCATCTTCTGCGTTTAATTGCATGGTGGCGTGAAGTGTGGTTCCTGATCCTGCGAAGAAGTCGAGAACTACCGAGTCCTTCTTTTTTAATTCTAAAAAATATTGAATTAAGGCTAGAGGTTTGGCAAACGATATTGGCTCTTGTCCGTTGAACAAGTTTTTCAATACTTTCGAGCCTTGCTTGGTAGTTGCAATTTCTCTTAAAACAGATGGTGGATTCACCTTAGATCGATCTTTTCTACAATACAGTTTACCATTTTCTCTAAAGTAGAACTCAATTACTTTTTGACCTTTAGAATCAATCGTATCTTCTCCCGCAAAGAAGGAATCCATCTGATTTTTTTGAGTCCAAGCTGCTCTAAGCACAACCCTTTCTTTCAACTTACCATTTTCACAGATCATTCTTCCTTCAACTAATGTAGTCGATTCAGTTCCTCCCCATGAGCCAATCAATTCAAAATTATCGGGAGCTTCAAATTTGGTTCCGGGCAAGAATTCGTAATCGGCTGCTCTGTTTTTCGAAGATAATTTTTTCTGAGCACGGTCATCAATTATTCCATCTCCTCCAGAAAAATTGGGTAACTTGCTCTTATTTTTGGTAAAAGCCATAACGTATTCGTGAGTTCTGGTGAAATGACCAGCAGAAGTGCCAGTGCCTAGATCCCAAATTAACAAGCCTAATTGATTAGAGTTCTTTGGATTTGTAGATCGGTTGAAAATTTCATTTAAAAGTAAATTTAGTTGTGAAACTTCGTTGTCGTCAATGCTTACGAAAAGCAGACCATCTTCCTTAAGCAGCTGATGTGCAATTGTGAGTCGTTTTGACATGAATGAAATCCATTTAGAATCACGGTAAGAGTCTTCGGCATCAACAAATTTGTCATTGTATTTGAATTCCTTTGGTTTACCCGTATTATACGGTGGGTCAATGTAAATTACGTCAATTGCTCCCTTGTGTGTAAATGAAAGCGCAGTGAGTGCATGAAGGTTATCCCCTTCAATGAGGATATGATTTGGGAAGGTATCGGTTGCAGGCTCTTCGCTCTGCTTTTCACCGGAAAATAAATTTTCATCTTCAACTTTTTTTGTAATAGGTTTACCTTGAATAAAACGCTCTTTCGCCTCAGTTAGCACTGGTAAATTGGTAAGCAAGTCTTCTTCAATTTGCTCGAATTTATCTTCCCACACCAAGCCATATTTTTTGGTGTTGTTTACGAGGTTGATAAGCTCCGCTTGCTCTTCGTGAGTAAGGTCGGAGATGGATTTTATTTTATCAATTAACTTCTTCTTATCCATTTTCAAATTTGTTTTTCATTCTATCAAAGACTTCCGCCATCTGTCTTTTTTCTACCTCAGGGTCTTTTGTTTGATTAAATTCTACTCCTGCAAAGTTATTTCCTCGCTTACGATTTTGACGTGGTTCTAGTCCCTCAACCAATATCGCTTCAAATGAATCTGCAATTTTGGATATGGAGGTCTTAACTTCATCTTGTGTTTCAATCAGACTGCCGTCGTTATTGACCCCCAAAAAACCAAACCATGAAAATCTATCCCACCTTCCGCCTAGTCTATCAGACGTATGTTGGAAAAGTCTAATCGCTATCGGTTGATTGATGGCTTGTCCTACATAAATTACTTCTCTTCCATCATGCAGAAGATAAATACCAATTTGATTTTTAAAATTAACTTTGTCAGAACCTTTGTGCTGAGCGCCAAACAGATCTGGGGAGCTTTTCCATAGCACTTGATTTCTATCCCAGTACATTCCAAATGCCTTCACAAGTTCCTTTGATATTAGTTCTTTTTCGGCATCAGCTATTTCTTCGGAATTTTCTGTTTCCATATTTGCGGACAGAACTGGAAGATTAATTACTTCTGACTGTGGCTTCAAATAATATTCTCCCGTCCCTACTTTTACGAATGGTGAATTCTCACCATATTTTTTGAGACTTGTAGAAATAATACTAATTACGGTTGCATTAGGAGTAGGGCCGAAAACCTCACGGTAATTATTCTCGATGATTTTTTGTGAAATATCAGTGTAATGAAGCGCCTGACCTTCATCCTGTAATACTTTTACTATTGCTTCAATCCATTTCATGTTAATCACTGTATTTTTGGTTTTGGCAGCGCTTGTTCATACTTCCAAATTTTATAGTCTTTGACTAAGCCCTTCTTAATAGAAGGAATCTTAACTTCATGAGAGGATTGCTTTTTTTTAATTTTCTTGATTTCATATCGCTTAATCAATTCTCTCAACTCTTCATTTCTTTCGTGATAAATGTAATTGTAAAAATCTTCATGTAAACCAAGTGTATTCTCATTATTGACATTTAACAAGGATACATTGGAACTTCCTGACGGTGAGGGGAGATCTATTACTAATTTATCTTTAACTCTAATGATATCATTTCCGAATAGATATTTAAAAGTACTTAACGCCGAATTGCAATTGCCTGTGCTGGTAAAGAGGATCTTTTCAATGCTATCAATATTCGTCAGGATATATTTTTTCAGCTCGTGGTTCAAATCGAAATAATCGAATATCAAGTCGCTATCCTTCGTTGACTGTTGATTTGTTCGATCAACGAAATTAAGCGTATCAGCGATTCCCACACTATAATCTTCCTGCCATTCAATCATTTGCTTTCTATTAGCCTCCAGATCAGCTGCCTCGAAGCGATAATCTTTATAAATGGCGCCTATAATTTTCCATAAGGATCCTTTATTACCATAGTAGTATTCGGCGATGCACTTTTTGTCTTTCCTTAGCTCAATATCTGGAGGAAAAGTCCCTATGATTAGTGTTGACCATAGCTTATCACTATCAAAAAAATGTTTATATGGATGTTCTGTTTTGGCCATTTCAATTAGCTTTTCCAAATTGGTTCGTTTTGCCAATCAATTAGATTCCCTTTTCCATCACTTGGAATGCCTAAAAACTTAATTGGTACCGAAGGGTACTTTGAGAAGAGTGTATTCATTTTATCTTTTAAGTGATTTGAAGGATTAGCAAAGTAGAGCAAGTATTTGAGAGTGCACAGCAGATAAAAGCAACGATCGTTGTTATTAGTGAAATCAGCTTTAAGCCATGGACACTTAGGTTTTAATAGCATTTCTGGTTTAATTGCTAATTCTCGATTCCACAACCTTGAATGATGTGCACAAATATTTCGAATATAGGTGATTGAATGCAGCCATGAAGTAAACACGGTGTGGTGCAATCCAAAAAAGCTTGCAATGTCTTGCTTATCTTTATTTTGGATTAATGAAGTGTACAAGCGTGACAATTGTCCGACAGTGAGCAATTCTATACTCATCCAAGATGGAGGATTATCAGGACTTGAATATTTTGCAGTGTAATGCTTTATAAAAACTTCTTGGTGTCTCGCGTTACAATGTTCACTAATAATTTTTTGTGTGTCATTAAAGACATCTACAACGAAGCCCAAAGGATGATTAAAAGAAGGCTTAAAAATAGAGGCATTATCTTGCCAATGTGCCCCATACTTATGGGCTAATTGATAAATGATTTGTGCACGAATGGCAACTTCTATTCTCTCAATCGCATCAAAGATCAAAAGACGCAATTCTCGATCAAACAAATATAAATTCAGTACATCATCGAATGTAGTCCCCTCATTAAACTTGTCTTTCTCTTTCTGATATAAGAGCATGTAAGCACTGAGCCTATAGTAGCTTATGCCTTGAAGATATCTTTTTACTCGCGCTTTATCAGAAATGTTAAGACCGCGACTTTCTAACAGTGAAACTTGATCGTCATAGGTAAGTGGTGGTTTAGTAAATTTCATCACAACCTCCTATAAAAGAAAAGACCCCCCAAGTGTGCTGCCATAAGGACAAGCCTGGGAGGTGTATTATCTTGAATTTTGTAAAACTCTTTTTTAATTGGTTTTCAGACCCCTGCCTGAAACCGGTGGCAAAAGTACGGTGAGTTCGAGCTTCAAACCAAAAGAATTTGCGATTTATGATAAGTGTCATGATAATCAGTGAAATAGCGTGGTTTTTTGTTGGTTTTAGTTGTTATTCGAAGTCGGATTCGTTGGGGTCAATACCAATTTCAGGCAAAATTTTAGCACTTTCTTGTGATGGTAATGACTGTACTTCTCGTAATTTTCGATTGATTGTGTTTGTGCGTTTTCCCAACAATTCATCAATAGCCCCGCCTGCGGTATTTATATTTTTCTTAGCTTTTTCCAACAACCCGCCAAACTTCTCAAATTCGGTTTTTACGGCACCCAGAATCGTCCATACCTCACTACTGCGTTTTTGCAATGCCAAGGTTCTGAATCCCATTTGAAGGCTGTTCAATATCGCTGCGAGGGTAGTTGGTCCAGTTACAATCACTTTGAATTCGCGTTGAAGTTGTTCTAACAAAGTTGATCGTCGAATAACTTCAGCGTAAATGCCTTCGAAAGGTAAGAACATGATTCCAAAGTCAGTCGTATTCGGAGGGTCCAGATACTTATCACGAATATCCTTGGCCATTTTCTTTATTATGTTCTCCAAATTCTTGTTGGCCGATTCAATTGCAACTAAATCATTTTTCTCATACGCATCAACTAATTGTTCGTATGCATCTTTGGGGAACTTTGCATCAATTGGTAAATAAACTATACCTTGAGAGTCGTCACGTCCGGGTAGCTTTATAGCAAACTCAACGAGTTCTGATGAGCCCGTCTTTGTTTTTACATTCGCCTCGTATTGTTCAGGTGCGAGGATTTGCTCAAGCAACATTTCCAATTGCACCTCTCCAATTCCGCCGCGCATTTTTACATTGCTAAGTACTTTTTTAAGTCCCCCAACGTCTTGTGCTAGAGTCTGCATTTCGCCCAACCCTTTTTGAACCTCAATCAATTGTTTTCCGACTGTTTCAAAAGACTGCCCCAACCTTTCACTTAGCGTTTTCTCAAGCTTTTCTTCTACAGTTGCTCTGATGATTTCGAGCTTGGTCTCAGTTCCTTTCACTAAATCATTCTGTTTGCTTTCCATCAACTCGAACTTTTGCTTTTGAAGATCATTAAAGGATTTTACATTCTTATCAAATGCTTCCTGAAAATCTCGAAACGCACGAACTAAAGTTTCGCGCTGCTGAATGGCATCTTTTTGCGATTGCTCATTTAATGCAATGAGCTTTTCCTCTACCTGCTTATTAATTTTATCCAAACTCAGACCATTCGATTCGGAGAATTCTTTTAAACTCTTGGCTAGTTCTTCTCTAGCAAGTTTTGAATTAATATCTGTTTTATCAATTAGTGCGGTTACTTTCTGTTCAAGAGTCAAAGTCAGTTTTTCGAGTGCATTTTGGTTTTGCTCGGTTATAGCTTTTAAGGTTTCACCGAGTTCCTTTTTAAAGTCTTTGAGTGTATTATTGAGTTCTTCACGATTTTCCTTTGAAAGTCGAGCACTTTCTTCCCGATTAATTCTAAAGTCTTCCTTCAGATTTTTCTCAATTCGATTCTGAGAATTTTCGAGTTGATCAATTTTCTCTGCAAGATTTGACTGGTCTACATTTTTGGCTCGAAATGCAAACTGCAGTGCGATTGAAATCACCACTAAGATTGTGGTTATGATCAGTATGACTTCCATGATTATTTAGTTTTGTTTAAGTAATGTTCTAGTGATTCTATGAAATAAGGCTCATGACCAAATTCCTCTTCCAGTTTTTGATTCAAAAATTGTATTTGCAAATCTCGATAGTTCAAATCAAACAATTCGGCAACACCGTAAAGCATGTGAGCTTGCACAAATCGCTCTCCATGCTCTATCTTACTAAGGAGAGATACATCAATACCTAACTTCTCTGCAACTGCGCGAAGAGGAAGTTGACGTTCCACTCGAAGATCGTGAAGATACTTACCGAAATTGACTATGGCTCCTACTTTTTCCATTTGTTTTGACAGTGCAGTCAAATGTAAGTTACTTGTTATAATCTCGCAAGCGTATAATTACGGGGGGCTTCTGTTCTTTTCCGTCCCCTGCTGCCTTTTTGCTAATTTAATCCTACACTGGCTTTGGGATTATTTTCTAAATTAGACCATTAAATTCGGTCAAGTGAAAAATAGAACCTGTTTCATTCTTATGCCTTTCTCAAAGATTTGAGAATAATATAGGTTCAGTTACCAAAGGAATTGTAGAAAACTTGAATTCAGCTGACCTGGTAATTGATGGCTTTACAGGGTTGAATTCAAGTGTAATATATGAGCTGGGAGTGCGTCATTCATTAAAAATGGGCACCGCCTTGATTAAACAGTATATTGAAAAGCCAACTTCCATTTAGAGAAATTACATTCATTGCGATTAATCTTCAACCAGAAGCTCCTTTGAGCTAAGGATTAAGCTTCGAAATACAGCGCTTACATAAAAAATATCATTTTGGATTTTTTTTCTCAAAATTTAAAAGATTTACCGAATCTTTCTACATTTACTGTTCTAATTATATTTTAAATTAAACGCTAATTGGCATGTCTTCGAAGTTATTATTGATTTCTACATTGTGCTTTTTCTTTGTGAAAACACAAGGACAATGTGTGCAGAGAACTCCTGCTACTGGTGAGCTTGGCTATAAGTCTCGGGGAAATACAGAAAAAGAAGCGCGTTGTGAAGGACTTGTACCTTACGCAATTACCAAATTACCGGGGATGTATGTCTCAGCAACAATCGGTAAAGTGCTGTACCATAGCAGAAAGGACGAGGTTATCGAAGTATTTTCACCAAATTTAAAGTCATCACGAGAAGTAATCTTAAAGGGTCGAGCGGAGTCAGATCTCGGACTGGAGTACTATCTTGACTGTATTTTAAAGACCAATGCAAAAAAAACAATCCCGGTTAAAGACGTGATTCAAGAAGGAAAAGTGAACAGTAAAAAATACGGGGTTTATGGTTACATAGCAAGTGACAGCACGAAGATAGTTCCAGTTGCATTTAGGTCAAAGCTCAATACCTTATCATCATCACAAGCTGATACTTTGTACATACGATTTAAGCCAGAAGGAACCTTCCGCGATGTAAAGTACTCCATACGGAAAAAAGGTCAGAAAGATGTCCTCTATAATTCTACTCTTTTAGGAGTTTATGACAGTGATTATTTAATTGAAATGACAGTGCCACTTTCTTCTCTAGGTCTGAAAAAGGGAGAGGAGGCAGAGTTCGAATTTGCCTTTAGTACTGCTCAGAACGGATCTTCAAAGAGCGATAATTACTTCTCCTATAAGACTATATTGATTTGCAATGAGTTCTCGAAACAATAGAAAAGTTCGCAAGCAAGAATCATCTTTGGGGATTTGTAAACTTTTTGGATTTAGAAAAAGATTAAAAAGAAGGCAAGATGAAATTCTAGCTGAAAATAATGAAAGATTAAAAAACGGTCAGATCTTGAATGATGAGCATTTGGTCAGATTGAATCCCATTCTTGATTCAGTCCAGTCGCGAATTTTCAGTTACATTTTTTGGCGCATTTTTTTTTGCATAATTATAGTCAGTATATTTTTAATCGTATGGCATGTTGAAAAATCTGATCTTCTGCTCAAGTGTGATGTGAATTCTATACGTTTTTACACTTCCAAGGAGATTCGATTAAGTTCCAAGTATGATAAAATAGAAGTCGGTAATTTCATAAAGCTTTCAAAAAAATGGAGCATTATTCAAGACTTGTTTCCGGAGGATTGTGAAGATTTGTTGTTACAGAATAGTGCTGAGGTGAGTCCTATGGAAATTCGAAATCTAACAATTCCAGCAGGCTCTTTTGTCACTATGTCATATAATCAATCAGGAGAATTAGAAATTAAATCGGACTTTAGAGACACTACATTACAAACTGATTTGGTTATAACCGCGGATAGTGCGTTATTATACAAAAACCTAAATATTCCCTTGGAATCAAGGTTTGATATTAATGCAAATTCGGGAACAGGTTATAGATTTTCGAAAATTGTGATTAGTGAGCCAGATATTTCGCTTACTAGGGTGATGATGGATTCCATTTTTCTTATGCAGTATCGAACAATGGAAGGTGGTGCACCAAATCGCAGATCTTCCATTTTAGATGGGGAAGTTAGTTTTACAGAGTATTCGAACAGACGTTACTCTCTCAATGAGGGTGATACTTTAGCGGTTGAATTTGATCAACCTGTATATGCTAATTTGGAGATTATCAATAATAGAATTCAAATCAATACGCAAGGAGTGGCTAAGAAAATCCTTGCTGGCAAATCTTTTGGAAACGAAGCCGACGACTTAGATCTTACTCCGACATTTTTTAATTATTTGGATAGCAGTATTGCCTCTGAATGGAAAAATCTCTTTTTAACTCTCATACTGAGTATTGTTACTTTTCTATTTATTAGACAGCGAAAGGACCTATGATGATAAAATTCCTCAGTATTTCTCTGTTAATAATTGTAACACTTTCAGTAAAGTCGCAAGAGAACACGTATTATCTAGATTCGATGAAATTACGTTCAATTGTCATTAATTCTAAATTAAGTCGAGGCAGTGGATTTATCGCTTATAGCTCAGGCAAGTGGCATTATGTCTTTACTGCCAAACATGTGGTGCCTGAGAATCGCGCAGGCTTTGATTCTGAGTTATTTTTAGCAGAATTTTTCAACTCAGAAACTCCCATTCCATGTGAAGTACTCTACCGAGATTCCGTTTTTGACTTTGCGATTCTTCGGTTTCAATCGGATTTTGAATTAAATTCTACTCTTTCTTATGATTCTGTTGCTGACATCAATTCCTCTTATCATTTAATATCGGCTATAAATGGCTGGTCCGTGCGCCCTATAGATTTTCAAAAGTCTCATTTGATAAGTCTAGCAGATAATGGTGTAGTACAAAAAATTTATATGACAGGATTGGATTCTGGAGATTCGGGTTCAGGTTTCTTTTCCGATCGAGGTTTAGCCGGAGTTGTCTGGTATAAGGAAGGCGACGTCATATGGACGATTTCAAGTTTGTTCATGCGACGAAAATTGGGAATTGTTTTAGAAGATTTAAAATGAAGGGTACTTGTTCATTTTCTTTAAGATTAATTCTAATGTTAGCTGTATCTTTATTTTCCTCAAAACAGCTATCAAGTCAATTTGCTATTGTTCAACTTACGGAGCAATTGGATTCTTATGGAACTGTTATAGGCTTTTCTGATCATTTAGTATATTTTATTACGATTCAATCCAAAGAGGAAAGCATGACAACTCCGCTGATGGCCCGCGAGAGTATTGTATCAGCAAACATGAAAAGTTCATGTCAAGCTGAACTAATTGTAACTCTTAATCTTAATGATGTGTATGTGCTTTATTTATATCAATATGCTGATAAATCTTTTAAGGAGGCTTATCTTCCCTTATATAACCTAAAGCATCCGCAAGGGGGGGAGAAATTAAATTTTGTATCTGATCTGCTCGAGTCTAGTGAGAAGATTTTAGTGCAACTTAAATTGGATTGTTTGACATTTGCTGATGATATGCCTAATGATAGTTCTCTTTGGATTTTGGAGAGTACAGGTTATCCTTGGCAGAGAAGCCTACCTGTATTCAATTTGAAAAATCAAATAGTTGGGATAATTGTGAATAAAAAGAATTTACAGAATCGCAATCCTATTGTCATAAGCATTTCCAAAATTAGGAATATTCTCTATGAATTTGGTTCTAAGTTTCGTAATGAAGAGGACTACTCTGATTGCTATTTCTTTACACTGAAGGATTATCTCGAGCCTTTATATACTACTTGTGAATCGGCCAAAAATCGAGAGGAGTTGAGGATCAAGCAAGCAAAGGACGAAGAAATAGACCGTATTGCTGAAAAAAATAGAATAGCTCAAGAATTAAGATCCATGAATAGATTAAAACGCAGACATCTGCGAAATTCGAGGCCAAATTTATTCACACAGTCGGTTTTAGCGGAGTATCGATTCTTACAGGGACCTGGGACTACCAATACATTTTGGGAAGTAGGGACTGACTTTAAGCTTTTCCCTGATAAAAAGATAAGTATACCTTTTGAATTTAAATTCGGAGGTTATATGCAGAAACTAGATTCTGTTGGACTTGCAAATGTAAATCCATTTTATAATCTCACTTATTTCAGAACATCTAGTAGAACTTTGCGATGTGGTGCTGGACTAGAATTCGGTAGAGTCAGCTTTGTTACGTTGAAGGCAGGTGTGATGCAAAACATTATTAGTAAGAACTATTTCGAAACCTATGGCCAACGAGTCGTTGAATCTAATCCAATAAAAATGTGGAAGTATTTTCAGTTCATGTATGGATACAAAAGAAATAAAGTGTCATTTTCTTTGGGTCTAGAGTATTTCATGGATTTACCGATAGAGATGGGAATTCTCCCTCCTGATTTTAATCAATATTTGAATTATGAGTTTCGTGATTCACTAGTTGCTTTAGATGCTATTGAAAATAGGTGGTCTTTTAATTTTCAAGTAGCTTTGCGTCTTATCGGTGGTTATGGTGATCAATACAAAAAGGATTCATATGTTGCATACGAGAGGCTTTAGAAAATGTATTTCTTTCGAGGGATATTTACATACTGGTAGTCGACTGAACATTAGTATTATTTGTTTATTTATGCTAACACTAAATGCTTGCCTACCCAGCGAAGAACGGTTTATAGATAATGGGCCGGATAAGCTAAATTTATTTTGCCCTGGTCGTTTACCTTCATGCTATTTATGCATGGATTTTGGTGGTGAATATTACCCATCAACATATTGTCTTGAAGAATTAGTGGGGAACTGGTACCTTGAAGATCTCCAACTTTGTATAAACTTAAATGAAGATGGTACTGGCGAAATCACGAACTACCAGAGTAATGAGAACGAAGCAATAGTTTGGGGAGCTTGGACAGATGAAACTGGAACTTTGATAAACACTAATGGTAATTGGACTGTATATTTTATGGATTCAAGAAGATATTCGGGAGTTTATCCCTATGAGCTAAGTTACAATATTATGCAGGCTAAGCTTGGAGTTGATGGAGTTAAGAACACTGATTGTAGCATGGATCCTGAATTTAGTACTATAGGCTCGGCTGTAATCTTTACCCAACAAAGTTCCCTACTTCCCATTACTATTTATTTAGACAACGAAACTGAAGTGATTAATAATGTTCAGTTGTCTATTCCTGACTGTGGAGCTAGCAATTGTTTCACTATAACAGGGGAGCCCGGGCAATATTGGGCTTACGTTCAAACTGCTCAATCAAGCTATGGTCTTAATTTTACTATTGCAGCCAACGGTTGTGAGCGTATCAATTTGCAACAGTAGAAACTCTTATCTTGAAATGAATTGATAACGGCTGTAACAATTAATGTGAGATATAAACCTAGATACGAATAAATCAGAAGAGAATCTTTCCCTAACCTAATTTCACCACAGGAAGTTTTTCATCAGAAGCCAGAGAATACGCCAGTAATTCCGATAAGAAGATCATCTTAGTTGACGGCAAAGACCTCACGCAATACATGATCGACTTCAATATCGGCTGCAAAGTAAAATCCACCTACACCATCCGTGAATTCGACCCTGGGTATTTTGAGGAGTGAGAGGGAGCAATTTCTGTTTATGTTAAGTTGAATTTTATTTTTTTCGTTGGTACCATGTTAAACATGAAAAATTATCTTTGATTAATATTCTGACAAATGAATCGATTGTTTCTACTACTCTTTTGTTTTTGCGTTTTAATGGGCTGTGATCAGGAAGATGATGCTCTTTCTTCTAGTGCACCTGGTACATTGCAACTGCAATGCGATATTGATACTTCATTGGTTACCAATAAAGACTGGCTTCATGTAGCAGGAATTCTAGCTACTCTACGTTTCGAATACGGAGGTAATTATTTTGAAAACAATGAGATTGATGGTGTTTGGCAATTTTCAAATGGATGTGATAGTATTTTCGTTTCTCGCCCTTCGAACAGTTTCTACTACAGGGTTGAATCTGTGTCTAATGATACCCTAGTACTTGTAAATCCGGTCTTTGGATTCGTAACTTTTTATTCTGAGTAGTGCTGAGTACTTAATCATCATCTAGAAATCTCTTTGAAGAAGAACTGAACCTTTTCTACTAAATGCCAAAACGAAACATCACATACCTTCTAGGAGCCGGAGCCAGTTGGCATTCGCTGCCTCTTATTAATGAGTTTGAAATAAAATATAAACCAGATGAGGAGCGATATTCTTTTAGTCTTGAATTCTTTAATGAAGCTCTTTACAATGCAAGACTGGGATTGTCTTCTAGTATAAGAGAAACTCTTGGTGAGCTAGATTTATCCGCAAGACATATTTTGCAAGGACTTCGTTCTGGAGAACACTCAACAATAGATACATGGGCCAAGAAATCACTAATTCAGGGAAATGAGTCGAACTTAAAAAAGATTAAGGATGTAACCAACATCTATCTTTCATCTCTAGAGTATTTACACGGAAATGACCCACGCTATGAAACTTTCTTTGCGAATATTTTATCTCAAGGTCAAAATTCCTTACCAAGTAACTTGAAGTTTCTTTCTTGGAACTACGATAGACAAATTCAGTCAAGCTTGATGCGTGTAATAAAAGATAAATCACTTATATCTTATAATACTCCATTGAATAGAGAAAGTATATCAGACTATGTTAATAGTAAAAACCTATTGAAGATTAATGGAGAGTTAAATTGTTTTTCCGATATAGACGTTAAACCTAGAAAAAAGGCAGATGTTTCTGAGCGAATTAGAGAGCTTCCTTTCATTATTCGTAGATTGTTGGAAAACAATATAAAGGATTATGGTTTATACGACTCGAACCAGATTAGCTACGCATGGAATGATGAGATAATCAACAATAGATTCGATAGCTCCCCCGATGTCTTTAAATGCCAAATGCTCATTATAATTGGCTATTCATTCCCAGATTCTAACAGAAAGATTGATGTAGGCATTCTTAGTAGGATGAGTAGCAGTCTTCAACAAATAGTAATTCAGGATCCATTCGGGGAAAATATATTGGATAAATTACAGGATGTATTTGAAGGAGCTAGAATCAAATTTGGTAATGATTCATTACGAATAATCAAGAACTGCGACAACTTCTATATCCCAAACGATTTGCTATATTGATTTTTCAGTTGGATCAAAATTGAAGTCTTTTTTTCTAGCAGTCCTTAATGGCTTCTGCTGCAGTTCTTTATTAAATTTACTTCATTGTTAGAATTGAGCTAAATCATTAAACCATAATAAACCAACCTACTATGTCCGAATCTACTGAAGAAAAGAAATTCAATCCTGTGCTCAAATACCTTGGCATTTTTGGAACAATTATTTCCGTAATTGCCGCGTCTATAGGTTTATTCAAACAATTGAAATCAGAATATGAGGCGCCAGATCTTAGCGGTGTCTGGGTGATTACTCATACAGTTGAATCATCAAACACAGAGGAATATATAGGTGATAGATATGTTTACAAGGTCCCTGTAAGTCAAAAGGGAAACTTTGTTTCTGGCGCGGGAGAACAGAAGTTTTACAATGATGGCATCGCGTCAAAACGTTTTAAGATGTCATGGAATGATATGGAAGTAAAGGATGATGAAGTTGTTATTACTTATCTTCTTGAGGCAAATCGTCCTGCTACAGGTAATATGAAATTGAAAATTGATTCCCATAATCCCCTTCATCTCTCAGGCACTTTCTACAGCAACATAGCAGACTCAAAGGGCAGGGTAGAAGTCGTTCTTGATTAAGCTTCTCTTGTTAGCTTTTACTCACCAAACCACAACCGAAAATCAAAGACACATCAGAAATTGCCCGTTAGCGCATTGAGTAGGTCCAACACCGTTCAAATTCTAAAAGACGATGCGGCATGCGCGCAACAAGAAGCGTGCGAACAACAATGCTCCGGCATCACCAAATCCGGCAATCGCTGCAAACGTTCCACTATGCACCCGTCGGGAAGGTGCTATCAGCATAGATAGTAGGCTAGTAGGCTAGTAGGCTAGTATGATAGTATGATAGTATGGTAGTATGCTAGTGGGCTAATAAGATAGTATGATAGTATGACAGTGTGGTTGAGTAGGTGTGGGTAAATTGGAGGGAGGGACTTACTTTTGGAACAAATCAGACGATAAAAGAATCATGCAAATCTAATGTCCACGTTAGAATGAAAACCCCTCTGCCAGTGAGGGCAGAAGTGCTGGTTGAAGACTATCTCAAGTCTCTATTCATTTTCATTCTCATTCTCATTCTCATTCTCATTCTGCATCTCATTCTAAAAAAGCTTTTTAATGCTCGACGATTAGATCGTGAGTGGTGGTGGTTTGATACCCAATTATAAAAGGCTTTTATGTTTCAATTTATTACACCTCCCAGCCTTGTGCATTACCCTATTATCTCATTATCCTATTACCCTATTACCCTATTACCCTATTACCCTATTACCCTATTATCCTATTATCTTATTATCCTCCTGCGATCTTTTTTATTTGGTTGTAGCGGATGGTGGCGTCCTGTATGGTGAGGCCGTGGGCTTTGGACAGTGCTACGAGGTCCACGAGTTTATTGGAGTTGATATGTGGCATTAACGCTCCCATAAAGGCATTGATCTGATTTGAACCAGTAGCACTCGCTGATATAGCAGCTTTCGCTTTGCAATGGTTTTATTACTTTTGTTGGGTGTTTGTTTATATTGAAATAAATGAAACACTTATTTGAACTCTAGTGACTATGGTAAATAAAATCTTACTCTTCATCTTCTCTTTGTCTTTGCAATCGCTTTCAGCTCAGGTTATAATGGATTGGGGAAAGAATATTGATACCCCAGAAGCAAATGATTCGGGAACGGGAGTTTTTATTGATGATCAAGGCTACATTTATTCATTGTGCAATATCAATGAATCAACATCAATAGAGGGACAGTCGTTCTCACCGAATGTGAGCGGTAATTTGGTTCTGTTCAAATATGCTCCTAATGGAGATCTCGTTTGGCTAAAATCTTTTGGTTCTCAAACGGATATTCAATCATCGAAGGTTGCTGTCAATTCTTTAGGGGAGATTTTCATTATAGGCCGTTTTGAGGGGAGTATTCAATTAGATGGTGTACCCGTGAATGGTACATCTGATACGAGCAGTTTTATCGCTAAATGTGACGCACAAGGTAATGTTATTTGGGTACAAGAATTTATTGGAACAGGAAATGTTGTACTATCCGATTTTGAAATCGATGGAAATGATGACCTAATCTTAGTTGGATACTACGATTCAGGAGAATTTCAGCTTTATGAGGAATTACTAGAGACGACTCAGCTTTTTACATTCTGGTGCGTGAAAATCTCAACTAATAATGAAATGCTTTGGTTTGAAAGAGCTCAGCCAGGCACGAATAGAAGTAGTAATCCCACAGATATAGCTATTCTTAGCAACAATGACGTTGTGATCAGTGGAAGATATGCTCAATCCTTATCGCTTATAGGAACTTTTCTCCCAAATGTTGGAGGTGACGCCTTCATTTATAGAATGGATGCTCAAGGTAATGCTCTAAGCATCCTACAATTGCCTGTGAATCGTATTAATATGAATGCAAATGCCAATAATGAATTGCTCATAACTTGTCGATATTATAATCCTTTTTCTATTGGAGGTACTGAGATTCAAGAACTCAATCAATCAGGACAAAACTTTGGAGTTATCAAGTTGGACACAGATGGCAATGTACTTTGGTCAAAAGTATTCGTGGGAAACTACTCCGAATTGACAGTTACTGACATTGTTGAATGGGATGAAAATGTCTTTGTAGTAGGTCATTTTCAAGGCCAAGTAGTAACAGGTGCCAATCCCATTTTCATGCAGGCTGATGGGATTACGGTAACAGCTTCAGGTTTTACAACGAGTTTTATTTATGAGATTAATGAAAGCGGCGATTTTGTCCATGCCTCTTTATTTGGTGGTTCGTCTTGGGATAGATTTTTAGATGCTTATTCAAGAAATGATAAATTCATATTTACTGGATCGGTGCAGAGTAATTTCGTTCAGATAGGGAATGTTTCATTGCAACAAAACGGAAATTCTACAAACTATTTTATTCTTTGCGGCACGTATTCTTTTCTATCAATACCGTCATTGCTTGAGAGTGCACCGAATTCTTTGAGAATGTTGTACACTCAAGGATCTCTTCGGATTCAATCGAATTGCCCGAATGATGTGTATGAAGTTTCCTTGTATTCAGAGGACGGAAGGCTAATTTATAAAGGCCTCGATAGATTGTCTCAAGGAATTTTTAATGACATAAAAGTCCCCGTTATTACAAATAAACCTTGCGTAGGTACTATCAAAAGCGCCACGCACTTCTCTTCTTGTCGGTTGGAGGAGGTTGTGAGATAGTAGGCTAGTAGGCTAGTAAGATAGTAAGATAGTAGGCTAGTAAGATAGTAAGATAGTAGGCTAGTATGCTAGTAGGCTAATAAGATAGTATGCTAGTATGATAATCTTTCAATTTTCCAATCTCGCCCCTCGCCCCTTCCGAACATTCTCCCGCTCGTCGTGTTGTTTTCTCGGCGTTAAAGGCCAATCGAATGCAAATTACATCCTTCTATGTCTTCAACATCTCTCCCAAATATCAATACAGCGCGCTGGTCAAAATGGCTTATGCGGGGGCGTTGTTTAGAAGGGCAGAGGGGTGCTCGTTTGCGAAAATAATGGGCAGTGGCAGCGGCAACTTCGGTCTTAGCCGCACGCCCAACTTCAAAGTTTACGCGGCCATTCTCGTATGGGAAAATGAACATGCTATGCAGGTCTTCGAAAAGACAAATCGCACGTTTTTGAAGTATCAGAAAATTTCAGATAGCATTAAAAAAATCTATGGTCAAGCTTACCAAGCTCACGGCAAATGGGGCGGTATAGAGCCGTTTAAAGTTCAAAAGGATGCAATGACAGCAGATTCGAAAATAATAGTCCTCACGCGCGCTAAAATCCGTCTGAGCCAGATGCGCAACTTCTGGCGCTCCGTGCCCAAAACAAGCGAGGCGCTGAATGATGTAAAAGGCAAACTCTTCAGCATAGGCGTCGGCGAACTGCCTCTCTTATTCCAAGCCACCATCAGCGTCTGGGAATCTCAAGAACACATGCGAGAATACGCCTACAAAAATCCATTTCACCTCGAGGTCATCAAAAAAACAAAGGAGCTCAACTGGTACGAGGAAGAGCTGTTCGCAAGGTTTGTGCTAGTAGGCGAGTAGGATAGTAAGATAGTAGGCTAGTAGGCTAGTAAGACAATAGGCTAATAAGATAGTATGCTAGTATGCTAGTATGTTTGAGTAGGTGTGGGTAAATTGGAGGGAGGGACTTACTTTTGGAACAAATCAGACGATAAAAGAATCATGCAAATCTAATGTCCACGTTAGAATGAAAACCCCTCTGCCAGTGAGGGCAGAAGTGCTGGTTGAAGACTATCTCAAGTCTCTATTCATTTTCATTCTCATTCTCATTCTCATTCTCATTCTGCATCTCATTCTAAAAAAGCTTTTTAATGCTCGACGTATCTTATTATCCTATTATCCTCCAACGATCTTCTTTATTTGGTTGTAGAGGATGGTGGCGTCCTTTAGGGTGAGTCCGTGGGCTTTGGATAGTGCCTCAAGGTCCACTGGTTTTTTGGCGTTGATATGTGGTATTAATGCTCCCATAAAGGCATTGATCTGCTCTGAACTCGCTTCTTCAATGACATTTGCATCGTCAGACTCATTTTCAAGCTTAGCCGGAGGATGCTCGGTGATTTGAGTCAAGAGATTCTTGGATTCTGCTTTATCTACAATATTTGAAAACATAAGAATGTCCATTTCTTTGCCTAAAACCTTTTTTATAATCACATTCATTTCAGGACTCACTATCACATGAGGAGATTCGCTAAACAGCAATCCTTTTGCGGCGAGTGCCTGCTGTAGAGCATTAAATCCTTCACCTGTCATAGAAATCAGGTCTATTTCCTCAAGGTCTTGGTTGAATATGGCGCGCGCAAAGTGAGGAAAGGTTTCATGCGTGAGCAACTCCAACACAATGTAGGGGGGATGAGAAGATATTCGAAAATCCTTCTTGAACTTATCTATAGGAACTTCTTTACAATCTTCAAGAGAGTAAAAATAGCGAACCACATGGTCATGAGATAAAACAACAGGGGTTCGACTAAAATTATACAACAGCAAAAAAGGGATGGGGTTTTTATCAATGAGTGTCAAAATTTCTTCATCAGTATCGACTTGTTTATCGACTTCTGTAGCGAAGTAATAAATGTCATCCATTGTAAGTGATGTAAATGTATATAGCATACCAAATGTCTGGTGACATTGGCCGTTAAAACCAATCAGATTGAACCACATTACAGGCCGCTCTGCTATCAATATATTCTGCATACTCGGCGAGTAAAGAAGATATTCTTCCTCTGAGAATACATCCGTCATTACGAAAAAATTGGGCGACGGATTTTCTTTAATTACTGCATAACTCCATTTCCAAGCATGTTGACTTGCTTCAATTAAAAAGTTTTTTTCTGCGTCGGTGTATTCGCGAAGTTGCCCTTTTTCGATGTACCCGTGGATAAGTCCTTTTTCGCCAAAAATTTGTTTGGTAATAAACATGGCCTTCATGTAGTTGATGGCAGCTTCGTCAGTTGCTTTCACAACCTTTGGATACTTCTTAAGCTCTTGGTCAAATTTTTTATCAAGTCCAAATCGCGCTGCCGCATGATACATTATTTTGCGGTCTATGGCACTCGCTGATACAGCAGCTTTCGCTTTGCAATGGTTTTCTATTGAGGAATAATTCATGACACGAAGATAGTATGCTAGTATGCTAGTATGCTAGTATGATAGTATGCTAGTATGATAGTGTGCTAATAATGTAACTATATTAGTTAATTAGCTTATAAGAACATATTATTAGCTTTTAAGCTTATAATTAAAATATATTAGGTTTTATACTTATATTTGTAACATTATACAATACTAATGAATGCAGTTATAACAGGTGACCTAGTTCATTTCACTGAGCTTTTGAAGGAAGATAAGTTAAAGTTACTCAATAACATTAATCTTAGCTTGAAGCAGTGGGCGAAAGATTTTGAAATGGAATATGAGTTCTATCGTGGAGATAGTTTTCAATGTTTCTTAGAGCACCCGCATTATTCCCTGCGCCTTGCCCTCATCATTAAGGCATATATAAAAAGTCTTAATAATCTCGAGGAGGGCAGTGTCGATCGTCCCACCACTGGTAAGAGGACTGTACTATTCACACTCATGGAATTCGACTCGCGAATAAGTTTGGGTATTGCAGGTAATAATTTTCGAACTGAATCTTTGGCAATGTCCAATGGTGATGCCTTTGTACTTTCTGGGCATAACTTGGACCGATTGAAAGACTCGAGGTATAAAATTGGTATTGATACCGATGATCAAAATAAGAGGGAATTGGAAACGGGAGCTGTGCTCTTGGATCATATCATGTCCAGAGCAACGGCGTTTCAAAGCGAGGTGATATATCTAAAATTACTAGGTTATAATGAAACCGAAATTTCGAAGGAATTACGTGTCAATCAATCAGCAGTTAACCAACGTTCTACTGCAGCAGGTTGGAATGCAATTCATGTTTTTGTAGAGAGATTCGAAGAATTATATCCTATGTCCTATGAGTAATGAATTGATAATCCTACTAAAATTACTATTAGCACACTTCGTTGCTGATTTTTTATTGCAGAGCAAAACCATGGTGGAGAAAAAGTCATTCTCCAGCGTTTATTTGTATTATCATGGTGCCATTGTTTTTTTGGTGTCTTGGCTTTTCAGCTTTGAGGGCCTCGTGTCTCTGGTCATTGGGGTATTTCACACAATCATTGATGGGGTCAAATCACATCTTGATAGGCTTTCTAATTGCGGCAAAAAGTCTATTACGTTTTGCAGATAAAGACCCAGAAATTAAAAGCGAACTGGTGCTGATAGGAACGCTCCTTAGCTTCGCAATCGCGATGCTTATTGGTTTGGCGATCAAAGCGCTGATATGCTAGTAGGCGAGTAGGATAGTAAGATAGTAGGCTAGTATGATAGTATGCTAGTATGATAGTATGGTAGTGTGATAG
>CAYRZQ010000020.1:0-9948 GCA_964428835.1 uncultured Comamonadaceae bacterium | reverse complement strand
TGATAGTATGGTAGTGTGATAGAATTGTATTATGATTGTAACAAAAAATCAAATTTTCAATCTCCCAGTTTTCCAATCTTCCAATCTTGTTTTTCCATGAAAACAAAGTCAATTCAACAGATTCTCCCACCGCCTGCGCCGCACATGGTGGGGGATGGGTTTAGGGTACATAACTTCTTTCCTTCAGGATACAACATTCCGCAGGATCGCATGAGTCCGTTCTTTTTGATGGACTATAACAGCAAAATTGATTTTTCTCCTCGCGAGAATCCTCGCGGCGTGGGTGTGCATCCGCACCGTGGGTTCGAGACGGTGACCATCGCCTTCCACGGCAAGGTAGCCCACCACGATAGCGCTGGCAATAGCGGCGTCATCAGCGAGGGCGGCGTGCAGTGGATGACTGCCGGTTCAGGCGTCCTGCACAAAGAATATCACGAAAAGGAATACAGCCGCAATGGCGGACCGTTTCAAATGGTGCAGTTGTGGGTCAACCTTCCTGCGAAATTCAAAATGACGCCGCCAAAATATCAAGGTCTCAACGCAGATCAAATGGGTAAATGGCAAAGCGATGATGGCAATGCAAAGGTGGATGTGATCGCTGGCAATTTTAAAGGCACTGCTGGCGCGGCTTCTACATTCTCACCCATCGAGATGTACGTGATCCGATTGAAGGCGGGAGCTGCATTGGAATTTGATCTGCCCGCTGATTTCAATACAGGTATCCTTACCGTTGAGGGCAGCGTGCGCTATCACGATGAGTTCAATGCCAATACCGATGAGTTTGCGCTCTTCCTCAATGATGGTGAAACGGTGCGTGTGACTGCAGTTGAAGATGCAACGCTATTCCTCATTAGTGGCGCTCCACTCAACGAACCAATCGCTGCACACGGTCCATTCTTGATGAATACTTACGAAGAAATTCATCAAGCAATCCTCGACTTCGGTCAGGGAAAATTCGGTACGCTCGAGGATTAAGCTTGAATGATTTCTGGGGTTTTATTCGCAGAACTCAAATATCTACGAACTACATAATGCCCTAGATAAATAAGCGGTGTAAGCGATATTGCGATGATAAGTTTTAGTATGTAATTGGTCGGTGCTATGGTCATATAGTCCGACCAATTCATTTTTCCAGGCAATACAAATCCAATGTACAAGACGATGTAACTGTCCACCATTTGCGACACCACCGTACTTCCGGTGCTGCGCAACCAGATCATGCGATTGCCGGTTTTGTTTTTTATCCATTGAAATAATGTGGCATCCATCAATTGTGAAAACAAGAACGCTGCAATGCTACCCACTATGATCCAAGGCGCTTGTCCAAACACTTTATTGAACTCCGCATCTGTCGTGAGATCCGCGCCAGGTATTTGTTTGGCGGGAATATTCAAGGCAAACAATACGATGATAAAACAATAGGCAATCAAAATGGAAGTAATCCACGACAAACGCTGCACGGCCTTTTTACCATAAAACTCATTTAGCAAGTCGGTGAGCAAAAACACAATCGGCCAAGGAAGAATGCCGATGATGGTCACGAATGGCCCGAATTCTTTTCCGAATAGATTGAATGAAAATGGGATCTCAACGAGTTTGTTGGAAATCAATTCTGCGGTAACGGCGTTGGTGATAAATAATCCGGCTAAAAAAACAAATAGCCAAAGGTGTCTGCCGCTGGTCTGTATGGTATTCATCGCTGGTGTTTGCTGATGTGAAAGGTTTGGACAATGTCGTTAAAACTATAAACCACCAAATATGTTCCCGCTGCCCAAGCATTCATATCCAAATTGGTATGTCGCTGCTGCACAGGAATCGCATCGATTTGTTTTCCAAGCACATCATAGATGGTGAATGTGCCTTTTGAATTTTCTGTAACCATGTGCAAACGAGCATCTGGACTGGTATAAACGGAAACCGAATGTACGTTCGGTACAATTTCTTCTGTATTGATAATTCCCGTTTGAATGCCCCAGCAATACTCTCCGTCCACAGCGTTGTTGATTTGTACGCGACCATTCCAATTGTTTGGACTGCCAAGGGTTTCAATCACATAATCTCCCCATTCTACCCAAGGCTCGGCACCATTTCTTCTGTAGTACACACGCAGATTGGTTTCGTTGAATGTAGAATTGAAAAGCGGTGCAAAGAACAATGGATCGTAATAGGTTTGTGAAGTAGAGTTTCCGAAGAAACGCATTGTCAGCCTTGCATTGTGGACAGGCAAATCGCCAAGTCCATCTACCGACCACCAGCGATCGTTGGAAACAACAATGTCTGTGAGAGGAATCTCATTTGGAATTGCTGCCGCTGCCCAGTGATTTTCTACTCGGATCAACAAACTGTCAGCTCCGGCCATATTCGCAATATTCACAGTTGCTTCGGCGTAATTGAAGAAGAAAGTTCCTGTGTTCAGAATTACTTTTTCTTCTGGTAGATTGGCGTGTAGAATTTCATTGTTGGGATTCAAAATGATTCTAGTGTCATTCAAATTGACGTTTTCATCAATGGTAAACTGCAATTCTTCATCAGTTATATCCGCCTGAAAAACAGCTTCAGAAGAGGCGCTTGTTCCCCAGTCGGTGATGGTTTTTATAGTCATGGGAAAACCTGTGTAAACGGCATCGCTGTAGTGTCCCATTTGTTCAAGGGTCACTATCGTTTGTGCCCCGGAATTCTCGATATTCTTAATTCGAATATTGGGATAACCAGGCGAGTAAACCCATGATTGAAAAACGGCCGTGAGATCAACGGATGTATAGCTTTGATAAAAGTTTTTCATATCCTCAGAGGACACAGGCTGAAAAGAATATGTAGCAAGGAAGTCGCGCGATGCATTGAAGAAAGCATCATCACCCATCATACTGCGAATATTATGAAGTATGGATGCGCCCTTGTTGTAAACGTGAGCACCGTACACGGCTTCATGTGGCACACCGCTCACGGGATAGCGCCCGCCATCACTGATATGTGCAGAGGTAAGCACTGATTTATGATTGGCCATCACATAGTCGATGTACGCCTGCCTGCCATATTGCTGTTCGATATAAAGCGCTTCACAATAGCTGGCCCAGCCTTCATTGAGCCACATATCTTCTGCTGTGCTGCACGTCACCAAATCGCCCCACCAATGGTGTGATAACTCATGCGCCATCAATGTTTCATAGTTGAGTGTTCCATCAATAGCGAAAAGGGGATAGGCAATATTTGTAGCATGTTCCATCGCACCGCCATTGAATGGCACTGCTACAAAGCCCACGCGCGGCCACTTGTAGGGGCCGAACAGTTCTTCCCCTTGTTGTATCCAAGGCAACAGTGTGGACATACTCAATTTGAAGGCAGTCGTATCAGCTGGTCTTGAGGTGAGATAAACAGGAATACTATTTCCTTCGGAGGTCTCGTATTCCCATTCTACGTGGGTGTAATTACTCACGGCGACGCTCACAAGGTAGGAGGGGATGGGTTCTTGCAAAAACCATGTGGTGCGTAATGAATCTTGACCAACGGTTTCGACATTCGTGCGAAGCCCGCCGCAGTAAGCGGTGCGGCCATTATTGGTGAGCACAGAAACCTCATGAGATGCGCGCTCTACAAAGCTGTCAAAACAAGGAAACCATGCTCGGCCAAAGTTGTGTGGATCAGCATTGAAGCCCACTCCGAGGTTGAAAATGTATCCTGAAACATTGTATAGGCCTCCAAAGCTGTTGTCCACGGGAGGATTTCCATGGTATCCAATTTCAACGATAAATGTTTCGGCAGGCTGGCCAGCCACACCAAACAAAACATGCACATGGTGGTCTAGATGTTCCCAAGAAACCAGTGTTCCGTTGACTTTAACACTATCCACGATGAGTGAAGGGGCGAGGTCAAACAATATTCGATCGCTACTCGAAAGAAGAGGTTCTACGGTATGTGTGCAATGCCCCCGTAAATTACTTTGCTGCATTTGGGTGACATCCAAACTTATGGCCGTTAGCACCACATCGAAGGAATCCGAGCGAGCATTGGTCGGATCATCATATTGATTCATCACCCGCAGGTTGCGCTCGTGTTTGTGCGCACATCGCGCTTGTGACAAAGCGATAGTACTTGATAGGCAAAGGATAATAAGTAGTATAAGGCGCATAAGCGTGGACGGAAAAGTTGTGTCCAATGTAGCCAAAAAGAAAATTAAACGAGTAGGGTTTTAGAAATCCTATTGGTATTCTTATCTTTGGATTCCTAAAATAAGCCATGAAACCAAGCAACGAACTTTTTGATTTGATTAAATCCCTCACTAAGAGTGAGAAGCGTTTTTTCAAATTGCAAAGCGCTCTCCAAAGCGGTGACAAAAACTATGTCCGCCTTTTCGATTGCATCGACAAGATGGATGAATACGATGAAGAGGCCATCAAGAAGACTTTCGATGGCGAACGCTTCATCAAACATTTGCCCAGTGAAAAAAATCATTTGTACAAATTGATTTTAAAGGCACTGCGCAGCTATTACAGCGACACGAGCATCTCGAGCATTCTCAAGCAAGAGATAAAAAATATTGAGATCTTATTCAACAAAGCCCTCTTCGACGAGTGCCGCAAATTTCTTGCGCGCGCCAAAAAGATGGCGATTAAATATGAGAAGTTTTACTACCATTTTGAATTGATCAATTGGGAGAAAACCCTCTTGGAAGAGGCATTTGAGGATGGTGAGTTCAGCCTGGACATCGATGCGTTGATAGAAGAGGAGAAGACTGTCATCGACAAGCTGCGCAATCTTGCGGAGTATCATGTCCTTTATTCTAAAATCAATTATGTCTTCCGCAGCGGTGGCTATGTGCGCACGGAAGAGAATAGAGCCATCGTAGATGAAATCGTGAATCACCCGCTCATTAAGGGAAAGAACACGGCTTTATCAAAGCGTGCTGCCACCATTTGTTATTATACACAAGGCTTTTGCAACATGGCCAACGGTGATTATGCGACAGCGTTGGAGAAATTTACGCGTGTAAAAACCATTCTCGATGAGGCCGATCATTTGCGCTCCGACCTATCGAAACGATACATACGCACGCTTTCCAATATGATTACATGTTTGCTCGACCAAAAACAATTTGATCAAGCGAACGAATTGGTAGCGGCGATGCGCTCATTTGAAGAGAAAGATGGATTCCAACACATCGATGTGCAGGTAAGTATCTTTAAGAATGCAGGTCTTGCAGAATTGGAATTGTATCATCACCTCAACGATTTCGACCGCGGTGTGCAGGCAGCGGAAGAAATCATGAAGCAACTCAGCGATTTCCAAGGCAAGTTGCACAAGGAACAAGAACTCATGTTCTTCTATCAATTTGCATACATCTACTTCGGAGCTGGTCACTACAATAAAGCCCTTTCTTGGATCAATAAAGTGCTCAACGACAACGAGAATAATTTGCGTCAAGACTTATATAGTTACGCGCGCCTTTTCAATCTCGCCATTCACTTCGAATTGGGAAATTATGATTTGCTGGAATACACCATTAAGTCCACCAGTCGCTACTTACAGAAGCGCGAGCGCGACTTCCCGATGGAAAAAGTGATTATAGAATATTTCAAAAAAATCATCCGCAATCAATCCGAGGCAGAACGCAAAAAGCAATTCACAGCATTCCACAAAGAACTCAAGGCTTTGAAATCAGAACCAGAAAACGAAATCGTATTTAAGTACTTTGACTTCGAGGCGTGGGCAGGGGGGAAAGTAGGGTAATAGGATAATAGGGTAATAGGGTAATAGGGTAATAGGATAATAGGGTAATAGGATAATAGGATAATAGGGTAATAGGGTAATAGGATAATAGGGTAATAGGATAATAGGGTAATAGGATGATGGGGCTGTCTTTTCGGAGTTGAGTTTTCCTTGTTATCAGCCGACAACTTCAAAGTTGAAGTCCTGAAATTTCAAAACTGAAGCCATGAAATTTCAAAGTTGGAGGGCTGAAATTTCAAAATTAGTTGTATATTTGTTTTATTAACAATCATAAAATGAGTGTCTTAAGACGGATATATACATCGATTGAGGAGTGTCGCTCAAAATACCCGATTATCGCGTTAACTGGACCTCGTCAGTCGGGAAAAACAACATTTCTCAAAAACCAATACCCGGATTATACTTATGTAAGTTTGGAAAATCCCGATGTCCGAAACTTTGCTTTAGAAGATCCGAATGGATTTCTAAAACAATTCGATCGGTGGGTTATTCTTGACGAAGTTCAGCGCGTGCCGGAGCTATTTTCTTACTTGCAGACGAAAGTGGATGAGGATCAATTGATGGGACAGTACATACTTTCAGGTTCTCAAAATTTTCAACTCATACAGCGTATTACACAAAGCCTCGCAGGCCGTGTGGCGCTTTTTAAATTGTTGCCTTTTGATATTACCGAGCTTCAATCAGTGAATTGGTTGAGCGATGATTATGCAGATGTTGTTGTGAAAGGAAGTTATCCTGGACTTTACGATCGTGATATTCCTTCTAAAGTATTTTATTCCAATTACATTCAAACCTATATCGAACGCGATCTGACAGAGCTTGTGAATGTCAAAGACCTATCTTTATTTAGAAAGTTTATTGCCCTTTGCGCTGGTCGGGTTGGACAATTGCTCAACTTGAATAGTCTTGCTATAGAGTGTGGAATCTCGCAACCAACGGCAAAATCTTGGCTTTCGGTGCTAGAAACAAGTTATGTGGTATACCTGCTACCACCCTTTCATCAAAACTTCAATAAGCGCATTACCAAGAGTCCCAAGCTTTACTTTTACGATACTGGTCTTGTTTCTTTTTTATTGAAAATTGAAAATGCATATTCTTTAAAAACAAGCCCCTACAAAGGAAATCTATTTGAAAATTTTATCATTAATGAAATGGTAAAGTCAAATTTTCACCAAAATCGAATGCGCGATTTTTACTTCTGGAGAGATCAAGCAGAACATGAGGTAGACTTGTTGTGGCAGTCGAGTCAAGGGCTTGAACTTTTGGAGATAAAGGCCACAGAAACTATCAAGTCTGATATGTTCAAAGGCATGGATTATTTGCAAAATATCAGTAGCACTCCAATCTCTAGTAAAACACTTGTTCATACAGGTCTTGTCAATCAATCCCGCACCAATGGTGAGCTATTGAGCTGGAAAAGTATCGCATAAAAAAACCGCCTCGAAGGGCGGCTTTTTCTATTTATCGGGAACGGTTATTTTCCTAATTCTTTAGCGAGCAAAGAATCGATTTTTTCTTGTTCTTCACGAGCGAGGTCGCCATCCACAAGGATACGTCCGCTATGCTCGTCCACAATCACTTTCTTGCGAGCGGCTACGTCCATTTGCTTTTGTGGTGGGATTTGGATGAAAGAACCAGCACTCGCTTCTCTTTCAATCGGCACCACTGCAAGTCCGTTTTGTGCGCCACCGCGGATGCGCTCATAGGCATCCAACAAACGCTGATCAATCAAGGCTTTTGCTTCATCACTTTTCTTCAACAAGAATTTCTCTTCCTTCTCTGTTTCAGAAATGATTTCATTCAACTCTGCCTTCTTCACGTTCAAGTCGTTTTGACGCTCGCTGAGTTTTTGTTCAGCGCTGGCAAGCAATTCAGACTTCTGTGTCAATTGCGCCTTGAATTCGCGAATGCGTTTTTCGTGCAATTGAATTTCTAATTCCTGGAATTCGATTTCTTTATTCAAAGATTCAAACTCACGATTGTTTTTCACATTGTTGAGTTGCTCTTTGTACTTCTTGATAAGCGCTTCAGCATCTTTGATGCCTTGCTTCTTCTCATTGATGTTGTTTTCAAGTCCTTCTGTATCTGCTTTGAAATTGCTGATACGTGTCTCAAGTCCTGCCACTTCATCCTCTAGATCTTGCACTTCTAGTGGTAGTTCACCGCGCATAGCGTGGATTTTGTCGATGCGTGAATCGATCAATTGAATGTCATACAATGCGCGGAGTTTGTCTTCTACTGTTACTCCTTTTTTAGCATCATCGCCTTCCATGAAGGCGAGACGCGGTGAAGTTTTACTTGCCATGTCGTCTATTGCTTCCTTATTTGTTGGTTTATCTTTTTCTACTGGTCTTTCGAGTTTCGCGATTGGCGCGAATTTGATACCGGGCTTTCCATCAGGTCCGGGAGGACTATATACCGGATTAGCCACGGGCTTTGGGGCGGGAGGTGCCGCGGGTACTGCTGGAGCAGCTGGCTTCACTTCAGCCTTTACTTCTTTTTTCGGAAGTTCTTTTTTCGGAGCTTCCGCTGCCTTTGGAGCTGGAGCCGCAGGCTTTGCCTCTTCTTTCTTTGGAGCCGGAGCTGCAGGTTTTGCAACAGGCTTTTCTTCCACTTTTTTAGCCTCCACCTTTGGAGCTTCAGGCTTTTTTACCGGCTCTGGCTTGCTAACTTTTGCTTTTGGCTCTGACTTCGCTGGCGCTGCCTTTACAGGTTTTGCTGCGGGCTTTGCCGGAGCGGGCTTGGTATTTTTAGCTGCTGGCTTCGCTGGTGCTGCCTTGGTAGGCTTCGCAGCAGGTTTTGCGGGTGCTTTTGGAGCTGGCTTGCTTGGCTTAGCTGGAGCTGCTTTTGTGGCCTTCGGAGCTGGTTTAGCTGGCGCTGCCTTCTTCGCTGGCGCTGCTTTTTTCGCAGGTGCAGCCTTCTTAACGACAGCTTTTTTCGCCACTACCTTCTTTGCAGGTGCTGCCTTTTTCGCTGGCGCTGCCTTCTTCGCTGGTGCAGCTTTTTTAGCTGGTGCAGCCTTCTTCGCTGGTGCGGCTTTGGTTGATTTGGGTGCAGCTTTCGCTGGAGTTGCTTTCTTCACTAATGCTGTTTTTTTAGCGACAGGCTTTTTCGGTGCTGCTACTTTCTTTGTAGGAGCAGGCTTAGCCTTTGAAGCAGCCTTTGCAGGCGCTTTCTTCGCTGGGGCTTTTTTGGTGACTGCTTTCGATGACTTCGACGGCGCAGCCTTGCCTTTTGCAGGCTTGGCAGCGGGTTTCGCCTTTGCAGAAGCAGTTTTAACTGGTTTCTTCGCCATAGTTTCAGAGATAGTTAATGGGATTGGTAACCACCCCGGTTTTGTGGGTTGCGAAAGTAGGAAATTTTTCTGCGAACCAATCACTTATAAGCGCAATTGTGTATTGTTCACCTTCAAAATGTCCAATATCCGCTATGGTGATCTTGTCTTCACCATCAAAAAACTGGTGGTATTTGAAGTCAGAGCTCACAAATATTTGTGCCCCCGACTGAATAGCTTGGGGTAGTAAAAAGCTGCCGCTGCCGCCGCATAGCGCCACTGTCCTCACTTTTTCATGCTTCGAATGGGTGTAGCGAACGACCCCCGCTCCGAAGGCTTTTTTGATAGTTGCCAATGCTTCGCCCATTTCCATCTCCTCAGCCCATTCGCCCACCATTCCGCTACCCACTTCCTGCCAGGCATTCAAAAGTGGAATGATATCATGCGCCACTTCCTCATAGGGATGCACCGATTTCATGGCTCTTACTACGTGATTCAATTTGTATTTTGGCAGAATAACTTCAACCTTTTCCTCCGGCTCAACGTGCAGCTTATTGGGTTCACCTACAAAGCCTTTACTGTTTTCATTCCCCTTGAAAGTGCCATTGCCAGCGGTATTGAAGCTACATTCGCTGTAATTTCCAATATGTCCAGCTCCTGCATCAAACATCGCCTGTCGCACCTGAGCGGCGTGGCTCTGCGGTGCGAACACGATCAGTTTGCACAGCATTTCTTTTTTCGGATCGAGGATACGCAGATTCGTTAGGCCCAATCGCTCACACATCTTGCGATTCACCCCATCTATCACATTGTCCAAATTGGTATGATAGGAAATGAGATTCAAATCATGTTTGATGGCCTTCATCACCACACGCTCAATATAATTTTTGCCTGTAAGGCGCTTTAATCCTGAAAAAACAATGGGGTGGTGGGCAATAATGGTATTGATG
>CAYRZQ010000019.1:0-65687 GCA_964428835.1 uncultured Comamonadaceae bacterium | reverse complement strand
CGCTGGGCAATGGTGTGAAGCCACTAGACGCATGGCGGCTGGTCTCGACGATTTCGATGACCTGCACATGGCGATCCTATAACTTCTATCAATAACTTTCAACTTATTCAGAATTTTATTTACACAACGGGTAATTCTATTGGAGTAGGAGGAACTGATGAAAATACGGACTTAATATTAAATGATGCTGTTATCAGTAATAACATTTTCTTAGGACATCTCACAAGTCGCTTTTATTCAGTCGTCAATAACAACGTCTTCAATGGAACAGCGACTAATACCTTCTCGACATCCGAGTTTAAGAATAATATTATTCAACAACAAGCGCAGGTCTTCAACATCACCGTGCCCTTGAATGCGGCCACCCACAACATTATTGCGGCTACTACACAACTACCAGCGGGCTACAATGCAACAAACCTTGTAATTACAGAAGCCCTGCAAGACGCCACTGTATTTGTGGATGGATTAAGCAATACTACAGACGGAGACTACCAGCTTCGCCCAGCCTTCGCAACGGCTACTGCTACACCCGCTAACCTTGGCGCTGATAACACTGAAAGAGGCGTTTTTGGAGGTGCATACCCATATTCTCTTTCTGGTATCGGACCTATTCCTGTAATTTATCAAGTAAATACCAATGGTATTGCTACACAGAATGGTTTGAACGTAAACATTTCTACACAAACTGCTGAATAATGAGAAGCCTATTGATCACTATCATTGGCATTTTTCTAAGTGCCATGATGTACGCCCAATCCATGGTCGGTTTGGAGTACTTTTATGATGTTGATCCGGGAGTTGGCGCTGCTCAGTATGTTGGTTTTACAAATCAAAATCAAGCTAATGTGGACTTTGATTTAATTACCGCAACACAAAACCTGAGCACTGGGATTCACTTTCTCTATATCCGAACAAAAGATTCTGACCAACAATGGAGTCAGGCATATAGGAGAAGAGTGGAGATAGTAGAGACTTTCGCCACTCCAACCATTGAGAGCGCGGAATACTTCATTGACGACAATGATCCTGGAATCGGTCAAGCAACTCCTCTTTCCATTCCGCAGACAGGGTTGCAAGACATAAACTGGAGCGCACTGATTCCAATGCAAATTGAGCCTGGAGTGCACTATGTTTATATTCGTACAAAGGATAATTTTGGTGACTGGAGTCAAACTTATCGAAGACAATTCGAATTGCGTCTTGTCCCCGAAGCACTCAACATAGTCAGAGGTGAGTACTCAGTGGATACAGACCCCGGTTTTGGAGCTGCAACACCCTTTGCAGTGGAATTATCACCAAACGAAGATGTAAACTGGTCTGAGTTATTAGGTATCAATGTTGCCGATGGTTCACACTTTCTGTATTTAAGAATGAAAGACTCTGAGGATAACTGGAGCCAAACATATCGAAGGTATTTTGAAAAAGTAACAACAACCAATGAAACGATTGTCGCCCTAGAGTACACTCTCAATACTGACGATGGATTTGGTGAAGGCGTTATAGTAGCTCAATCTGCATCTCAAGACCTCAGCACTATTCTTAACGTCAATACATCTGCATTACCTTTAGGTCCAGACACAGTGTATATTCGTTCTTTGACATCAGATGGAAGATGGTCACAAACAGTTCGGCAGATATTTAATAATTGTGGCAACACCATTCCAAACGAACCAATATCTTATAATGGCAATGGAGTTATCTGTGGGTCTGGTAGTGTAACTCTCAACTCCCCCACCCGACCCAATTGTACCTATCAATGGCTTAGGAACGGTGTTCCAATAAATGGTGCAATCTCGACGACCTATGATGCTGCTACTTCCGGGAGTTATGCGGTAACTGTTTCAAATACTCTAGGCTGTACCATTACAACACCAGTTGTAGAAGTACTCATTGTTGACTTGCCCGAATCAGCTGTTGTTTCTAACAACGATTCCTTCTGTCCTGGTGGTTCGGTAGCATTGAACTCTGAAGAAGTGGACGAAGATTATTCTTACCAATGGTATTTGAATGGAGTTGCTATTGCAGATTCTACTGATTCTGATATCGTAGTGAATATCGCCGGTGGATATGCACTTCAAATTACCGATGAATTTGGTTGTACTTCTATTTCACCAACATTTATTGTGGACGAAGCTACAGCGCCTAATGCTATAATTATTCCAAGCGGATCACCAATTAGCATATGTCAAGGCGAAACACTGGTACTATCAACGATTCCAAGTGCGACTAATAGCTACCAATGGAATAATATTAACGTTGCGATATCAGGTGAAACCTCCTCTTCTATTTCCATTAATAGTTCTGGACTGTACTCCGTTACCGTATCCAACGAGAATTGTTCCTCGGTATCAAATCAGGTTCAAGTAATAGTGAGTAGCGCTCCCTCTGCACCAACTGTTACATTTTTTAATGGGCTCTTATTTTCTAGCAGTAATAATGGAAATCAATGGTTTTTAAATGGTCAACCAATCGTGAATGCAACAGGCCCATCGTATGAACCCACTCAAGAAGGGCTTTACACCGTTGAATTGACTAATGCTGCGGGATGTAGCACTATCTCTGAACCATTCCCATATTTCCCAGATGGAATCGAAGAACAGCAAGTCGCTAACCTAAGTCTTTATCCTAATCCTACTAATGGCGGTGTATTCTTAGCTTTGAATAAGGTATTGGATGATGCAGTTATTGTTGTCTATGATTCGATGGGACAAAATGTTTGGCAAGACTCCAGAAATCTTAGTGACGCAGCTCAGTACTTAGATTTTAATCTGGCAGCAGGCATTTATCGTCTAGAAGTCAAAAACGATCGCGAACGTTTCATAACAGAATTTATCATTCAGTAATTGAGCATCGCTCAAGTATTTAAAATTTAAAAAAGGCTATCTGATTGGATAGCCTTTTTTTTTTAGTTTTCGATAACAAACTAGAAAATGGTTCTTTTACAATAATCAAAAAGTTAATCTCAACTCTGTCTAATCCAAACTGTACCATCTGCGAATACAATTGTATCTCTAGTAAGGGAAACAATTTGATAAACGTCTTTCTCTCCAAGCATATATGGGTTGTATTGCCACTTTAATTTGAAATCTCTAATTTCTATATCTACAGGTGAGATATTGAATACAGAACTAATTTGATTTTCTATCTTTGAATCTGACACAAGAAACAGATGATTGTCATTTTCTTTACCAGATATCAAGCATATTTCTTGCTTTTTAATGTCACACCCTCATCCTTTTGACATATTTTTGGTCTTACTTAAAAAAAGCCACTATGAAAAATATTGTATCGAAAATCTTCTTTTTACTGTTTACATCTTTCATTTCGCAAGCTCAACAAAACGGGGATGTTGCACACTTCTACGGTGCCTATCCTGGATTCGACCTAGACGGAGAAGTTCTAGCCATTGAGTATCAAAATGACGGGAAATTAATTGTTTGTGGATGGTTCAACTCCTACCAAGGTTTACCTGATAATTATTTCGTTCGATTAAACAATGACGGCACTAAAGACATGACCTTCAATCAAGGAACTGGTTTTAATAATGTGGTTAACACCGCTGCAATTCAAAGCGATGGTAAAATAGTAATTGGTGGATACTTTACCGCTTATAACGGTAATTCAGTAAACAGATTGATTCGCCTAAATTCTGACGGGACTCAAGATAATACATTCAATGTAGGCAGTGGCTTTAATCACTATATTTCTTCTATTGATATACAAGATGATGGTAAGATTATCGTAGGAGGGTTCTTTTCAACGTACAATGGTAATCCAGAAAATCGAATAATCCGACTTAATCCTGATGGATCCAAGGACATCTCTTTTAATTCTGGAATGGGTTTTACAGAGCCTGCTTTAAATGTAAGCGTCAGAGCTATTGAAATTCAGCCGGATGGAAAAATCTTAATCGGTGGTTTCTTCAACAATTATAACCAGTCGGTAGAAAACTACATTCTTCGTCTAAATAATGACGGAACAAAGGACTCGTCTTTTGATATTGGTACTGGTTCTAATTGGATCGTCAATTCCATCGCCCTCCAGTCCGATTCCAAAATTATAATTGGTGGTGCCTTCACCCAATTTAATGGTACTGAGGTTGGGAGAGTAATTAGATTGAATGAAAACGGGACCTATGATGATACTTTCAACACTGGCGTCGGGTTCGATGGTGCTGTAACTGCCCTTGAAATTTTTGAAGATGGAAAAATAATAATTGGTGGAATTTTCAACACTTTTGATGGTCTTGAACAAAGAAAATTGATCTGTCTCAATCCAGATGGTAGCAAAAACACAATATTTAACATAGGAGCCGGTTTTACGGGAAATATACCTGTTGGTGGCAATAATTTCGGAGCTGTTCGTGCAATAAAGAGAGTCGGGAATGAAAGTGTTATAATTGGTGGAGAATTTGTCTCCTATAATGGACTTGTTGCCAATCATTTGATTAGTCTTGACTTAAATGGAACAAAAAATGAATCCTTTGTGACGGGAAATGGATTCAATGGAAGCGTTACGGAAATAAAAAAACAACCTGATGGAAAGATTATAGTCGTAGGTGACTTTACTGCATTTAACTGCCTTAATGAAAACAGAATTATACGAATTAATTCAAATGGCACAAAAGATTCCTCATTCAATACAGGTACTGGATTTAATCAAAAAGTACATGCACTTGAAATTCTATCGAATGGAAAAGTCTTAGTTGGTGGTACTTTTACACAATACAATGGAACCTCTGTTAATAGAATCATCAGGTTAAATCCTAACGGAACCATTGATCCAACTTTCAATTCAAATGGTAGTGGATTCGGCAATGCAGTTTACGAAATAAAAGAACAAAGCGACGGAAAAATATTGGTTGGTGGTCACTTCACATCTTATAATGGAATCTCTCAAAATCGAATTACAAGACTAAACGTAGATGGAACAATAGACGAGACTTTTTTGTCAGGAGACGGCTTCAACAATAGAGTTGAAACCATTGCAATACAACCAGATAATAAAATTTTAATCGGCGGCAACTTTTCCACTTATGATGGACAAGATAAAAACCGTATAATTAGACTAAACACAAACGGTACCAACGACGAGTCATTCAGTACTTCGGGAACCGGTTTTAGCAGTGTCATTTATGACATAGAGCTGCAAAGTGATGGAAAACTCCTCGTTGGTGGTGACTTTATAAGTTACAATGGAGAAAACGGTAGAAGACTAGTGAGACTGAACTCTAACGGCACCTATGACCCAACTTTCAATACGGGTGCTGGCTTTGACGACGACGTTCTGGCCGTAAGAATAGAGGAAGATAATAGAATTCTTGTTGGCGGAATGTTCAACTCTTTTAATGACCAAGAAGAAAACAACTTTATTTGTTTAAATGTTGATGGAAGTAAAAATTTAGATTTTTTAATTGAAGATGGATTTAATGAGCAAGTAGAGACAATAGAGATTCTCGTGGATGGTACAATTTTAATAGGTGGCAACTTTATAACATATCAAGACTCCAATGAGTCAGCGTATCTTGTTAGTCTATATTCTAATTTTGCTATTTCTAGCAGCCTCTCTAAACAAACAATCCCTATTATCTTTTTTCCAAATCCTACTAAAGATTTTTTAAACGTTGAAACTACCTTTCCTTTTGAGAAAATACAGATTCTAGATTTACAAGGTAAGGTCATTCTTCAGTCGGGCGAAAAAAGAGTAAATGTTAGTTACCTGCCAACTGGACTATACTTTGTGAGGCTGATCATGTCAGATAGAATAATTACAGAAAGGGTTTTAAAAAATTAAATCTCATATATGTTAATGAAAGGTAACCCAACCCGTTTAGCGGATTGAATCAAGTCTATCCATGGACTGCACCACCCTTCGACTCCGTTCATCAACTACGCTTACGCTTGTTGATTCACTTCGCTCAGGGACCGGTACATAATGCCGCCAAATCTGAGAGGTTGGGCAAAAAAGAGAAGGGGTTTGAAAACTATGTTTTCCAACCCCTTCTCTTTTTTGCCCTTTTATTGATCCAAACAGCCCGGTCCCTGTGCGGAAAAAATTATCGAGCGTAAGCGATGATAATTTTTGGAGTCGAAAGGTGTTACTGGCCGTGGAGAAACACATTTCAATCCACTAAACGGGTTAACCCAATAACAAAGTATATCGGGTTAAAAAGTCGTGTATAATCCTATTGGCGTCAGTTCTGGTGGAAAAGTGGATGAATTATGACTTGGAAGTTCGAATGTTCCGCGCTCCAGACGTTTAAAATAGATTGCAAAACCATCCCGTTCCCACAGCAGAATCTTCACATGTGTTACGGGCCGATTGAAAAAGATATACATCTCTCCGCTCATCAGGTTCATCTTCATCTCAGCCCCCACCAGACCGCAAAGTGTATAAAAAACTTTTCGCATATCGGTGATGCCAGTGAATAGAAAATAGCGCTGATGTTCAGATAGCAGAAGCATTACATCGAGGGGATAAAGCGAATGACCTCCTTCGGAGTGTTTATTGGAAAACTCACGCAACGACCATCACAAAGGAAATAATTGATTTTGTCAGTTCCAAAACTACTACCTAACAAAACCTGCTGAAAAGTACCGCTATCGACCGTCTCTTCAAGCTTTCTTAGATGATATAAAAATGTCGGATAGATCAGTCCACGTTCATAACAAAATGCTTGCTTGCTAAGTCCTGAGGACTCCCAGTTCTCGATCATCAAAGACCAATTTATTTTCTCTTTCATGAATACAAAGCAAGCTCATTTTTACGTAACTTCTTTACCTGTACTAAGCCGTGGGGTTACTATACAATAGGCCCATCGTATGAACCCATTCAAGAAGGGCTTTATACCGTTGAACTAACAAATGCTGCGGGATGTAGCACTGTCTCTGAATCATTCCCATATTTCCCAGTTGGAATCGCAGAACAACAAGTCGCTAACCTAAGCCTTTATCCTAATCCTACTAATGGCGGTATATTCTTAGCTTTGAATAAGGTATTGGATGATGCGGTTATTGTGGTCTATGATTCGATGGGACAAAATGTTTGGCAAGACTCCAGAAATCTTAGTGACGCAGCTCAGTACTTAGATTTTAATCTGGCAGCAGGCATTTATCATCTAGAAGTCAAAAACGAGCGCGAACGTTTCATAACAGAATTTATCATTCAGTAATTGGACATCGCTCAAGTATTTAAAATTTAAAAAAGGCTATCTTATTGGATAGCCTTTTTTATGAATTAATGTATACAATCTTAAAGGATTCTTTTGGTCACCTGAAATTAAAATAACCTTTAATTGAGAAATCTTTTCTGGCTTCAATTGAGCTAGAGTTAGCCATACTTAACGATTCGTAATCCCAATTTTGCGATTTAGTCCATTGAGCAATAACGTTATTACTTAATAAAAAAAAAATATAAAAATACTACTAAAACAAGGAAAGACCTTCTCAGCACTGTTACTGATATATTCATTTTAATTTATTTAATTCATTAAAGCATGCATACAATGTCAAATAAACCTTACCTCACCACAACTACAAAGCCACATTTTTCGTGCACTATTTTGGAATCAATATCTGACTTATATTTTATATACCACTGATAGATACCGTTTGGCACGTAATATCCTCCTTCGTTGCTATTTACTTCCCATGGTTTTTGCCAATCTGTAGTTTCAAAAATACAATCGCCCCATCGGTTAGTAATCCTAAGTTCATAACTATGAGGTTTTCTAAATAATATCGGCTGAAAAACCTCATTGCTATTGTCTCCATTTGGAGTGACTGCATTGGGAACAAAAATTGAGATTTCTCCACAGCTTAACTCAATAGCATCCGAGCTACGACATCCGAATTCATTTTCGGTATTAACAGTGATGATTTGACCTTCTGTAAAGTTCCCACTAATTTCAGCTCCGATTTGCTCAAGCGGATCCATTGACTCAATGGCGTATTCCCAGTTAGAATTATAGTCTTCAATTGTAATACCCAGCTTCTGCGGTAATTCACAAATCGGATCTTCTTTCCATCTCAAATTTACAGATGGGACTGGTTTAACCTTGATCACCATCTCGTCATAGCTGCCACATCCTTGAGCGTTTAGAGCTGTCAAACTTAAAACGTATTCCTCTATTTCATCTCCATTATTCAAGAATCGATATTCAAACTCCTCCCCGAAGTATGAAACTTCAAAGGGCTGAGGTGTGGGAGTTATTCCCCATACAATAGTCTCAAATTGATTGCTCGAAGGCCCACCTCGAAAAACTCTACTACTACACAGTATAGAATCGCCCGCCAAAATGGAAATATCATTTCCCGAGACTGTAACACTAATAACATCTGAACTTGAACAGCCATCTGAGTTAGTAACACTTGCTGTGACTGGATATGTACCTGATTCAAAAAACAGATGATCAATAGTATTGTAGCCTATCTCTTCCAATCCATCTCCGAAATTCCAAAGTATTTCCTGAAATTCACTTAACGATGCCTCAAAAGAAACGGGCTGCCCTACGCATGTTGAATTAGATGTTATTGATAAATCTATATCAATGCTCTCAAAGACTTCTAAACTCAATGTCATAGCATCACTTCCACAACCTTCCACTAATTGAGTAATTTGGTAAATTCCAGCTTCGGCACTCGCCAATACATTTACAACACCATTGCCAACAAATACTCCTTGACCCTGCGGCGATACGGTATAAGTCACGCTCGCTCCTACTTCTGGAAAACTCTGATCAATAATTAGCAATTGACTTCCTGGACAAGCCGTGTTCTCAATTATAAAATCTGCTGCTACCTGCGGTGGAACTACAATCAAAGGTATTGTGTCGGATGCAGAACCACATGCGTTCACAACCTCAACTGTTATTTCTGTATCCACAGCACTTTGAACATCGAAACATACATTAGGTAAAACATCCAAACTTGTTACCACGAGTGAGTTTTGTCCAGTATTAGTATCAATGAGACCGTTCCATGTGTAGGTGATTTGATCTACAGTATTGGTGGATGGACAATCAACATCAATAACACCGCATATAGGCGCACAATTAAAACCACTTTCAAATGTAGAACTCAGGAAGGCTGTAGGTGCTGCTTGAAAATATACCTCCACCTCATCTTGCGAGGTTCCGCAAATACTACTTAACTCAAAGACGATTGGATAATATGCGTCTATTAGCGTTGTTGGAACAACCAGAGGACTCGGAGAAAATTCAAAAGAAGTTAACGCATTATTCAATAAAGGTGAAGTCCAAGTGTAAGTTGCATTATCCCCAACTGAGTTATTCTGAAGCGTTATTATTGGATTACAATTATCATAAGAGTCCAACACTATATCGGCAAGCGGAACTGTAAGCACTTGAAGTTGACCCTGCTGAATATCCGTACATCCAGAGTTAGTCGTTGCCGTAATCTCATACTGCCAAAAACCATTTTCAGGAAAAATCACACTTTGAGCCTCTTGGTAATTCAATTCAAGGATATTCAATGTAAAATCTACGCTGTAATTATACCCATTAGCGTTTGGCAATTGTAACGATTGATCAATACAATGTAGTCCATCATTATCTAATACGGTATTACTGGGAAGTCCAAGAATATCGATTTCAAAACAGTCTTGATTGCTACATCCGAATTGATTCTCTCCTGAAAAACAAATGTCGATTGTTGCGCCAGAAGCGAAACCCAAAGCAGTTGGGCTAAAATTATTTCCAACCATATCCACACCATTGGTGCTCCAAACAGAAGATACTAAAGCTTGATCACTTGCAGATTCGAAGACTACTGACTCATTCACACATACCTCTGCTACAGTAGTGGCAGTAACCACTGGTGTAGGATTGATAGTAATGAGGTAGTCAATTGCTGAACAATTTTGATTATCTGTCAATCTCAATACGCCATTTGAAACTACATCTGCCAATGTAGTTTGCCAGTTGAAATTACAGTTAGCGCAATCTACTGGCGCACTTGAAGGCAATGTACCGCCGTCAGCCCAATCACCTGTTTGCGCAAATGTTACTAATTCCCCTGCACAGAAGGTAAGAGGTATGGATTGTTCAGTTTGATTTAGTACCTGAATTGTAAAGTCACCACTATATGGACAATAATCGCTATTGTATGTGTAGGAAAGTTGATAATTTGCCACACCATTGCTGACAGGACCGCATAATGATGCGTCAATGATTTGAGCCAATGTCAATGAATTTGAGGAAATATTATCGCCGCAAAGTGCCCAGTTTGCCGTGGTAATATTTTCTCCATCTGTGTTGCTAAGGAGATTGTCTAATAAAATTATCGCATTCGGAGAAACTTCACAATACGGATTTTGAAGGAGCTGGTTATTTTCAGTCGGCTGTTCATCTACGTGAACGACGATAGATTCAGTATAGCTACAAGAAATATCGCTCACTCTAGCACTGAAGCTCGTGGTTATTTGAATGTTATTACCAGTAAAGCTTGCTGTCCCCGAAGAAAAAGTACTACAGTTCAACCCCGAACACCACTCATACGTATAGTTACCTGGAGGATTAACAGCTACGTTCAGAATAGCATCATCACCCGCGCAAATTGTATCTGCTGCGGCAGTAATGCTTAAATCAAAATATCTGACCGTATAATTAGTATTAACAAGTGCACACTGTGAAACAGCTTGCAAAACGTAAGGAGTTGAGGATACATCGCTCGGCTGAGGTGTCCAAGAATAGGCCTGACCTACTACCGGGTTTGTTGATGAAGGGGGGGCATTAACCCATACAAGTTGACCAGCGCTGGATGGAATTGAAATAGGTACGTTTGCGCATGCTTCGACATTAATTGTACTCTCTGATTGCGCTTGTATGGTGATGGTAGCAAAACCACTAAATGTACAATTTGCGCTATTCGTAAATGAATATTCCAAAGTGAAATTTTCACTAGGAGACTGTATTGCTCCAAATTGCTGAATAATATTGGACGTCGTAATATTATTCTGCCCATTTGGAATGACCCATACCTGTCCCGTTGCATCTACAACTTCCCAAGCAGCATTACTGATGAAGCCACCACCACTCGAAGTAAGCAGTTGATTCAAGTTAATTGGGCTCAAATCAGTTTCACAACGATTAATATTATTCGTACTTAAATTTGGGCCTTGTGAAAGTGTAACATTCAAATTTGCACTTGCCGTGCATCCATTGCTGCTCGTTGCGGTCAGGTTCACTATGCCTCCATTATTAACTGCATTTAAAATAAACGAAGACGATGCTCCATTTTGACTACCAAAAGCACCAGAGAAATTATAGCTTGAGATATTGACTCCAGCAGGATTCGGAACTGCATTTATCGTAACGCTATTTCCAACACAAACAGGATTTTGTGAAGCATTTAAGGATACTGTAAATGGAGGGAACACATTTACGGTAGCTTGAAGCGGACAAAAACCACTGCATAGAACCCTAAAATTCGTAGAATTATTAATTGGTAGTGATGTCACAACATTTCCAACGGGATTAAGATTAATCCAGCTTGAACCATTCCAATATTGCCATGTGCAGTTTCCACCCGTTGGGGAAAAGTTACTCAACTGGAGTGTAGAACCCGCGCATACAGAGCTCGGCAAGGGAGTTGAGAAATTCGTCGGCACGCCTATTGAGACTTGAAAGCATGCTTGACTAGTTCCGCAACCGTTTTGAGCCCTTACACGAAAAGTATAGATGCCGGTTGCGCCTGGAGGCACTGTCCAAGAGTAAGTAAATGGACTTCCGCAGGGAGCGACCACCGATGTATTCGGAACCCCACTGAATAAATTAGAATAACCAGTTAAATCATCACACCCATTATCAGCTCCTTGTTTAAACTCTATAACCATATTGGTGATAGGACTGAGATTATCACTTATACAAAAGAAAGTATCTAAGTTGACCACATCACCTTCACAATATGTGGGACTTGAGCTGTTTATAACCACACTTGGTGGTGCTGCAACCGTTACATTTCTCTCTCCGGTAGAAGGAGACAAACAGTTGCCTTGCGCATTATACCTGATCCTATATGTTCCAATTGCGTTTAAAGTGAAGGAAGTGTCTGTGGCTGTTATATTAGACGCTACCCCATTAATTGTTGCTCCATTTCCATTCGGGCTAACTGTCCAATTGATGGTATTCGGTGTGCAGCTGAAGTTACCTGAAATTGAATAACCTGGATTAATAGTGCTCCCAATACAAATTACAGGATTCGTAGTCACACTGCCTGAAATCAAATCACTTGGATCAATTCCAAAATTAGGAGTTATAACCCGGTCATCTGAAACACAAAAATCTTGACAGAAGGTATTTGAGGTGCTCCCACATGATAGAATAGTCGTTAAGCAAACTCGGTAATTACCAGAAGCCGCTAAAACTGGAGAGAATCTTCCGTCTGGGTCAGTGCTATTAGTTATTGATTGTTGATTTGTAGCCTGCAGCAAAAAAGGTGGAGATTGGTCTATATTGAATAATTCCCAAATTACGTCTGGAACGCAATCTATCAAGCCAGATGAAGTTACATTTTGCAATCCATTTGCCTGGAAAGTGATGGGGAAATTACTAAGACAATAGTTCTCGTTAGCGTCAAATTCTAGCTCATTATCGAATTGCACCAGAAAGTTTTGTGTATTAGAAGCGAAGGAATAACATGGGGTCGATAGGGTTAAAGTTGCATTTAAATTATTATTAACTCCACAACCACATGAAGACTGTGTGGCGGTCCAAGGAAAATTTAATGTTCCCGACAATTGAGCAAAACTCTGTGTGAAAATAACATTACCGGAACAAGCTATTTCTAATTCAAAAATGGAACCTGGAATATTATTGCTTCCAGGATTGATGATAAAATTAACAACATCGCCAAAGCAATAATTCGACTGATTGTTGGGAAGACCTACACTCGGAGCACCTACTACAGGTTGCACCATATACAAACTGAAGTCAATAGAACTAGCACAGTTCCCATCGCTCACTGTGTATGTAAAATTCTGATAACCCTGGGTTGTAAAGTTTAAATCAGCAAATAAATTATTTATTGGTCCGCTTGTAATGGTCGTTGCATTCTGGGTTAGACTTCCTGTATAATTTATTGGCATGCCTTCACTATAAACCACAGTTTCATCACTTATTTGAAAATTGAAGTCATCACCTACATAGTTTCCCGCACCAATACAAAGCGGGTAAATCAGATTCTGTCCCGAGAATGATACAGGATCAATAGAGGTTAATGGAAAATTATTAATTGCACTTTCGCCAGTTACAGCAACAGCTGGATCAGGACCAGAAATGGTTGTTGGCCTGCTTACCGTGCAGCCATTTGAACCACATATTTGTACCGATATAGGAAAAACACCTCCACTCGAAAAATTATAATCTTGAACAATATTATTCACATCACTTACTGCATTTCCATTAATAGTGTAGTCTGCAGTACAACTGCCAATATTGCCAATTAATGAAATATCGTATGTGAAGCATGCACTTTGGGGAGCTATCTCAAAGTCTACAACATTAAATACCTCACTGTGACACATTGTCGAACCCTGCCATGCCTGCAGTGTAAAAGTTCCGGAACCTGTAGGAGTATATGACCCAGCAGCATTCGTTGTATTGGAAATACCCGGAACTGTGCTTGCTGCAATTTGATAAGTAACGCTGCCCACGCAATTTACTTGACCACTAAAAATAGAATTTGTATTAAATGCGACACCAGCGCACAAAACGTTTTGTGAAAAAATAGAATTTGAGCAGAAAAAAAGAAGTGAAATGAAAAGAAAGCGCAAACAAGGACTCCCCTTTGTCGCAAATATTTTTGGTTTCATAGGTAGTTTAATCGGATTCGCAGAGTCCAAATATAAGATGCAAAACAGGTATAATCATTAAACCGATTAATTTTTGCAAATTAATTTTATTAAAATAAAACTAAAGAAACAAGAAGTGGACAAAAATCACATCTAGGACAAGATTCTCGATGAGTTTTGTATATGCCTAGCTCATGTTTCCCTCAACTCACCAAACCTGAACGGAAGGCGTACATGACGAGGCCGGCGACGTTTTTGACTTGTATTTTCTCCATCAAGCCGCTGCGAAGTCCCTCTACTGTGCGAGAACTTAAATTTAATTCCAATGCAATCTCCGCGGCGGTCATTTCTTTGCATATCAACAACAATACATCCTTCTCGCGTGGTGTCAACTTAATCTCCTGCTGCTGACGTTTGCCCGACTGTTCTTGCTCAATTATTTTGCGAAGCAGTGCAACACTTACAACATCATTAAAATAATACTCTGTATTTGCAACTGTGGTAATCGCATCATGAATTTCACGTGCTTCCGCAGTCTTCAAAAGATATCCATTCGCTCCTGCTTTCATCAACTCCAATATGCGCTGTTCCTCATGGTGCATACTCAACATCAAAACTTTCACTTTAGAGGTCTCTTTGCGTATCGCTGTCAAAGCTTCCAATCCATTCAAGTGAGGCATTTGGTAATCCAGTAATATTACATCCACTGAATTGGTTTTTAATTTATCCAAAAGCTCTTGTCCATCTCCAGCTTCGAAAACACATTCTAATTGCGGATCATCCAAAAGAACTGCCTTCACTCCACTGCGAAAGAGTTTGTGATCATCGACGATGGCATATTTAATTACTGCTTCCATGTTTTCTATCAACTGAGACGATTAATTCGGAGTATGTAGTATCAGAGCCGAAAGATAATCGGCCATTGATAATTTTCAAACGTTTATCAATATTCTTCAACCCATTGCCTTGAAACTCTTTGATTTTACTTAAATACAATTCCTCAGAGAGCCCATTGCCATTGTGTTTCAATCGAATTTCGATTTTATCACTTTGAGTAAAACCAACCCACACTTCCGTCGCCTTAGCATACTTCACCATGTTGGTCACCAGCTCCTGAAATACTCGAAACAAATGAAGCTCAATATTCATATCCTCCCGCTCGCCTATTTCAGGACCAATAAATGTCACTTTCATTTCCCCCGAATTTCTCAACTTATCAGCGGTAGATCTCAATGCAGAGGCCAATCCCGAAGCGAAAAGATTCGATGGCTGAATCTTTTGAGAGATGTCACGCACTTTGCTTACACTGTCCTCCAACAACTCAATACCACTATTCAAATGGGGGTTGTCACTAAGCGTTTCTCGCAGCTTTGATAAATAGATTTTGGAAATCGCTAATGTTGCCCCCACATCATCGTGCAGCTCGCTGGCGATTCGCGAACGCTCTTCTTCTTCCGAAGCAATAGATGCCTTTAGTAATTCTATCTGACGCTTGCGTTCAAACTCCAACATTTCTTCTTTATGCTGACTCACACGCTTTTGGTACATAAGTACAAACAATACCACGCCCATGGCCATAATGGTCATCGCCAGAATCCCTACTACCACCAAACTAGATGCGCTCATTATGTGCCAATCGATTTAAGCCAATTCCTATAAAAGTGTAGCGAAGCATGTTAATAACACAATAAAATGTCATCCATAGTGTAATTAAGAACTGAGTATCTTCCTCAAGGACTTTTTCTAACAATAAAAAAAACAAGCAGCCTCCTGAGGCATAAATAAATATTCCAGTTGTAAACCAAAATTCAGGATTATGACTTAACTTCTCGTATTGCTGCTTTAGTAATATTTTTCGGTAAACTAACAATGATAATAAAATGAAGCCGAAACAATTTAGCCCAATACCTATCATGTTCATACTAATCCAAAAAGAGTTATAATTCAACCATAGATTTACTATAGACCAAATGATAATTATCGGCGCAACCAAGAACTTAATCTTCGGACTGAATAAAGAACTCAATAAGAAATAACTATACACTATTAACTCTCCAACTAAATAAATATTTGCTACTCCATCCATTGGCATGTTATATCCATACTTCACTATAGCTGAAGTAATCTCGGAAATCAAGCCGAAGATTAAATAAAACCACATATAATGTTTCCAATTTCTTGATGCATAAAAAATAAACACTATTGGAAGATATGCAGATAACCAAGAAAATACCAATAAGAAGACTTTCATCCTCAAATATCAAAAATTTATTCAAAAGTCCCTAAACAATCTGTTAAGGATACTTTTGAATATAATTCGCCCAAGCTATAGTTGTTCCGTTTCTTTTTGCTGTTATATAAATTTCCACTTCGTTATCAGCGTTTCGACCTTTCGAGAAACAAATTGTATCCGCCAAAAAGAGCTTTCGGAAGGCCTGAATCAATTGCATTGAATAACGATTATTGTTTCTAAGCGGAATCAATTCTACCAAAAGGTCTTTATTGTCTGGTTCATCGCCATAACGAAATCCGAGACACATTTCAACGCAAGGCGTCTGATTATCAATACCAAGCTCGCCCCAAGTCAAACTCACAGGGTCGGGCAGTTGATTATTAAAATACTTCTTAACTGCTGTTAGATAGGTATCTCTATCGATAACATGTTCCAAAAATGCATCCATCAACGAATCAGGGTCGTTGCACGCAGATGCTGGATTTAAGCTGTCAAACATCGGGTCCATGGGAAAGAAGGTTTAGTTTTAACAAACATATTTCCATTTTCTGGAAAATCATACCCGTATTTCTACGTATTTATTTTGCGGAAAACTCTCTAACGCAGATGCGTCATACCCTCTAGTTTTGCTGCGTTATCTACTGAATCAAACACACGTATTATACGAAAATCTGACTAAAAACTCAGACACAACAGCTAGCCCGCGGCATACGTAGCCGGGGCTTTGCTTTTTTATCCCGCTCTTCTCCTACCTTTGACACCAGTATGGCTCACACAAGCGTTCAAAGCAAGGGTATCTTCCTCATGGTAGGCTCCGTTTTCTGTTTCGCTATCGTAAATGCCATCGCCAAGAGCCACGCGCACATTCCTGTTCACGAACTCGTACTCTTCAGATCCATCGTATCATTCCTCTTTGCCGCAGCTTATGTAAAAACCAATGGAATCAGCTTTTGGGGAAACAATAAGTTTTGGCTCATCATGCGCGGATTAATGGGACTCATCGCTCTAGTACTGTTCTTTTCTACCATTATGAATATGCCTCTGGCTAGCGCGAGCACCATTCAATACTTATCTCCCGTTTTTACAGTTCTCATTGCCACACAGCTCAACGATCAAAAGGTAAAGCCCGTCCAATGGTTATTTTTCTTGATAGCCTTTATTGGAGCCGTTATGATCAAGGGTTTCGATACACGTGTTTCGACAACTTGGCTTCTCGTGGGAATCACCTCAGCGTTCTTTGCAGGACTTGCATACAACAGCATCATAAAGAGCAAGGGTAGCGATCATGCAATGACCATTGTGCTGTATAATCCAATGGTGGCTATACCCATCACTGGTATCTGGTGTCTTTATGATTATGTCCAACCTCAAGGAATAGAGTGGCTTTGGATGTTAGTTATGGGCATCTTTGCCCACACCGCGCAATACCTCATGACACTTGCGCTGCACAGCGACGTGGCCAGTAAGATTACTCCATGGAACTATTTCGGTGCCATCTTCGCTCTCATTATCGGTTATTTCTTCTTTGATGAAGAAATAGCTTGGCTCAGCGTAATGGGAATGTTGCTGGTGGTAACAGGCGTTATCCTTAATGCCCGGGTAAAGCGGTAAGCGACTATTTCTTAAATAATCTCGTACCCAAATAAGCAGCAGGCATATAAAGCAATACTTCTGTCCACATCCACCATGGATGGTGTATGGTAAAAAGATTGAAGAGTCCGGCCACGGTGAAGAGTGAACCTACAATCATTGATGGAATTATTGTACTTCTTACAATAAGCCATGACACCAATCCTCCCACGAGCGCTCCACAAATATGTCCGATAAAAATTAGAATAAACGCCTGATCAGGCAGAGCCGCTACAAATGCTTTGAAAGCCTCCATGTTGGTAGCATCCACACCCTCAGGCAAGGGATACATGGTACTATTCACCTTTTCTACCAAACCGATGAACAGGCTTCCAACGACAAGCCCAACAATGACGGCGAGGATTTTCTTAATGATCTGCATTTTGCTTTTGTTTACCTTTTGCTAATCTGATTCTGTGTCGGATAGCCATGGTCGTTCCGATAACCATCACCAAACAACCCAGCCAAAGTACATTAATTTGCGGGAATATCTCCGCTGACAGTATCAGCATATCCTTCACGCCGCTGCTGTGCTGCTGCATTGTCAACTCCACACCTTCTGTGGTTTCTTTTAAGGATAATAGCATTTTGAACTTTTCAGACTCCACTGGGAAAACAAGTGGGGTACCGTCCAAGGTAGCGACCGTAGCCAACACCATTCTTTCAGTACTCTGACCATCTGTAAGTATTGCAGTACCGCTCTTCAACACCACATTTTGGGGCAAGTTAGCAGGAAGCGAGTCAACGCGCTTTAATGTATCCAAGCTAATCGTTACCGTTTCGCTCAATCGAACGGGTTGTCCGAATGGAATCACACCAGACTTAGGTTCTAGATAACCGCTTGAATCGGTCTTCATCTCTGTATCCGTGTACTTAATGTAGGTATAAAGATCTTTACCTAATGAGTGACGGATGCTTGGCTCGCGACTCGTTTGATCTTTAGCAAACAAAAGCGTTGGTTCCAACGTGAAGAGTTTCTCTCCAGGTTTGCCAGGTTGCCATTCGGGCGCCTCGTCCATGTCGAACTCGGCTGGTGTCACTTCTTTCCACAACGAGTCCTGCGCCCAATCGCGCAAGAAGCTCTCTGATGCTGTGTGCGATTTCAATGATCGGAAAAGACTTCCCTGTACCACAACATAAGCACCTTCCTCATAAGAAATTGGTTCTTTTTTCAAATAGTCAATTGTACAGTATAAGCGATTTCCGGAGCGGTACTTATCCTTGAAATGAACAAAGTATTCGCCCATTACCATAGTGTCGCCCTTATAAATGAGCATGTCTTCTGAGTTAGAAAAATCTTTGCTCAACTCGGTGACATTACCAATTTTATTTTCAGATATGAAAAAACTCTGTGAAGTAGAGATCACCGCACCAATGATGAGCATTGCAAAACCTACGTGGGCAACACTGGCACCAATCACATCTACTCTACCCTTTAGCACACGAATTGCGTAATCGAAATTCGCAAAAAGTGCCCAAAAAGTAGCAAACATCAAAGCGTATAGAGGCCCAGCATTACTGTCGAACTCGACAACAAATCCCAACAGAATCGTAGCGACAAAAGCAAGCAATAAGCTCAATCCAATCTTCTTCGCGAAATCGTTGAATGGTGTTGTTCTGTATTTCAAGAACTGCCCAATTGCTACAATTAAGAATAAGATGAAGGCCAACGGAATTTGAATTCGGTGATATGCATCAAAACGCTCTTTTTCTGCAGGCGCAGAGAAATTGTGCTCTGACATTCTTTTGAAAATCTCCCATCCTGTGCTTTGATGCAATGAGCTCCACGTTTCAGAGAATGGAGCTAAAAAAATATTTCCAACATTCACACTCGTTTGTACTGTCACGTGAACAGCAGAAAGCGTGAGCACAAGAGCTCCGATAAACATCCAAAACTCACGGCTCCACAATGCTTCTTCTTGTTCTACATGAGCTTTATAGTCCTTGCGATACGCGAGATACATGAAAACTAAAGAGGTTATAACAAATACCAATGTAATCGTAGGCACCATTGTTCCTTCTCCAGGCAGCACACCTTCCCCTGTTGGCAACGAAGCCTTATCGAGGGTGGCCAAATTGATGATTGCAACAAGAAAGAGTACAACTGAAATTCCTCCATATATCAGTCTTAATTTTTTATTTGAAGAAAGTAAAAAAGTACTCAATGCTGTGAAGAACAACAAATACACGAGTAACTGCGCGAGAATTCCACTCTCTACAAACGAGTGAACGCTGCTATCACCTAAGACACCACTTCTTGTAAGGAATGTTGAATACAACACAAGAATAAATGTACTCAAGGTAAGAACGAGTGCGCTGAATAAGGAAGTTTGTTTGCGTTGATTGATCACCAACAAGTGCGCTGATGCAACAAATGTGAGCCAAGGAACGAGAGAAGCATTCTCAACTGGATCCCATGCCCAAAAACCACCAAAGCCTAATGCTTCGTAAGCCCAGGCGCCACCCATGAGAATACCTGTTCCCAAAATCATTACTCCGAAGAAAGCCCATGGAATCGCTGGTTTAACCCAGCCGCTGCGATCGCCTCTCCAAAGGCCAGCAATGGCATATGCAAACGGAATTAGAGTAGATGCAAATCCAAGGAAGAGTGTCGGAGGGTGGATCGTCATCCAATAATTTTGAAGCAATGGATTTAATCCACGTCCATTTGAAAATACAGGAAGGCTTAAATAATCAGCATTCTGAGTCCAAGGTAATCCGACATTCACTGCAGCCTCGCGGTTCAGGATGAATGGATTGCTTCCAAATTGAAAGTCTCCAAAATAAACCCCGAGCAGCATAGAAGCTAAGAATACTTCTACACCAGCTACCACCGCCATTACCCATGGTTCCCAATCACGAGACCAACGAATCAATAGGAAGCCGAGTATTACGTGCCAGAAGGTCCAAAGAAGAAAACTTCCCTCTTGCCCTTCCCACATGCATGAAAACACATATTGAAGTGGCATCTCATTATTGAGGTGTTCCCATACATACTTGTATTCGTACATGTGATTTACCAGCATAAAGAGTAAGGTGCCTATTACACCAATCACCCCCACACCATGTAGGTAGAATCCAATACGAGCGGGTTTTCTCCACACATCATCGATTCCGTTAGAGCGTGCGCTCATGACATAAGCAATAGTCGCAAAAATTGCTGACGCAAAGCTGAGAACTACAAAAAAATTGCCCAGCATGCCGGGCAATGCGTTCTCATTGAGATACTGTATTTCGTTCATTTATTTTAAAAGAATATCAAAGCCTACTGTTGTTTTTCTGCGGTTTCCAACGAGTGTTTTTGATCGTTGTACTTACTCGGACATTTCATTTGAATATCATTCGCGTGAAATGCTCCATCTTCCTCGTATTTGCCCAGTAGTGTGATTTTTTCTGAAAATTCCAATCCATCCGGTTTGCCTTTTTCATAGGTAAGTAATACCTTTTCTGAATGGCCCGTACTATCGACTACGTGAAATTTAGTCAGATTAGCATTCGCCAATGGATCGTATTCGATGGGTTGAGTTTTATCCAATGTGCCTGTGATACGGACGTTTTTACCATCTGATGATTTAGCGCCTTCGAAAGTGGTGCTCGGTACTGTTCCCACGTACACGCTAATAAGAATCGCCGATACCACGGCGATAAGTACCAATAGTACGATGTTCGTCTTTTTCATGACTCTTTATTTCTTTTTTCTAATTTACCCACCTTACGGTCTAGGATGATCACATACGTTATCAAACCTGTCAATACAACTGCTGCTACAGCAATGACCACTTGGATCTTACCGCTAGCATAAAAATACTCTTCCAATCCTGCTGCTTTTGCTGGTGAAATGATAACCAGCGAGAGCACGATTAGTGCGATTTTTAAAAAATTATTTTTCATCTTTCCACTCGAGTTTTTTGATTCTTAGGTGAATACTGTAAAGCCACCATCCCAATAGTATGTAGCCAAGCACAGCGGGATAAAACACCATGCGCAAAGAACTATCGAGGTCGTAGGAGCTAAACGCTGGATTACCGCTTTTACCGGGATGCAAACTATCGGCGAAACGAGGCATTACCATCAGCAGTACCACCATTAAAATAAATGCGAATATGTTGAAGATTGCCGCTAAACGCGCGCGCTTTTCTTCGTCGTTAACACTATTTCTAAGAATGAAATATGCCAAATACATTAGAAAAACCACCATCGCCCCATTCAGTTGCGGATCGAAAGTCCACCAATCCCCCCAAGTAAAGCGCGCCCAAATAGAACCCGTAATCAACCCCAGAATACAAAAGACCAGTCCCGTATTGGCAGCGGTAGCAGCTTTAAGATCAAACATGGCAATGGTCTTAAAACTTATCGAAGCATCGAGCGCGTCTTCTCTTCCTGATTTGGACAAAACACGAATGCTCTGAGCAAATGAAATCCCCATCAAAACAAACATCGTGAACCACATGGGCACGTGCCACAGAAGATTTCGTATTGTTTCAAAAATGATAACCTGAAATGGATATCCAAATTCGCGATGCTCGTCACTCGTAACCTGCACATTGCAAGACGACAATGGTTTTACGCCTTCTATAAATGTAAAATCCTCAGAGTTAATAGGCTTTTTGACATATACAGTGCCATCGATAGGAGTATTGACATAAAATCCTATGTCGTTGGAAGGCAACGTATCGGGAAGTGCTACAGAAACTTTCACTTTATAATCATTAATGACCTCTAGTATCGTGCAGCAGAAGAATGCGGTGGTGTCGCTTACTACGAACACCTGAAGGGAGTCGTTGGTAAAGTGAGTATTGTAGCCCGTGAAAGTGAAATTATTTTCACCGGGAGAGATTTTGTCAACATCAACAGTGAGCCCACCAGGAGCAAGTGGAAACAAAAATGAAGCGATCACTGCGTAAGCCAGAAGTATCACCGCTAAAACCTTAAGCCAAGTCTTCATAGACAATCTATTTTCCTTATCGAAATAATCAGGTTTTTATTCCCGCCAAAGGTAGGGGAACAAAAGCAAGGAAAGAAGTAATGAGGCACCATTTAGAATCAATAATACCAACAAATGGAGTCCATTGTTGAGAAAAGTCACTCCCAAGAGCGCACCGATGGTAAAACGTACAATAGTGATCAGCAAGGGAATAATGACGGGAAACCCAAGAATAGCGACCAATCCGACGCCCGCACCTGACTTATAAGCGAGGCCTGCAATAAATGTTAACGTGATACCCAAACCCGTGCTTCCTAGAAACAACCCAAGAAATAGCTGATAAAAATCAGCCTTTGCAAATACACCGTCGCCGAAAAAAAGGAGAAAAAATAATAGGCTCACAATATTCAACACCGCTACAAGCAATGCGTTGTAGGTAGCTTTTGCCAACATGACTGCTCTCGGACTGGCAAGGCTGTAGAGATAAAGCTGGGTGCCCGTACCTTCTTGCTGAAAGGTTTTTTGCATAGCGTTGAATGCAGTGAACAGTCCCGTTATCCACACCAAACCGCCCCAAACCTGAACACTTTCAATCTCTTCAAGAGACAAATAGCAAACAAATACCGTCGCCAAAACATACATCGCCACACCGGCTAATGCATGTTTCTGCCTGAGTTCAAGCATAAGCTCTTTTTTCCATAAGGCTTTGAAAGCTGACATGTGGCAAAAATAGGTCAATTGAGTATGTTTGTGGAAAGAAATCCAATTCCTTGAAAACACATTCTCTACTTTTTGTATTCTGCCTCCTAAGTATCTATTGCCTTGGACAAAAAACACTACTGGTTCCTCCCATTATAAAAATCAACAATGAACAAAATCTTGGGAGTATTGCTCCCGAACCTATGGCTGAGTTCCGAATACTGGAAAATATACAGCGCGACCTCACCTGGGGGAACTCAGTTTATACCCTGACTACTACATTTCTTGAAGCTACCACCACATACGATGAGATGAAGATGCTGATGAAAATGCAGTTTGATGGCAATCCACAAGCAAAAATTATTCATCAAGGTGAATACAATGGTTTTTATCTAATCCAATTCAAACAAGAATTCACGGCAAGCGATGGAGTAGATCTTTCCTTGTTTATGGAAATAGCTATAACAGTGGCCGAAGATGATTTCGTGGTAGGCATTTCTGCGGAAAGAGCAAATGAAAGCGAACTCAATTTGAATCAGCTCATTTCACTATTGGAATCCATTGAGCTGACGCCACTCTCTATGATGGACAAAGCACTCGACCTCCCTTTGAATGCTGATACTTTTCAGAAAAAAAGTGAGCTCGCCTTTGATGAAAAAAGACAAGAAGACTATTATCAACTCAAAAGAGATTACGAAACACAGTTTAGCTATTACGATTATTACAAGGCTCTAAAGGGTATTCGCGACGGTATTTACAGCATTCAAGATATGCTTGATATGTTTTTTGAAAAAGAAGGTTCTTCAGATCTTGTTGCGTTCAGAAAAATGGTAGGCAATGATATTACCTATCCAATTATTGAAGGAAACTATCCCGCACTTAGAGAACAGTTCATTCAACAAGTGCAAGCAGAATTCTTTGATCGTGAGATTTTCGTTCAGGACATATATCAACTCAATGATAAAGACCGAAGCTTTGTAATAACTATTGGAAGGCTTGGCTCACCTGAATTCACAAATCGTATTGTAAAGTTCATTAAAAATGATAGATGGAAAATGATCGATATTCAGCTTCCTCCTGCCCTTTCAAATTTTGATGCCATGGGCAGCGACTGGGGAATTGAAGAGTCCACCGAAAAATGGATGGTCATACGCATAGGTGGAGGAGAAAAATACTACGTCAAAGACGCGCAAAATGAATTCTCTGATTGGCAGGAAATTTCGGTATTACCAGCCGACTCGGCAAAGTACAGTCTCATCATGACTGGAGTTTCTATGTACGAAAACATTCAATTCTCAAGTGCCGGTAGTTATATGCCAAGCTCTAATTTACTGATGGATGAATTTTATAAGAACATTCAGAGAAATCTTATCGATCAGAAAATTGCACTTCAATGCGACCAATATCCAGAGCAGTTTTCATATCAAAATATTAGACTGAGTAAATTCCCTGAATACTGCTGTTCGAAATTGGATTACGAGATGGCCATTCGCCGAACAGCATCGCTTAATGCGATTGCTTTTAGTTCAGCAATTCAACGCGAAGACATAGATGGAGACGGAGAAGAAGAACTTTTCGTTTATACCATTAGCAATGGAAAGATAAAAAACTTTTCAGGAGTCACTTACCAAAAGGGTAAGGTGCTTCCAATAAAAAAATCAACCTTTTCAAAATGGGCTAAGAAGAACAAAGCCATTCAAAATTTGCTACTGTATTCAAAAATGCGCGCATAGATGAAGAAACTTGTCGTACTCACAGGAGCAGGAATGAGCGCTGAGAGCGGCATTCCTACATTTCGTGGCAGCGATGGCCTTTGGGAAAATCATCGCATAGAAGACGTAGCGAGCCCCGAAGGCTGGGCGCGCGATATGGACTTGGTATTGGAATTTTACAACCAACGCCGCAAGCGCATAGTAGAAGTAGAACCCAACGAAGGACATAAAATTCTTGCGAAATTGGAAGAGCGATATGATGTAGAAATCATCACGCAAAACATCGACAACTTGCACGAACGCGCAGGAAGTACAAAGGTGCTTCATCTTCATGGAGAAATCATGAAAGCGCGCAGCACGGGCGATCCTAACGACATTTATGACATTGAAGGTTGGGAATTAAAACGAGGTGATAAGTGTAAGAATGGATTTCAACTGCGCCCGCACATTGTATGGTTTGGCGAAGCAGTACCCTTAATCCCCGTGGCCGCTGAAATCTGTTCACGCGCAGATATTTTTATTGTAGTCGGCACGTCCTTGCAAGTCTATCCAGCAGCAGGATTAATTCAATATTGCCGTTACGATATCCCACAATACATCATCGACCCGAGCGCCGCGAGCCTCGCCGCCTCCACCCGCCTCCACCCCATCGCGAAAGGCGCAAGTGAAGGGCTGAGGGAGATTGGGATATAGAACAAGAACGAGAACGAGAACGAGAACGAGAACGAGAATAGGGAATAGGGAATAGGAATAGGAATAGGAATAGGAATAAGGGGGAGCTTGGTAGAGACGTCATTTATGGCGTCTGAACTTTGCGATTTTGTGCAAGAAAACGATTACAAGAATAAAAACAAGGATTTGCAAATTGCGAATCAGTCATTGCGAATTGTATCTTCCGAATTATCTCCTAACTTCGCACAACTAAATTTTCCGAACATGAAACTGTCAATTCAAAAATCACTCGTCGTTCTGTTGATGCTAATAGCCAATTGCACCGTTTCGGGGCAGGTTTATTTTCAAATTAATTTAAACCTCTATAAACCTCTCGCCGAGAGCAGAGTCGCATTTGAGGATAGTATACTAACATTTTACGCTCCGTATAAAGCAGGAAAAGAGACCTACTTTCCTTTCGTTTATATTCATCGACAAGACTATTCACATGAAAAAATTACACAACCATTTTTTGTGGTATCCAAAAGAGTAACTCCAGGAGTGAGTGGAGCATTAACTAAATTAAGCCAGGACGACATCAAAAAACTTGAGGCGATGTATAGTAATAAAGAAAATCGCCAAAGCACCAAGGGTGAAAAATGGCTTTATGCTAAAAAAGGCCTGAGAATGTACGATTGTAATTTTGAAGACAACCCTAGTAACGAGACATTTCATTTGTTTCTCGGCAGCAAGTCTGATTCCCGAACAAATCACTTTGCTAACATAAAAGATATCAAAAAAAAGATTTCCCGTATTTTAATTGATAATCCTGGAGCTAATATCAATATTCATTTCAGTGATCGCAACAAGTTGTGCAACGGAGATGACACCTACGTCAATCATTCAATTAAATATCTGACTTATGGAGAACACAGGGTGATGTCTTCACTGAAAAAAAAAGAAGCTCTAGAAATCATTAATCAAAATTGGAATACCATCATTCAACAAATCTCGGAAGACTCTGAAAAAGATGTCTTGATTGAAAAAGAATGTATAGAATTTTATTCTGATTTTAATTCCGAAAATAGAATTTATTTCGGCGCACTATTACCCACAAGACATAAACACCCCATTACCGGAAAATATACAAACGATCGTGGTGATTACTATTTGGGAAACTATCATCTACTTATTGAACTGAATAGAAAAGGAGACTTTCTATCAGTTCGAAAAATAAACGAAGAATTTCCAAATTTCTACAACCAGAGATATTATTATGGTGAGAGTGAAGATGAAATTTCAATAAGCCAAGGGCCTACTGAGCCAGTAATAAATGCACCCGCACATGAACCAAATGAAAATGAAATTGCGGCCTTTGTGCAGTCAGAACCTGAATACCCTGGTGGTAGAGAAAAACTTTATGATGATATCTACAGCAATATCACATACCCAGAAATGGAAAAGGAAAACAACATTCAAGGTACTGTTTATATTTCCTTCATCGTTGAGAAGGCTGGTAATATCACCGATATCAGAATTGATCGTGGAGTAAATGGAGGTCCAAACCTTAGCAAAGAAGCCCTAAAAGCAGTGAAAAAACTAAAGCCTTTCACACCAGCAAAATTGGATGGCAAGCCCGTGAGATATCGCTATCGTATCCCTATAAAGTTTACTCCAAGGGACTAAAAGCCTCTATTCAATACTGATCGCCCCAATTGCTAAAGCCTTTGTCAAGCAAGTGGTTTACCGCTACAATTCAACCCCTACTGTGACGAATTAGTCCTTCACGAATTAGTCCTTCACGAATTAGTCCTTCACGAATTAGTCCTTCACGAATCAGTCCTTCGCGAATCAGTCCTTCACGAATCAGTCCTTTGCGAATCAGACCTTGCGAATCAGTCCTTTGCGAAATAGTCCTTTGCGAATCAGTCCTTTGCGAATTGCGCCTACGTTCCCTTAACTTAGATCAATGAAATATCACATGGACGGTCGCAAATTTGTCTTAAATTTAAAACCATGGAAAATAAAATCACAGGGCTGCATCACGTGACCGCGTTGGCATCGGATGCGCAAAAAAATGTTGACTTCTATGCAGGAATACTCGGGTTGAGAATGGTGAAGAAAACCATCAATACTGCCTAGTCATTCTTTAATTCGTTCAAAATTTTTCTTGATTGGGCCAATTGACTTTCGATAATTTGTTTGTAAGAATTCGAGTATTTTGAGATTCCGGGTTGACTTAACTCAAAATGAAAAATGGCTTTTTCTAGTTTGATGATGGCCTCTGATTTTTGAGTCGATTTAATTGACTCCGCCCATGCCGCATAGGCAACTCCTAAATGCATGTTTGCAACTGCTATATTCTCTGCATCTGAACCTAATTCGTAATCATAAGAGAGTAGGAACTCATAACACGCAATAGCCTTTTCGAACTGCTGTGTTTTTACATATTGCTCCGCGGCTCCTTCCAATAAGCCTGGGCCTATCATCGAATTTTGACCTGATTGCAATACACCCAAAGCAAGATCATAATAGAACGCAGATTTGGTTGCATCAAGGTCGCGCCAGTAATGTCCTAATCTTTTCCATGCATAAAGGAGATCAAGTTGGTTTTCGCTGGGGTAGTTCTGATAGACTTCCACTGCCTTCTCTAAGTGATATTCAATCATAGACCTGTATGGATGCTTACTCTTTAAATCAATAAATTCATTTTTACTGATTGGTCCAGTTTGGCTGTCTGGTCTTACTAAGCGTAGGGCTTGTGAAAGTGAAATATGATCATCACCTACAGCGCTATGCTTTTCTCCCAAGGTGATTTGATGAATAAGTAATGCCTTTTCTAGCTCCGCGATTTCTTTATCACTGTTATATCCGCTGTAAGCTAAAGCAGTTTCGGAAATAAAATATCCACTTAAATAATTGGGGTCACCATATAGTGCATTCGTCATTCTCAAAGTTTCGGACCGTCTATAAAGTGCGACATCATTCGCTTCCACTTCGAACAGAGCTTGGCAGTATATCTTTGAAAGATTTATTATGTCATAGCTAGTGTCTTCTGGTGAATAGTTTGAATAAAATGTGTCAAGCAGTGCAACTATTCCATCGTATGCATTCCATAGATTATAGTAAGCGGCACAAGCATAGACTATAAATAAGTCATCTGGTTCCATTTCTGCAGCCGCGGAAAGGAACTGTTCGGGTGAGTAGGGGTTATTGCTCAAGAGCATGCTAAGTCCTAGTCCCATATTGGTTTCGGCGTCTAACTCTTCGGCTTCTTCGTTGTATGGTTCTTCTATTTTGAACAATGCAAATAGTTTATCAAATTCAAATGCTAAAAGCAATCTTTTCATCTCTTTCTGAAGATTGGTAGGCTTTTCTTTTGCCTGAAGCCATCCATAAAAAATCCTGTAATACAATATTATTTCTCGGCTTGAACTTATGAGACTTTCGGAAGCATTTATTTTGAACGGGCCATTTAGGTAGAAGTACATTTTTCTAAATAATCCTGGCTCAAAATCAACAACAAGAAATAAGTCCTTAAGGAAAACTTGTGCGGCATTGGTGCGGCCATCTCGTTTTATTCGGTCATCCAGCCAAAGCATATTTTCACATTGCGATTGATCCGATGTTTTCATCTTTGACAACCTTTCTGACGTAAATCGTATTTGCGCGACTTCGTTTTCCAACGCACGATACTCATTGAAAAAGGACTCAGCAATCGCGTCAAGACCATTCGATTTTAACATGAATGCCAAGTGATGTAATAGAACAGTTTCTGTAGTGTGTTCTGTCTCATAAGAATTTTCATTAGAACAGCGGATACAAGTTTGAGAAACTGGTGAATTTGTATGATTTGAATGATGTATTTTGCCCAGCATGGAGATAGAGGTCAACAAGGATAAGATTGATACTATGAAATGACGAAGTTTGTTTAAATGTTTAATCATAGCTAAGGAAAGAAATGAAGGAGTGAAAAAAATACCTCATTACCAACGCTAATATAAGCAAAATTCAAGATGGGTAAATGGGAGACTCTTCGATGCACTGCTATTTTGTGTTTTTTGCTATAAGACCTCGGAGTAATTTACTTATGTGCTCGATCAATGTTCGAAGCAGTACTCAGGGCAGCCATACCAAGCTGATCCTTAAAGTATAGCGGCAATTTCCCCCCATTATTTCTTATAATGGATAAGCAATGTCCGTTTAGTTCTTTAGCTTTTTGATAAGCTACTGGGTTTTTGAAATGCATGGCAACAAAATTATCTCTGAAACAAGAAAAATGAACCGTGTAAATTATTCGAGTTATTCGAATAAAATATTCCAAATTCCTCCCTCCAAATTCCAAATTCCAAATTCCTCCCGATAGCTATCGGGACTCCAAATTCCAAATTCCTCCCGATAGCTATCGGGACTCCAAATTCCAATCTCGGTTCCCTTGATCTATGTCAATGAATCGAGCCACATTCCCGTCCGACATTTGTCTAAAATTAAGACCATGGAAAATAAAATCACAGGGCTGCATCACGTGACCGCGTTGGCATCGGATGCGCAAAAAAATGTTGACTTCTATGCAGGAATTCTCGGGTTGAGAATGGTGAAGAAAACCATCAACTTCGACGCTCCTGATGTATATCACCTCTACTATGGCGACGAAACTGGCGCGCCGGGAACAATCATGACCTTTTTTCCTTACCAAGGTTTGGTGAGAGGAAAAAAAGGTAAAGGTCAATTAACGACGACTGCATTCTCTATTCCCGCGAACAGCCTCGACTATTGGATGAAGCGCTTGCAAAAGTTCAATATCGAATACACCAAACCGCAAGAGCGTTTTGAAAACGAAACATACATATACTTCGAGGACAACGATGGATTAGGCGTTGAACTCGTAGCCAACAACAACGACTCACGTAAAGGATTTACCTACGGTCAAATCCCATTGGAACATGCCGTAAAAGGATTCTATGGTGTGACATTGGCCGAAGAAAGTCATGAACGCACAGCGAGCTTGCTCACAGAACAGATGAACCACAATATCATCTCACAAAAAGGAAATTTATACCGCCTCTCTCCTACTGGAAAACCCGGCGACTTTGTGGACATCATCGCCGATCCCGAAGTAGCGCGTGGATTGTCTGGTAGCGGCACCGTGCACCACCTCGCATTTGGAACACCAAATGACAAAGTGCAACTTGAAGTGCGTGAAATCGTGATGACCAAAGGCATACAAGTTACCCCTGTGCTCGACAGACAATATTTCCACAGCATCTATTTCAGAGAACCAGGAGGCGTATTGTTTGAAGTAGCCACCAACGATATTGGATTCGCCATCGATGAAAGTCCTGAAACATTGGGAGAGAAATTAAAACTCCCAGCATGGCAAGAACCAAATCGTGAAAGCATCGAAGCTGGATTGACCACCATTGAGTTGAACACCGAAAAATTCATGGACTAATGCATCAACCGGATAATTATTTTCAAACGGGTGTAGCCCTTGAAGAAGCAAAAACGGTAATCATCGCGACGCACGGTCGCGGTGGTTCACCGGAAGACATCGCATCGCTCGCGGAAATGTTCGCCGATGAAACTACCTGTATCATCGCACCTCGCGCAACAAATCACACATGGTATCCTTATGGTTTTATGGCTCCTCGAGCCAACAACGAACCGTGGCTCAGCAGCGCAGTACGAGCAGTGCAGGACATCATCGCCATGGTGGAAAGACACGTGGAAAGTTCGAACATCATCCTTTTAGGTTTTTCACAAGGAGCCTGTTTGACCTCCGAAGTAGCCGCATTGAATGCGAAGAAATACAAGCGCGTTATAATCTTCACTGGAGGAGTGATTGGCGATAAATTCGAACCGAACGTTTATTCGGGCGACTTTCAAGGAACCCCCGTTTACATCTCCAACAGCGACAATGATCCACACGTACCGCTCACGCGCACCGAGGAAACCATTGCCCTATACAAAAACCTCGGCGCCACGGTCACCTCTCACATCTTCCCGAATCGCCCGCATACGGTGACGAAGGAGGAGATTGTAGAGGCGAGAGGGGAATGAGAATGAGAATGAGAATGAGAATGAGAATGAATAGGGAATAGGGAATAGGAATAGGAATAGGAATAGGAAGTAGGAATAGGAAATAGGAGTAGGAAATAGGAGTAGGAAGTAGGAAGTAGGAAGTAGGAAGTAGGAAGTAGGAAGTAGGAATAGGAGGAGGCGGAGAATGAAAAGGAGATTGGGGCATTTAGATCCCAATCTCCTATTTCTTTTATATTTGGCTCTATGAAAAAAACTATCGCCATTCGGAGGGGCATTCTTGCGTTGCTGTTTTTTGTAGCGAACGTGAATGCCATTGCACAAAAATCAATATTTGAATACTATCGGCTGGAGAGAAAAGCGCGTATTTTCAAAGAACAAAATATTTTGGATAGCAGCCTGGTCTATTACATGAAGGCCATACCTCTGAATGCTGAATGTCCCGTCTCAGTGCTTGAATCCGCGCTCAAAGTGAGTAAAAAACTAAAGAATGATGAGACCTCTGCTTCTTTGAAAGCGGAGATCACTAAACAAAAGTCAAAGTTCAATCCTGAATATTACAAAGAGATAAAAAGAATTTTTAAGGAAGATCAGAGGGTGAGAAAACCTAAGAATTTTAGAATTAAAGATAGATACCTTGAGTGTCTTTCAAATGGCGATTGCGATGAAGGGAAAATGAAAAAATATCGAAAAGTTCTTGATAACTGGAGAGTCGTGGATTCTACGAATGCTTATGAACTCGTTTCTTTAATCGGAAAATATGGGTTTCCTAGTGTAAATAGCGTTAGTCCCCGAGGATATTTTCGAGCGCATATCATTCTATTGCATTTTGATCTAGACTCTGGTAATGTAATTATGCGTCCTATTATTGATAGCGCATTAATTGCTGGAAAAATTAAACCAAAAGATTATGCTTGGACTGTTGACAGGAGAAGAATGAATTCAGGCATTCCTCCTCTCTACTATCATATCCCAACCCTTAACTATGAAAACTTAAGTGCAGAAGAAAAAGCGCGAATCGATGAAAGAAGAGCGTCGATTGGATTATTACCCATTTCCCAAGGTCAAGTTATAATGAGAACTAGAAACGGATTTCGGGTAAAATATATTGATTAGTTGATGAGCGGCTTAGTGAAAAGGGGAAGCGCTGGGGAGAGGAAATATTTTTTATCTTTAAATCCAGAAAGAAACACTATCCAGTATGATGAGACTTGCAGACGGCATTACAATTTATGAGCTCAAGCGTGGTAAGATAACACCGAGGGATGAATTTGCAATCGCTTTAGAGGAAGCACGGAAAAATTTTTCTCGCCCTTCATTTCTTCCAAATGCGGATGTGTACTTCCTTCAACAATATAAACTCACCATCCTTTACGCCTCCCCTGCCCGCTCCAAGAAGGATGTGATTTACTGAATTGCTTACGATCTTTGACAGTAATAATAATTCAAACGAATCAGCAAAATATTTCAATTAGTTATTTCAGGCCTAATTTATCAAATGAATAGAGTAATTGATACAATCTATATTTTCGGAGCAGGTGCGAGCGCTTTGTCTTTACCCATCGTTGCCCAGATTGCCGATTCAACAGAGGCAATATCTCTTGATCATAAAGTCGATGTGCTCAGAAGTGCATTTCAGCTAAGGACCGTTTGGGTAGATTACTTCCAAACAGAAAGAGTGACAAAATCAGAAACTTTTATTGATATTGGAGTATATAAAAAGGTCTTAAATAATCTGAATCTCTTATGTGAAACTCTTGAAGAAAATCCAGATAATTCAGTAGATGTAATTTATAAGATACTAATTACTACGGGGAAAAAAAGTAAAGCTGAAGCCTTTTTAAACTCTTTTAATCTTTATTTTAACATTCTTGAATACATCAAACCCTTAGACCCAAGATACAAGACTTTTCTTGCGCATTTGGCCGAACAAAATGGAGACCTTCCAAATAATATGGCAGTAGTAAGCTGGAATTATGATAGGCAATTATATAACGCTTATGTTCTTGTTTTTGGAAGTAGCCAAGATAGATATCGATTATCAGTGATAGACGATTATTGCATTGACGAAACCAAAACTCATTTTCCTATTTTCACAATTAACGGCACTTTTGCTCCAAAGAATCTAAGACCTCTAATTAATAAAAAAGATAGCATCAGGAGTGCCCTATCTATCCTTCATAAGGAGCTTATGGCCAATACGCAATTGCTTGATGTATCAAGTGACATCAAATTCTATTGGAATAGTGATAAAAAATTAACGACTTCAGACAATCTCATCGATATTATTAAAAACGCAAACAACATTGTTTTCATCGGCTATTCTTTTCCACAGTATAACAAGGATTTTGACAATTTAATCTTTGACTCCATCCACCCGAAAACGCAAGTGTACATTCAATCACCGAACGCAGAAAATCTCATTCAGGATATAAAGCATCGTTTCGGAGTGTCAAATAGTAAACTCAAACAACTAATCCCCTACAAGAACATAGATGAATTCCTGATTCCGCCTAACCATCCAAGAAACTATGGAAAATATACGGTCGTATGATTTACTGAAGACGATGTTCAAAGGTCGAATTGCCTCCAAGAAAAATAACGACCCTTGTAGCTTGCCGCTGCCTTTCATATTCGCTCATAGTTACTAAAAATCCTCCACGGCTCACTGGCCTCATTATGGAGTCAAGTCCCTTCTAAGCTTAAACCAAACCGTCCCCTCCGTTATCCTTACAAACACCTCTTTAAGATTCACTTCGTCCTATAAATTCTAATAACTTCCCCACTCTGTTTGCCAATTAAAGCATGAACGAAGCTTCTATTGGTTAAGATTAAAACTGAATCTCCATTTTCATCCAATTGATAACCGTCATCATAATCAGTTTTCAGAGTCCCTAAGACATACCAAACATTTGTGTCAGCTGACATACTCACATCGATCATATAAGAATTAGTATCTATGCCATAGTCCCTTTTCCAAGCTTTTGCTGCAACTTCTTTCGCGTCTTCAGGAGTAACAGACGCTTTAAGCGTAAAACTGTTTTCTTGCCACTTAAAGCGCAGCCAACTAATGCAAGAACCACATAAATGATTATAATAAATTTCATTTTAACTTAATGATTTCTAGAAAGCATCTCTAATGTCTTGCATCTCTTTATCTGGTCGGTTTGCGATAAGGGTTCCGTTGGACGGACCTTGCCAGTCGGCAGCATTGCCATCAATCCGCTGGTAGTCGCCTTCAAAATACCCCAAGCTGAAGCTGAAAGCATCGGATCCCACCCATTGATTTATGACTTTTAATAAATTGCTTTGTTATGGATAGCAACATTAAAAATTTTAATCACAATCAATTTCATCTAGCTTTGTTTAACAAACCTAAATACATATCTAGTAAATTTATTGGTAGATCTTTTAGTAGAGAATATCCGACTTTATGAATCATTGTAAAAACTAAGTCCCAATCACCATTTTCAAACTCCTTCAATACCGGTAAATTATAACTGTGATAGGATTTTGGCCCCTTCGCGATTTGCCAGTAAAGATTAGGTCTTGCATATTCCAACAATTGAGCTAATAACAATCCTGTATCAGCCGCTAGAGCTAAACCTCGATCATTGAGTTTCTTACTGCCATCAACTTCTCTGATCGAATAAAAATCAGGAGTATTTGCTGTATCAAATAGTTTTTCAGAGATAATTTTTAAATCCTGCTCTACGTTTCCTGTTAAATCATAGCCAATAAAAAGAAGGAAATTAGAAACCCTTTGCCTTCGTACTTGCATAAACCAATCAAAGTATTCTTGTGCTTCCTTTTTTTTCCAATTCTTTGCTCCAATTACGGCTAAACTTTCAGGAGGCATAAATAATGGGTACTCTTTCATAAAAAATCAAATTTAGTAATTGACAATGAGTTTTCCTGAAAACTTCAGTCGGACGTTTGTGTTCCAGAAAGGTATATACTTAATTCACTTTATGCCAAATGAAATTAAATTACTCGCTCAAAACTTATAAATGCTTCAACAAGTTAAAAACTACCATTTACATCTATAAATTGTGTCTAACCTACATACAAGACTATCGAGTAAAGCATTCTCATTTATCACGCCAGAGACATCCGGTTTTGAATATGTTGTAAAATCACGTGGCCAGTAAAATGGATCAACGATTACTGAGTCTGATAGACCAGTATCACTCCACTTATACGAAACGAACCCCATTAACTTTCCACTCGAATCTCTACCTACTAAAAAGCTTGGAGAAAAGAATAAACTATACTTGTAACCTCTTTGGTAGTATATCTTTTGCACATGAATAGTGTCTTTCAGATCTTGATAAACCCAATCAGATACACAGCTTCTCTCTCGGTACTTTACAACTTTTGAAGTGTTGCAGTTTACTAAAACAAGAATTAAACTAAGGGTTATAATTATTTGAACTCTCATTACTTCTTTAGCTTCACCCCATGGAAAACATGGGGATTACCAAATGTAACTAATCAACGACCTTCCCCACTCCTACTCCTACTCCTACTCCTATTCCCTATCCCTCGCCCCTCTCATTCGCCCCTCGCCCCTCGCCCCTCGCCTCACAAATGCATAAACTCCTTCTTCCCGAGGAGTAAATCAGAAGCGAATTTTATGAATTAGTTATTGCGAATTAGTTACCGCGAATTAGTCACCGAGAATTAGTCACCGAGAATTAGTTATTGCGAATTAGTCACCGCGAATTAGTTACCGCGAATTAGTCACCGTGAATTGAGAATATCGAACCCCGCTTTTCATTTTGCGCCCTATAGCATTAACTTTGTGAAGCTAGAATTTTCAAAAATGAAACTATCCTCTCACAAATTACTCATTGCAATGTTGCTTCTAATAGCTCATCGCAGTGCGTTCGGACAGGTTCCTTTCGAGATCACTTTACATCTCTATAAACCTATTCAAAAAAATAGAGAAGTAATGATGGATAGTATGCTAACGTTTTACGCTCCTTACAAAGTTGGAGAAGAAACCTATTTCCCTGTAGTTTATTTCAAAAGGAACGATCTCTCACATCTAAGGTATAAACTAGTCTTTCGTGTATTTTCTGGAGAAGAATTTAAGGAGGTTGACGAAGAATACATTAGAGCACAAAAGACACAAATATTAGTAAAGTCGTTAAGCAATAAAAAAAATCGAATGCACTCTGGGTGGGAATCAGAAGTTTATGATAAAAAAGGCTTAAGAAGGTACGATTGCGATTTCGAAGACAACCCTAGTCGCAAAACCTTTCATTTGTTTCTTGGCAGTAAATCTGATTCCCAAACGAATCACTTCACTAAAATTAAAAATCTCAAAAAAAAGATTTCTAGTATTTTAAAAGATTATCCTGGAGCCCTCATCAATATTCATTTTAGTGATCAAGACAAACTATGCAACGGAGATGAAATTTACGTCAATCATTCCATAAAACACCTGAATTATTCTCGAGGAAATACGTATACATCCCTGGGGGAAATGGAAGCTTTAACAATAGTAAGACAAAACCGAAATGCGATTCTCGAAAAAATCCAATCCAACGCTTACAAAGACATTTTGTTCGAAGATGGATCTATAATTTTTCAGCGTAGTTACGGCTCAGAGCATGGAGTCGGTTTTGAAATCAAATGGAAAGGTCTATGTAAAGACTCAATTACGGGAGAATATAAGAATAAGGATGGTTTCAGTAATATCGCGAGTTTTGATATCCGCATAGAATTGGATAAATATGGAAACTACTCCTCTTGTCTCCTCCTAAATTCTTGGCTTCCAAATTGGTACCTTCCAAAGAAGAAAATCGTCACAGAACCAGTGAATGACCAATTTCCAGTAATAGAAGAAACAGAGGTTTTTGACGCGATTGAATCATTTGCACAAGTAGAACCACTATATCCTGGTGGAGAGCAAGCGCTATTAAAGGAAATTTATAGCAAAATCCATTACCCCTCTAAGTATTTGAAAGATAAAATAGAAGGAACCGTTTACATAAGTTTTGTCGTTGAAAAATCTGGAGAGATTACATCGATAAGCGTTGACCGCGGCATTCCAGATGCTCCAGAATTTTCCGAACAAGCGGAGAACGCCATAAAACAATTAAAAAAGAGATTTTATCCAGCTAAGCGAGATGGTAAATACGTTCGCTACCAATACCGCCTCCCAATAAAGTTTTCATTGAAATGAATGGCTTTATCTTATAGCGTTTAAGAGTAATCTTCCTTTGCTTGTCGGTTCAAAAGTTGAAAGCCCCCTCATTCGCCCCTCGCCCCTCTCATTCGCCCATCGCCCATCGCCCTTCTCCCATCTTGTTCGACCCCTACGGGGTCGGGTAAATTCATATCTTATCCGGGGCTACAGAAATTGGACCCCTACGGGGTCTTTTGACAGTCAGACGCCATAAATGGCGTCTCTACCAAGGCCTGTCCTATCCCCTATTCCCTATCTCCTATTCCCTACCTCCTACTCCTACTCCTACTCCTATTTCCTACTCCTTTCCCCTCGCCTTACAAATGCATAAACTCCTTCTTCGCAAGGAGCTGCTCTTTGGACTCACGGTGCTCGGGGTCGTCAACGCAACAATCCACCGGACATACCGCTGCACACTGTGGTTCGTCGTGAAAACCTACACACTCAGTGCACTTATCTGTAACAATATAATAGACGTCCATGCTCACGGGCTCATTGTTGCCGTCAGCATCCACTTCATCAGTCTTATTCAATGGATTGATAATACCTCTCAATCCTGTACCATCAGAATACTTCCACTCCGCTCCGCCTTCATAAATGGCATGGTTAGGACACTCAGGTTCGCAAGCGCCGCAATTGATGCACTCATCAGTGATCATGATAGCCATATTCTATTTCCTCCGTTTGTTTTTGGTGATGAACTACTAATTTCGCGGCAAATTTACATTAAAGCGCACGAATAATGAAACCGGACTTGCAACAACGTATTGCGGCTTTTGTTCAACTGGGAAAGGCTTTTGGTCTCTTATCACAAGACTCTGCCGAATGGCCGGGCTTCGATTCTGGCCTCACTGCGGCCGAATTCGAAGGATTCAAAGGGATCATCGAAAACCACTACTTGAGCAATGGCTGGTTTACTCCACAAAATGTGCGCAATGCCATCGCTGCTTGGGCTTCGGAGATGACCGAAGAAAAAATCAATGCCTATATCACTCCTCATCTAGAGGCGCTTTCCAAACAAGACCACCGCACGGTCGCACTCATCTGCGCTGGAAATATCCCAATGGTGGGCTGGCACGATGTGTTCAGCACTCTACTCGCCGGTCACAAGGCACTTATCAAACTTTCTTCAGACGACCAACAGCTCATTCCCGCTGCTCTCATCCTGCTCGAAAAATTCTGGCCTGAAGTGGTAGATCAATACAGCTACGCCACAGGCAAACTCGAAAACTTCGATGCCGTGATCGCCACGGGTAGCAATAATACCAGTCGATATTTCCACTACTACTTTAGCTCTTATCCTCATATCATACGCAAAAGCAGAAATAGCGTGGCCATCATTACAGGTAATGAATCAGAGGAAGAGCTGGAAGCTCTCGGAAAGGACATTTTCGCATATTTCGGCCTCGGTTGCCGAAACGTGACCAAAATCTACGTGCCCGAAGGATATGATCTTGATAAGATATTCAAAGCAATCTACCCTTATCACCCCATTGTAAATCACAATAAATACGCGAATAATTACGACTATAACAAGGCTGTGTGGTTGCTTAATCAAGATGATCTCCTGGACAATGGATTTATTTTGTTTAAAAAAGATGCCGGCATTGCCTCGCCCACCGGCTCGCTTTATTACGAATACTACCAAAACCTCGAATTGCTTAGAGAAGAACTCAAATCAAAGGAGGAACAAATTCAATGTATCGTGAGCCAAACGGACATTCCCTTCGGTGGCGCACAATCTCCCGGACTTGAAGATTTTGCAGACGGAGTGGATACACTCGACTTCCTTACAAAGATTCCCGTCAAAAAAACATCTTAGAAAGGGAAGAATCTACAGATTTTTTTCCTCCTTTATAGGGCAAAGAAGGTTACATTTGTAACCCTTATGTCTATGATGAAAAAATTCTTATTTGTTGCAGTTATCGCGCTTGCACTCTTTTCTTGCGAAACTGAGGTTGACTTGAACGCACCGTACGAAAGCAAAACTGTAGTATTCGGTTTGCTCGATCCCGTGCAAGATACGCAATGGATCAAAATCAACCGTACTTTTCTCGGAGATGGCAACAATCTGGATTATGCCGCTATCCGCGATAGCAACGAATATAAACTCGATGAGTTTAACTCTCTTGTTGTAGAAGAATTACTCGATGGAGAGGTCGTAAATACATTTAATCTGGTTCCAAAGGAGCTCAACAATAAGTCCATCAATGGAATTTTTTACGGTCCAAATCAAACCGCTTATTATTTTGTAAAAAACGGTGGATTGAACGAAGATGCCGTTTATCGTCTAAAACTCGATTTTAAAGATAAAGAAGATGTCACTGCGCAGACAGAAATAGTGAAAGCCACGGAGGTAGCCTTCTTTAACGAGGCACTCATTTTATCTTCTGGCCAAGAACTAAAACTTGCTTCTTCCGATCTTACAGAAGTCTTCAGATTTCTTGATTACACCGGAGGCATTCTAGGCGACGAAAGCGCTCCTTTCTACGAAGTAGCCGTACGAATGAATCTTACTGAACGAGTTTATACCGATGCGACCCATAGTGTATTGGTGAGCGAAAGACCTGTAGTCATTGAATATAGCGCAGGTCAATTCACTGAGGAAAATTTCTCTGGTGCAAACAATCGTATCAATTATACCGTTAGCGGAAGTGCATTCTTCACTGTACTCGGTTCTTCATTGAAAAAAGACGATAACGTCGTATATCAAATTGGACAGGTGGCAAGCACTCCTCACCCAGGTACCGATGCTTTTGACCTTGTCATCTACTACGGCGGACGAGAATTATATACGTATTTTCAGGTTAATTCGCCCACCACTGGAATCGTTCAAGAAAGACCTACATACTCCAATATCAATAATGGCCTTGGACTCTTCTCAAGCAGAAGTACTCGCGTGATGGCGGGAATACCCATTGCAGGAACAAACCCTTCATCAGTTCCTAATATTGGTAATATATTGGCTTTGCGCTTTAGTGAACAAACATCTCAAATTACCTTCTGTGACCCAGGCGCTGAAGCCGTAGAGTACATTCCTACTTGTCAGTAAAAGATTTTTTATTAGTTTTATAAAAAATCTTATGAAATACCTCCTCACTCTCTGCTCGCTTTGCTTGGCCATAACTCAAGTGCTTTCTCAAGTGACCATCACCACGAATGACTTGCCAGATGCCAATGATATCTTGATTCAATACAATGCAACGCTGCAAGGAGCGCCAGACGTGGAACTCACAGGATCCAATTTCACGTGGGACTACGACGGAGATATTGTAAATCTTACCGGAACTACCACGACAACGGAGTGTTTCGATGTTTCTCAAACGCCTATTGTTTTTCAGTTTTTATTCAATAGTCCATTTAATCCAGAACATAATAGCGACTACGGTATCGGTGTAGAGTCGTTCGATTTAGGAGGTTTTGTTTCCGTTACAGATGCTTATCAGTACTATCAAAACCGTTCTGATCGTTTTGCAATAACAGGTTTTGGCGCTTCTCTAAACGGCATTCCAGCTGGAGCCCAAAGTACTCCCGTTGATGTGATTTATGAATTACCAATGACTTTCGGTGACAGTCATGTGAGCAACTCACAAGCTACTTTGGAAGTCCCTACATTGTTTGCTTACGGCCAAGAACAAACCCGAGAAAGTGAAGTTGATGGTTGGGGCACTCTTCAAATTTTAGGTGGTTCTTATGATGTGATTCGTGTAAGGGCAGTATTAAACGGGGCCGACTCCGTATATATCAATCAATTTTCATTCGGATTAAGCATTCCTCGTCCAGAAGTCGTAGAATACAAATGGATTTCGCCACTTTTTAAAACACCCGTTCTTCAAATTACAAGGACGAATGGCATCAACACTTCTGTGCTTGTTGCAGATTTACCGACCAATGTTTTGGAGAACGAAACCTCTTCCCTTTCTGTCTATCCGAACCCAAGCAGTGATCTCATTCGCGTAAGTGATATTCCTGGTGGCACACCTTATCAAATCTTGAATGCAGCTGGTCAAAAAGTAATGAGCGGATTAATTTCTAATTCAGAAATAGATGTTCGCTCCTTGCCTCAAGGTTTGTATTTCTTGCAGACTAAATCAGCAAACGCAAGTAAATCAAGCAAGTTTACAATTGTAAGGTAACAACACTTCCCTGTTCTTTATCTAGTCTCACATCAAGGTAAACATCCATTTCTTCCTTCATTTCTTCAACGTGGGAAATGAAGCCTACGATGCGATTTTCTCTACGCAAACTTTTAATCGTCTCCATCACGATAGCGAGTGAATCTCTATCGAGTGCGCCAAATCCTTCATCCAAGAAGAAGAAGCTGCGCTCTGATCGGCTAACAGACTTCACGCGCTCACTGAGCGCCAAAGCCAAGCATAAGGACGCCTGAAAGGTTTGTCCACCTGAGAGTGTCTTCAACAATCGTTGTTTACCATCATTCAAATAATCGACGACGAAAAAGTTATTGTCATCATCCACCATCAAACTCAAACGATTCCTCGTCAATTGATGAAAACGTCTATTCGCAGCGGCGCACAATTCTTTTAAATAAAAATTAGAAATGTAACGTACAAATTTTCCACCCTTGAAAAGACCCTCTAAATCACGCAAGCGATCAATGCGTCTTTGAAGGACTATCAATCGCTCCTCAAACTTCAACTTCCTTCCCCAACGCTCCTCCATGTCTGTCAATTCCTGACGAATCTCGCCTAACTGAATGTTCGAAGCATTCAACTCGTCCTCTTTAGATTTGAGCTCCAATTTCAGACCATCATAAAGCCCCGCGTCCATTGGTTTAAAATCGGGGTTACTTTGGATTTCCGCTATGCGTTTTTCTAAACCATCAATGGTAGAATAGAAAATATCTATTTCACTTTTCTCTTTATCTGTTTGGATGTTCAAACTATCCACTGACTTCGCCTCTTCTTCACTCAATGATAATTCTGCTAGTTTGTCGGATAATGTATTCTGCAACAATTTCCTTTCAGGCTGCAAAGCATCCAAAGTCTTTGTCTTTTCGCCAACGATGTTTTCAGTATTCGCGATAGATGTTTGTAATTCAACCAAACTCTTCGAGATTTCATTGTACTTGCGCTGTGTGTTATCTATAAAACTACGTACCTTCTGAATGTCGGTTTTGATCATATCTTCCGCAACATCCAGATAGCGCTTAAACCAATCGTCTGCACTATTTTCAAGGATGGCATCTACACTATCCGCTATTGCCCTTGCCTTTGCTGTCTCTACATTGAGAGCATCAATCTCAGGGCGCAACAACTTTATTCTTTCAGCAGAGCGCTCCATTACCTTACGCAGTTCATTCCATTCCTTTTCGACACGCTCAAAATTCTCCTTCTCGAATTTGATCCTTTCTATTCCCTGCTCAATATCAAGATTACTCTTCCATTCCCAGCTATGAAAATAAGATTGTAAGGCCTCAATACTCTTTTGAATTTCTAAAAGACCTGTCTTCTTCTTCGCTTCATCAGCTCTCAACAATTCAATTGATTGTATTTGTTTGGAATACTCCAAGGCCTGCTTCTGAGTGTGAGTGAGTATCGCACGCAAGTCATGAAGTTGTTTCTCCTTTATAACAATTTCATCATTTTGATTGAATTCATGCTGCTCATGATGAAGACTCCCGCAAAGAGGACAAGGCTCGCCTGGAACAACCAAGTGCCTGAAAGTTTCAAGTCCTGCTTTCTCTCGGATCCTTTGCAATTCCTTCTGAGCTCCCTCTATTTGCTCATCTAATGATTCCAACAATGAGGAGAAGTCTTTTTTACCCTGAGAAATAAACATATCCTCAAGTTCGCCCTTCTGCAATTCTGCGCGTGTGATCTCGCTCGATAGCCCGTCTATTTGCTTTTGGGAGGTTTCCAATAAAAGTCGCGCGCATTGCAACTCCTCCCAGTTTAGCTCCATTTTCAAAACCTCGGAAAAGCGCTTGCCCCACGTGCTTTTTGTATTTTCTACAATAAGCTCCTTTTCCTTAATCGACGTATCTTGGATCAAAAAGTTTTCTTCCAACGAATGGAATTCTAACCTCTTTTCGGCCGATTGTTTTTCCAATTTTTGCGCATGTGCTAATGCTAAATTTCTTTCTGTGATTCTTTCTAACAAAGCAATGCGTCTTTCTCGTTCGGGAAGCTGTTCCATTTCTTTCTTCGCACTTGCTTCCTGCTCTTTCAATAAAGGGAGCGCCTCACGAAACTTTTGCAATGCTTCCGTTGACATTCGCAATTCATCAGCAACTTTGTGGAGCGTCTTTTCCAGCTCTTTTTGTTGCATCAATATTGGGGAAATTTCCAGCTTAACTTTAAAGTACATGTCCAAGCGTTGCTTTCGCTGGTCATAATCGTCCTTTTGAACTCGGACATTCTCCAAAGTCCTTTGTTTCTCATTAAACTCATCCGTCAGACGCTTCGACAGATCGAGCGTCTTCAAACGATCTTGAAGCTCCGTCACTTGCTTCGATTTATCACTTACAGATAACTCACATGTCTTTAACGCCGTTTTCTTCTCTTCTATTTTTTCTTTCGATAATTCTCCTAAAGTCTGAACGGAAGCGTCGATTCTTCCCTTCTCACTCACGGCGCTACCCAAAAGATTTTTCACTTTATCACTCAAATCAAAACGATGCAATCCAAATAGATCTCGTAACATTTCTGTGCGATCCTTTTGGTTAAGCTGGACAAACTCTTGAAACTTTCCTTGTGGAATAATGACTGTTCTTCTGAAGTCATTCAGGCGTATTCCCAGCACCTCTTCTATCGAGCTGACCTCTTGTGGTATCCATTGATCATTTTCTTTTTTATAAAAAAATCTTTCGTTTGATTCTAACTCTTCGGGATTCTTTTTTTTGCGGCGAAGTTCAAAGACAGCGCGATAGACTGCGGTTGGATTTCCTGTCTCAAAATCCAAGGACACACGTAGCAAAGGTGCTTGCAAATGAATCAAGCTCGAGCGCTCGCCACGCATTGACAGTCGCTCTGGCTCACCATACAAGGCGAGCATCATCGCTTCAAGAATGCTTGACTTTCCGCTACCAACGGCACCAAATATTCCAAATAACCCACCAGCGGTGAGCGTTGCGAAATCGATGACTTGTTTTTCTTTATAAGAAAAAATACCCTCTAACTCTAATCTTAATGGAATCATGCCTGTGCCTCCTCATTCATCACTTCGCGAAGCATGGTCAGCAATTCTTCACTTGGATCCGAGCCATTTTCAGCTCTAAAAAACTTTGAGAAAAGCGTCACCATGTCCAAACTTAGATCACTGCTTTGCAAGGCGCTATCATCTGTATTTAAGTTTTTGATTTCTGGAATCAAATGAACAACACGTGGGTGAGCAGACATAATGCTCCTTCGCGACTCCGCTTCCAGCGGACCTTCTGATACTATTGTAAGTTCTACATAATTGTCTTGATTATCGTTCAACCACTTCAGCGCCTCATTCACCGATTCAAAACGCTGGCGCACCAAGTCGTAGCCTTCCTTCAAATCGATGGTTTCATATCTCTTGGTATGCGAATCAAAAACCACTACACATTTTTGTTGCCCCGCTTCGCTAAAACTATAACACAGCGGACTGCTGCTATAGACAACTGGGAATCTGGTAGTGTCGATGCAATGATGACGGTGCAAATGTCCTAAGGCTGCATAGTGCAGTCCATCAGGCAAATCAGAAGTATAGATTGCCTGTGCACCACCTACATGTAGAATCGAGCGTTCGCTCTCCGGCTCAGCAGAGGCTTTTTCACCATCCTTTACAAAGAAGAAATGACCGATAAAAAAATTAGTGGACTGGGTAGTGAAATATTTCTTTGCTATTTGTTCCCAACGGAGTTTTAAAATTTTACGCAGCTCTTCTTCCCTGTTTTGTTCTCCTAAATAAGTACGCAATAGATGCTCATTGGCATACGGCGCAGTGATGACAATGGCCGATTCATTTTTTTCAGGAAAAAAAATCTCAATCACGTTGGCCTCTTTACTTTGAATATGCACACCATTTGGTAAAGTGATGTTCACGGATTGATGTTCGGTAGAACCTACCAACACAATCCCTAATTCCTTTGCGAGTGGCACCGGCGCTTCGATCAAAGCGTGAGAGTCATGATTGCCAGCAATAGCAATCACCGGACGTTTTCCGCCATTGCATAATTTAAAAAGTGTTGAATAGAACAACTCTTGTGAATCATGTGAAGGATTGAACACATCAAAAAGATCACCGGCGATGAAGACAGCATCCACTTGTTGATCATCTGCAATAGCAGCAATTTCAAGCATTACACGACGCTGTTCATCAATGCGAGAATACTCTTGCAATCGTTTTCCAAGGTGCCAATCAGCGGTGTGTAATATCTTCATCGTTTGCGATGTTTGAAATTTGTCAACAAATCTTCATTCTTTTTTTCAATGATGTCGAAAAAATACTGATTATTTTGCAACACAAGAAAGCCTTGATCAAAACACCCTTAAATCTTTTTCAGTATATGCGCATATTGCTTGATAAATACGACTACGTACTTTTAGATATCATATACACATACAAAAAGAACAACAAGAATCAACTCATCAAACTCTCTCAATTAGAAGCCAACTACTGGACTAGAATCGAGCGTGAAGATGCGGGTGATAATTATACTGCTCAATTAGGTGAGCGCATCGCGAACCTTTACCTCAATGGTTATATACTTAATAAAGCAGGCGTGGGATACAATCTCACAAGAAAAGGCAAAGAAGAATTGATGGAAGAAAAATTGGTGAAGGTTTAATCTTCTAATTGTCTTTTCAGCGCAATCATTTTGAGAGCGGTAATAGCCGCCTCAATTCCTTTATTTCCTAAAGAACCACCGCTTCGAGCGCGCGACTGTTCGATGTTGTTGTCGGTGAGCACACCAAATATGGTAGGCTTGTTATATTTCAACGCGACATCTTTTATGCCCTGAGCTACACCATTGCACACGAATTCGAAGTGTGGCGTTTCTCCGCGAATAACGCTTCCTAGGCAAATCACAGCCTCAACATTTGTATTTTCAAAAAGCAGTTGTGCTCCTGAAGGCAGTTCATAGCTGCCAGGGACGTACACTATTTTTATGTAATCAAGAGTAGCTCCAGCGTCTGTTAGGGCTTCCATGGCGCCTCTGAGGAGGTTGTCAGTGATCTCAGTGTTCCATTCAGAAACAACAATCCCGATGCGCATTGACTGTGCATCGGGAAGTTGAGATTTATCGTAATAAGAAAGATTGCTACTGGACATATTATAATTCCTTCGCTCTGAGCATTGCGAGCAAACGTGTTGCTTCAGCCCACTCTTGCGATTTATTATCGTAATTATCTACAACATCCTTCAAAAGAGACTTCGCTCTATCTTCACGATTGTTTTCGATATTCACTTTAGCTGCCTTCAAAAGATACTGTGGAGCGAGATAGTTGCGGGCAGCAGATGAACCTGCGCGCTTAGCAGCCTTTTCTAACCAAGACGCCGCTTCTTCTTTATTGTCGAGCATTACGTACATATCGCCTACGTTTCCGATGGCTAATACACCCAACGCCTCATCATCAAAGTCCGCTTTTTTGAAATGCTCCAATGCCTTTTCGTACTCACCCATATCGCGGTAGTTTACACCACACCAGAAATGAGCAACTTTGCCTGATTTTGTTCCATCGTACTTTTCAGCGATTTCTTCAAACCCTGCGAAGTCTGGCCCACCATTGAGGGCAAGTGATGCGCTGTCAATCTCTTGATATTGAATAGCCTTCCAAATAGAGTTGGCAGCTTCCTTCTCTTTTGGAGCCTTGATTAAAAACTCATACGCAAAAAAACCAGCAATCGCAGCTACAATTACTCCACCACCAATCATCAAAGGCTTGCGATTTTTATCAAAGAAAGACTCTGCCTTTCCGTAAACTTCTTCTACATCAACAATATTATCCGTGTTTTGCTTGGCCATAGGTCAAAATTTAGGGTGCGAAAGTAATACATTTCCTCAAATTGAGCAAAAAGCAATCTCATTACAAATCAGAAACTTAGCATTATTAGGCTACCGCACCCCTTGTGAGGCTGTAGATTTTGTATATTCGAATCCAATAATTCCGTCTTCATCCGTTTACGGAACGAAAATCTACAATTTTTAGAATGCATATTTTTCTTCGATATTTTCTTGCTCCTCTACTCCTATTAAGCCTTACGAATCAAGCTTTTTCACAAAAGAAATATCAAAGTCTTTTATGGAAAGTATCTGGCAACGGTCTTCAAAAGCCTTCTTATCTCTATGGCACTATGCACGTGAGTGAAAAAATGGTGTTTCAACTTGGCGATCCTTTCTTCAATGCCATTGAATCGGTAGATGTAGTGGCTCTTGAGCTTGAGCCCGATGCTTGGCTGCAATCGATGTTTGCCGGCAATGGATTCCGCAACTTTGAAGATGATGAAGACTATTATTCAGGCCGTTCCAATCAACTGGAAGGCTTCTTCACTTTTGATACAGATTTACAATCCAAGATAAAAGACGTGATCGCCTACGAGCCGCCTTTGCTCAACTACATGCTCTTTCGATTCGATGACTATAGCGAAAGTGCCGATTTCGAAGAGAATACATGGCTCGATATGTATATCTACCAAACCGGAAAAAAATTAGGAAAGCGAAGTATTGGTTTGGAGACTTACGAGCAAAGCACCTTGTACGGCAAGTTGGCGCGCAAGGCGGAAAACAATGAAAAGGTTCAAAAGAGTTTTGATAGTGAAGACCGCAAAAAAATGCGTGAATTACAAAGCCAAATAGAACCTGCGTATCGCCGACAAGACCTCGACCTTGTGGACAGCATTAATACCAAAACAAATAGTCCTGCCTTCAATAAGTTTATATTGGTAGAGCGTAATCGCATTTTTGTAAATACGATTGACTCTTTGTTCAAAGCTGGCTCTTCGGTTTTTGCAGCCATGGGTTGTGCACATTTGCCCGGGCAGGAAGGCGTGATAGAAATGCTTCGCAGTCTTGGATATACGGTGGAGGCCGTGGACAAAGGCACACGCGATGCTAAAAGGCGAGACAAGCTCGATAAAATTATCTACAAACGCCCCTACTCCACTTTTACCAGCCAAGACGCCACATTGAGCTTTGACACACCTGCCAAGGTATATCCATTTGCCTCGGGTACCGAAGCCTCTGCTTGGCTTGCCATGGACATTCCGAATGGAGCGAACTTCAGCGTTTACCGATTTAAAAACTACGCAGGTTTTTCAGGTAAAAGCACTGAGTATTTGATAGCATCCGTGGATAGTATCCTTTATGAAGCAATACCAGGAGATATAATTTCTGTAAAGAAAATCAACTATCAAAACTTCCCTGCATTTGACATCGTCAATAAAACACGACGCGGAGACGTGCAGCGCAGAAGAATCATCTTTGCACCTGAGGAAATCTATGTGCTCAAACTTACCGCCTTAAAGGATAAGATTTCTAATAAATACGGCGAAGAGTTTTTCAATTCGTTTAAAATCAACTATGATATAAAAGTCAGTGATAATCGTGTTTGGCAAACGCAAGATCAAAGCTTGAGCGCTAAGATCCCCGGGGACCTCACATATTACAAAGGGGAAAGTGAGTATGATCTTACCAGCGATATCGAAGTGACATCTTTTGATAAAAAAACAGGAGCCTACTATATTCTTTGGCGCTTCACCAATGGTGAACCTAGTTTTCTGGACGAAGACAATTACATCAATAGTAGCATTGCCCAGCAATATGTAGACGATAATGAACTGGAACGCATGAGTGAAGAAATCGGCACTCTCAGTGGTTTTCCTGCAATATTGGGAAAGTATAAAAACAAAGAGGGTAAGACGTTTTTCGGCGCGTTTACCAATCAAAATCTGAATAAATACGCATTAATTGTAAAGACAGAAGATGAAAGCATTGCAAAAAACTACTTCAGTAGTGTGCGCTTCGATAAGCCGACTTATAGTACCTTTTACAATTACTCCGATACACTGCTGAACTTCAGCATGAAGATTCCGTATGATCTCAATGACCGCCACAAGAAGATGGATTACGGTTTCAATTGGGATTCTGATGAAGAGGTGAATGAAGCCGATGGTGTGCGCAAGACCATTCGAATTATACCTCCCGGTAGCCCTGAAAGCATTCAGGTAAGAATGATTCGCTATCACAAATACTTCCAGGCCAAGGATACAACCACATTTTTAAAAGAAATAAAAGAACGTGTTTCAGAATATGGTGATCTAAAACTCGAAGAAAGATCTTTTGTAAAAAATAGCGATGGCTTTGTAGCCGACTACTACGTGACGGATACAAGTTCTCATAGAGCGACCGTGCAGCGATTGCATCTCTATAAAAACACGCTCTACCGATTGATTGCGAGTATTGACACGATTCTCGGAGAAAGCGACTTTATTAAAACAGGATTTTCGAGTTTTACCCCACAGGATAATGTCTTCAACAGAAGCATATTTGACAATGGTGGAGAGCAATATTTAAAAGACATCGCATCAACGGATTCAACGACTCAAAAAAACGCCATCCTTCTTCTTGACGATGTGTGGATTCATGCGTCCAATGCACCAGAGCTCAGAAGACTCTTGACCAACCTACCGAATACCGAAGAGAAAAAAGACAAAGAGGAAATAAAAAACACATTGCTACTTGAGTTGTGGAGAGACACTTCCACCACGAATATCGAATGGCTCGCCAATCAATATTATGCGAATGCAGATAGCGCTACCTACCAAAACAAAATCCTCCAAAACCTAGGCTGGATGGATACACGGGAAGCAACACTCAAGATGAAAAAACTCATGATGGATGAGCCTCCCATCGGCGGAAAGTCAAGTGTGTCTTCACCATTGGTATCATTGCGAGATAGCTTGGAATTGGCGCGACTGATCTATCCGGAAGCCTTTGCACTTTCTTCCATTGATGAATTTAAGTTTGCCAATTACTCCCTCATAGGACTCCTTGTGGACAGTAATAAAATCGATAAGAAACTCGTCGAAGCCGAATTGGACCTCATACTCCTGGAAGCGAAAAATGAACTCAAACGCGTCAACGGAACCGACGAAAAGTCTTACAATTTCTCCACCAATGCACTAATGAACTATTGCAGCATATTACATCCGTACAGAAACAAACCTGATGTAAAGGCTTTCTTTGATAAAATCTATAAATCGAAAAAGCGTCAACTGCTTATCGAATATATATCATTCAATGAAGATCATAAAGTGGAAACGCCCGACAGCATTCTAAAATTCATCACCGATGAACGGGAATACATCCTTAAACTTTATTTGAAACTCGTTGAGAAAGACAAAGAACAAAAGATGCCTGCGCGTTATCTCGTGGCCGATACCTTGTTGCGCCTTCATGTAGAGAAAAAGTATGAAGGAAAATATGATCAAAAAGGCAAAATCGACTTTGTTGAAATCTTATCAAGCCGCGAAGAAGTCATCAAGAACAAGCCCTACACCGTTTATTACGTGAAGTTTAAAAGAAAAAGAGAAATTGATTGGCGGGGAACGGTGATTATTGTGCCGAAATCAAGAACTTTGTGGACTGCAAAACCGTGGGAGGCATCAGGCACTGCAGTACTCGATAGCAAAGAAAGTGAGCAAAAGAAAATGGATAAGCTCTATCGAGACGTTGTGAGGGCCAATCGCAAGAATCGCTACGGAGAAAACCTGTACGACTTTAATTCATACAACACCTGGAATGAATAACCTGGAGGAGAAAAATAAGGGATTGAGATTAGAACGATTGACGTTGTATCAATTCAAGAACTACGAATCGTTGGAAATCACCTTCGACAAGTCGGTTGTTTGTTTTCTGGGTAATAATGGTGAAGGCAAAACGAATCTCCTCGATGCCATTCACTATTTGAGTTTTAGTAAATCTTACTTTAACACCATCGACGGACAAAACATTCGTCAAGGTGAAGAACAAGCGAGTGTTTCGGGCGAGTTCGAACGTCAGGGGCAGCCGGAGATGATACATTGCGCCATTCGCAAGTCGCAGCGGAAAATTTTCAAGCGCAACCACAAAGAGTACGAGCGCCTTTCGGAACACATCGGTCTCTTTCCCTCCGTGATGATCACGCCCTACGATATAGAGCTGATCCTCGAAGGAAGTGAAGTGCGTCGCAAGTTTATCGATGCTACGATATCTCAATATTCGGCAGCCTATCTCGAGAATTTGATGCAATACAATCAGGCCTTGCAGCAGCGCAACAATTTGCTCAAGACCATGAATCGCTCGGGAAGTTTTTCGAGTGAATTGCTCGAACCTTGGGACCATCGCCTCTCAATGCACGCGGATATTATCAACCGTGAAAGAGCAGCATTCATCGAAGCATTCAGCCCCGTGTTTTTGGAAGTGTATCATCACATCTCAGGAGGAAAAGAAGAAGTGAAAATTTCTTTACAAGCCGAACATGCCGATACACCGTTGATCGATAAGTTGGCGCAGTGTCGCGAGCGCGACCGTGTTCTCGAGCGCACCACAGTAGGCCCTCACAAGGATGATTTGGATTTTCTGTTGAATGGACTCTCTTTAAAAAAGTTCGCATCGCAAGGACAACAAAAGTCCTTTTTGATTGCGCTCAAATTAGCACAATACCTCATCTTAAAAAAGAACACCCAGCTCGTTCCTATTTTATTGTTGGACGACTTGTATGATAAAGTGGATGAGACACGCGTATTGAATTTATTGCAGTGGCTCATTGAGCATCATCCTGGGCAAGTGTTTATCACAGACACCCACGTAGATCGCATACCAGCGCTATTGCAGCGGTTGAATGCAGGATACAACGCCTTTATCATCTCACAAAATTCTTATAGCACCACGGAGGTAGCGCATGAGTTCTAGAAAATTCAACGACGCCTCCATCAAGGATCTCATCAAACTCATGATGAGCAATGCGGGCTTGGAGAAGAAGTATAACGAGTTGGAGATTGTGAAGTGTTACCACGACGTGATGGGCACAATGATTAGCAAGCGCACGGTGGATGCTAAAGTGGAAGATCGTAAATTGATATTAAAAATCGATTCGGGCGTCTTGCGCGAGGAGTTGTCATTAAATAAAAAGCGCATCATCGACCTCGTGAACGAGCGCTTCGGTTCCCCCGTGCTCGAAGCGGTGGAGATACGGTAACCGGGAGGTTGGAGATTGGAATTTGGAGATTGGGGAACAAGGGAACAAGGGAACAGGGGAACAGGGGAACAAGGGAACAGGGGAGCAAGGGAACATGGGAAAATGGGAACATGGGAACAAACTTCTCTGCGTAACTCTGCGGTCTCTGCGCCTCTGCGGTGAGTTGATACATTTAAAATAAAAGCTAATAAAACATTCACACGTGCTTTCAAACGCTCCTCGAATTCGAAAACTTTTTTTACCGCAAAGGCGCAGAGGTCGCAGAGGTTCGCAGAGGGGTTTGTTCGCAGTGCGTTTTACTTGGTCGCCTTTGTGTGGAAAGTAAGCCGGTAGGGTGCGATTCGATTACCACCGTCTTCTTTGGCAAACGATGTAATGACAATTCCATAGGTAGTCTCTTGTTTGAGCGGCTTCAAACGTAGCGTGTAACGCTTCATATCATCTGACCACCCCACAAACTCGGCAATTTCTAAATTAACAATGCCTTGCTCGTTCACAAGATCGAAGCCGCGGCAACAGGTACTCATCCGTTCACTAAACTCAAAAGTAATGGTAGAAAGCGAGGCATCAACTTCTGTGCTTCCATTTTCGAACTCTAGCACTCGTACCACCTTTGGTCGTTGTGCCTCATACATAGAGTCAATCTCTGCAATCGTATTTGGCAGAAAGTGAGTACTATCAATGAAATTAGAGAAGCCATCGTAGTCCGTATAATCAAATTCTATCAATCGCTTGATGCCCGCACTTTTGTCGGTCACGGTTGACATATAACGCTCGCAGAATTCATAACCAATGTAATAAGCGAGGTCATTCATTTTAAGATGGTTGTTGTTGGTATTCCACAGCCAATTCCAAATGTCATCATCACGCAAAATCTCTTTCATGTATTGCTGCATTACTGCATCCGCATTCTCCTTCCCGAACTTCACAGGCAATCCTAGTTCGCCGCCAGAAACCAACGTAGAAATGTACTCTGCTACTCCTTCCCCAAGTGAAAGATGAAGAATAGTTTGATCCTCCCATTTGTTTTGAGCTGTGTGTACAAACTCATGCACCGCGGTGGTTGGAATATTATACGGACAATAATTTTTTATTCCCCATTGCACTCTTTCTGGCAATTCGGAATAATCTGAATTCTCGTTTGCCAACATAAATTCTGCTCCAAATAGCACCGCATCTTTGGTGTAGGTGCCAGCAGATCGAAAAGCTCCTATGACAAAATAAATTGGAACAGATCTCAATGGCGGATACAGTTTCTTAAGATCCAAGAGGTGTTCTTCTATCTTCTTTTTATCTTTTAATAATGCATCCATATTGCCTCTGATGGATGGCCAATACTTCGGATATTTCTCAATCATCTCCACGAACTCATAATCTTGATAGTCTCTGACCCGCATCATCTCTTTGAGTCCAATGGAACCTTTGTCGATATATAATTCATGAATCAATTTTATCTTCTCAGCACTATCCTTCGCAACGCAGATGCGATCATATGCTACCCAAAAATTCTCCACATCGGATACCACTACTTCCAGTTTAAAATCTTGTGCGATGGATGTTGTGGAGTATCCGAAAAGGAAAATAAAACACCCTACAACGCGCAAGCTGTTAAGCTTTTGGATTATTCCGTGCAAGGAAACATCGTGATTAAATAAAGAACCCTTTCTTCTTTGTGTTGACATAGTGATGTGGTTGAAAGTACTAATGAAGGCAATATAGAATAATTATGACAGCTATTCTTATTTCTTTCCCACAAGATCGCCCCTTCGGGGGCTCTGCGTTTTGTTGAAGCTTCTCGATTTCGAAGATTTGTAACAAATAAAAGACTTGTGTAAACCTCGAATTCGAAAACTTTTTTTACCGCAGAGGCGCAGAGTTCGCAGAGGTTCGCAGAGAGGTTTGTTTAGAAAACTTGGGTTACTCTTTTTTATAAAAGCTAAAAATGAAAATTCATTACATAAATTCATAGCAAACTCCTCTGCGTAACTCTGAGGCCTCTGCGGTGAATTGATACTTATAGATTCAAAACTGTAACAACAACTACATAAGTTTCACCCCAAAAAAAATCGTTGACTTTTTCTAACGCAGAGGGCGCAGAGTTCGCAGAGGTTCGCAGAGGGGGCTGTTCTCATCGAGAGACTACAATTTTGAATTGAACACTTCACGTCTTTGTTCGATGGTGAAAAAACTTAAACCTTTGGACCAAAAATATCAGCTCGCGTAAACGGTGCACCGAGTAAAGGATCCCCAGTGCCCGCGTTTGGAGTGGAGAAGGTAAACAAATTAACATTTGGTAGAGGGATGGAATGAACATTCATTAAGTGGATAATCTCATCTATATATCCTAGACTTACCTCATCAAGAATTGCAAAGTAGATAGGCTCTGTTGACATATCCAAGATGTAGGTAGGCAAAGTGTTCGCAACCTCGGACTGCTGGTAAATAGTTTGTAACTCGTTAAATTCTGCTTCGGTTTGAGCGCGATACTCATCCTGAGGATTAGTACTAGGTGGATATATTCGTGTATAGGCTGCAAAGTTCGGATAATATGAAATCACCTTAGGACTAATACATTGAAATTCATACTCTAAGTTCCAAATATCCTCTTCAGTGCCTTTCCATACCACGTCCAATACAATTTGCCACCTTGGGTGATTAAGTCCCTGGTGAGCAATGGTGTTTTCAAGGCAACACAATACATACCCCGTACGACCTCTAAGAGAAATGTTCTTAAATGCGTGTGAATTCATGTATAACTCTTTTTCCGCACTCATCTTTTCCTTTGGTAAAATTTCAAGGTGATCTGACCATTCCCTTAGAATGTTTAGCAAGTCTCCGGTGTCTATTAATAAAGAATCCAGTGGCTCAACGTTCTCAAAGAGGTTGGTTGTAGTCGAAGATATTTCTAATGTCATGTAATCCACTTCAATCGAATTAGAAATACCACTATCCATTACCTCTTGTAGAGTTTCTATGCACGCATGTACCTGGTCTTGATAGATTTCCAATAAACCTAATAGCAGAGCTAGATCTGTATACTTTTCATCTTCCCAGGCACAAAATTTCCTGACACGCTTGTCATTTATAATATGATTTCCAAATTTTAAACTGTAAGATCTATGTGTAGGCTCCATAATGAAAAAATTTAAACCTTTGGACCAAAAATATCAGCTCGCGTAAACGGTGCGCCGTGCAAAGGATCACTGGTACCCGCGTTTGGAGTGGAGAAGATGAACAAGTTCACATCCGGCAAAGGAATGCAATGAACATTCATTAGCTGAATAATTTTGTCAATCCTTTTTAGAATTACTTCATCGACAATACCACCATAGATGGGATGACATGCAAACCCCAAGATAGACTCGAGCAGTGAGTTCGCAACTTCTGACTGCTGGTAAATAATGCGTAATTCATTAAATTCAGTCTCAGACTCGGCGTTATAATGAAACTGTAGACTAGTCCTAGGCGGATATAAATAGGTGTATGATGCAAAGTTTGAATAACTTAAAATTATGCTAGGTGAGATATGGGTAAATTCATCTTCCAACAACCCATAATCAGCTTCAGTACCTTTCCAGACCAAGTCTAATATAATTTGCCATCTTGGGTGATTGAGACCCTGGTGCGCAATGGTGTTTTCGAGACAACACAATGCGTAACCTGTTCGACCACGAAGAGATATGTTTTTAAACGCGTTTGAATTCATAACTATTGTTTTTACAGAAATAAGCTAGGATCTTAACCAACACATTCAATTATCTAAAATATCACTTTAGCAGTTGGCAGGACGAGTTCAAAATTGTTTTATCTAAGATAAAAAGAATTTAGTATTTCTCAAACTAGCGCATCAAACCATGCCCCCCTTCATAATGATAATACATTCACGCGCTCTTTAAAACGCTCCTCGAAATCGTGAAATTCAGACGCCATAAATGGCGTCTCTACAGGGGTTCCTCCTATTTCCTATCCCTTTCTCCTATTCCCTATCCCCTATCCCCCTACCCATTCTCCTACTCCTTCTCCTACTCCTTCTCCTTCTCCTACTCCTATTTTATTATCGCACTAACTTCTTTGTATTGCACGGGGATCGTGCCGTCTTCGATGCGCTGGACGATATTTTCGATGACGATGTCCTCACCGTGAGGATCATAATCGTCCTTTAAATTCTGACCAAAGATTCGTGCCACTCCTTGCCACATAAATGCACTCATCTTACCGCGCAACTCCTGCACTAATTTATAACTTGTATTGCCCGTCTCACGATCTATCAACTTCACCAAGATGACGCCTTCGCTGATGGTCATCTGTCGCAGGTCTTTTTCAAATTGCTGCTTCATCTGTGCCTCCGCCTGATCGAGAAGTACTTTTTGTTGTTTGGGATCGGTAATCACTTTGCATTTGGCTTCATACGCCCGCATCACGTCGCCGGCAGCTTTGGCATAAGGATAGACTTTCGCTACTTTCCTTTCCATTTTATCCATACTCTTTTTACGACTCCGATTGGGACAATAGGCGTAGATCTGAACCGGTGCAATGGTCGCCACAGCGAAGGTATCGCGAGGAGTGACTTTCCAAATTGCAGTATAATATTGATGATAGATGGTATCTACACGTATTGAATCCATCGCTAACTCGGACTGCGCGGTGAGTCCAAGGGAAAAGAGAAAAAACATTATGAAAGAAAAAACTTTCATGCGCACTATTGAGGGTATATCCAACCGCGTAACGAAGAATCACGCCAATTATGATATACGTAAATATAATGTCTCAATGCCTTAGCTCAAGCGCGCCTTTCTCCAATTGGAAGTGGTTTCAGTTTTTTTAACTGAAACTTCTTTTGTCTTTTGATTGGAAAAAATTGCGTTCGCTAAAATGGCCGCCAATTGCGCTTCTTCTTCACTTCCGCGCGACAAGACCTCGGGAGTGTAATAATGCTTCACGAAGTGGGTATCAAATTTTCCACTCACAAAAGCAGGATGCTGAATGGCCCAACGACAGAACTCAAGCGTAGTTTGCACTCCAGAGATTTCATAGTCGTCGATCGCACGAACCATGCGCGCGATGGCTTCTTCGCGTGTCTTGGCGTGTGTAATCAATTTAGAAATCATCGGATCGTAGAAAATCGGAATGTCCATTCCTTCTTCGAATCCATCATCTACGCGCACACCAGGTCCGCTCGGGCGGCGGTACGTGGCGAGCTTTCCAATATCGGGCAAGAAATTATTCTTGGCATCTTCTGCGTAAACGCGAATTTCCAAGGAATGTCCGTTGATTTTTAAATCATCTTGTGTAAAGCTCAACTTCTCGCCCCGGGCAATTTTTATTTGCTCTTTCACCAAGTCGATTCCAGTGATCATCTCGGTAACCGGATGTTCCACCTGGAGTCGGGTATTCATTTCCAAGAAATAATAATTCAACTTATCATCGACCAAAAACTCAACTGTACCTGCACCCACGTAGTCGCAACTTCTTGCTACATCCACGGCACTCTTTCCCATTGCTGCGCGCAACTCGGGAGTGAGAATCGCAGAGGGTGCTTCTTCCACCACCTTCTGGTGACGGCGCTGGATGCTGCATTCGCGTTCAAACAAATACACCACGTTGCCGTGCTTATCTGCCAATACTTGTATTTCAATGTGTCGTGGTCCAGTGACGTAACGTTCGATGAAAACAGAGCCGTCGCCAAAGGCGCTTTCTGCCTCTGATATCGCACGCGTCATCTGTTCTTCGAGTTCCTCGATTTTTTCTACAATACGCATTCCTTTACCACCGCCACCTGCGCTCGCTTTGATCAAAATAGGCAAGCCTACTTCCAATGCTATTTTCTTTGCTTCCTCAGGATTGCTGATGGCGTCTTCTGTTCCAGGCACCATTGGAATTTTATACTTCCGCGCCGCGGCTTTCGCTGCTAGCTTAGAACCCATTACTTCAATACTGCCTGGATTAGGACCGATAAAAGTGATGCCTGCTTTCTGAACTTTTTCTGCAAAAACAGCATTCTCTGAAAGAAATCCGTAGCCTGGGTGAATACCATCAACTCCGAGCTTTTTGCATACATCGATGATGATATCGCCCTTGAGATAACTCTGGTTGCTGGGGGCTGGACCGATGCACACAGCTTCGTCTGCATATTTCACAAACGGAGCATTTCTATCGGCTTCGCTGAATACAGCGACCGTGGCAATGCCCATTTCCTTCGCTGAGCGCATCACGCGCAAAGCAATCTCACCTCTATTGGCTACAAGAATTTTTTTCATTGAAAAATACTTAAGTCCTGCAAAGATTAGCGCTTTTAAAGATTCTTATAAGATTTAATTTAAAAACTTCACAGAATATTTCCACATTTGCGCCCGCAAAGACAATGGAACAAACACAAGAACCAAAAAAGAATACACGTGCTTGGCTCAAAAGACTCGGCTGGGCTGGCTTTGCATTCTTTTTAATCAAGGGAATTTTGTGGCTCACTCTGGGCGCCACTGTAATCAAAGGCTGTTTCTAATCAGTCTTCTTGTTCCAACAATATCGACTGTAGCGCTCTCAATTCACGCACCTTCTCCTCATTATTTCTAGCGATATAGCTATGAATAAGATTATTGAGCATGCGGCTGATCATCTCTTGATTGGAACATGGACGGTAGAAACGATTGTCTTGCGGCAGATTCTGATTAGCCAAGAAGTCATCTATTTCTTCCTTGTGCAACATCGCACCTTCACTGAATGGATTTACATAGAATAATACTTCCGCATCCTCTTCGGTGATGCCCCATTCCTTGCATTCCGAATCATAATCAAGATAACATAGAATGAAATGACTGGGCAAGTTGACCCCATAAATCGGCACATCCAAGCTCTTCGCTAAATATGCATACAGGAGACTCAAAGAAAGCGGATTGCCTTGTTTGGTGCTGAGTACGTCACTCAAAAAACTATTTTGCGGTTGATCGTAATGATCGCGGTCTCCAATGAATCCATGCACTTTAAAAAGCATGTGATTAAATACCCTTACCACTTCTATTGCTGTGAGGTGGTCGTTGAGCTCCAACCAGATGTCCTGGCGCACACGCATGATTTTGCGTCTCAACTCTTCCTCATCGCAGCCAGGATAGCCGTAGCGATTGATGATAAGCGCTCCCTCCAATAAATCCTTATCTTCTGATTGTTTCCAACGTTTGAGACGGTCGTAAACGGATTCATATTGGATGGTATTAATGAGTTGCTCCAATCTCGTTTGGAACAAAGGACCAAAGTCGTTGAGTTCCCAGTAGTATTCGAGATGGGGGATGATCTGTTCACCGTAACTTTTCAAGGCAGATCGCACTTGCAAATAGATCGCCTCATCGGGATCTTCTATAAGTGTAATCAGCGCGTTCACTTCTGTGGTGTACATAGGGCTCACTTTATCTAAAGCTTTAACCCAAAAGTACCTTCCTTACTGAGGCTTAATGAGAAACAATTTCGCTCTTATTCACAACACCCTATTTAAAATCGCTCTAACACAAGCCTGATAAGGGTTTCAACACTTGTTGACGGGTTGTTGTGGAATTCTTTGGTGGCCCTATTTGCTAAGATTGCGCAGACAGTTAAAGCCTTGTGTCCCAACAAAGAAGAGAGCGCATAAATGCCCGAACATTCCATTTCGAAGTTGGTCACTTTTTTATCCAAAAAACCAACTTGTGCATAACGTTGGAGCATGGGTTCGACCTTGCTGACGAGTCTTACACTTCGACCTTGCGGTCCATAGAATCCATTTTGTGTGGCTGTGATACCCTGAATCATATCAAAAGCAATGCGCTGCAACAAGTCTTCATTGCCCTTGACCGTGTACAAACCGCTCTGAGCTTGGAGTTCCGGTATTTCCGTGCAGAGTTTTGACCTAAGGGCTTCTTCCACTTCATTCAAAGCGCTGTGATAACTGTAAGGAACACCATCGAGGCCGAAAGCGAAGGCCGAGGCTACAAAACTGCCCACGGGAATATCCGCCTGTATAGAGCCACTGGTGCCGATGCGCACAATTTCTAAGGATGTTAATTCTGATTTTGGCTGGCGTGTAACAAAGTCAACATTTACCGCAGCATCGAGCTCGTTGATTACGATATCAATATTATCAACCCCAATACCACTTGATACCACTGTAATCCGCTTGCCGTGGTATGTTCCAGTGTGTACCACAAACTCACGATTATGAATGCGACATTCTACTTCATCAAATAATGCAGAAATCGTGGGCACGCGTTCGGGATCACCGACGATGATGATCTTGGATGCTACCTGTGTGGGCGTTACTCCCAGATGATAGACACTTCCGTCGGGACGAAGTATGAGCTCCGTCTCGGGAATGTAGGTTTGGCTATTGATTTGAATTGACTTCATGCGTCAAATATAGACGCACTGACGCAATGTCACTTTTTCTTGTTGGCACCGCTATTGCTCGGCTTCGGACTGATGGGGGCGCGCAATGTATCTACCTTGGGCTTCTCCAATAGGATTTCGAAGATGGAAAAGTATCCATCGGTAAGCGAAAATGAGACTTTCTTTTCTTTGTCTTTTGAAGGATCTTGCTGATCCTGCTTTTGATCGTTGGCCGCGACAGCTGCGTAGCTCAACAACAAAGACGACATCAAAGTGAGGATACTCTTTTTCATTGCACGGAATGTTTAGTGTGCTAAAGATAGATTATTATTGAAAATGCAAACGCCTTTAACAAATATTTATGGAACAAAAACTTCTGATGGGGCAAAAATCCTGGATGCAGTATTCGTTTCTCTTTTCTTCCTTTCCATTTGTTGGGCTGTATTCGTGATGGACGAATACCTAGGTTATCGCATGAATCAATATGGCATGCTTCCCCGTGATCTCGAAGGTCTTCGCGGCATTTTCACCATGCACTTCATTCATGGCAATCTTCAACATATCTGGCATAATACCCTCGGTTTTTTAGTACTAAATAGTTTTTTGTTCTATTTCTACCGCACCATAAGCATTCGCGTTTTTGCTTTCACTTTTTTCACAAGTGGAATCTTGCTTTGGATCATTGGCCGACCAACCTATCACATTGGCGCGAGCATGTTGCTCTATGCGCAATTTTCTTTTCTATTCTTTAGTGGGATAATAAGAAAAAACCCGCAGATGCTGCGGGTTTCTATGATTGTTGCTCTTTATTACGGATCGCTCGTTTGGTATTTATTCCCGATTGATCCGAAAGTATCTTGGGAGGGACATTTATCCGGCTTTATCGCTGGAATACTGGCCGTCTTTGTATATCGCAAGGTGGGTCCTCAGCGCAAGGTGTACCAATATGAATTGGAACCTGATGAGGAAGAGGTGGAAGAACTTACGAGTTCAACATCACCGGCATCACCAACATTAGAATATCCTCAGACACATCATCCGCTTCCACCTGAGTCAAAATCCCAGCGCGATTAGGAGCGCTCATTTCGATGTTCACGTTTTCAGAAGTGAGGTTGCCGAGCATTTCTTGAAGGAAGCGTGAGTTGAATCCGATTTCCATATCGTCACCTGCATACGAACAAGTGAGACGCTCTTGAGCTTCGTTTGCGAAATCCAAATCCTCTGCAGAAATATTCAATTCGCTACCACCCATGCGAAGGCGCACTTGGTGAGTAGTCTTGTTTGCAAAGATGCTCACACGCTTGATAGAACTCAAAAGATCGAGACGATCAATCGTCAACTTGAATGGGTTTTCTTTTGGGATTACCGCTTCATAGTTGGGGTATTTACCTTCAATCAAACGACACATCAAGGTCACATTATCAAATGTGAAAAGAGCGCTGTTCTCTGTGTATTCGAGTTTCACTTCTGTCTTTTGCGAACCTAGCGAACCCTTCAATAGGTTGAGCGGCTTCTTTGGAACGATGAAAGCAGCAGGGCTATCACCACCTACGTCTGTGCGGCTGTAACGCACGAGCTTATGAGCATCAGTAGCTACGAAACGCATGCTGTTTTCATGAATTTCGAAGAATACACCGCTCATTACAGGGCGCATATCGTCATTACCCGTAGCGAAAAGTGTCTTATTGATAGCACGTGCCAAGGCATCGCTTTGAATTACCAAAGATTTTTGGTTTTCCATCACTGGAGCCTTTGGGAACTCATCGCCGTTGTGGCCGTTGAGTTTATATTTTCCGTAATCGCTTGCGATTTCGATTGCGTAAGTCTTCTCATCCACACTGAACGTCAACGGCTGCTCGGGAAGACTCTTGAGAATATCGAGAATCAACTTCGCTGGAACAGCGATCATACCTGTTTCTTTAGACTGGATGGTCATTTTATTGCTCATCGCCGTCTCCAAGTCAGAGGCTGAAATGGACAATTCATTTTCCTTTATTTCAAAAAGAAAATTATCGAGAATTGGCAAAGTGTTGCTCGAATTCAAAACTCCACTAAGCATCTGTAATTGCTTGAGAAGAGCGGTACTTGTAACTACAAACTTCATTTTTTCTGGTTTGATTGCGCGCAAATATAGTAGTTAGACCTTGGAAAGGCATTCTTCGTCGCGAGCGGATTATTAACAAAAGCCCCTTTATGATTTGTAATCGGAGTGTGGGTAGGGCTCGATGTGCGTCAAAACGTCGTAAACCGCAGGATTGGCGGCCATTATGGCGTCTTTGACGCGGTGACCGATATCATGTCCCTCAAACACAGTAGCTTGTGCATCGACTTCCACGTGAATGTCCACAAAAAGCTCGAATCCCATCTTCCGCACGAAACACTTTTCAATGGCAATAACTCCAGGAACGCCTTCTGCGACTTTGCGAACTTCTTTCACTACATCGTCGGGAAGTGCTTTATCCATCAATTCGCTAAAAGAAGGAGAAAATATCTTGTAAGCATTCCAAGCAATGAAAGCGCCCGCCAATAGCGCCGCCCAATCATCTGCGCTTTCGTAGCCTTCGCCACCAATGAGGGCAATGGCGATACCGATGAATGCGGCCACAGAGGTGATAGCGTCCGCGCGATGGTGCTGAGCCTCGCCTTTCACCGCAGTACTGTTTATTTCAACCGCTGTATTCATCACATATCGGAATACCAACTCCTTCCCTATGACTACAGCTCCAATCACAATCAAGGTCCAAGCCTTGGGCGCCTCGTGCGGGGTCATGATATTGCTGATGGATTCAACACCAATAAGAATCGCCGCGGCCAATAGAAAAAGACTGACGATGACACCCGCAAGCGGTTCGGCCTTGCCGTGACCATAAGGATGATCGTCGTCTGGAGGACGAGAAGCAGCGCGCAGTCCGATCCAGACGATCATCGAACTCAAGACATCTGAGGTGCTTTCAATTGCATCTGCGATCAATGCATAACTATGACCGAAAAAACCGGCGGCTCCTTTTATTAAAGCCAATACAAGATTGAAACCGATGCCATGCTTCACCACGCGAATACCATCGTCCGCGGGATGCGAGCCTGACTTTTTTAGTGATGACATGAAACAAAAGTACGACGCGAGCGCTTTTCTACTCCAAATTTGTGCGCTCAGACGTATGATAAAAATCGCATTCGACCCCATCTATTGTCACCCTCTACCAGAAGGACATCGCTTCCCGATGTTGAAGTATGAACTCATACCCGGACAATTGATTCACGAAGGCAGTTTTAGCGAAGCCCATTTTTTTTCACCAAAAAAAATGGATGAACCAACAGCGCTGCTCGCACATGATAGCGCATACGTGAGCAAACTTCAGAACCTCGCGCTTACCAAACAAGAAGAACGCAAAACGGGATTTCCATTGAGTGAGCAATTGGTAGAGCGAGAGTTCATCATCATGCAAGGCACGCTGGACATGAGTTTGGCTGCGATTGAAAATGGAATTGGTTTTAACGTAGCTGGCGGAACGCATCATGCCTATCGCGATCGCGGCGAAGGATTTTGTTTGCTCAACGATATAGCGATATCGGCGCTTTATTTATTAGAAAAAAAAATAAGAAAAAAAATCCTCGTCGTTGACCTCGATGTGCATCAGGGAAATGGCACCGCTTCTATTTTTGAGAATGATCCGCGCGTGTTTACCTTCTCAATGCATGGAGGTAATAATTATCCATTGCATAAAGAAAAAAGCGATTTCGATATTCCCTTGCCTGATGGCATCCGCGACGAAGCCTACCTCGAATTGTTGCACCAACATTTGCCTGCACTCATCGATACCGTGCAACCTGATTTCATCTTCTATCAATGCGGCGTGGACATATTGGAAACCGACAAATTGGGAAGATTAAAAGTGAGTTTGGAAGGCTGCAAGAAGCGCGATGAATTCGTCTTAAAAACCGCACGCCGCCACAATATCCCCGTTTGCTGTTCGATGGGCGGCGGCTACAGCGAAGACATCCGCATCATCGTCGACGCGCACTGCAATACATTCCGCATCGCTGGGGAACTGTACTAGAAAAGGAACAGGGGGTTATTGGGAACAAGGAACAAGGGATTATTGGGAACAAGGAACAAGGGGATTATTGGGAACAGGGGAACAAGGAACAAGGGATTATTGGGAACAAGGAACAAGGGAAGTTGGAAGTTGGAGTTTGGAATTCGGAATTCAGAATTCAGAATCACTAGTGTCCGGTAAAAATAAAAGCGAGCTGACGATTCAGCTCGCTTTTT
>CAYRZQ010000018.1:57179-66286 GCA_964428835.1 uncultured Comamonadaceae bacterium | reverse complement strand
TCCAGCGTTGATATTTACACCTTGGCTATTCTTTCCAAGTGCTGTCTCTTTCGTCATTTCAAAAGCCACCAAAGTGACATCTTGCTCGAGTTGTGCCGTAAACTTTGGATATATAGTTGTGCCACCTGACTTAGGCATACGTGGTGCATTTTCCATCTGTGCCGCAGTGGTTGGTATGGGCTCTACAAAAGCGGCTTCCTGAGGCCCAAAGCTATCTCTCGAATAAATAATATTGTGATAATAATTCATGATTAATCTTTAATTTTTCCAAGACGAAAATAGGAAAAAAAGAACAAAGAACAAGAACAAGGAAATTGCGAATTGCGAATTAGTAATTGCGAATTAGTGCTTGCGAATTAGTAATTGCGAATTAGTAATTGCGAATTCGCCAACCCCACGGCCCGCAAAGTTTTTTTTAGAATCAGAATCACAATCAGAATGAGAATGAATAGAGTGGGAAGGACGAGAACCCATTAGCATACTAGCCTACTAGCCTACTCTCTTACTAGCCTACTAGCCTACTAGCCTACTCTCTTACTAGCCTACTACCATACTATCATACTATCATACTGTATACTTCCCCTTCCACCTCGCGGCTAGCCACTGCTTGATCTGCTCCTCCTTTGCATTATTACCGGGCTGATAGAAGACGCTGCTGGAGAGGCTTTCGGGTAAAAATTCTTGATAGATAAAATTCCCCTGTCCATTATGACTGTATTGATACTCGGCTCCATAACCCAACTCTTTCATCAATTTGGTTGGTGAATTGCGCAATGCCAGAGGCACGGGCACGTCGCCTGATTTTTTTACTTCGGCTATCGCATCATCAATGGCTACATAAACTGAATTCGACTTAGGACTGGTGGCAAGATAAATGGTGCATTGACTCAATAGAATGCGTGACTCGGGCCAACCAATATTTTCAACTGCCCTAAACGTAGCATCAGCCATCAAGAGGGCGTTGGGATTGGCGAGACCAACATCCTCGGCGGCGAGAATGAGCAAGCGACGGGCGATAAACTTCGGATCTTCTCCCCCTTCTACCATACGCGCTAGATAATACACTGCGGCTTGCGGATCGCTGCCGCGGATAGACTTGATAAAGGCAGAAATGATATCATAATGCATCTCCCCGCTCTTGTCATACATAGCCATGTTGGCGTGTACTATCTTTCCCACATTATCATTGGTGATGCTGTCTTGACCTTCGGGCAATGAATTCACCACGAGTTCCAGTATGTTCAATAACCTGCGCGCATCGCCGCCGCTGAGGCGCAACAAGGCTTCATATTCTTCCACCACAATTTGACGTCGCTTCATCAGCTCGTCCTTCTGCAAGGCTTGATTTACCAAGGCCAGCAAATCTTCTTTATCGAGATGTTTTAAGACATACACTTGACATCGCGATAGCAAGGCAGAGATCACTTCAAACGAGGGATTCTCTGTGGTGGCGCCGATCAACGTGATCAGGCCACGCTCCACGGCTCCCAAAAGTGAGTCTTGTTGACTTTTTGAAAAACGATGAATTTCATCAATAAATAAAATGGCTCCTTTCGAAAACATGCCCGCGCCTTTCACTTGATCAATCACTTCGCGCACATCCTTCACTCCCGCGTTGATCGCGCTGAGCTGATAAAAAGGTCGTTTTAGCAATTGTGAAATGATCAAGGCCAAGGTGGTTTTTCCTACCCCCGGAGGGCCCCAAAAGATCATGCTGGGAATGGAACCGCTCTCTATGACTTTGCGCAACACGGCATCTTTACCTACAAGGTGTTTTTGTCCTACATAATCATCAAGATTTTGCGGACGCATACGTTCGGCCAATGGTGCGCTGTATTGACTCATTCAATCAAGTCTGGTCTTCGTTGTTTTGTTTTCTCAATGGCTTGTTCCATACGCCACTCCTCCACTTTCGGCGTATTGCCCGAAAGGAGAATGTCGGGTACTTTCCAACCATTGTATTCCGCTGGACGCGTGTAAACGGGCGGTGCGAGTAGATTGTCTTGAAAAGAATCAGTGAGTGCCGACGTCTCGTCATTCATCACTCCAGGAATGAGGCGTACCACGCTATCTACGAGCACTGCGGCTGCGAGTTCACCGCCACTCAACACATAATCTCCGATAGAGATTTCGCGCGTCACGTAGTGGTCGCGCAGGCGTTGATCGATGCCTTTGTAGTGACCGCAAATCATCATGAGATTGCCTTTCAAAGACAGGGAATTGCAAATTCTTTGATCGAGTCTTTCGCCATCAGGAGTGAGATAGATGATTTCATCATACTGTCTTTCTGATTTCAATTTGTCGATGCAATCTGCAATGGGTTGTATCATCATCACCATGCCTGCGCCGCCGCCAAACTGATAGTCGTCTACTTGTTTTTGCTTGTGGGTGCTATAGTCGCGGATGTTGTGAATGTGAATTTCACAAATGCCTTTTTGTTGCGCACGTTCCAAAATGGAATCGGCAAAAGGCCCATCGAGCAAGCGCGGCAATATGGTCAGAATGTCTATTCTCATCGTGCTCAATATGGTGGGTGTGCTGGTTTGTTTTGAAGAATGTCTTCAATTTTTTCCATCACTTCATTTGTCAAAAGGTCCACTGCATCTGCCGCGGCGAGTGTTTCAATCAATTGTTCGGGCTTGCTAGCACCGAGGATAACGGTACTTACGTTTTGATTTTTCAAACACCACGCTACACCCAATTTTGGAAGAGAAATGCCTAAATCACGAGCAAATTCTTGCAAACGCATCACACGGTTTTCATTTTCTTCTGTGAATGTTCGTTCCGCCAACCAGTTGAGTTCATCGCGCTGTAGGCGTGAGTCGGTCGGCTTTTGACCGATGTATTTTCCCGTGAGGTAACCGCTAGCTAGTGGCGACCAAATGGTGGTGCCGAGGCCTACGGTTTTATAAATCTGCGCATACTCCACCTCCACTTTGCGGCGGGTGAGCATGTTGTATTGCGGCTGTTCCATCGTCGGTCCGATGAGGTTGTAGCGCTGCGCCACCATGTGCGCTTCCATGATTTCTTGCGCGCTCCATTCGGATGTTCCCCAATAGAGAATCTTGCCTTGCATGATGAGCTGGTGCATCGTCCACACGGTCTCTTCCATCGGTGTCTCTTTGTCAGGACGGTGGCAGAAGTATAAATCGAGGTAATCGACTTTCAATCGTTTGAGCGCCGCTTCACAAGCCTCTACTAAATGTTTGCGGTGAAGTCCGCGCTGGGTGGGCAGTTTGCCGCCAGCGCCAAAAAAAGCCTTGCTGCTCACGATGTAAGTGTCGCGCGCCCAAGCTTTTTTCTTCAAAATATCCCCCATCACCTCTTCGCTTTTTCCTGCGGCATAGACTTCTGCATTGTCGAAGAAGTTGACACCCGCATCGTAGGCGATGTCCATCAATTTTTCACTGATACCATTTTCAATTTGATTGGCAAAGGTGATCCACGAACCGAATGAAAGTTCGCTCACTTGCAATCCTGATTTTCCTAATCTTCTGTACTTCATGTAGCAAAAGAACAAAAGAAATCTTCTTTTTATTCATAAAAAAATGCATAACTTTCGGACAAACCGCAAAGAGAGATTTCATTGAAAAGAAAGAGTTTTTTCATCGTCGTTTCGGTGCTGTTCAGCACCACATTTTCAAATGCTCAAGACCTCTGTACCGCCGAACCAGCGGGCAAAGCGTTGAAGTATTTTGAGCAGAGTAAAGACACAAAAAAATATGATCAGCCGCAGCGCACAGAGTTTTTGGATAAAGCACTGGAAGAAGATCCTAACTGCATGCCTTGTCTGCAACGGGCAGGTGAGCTTGAATTTTTGAGAGCAAAAAGATCAGGATCTGATTTTGGACTGGCCAAAAGACATTTGGAAAAGCTGATTGAAAATTGTGCTGAATATCATTCTGAACCCTACTATTTCCTTGGAGCCATGGCCTATGCGGAAAAGCGCTATGATGAAGCTATGGCTTATTTTGAGAAGTTCCAGCGATTTCCCGATAGTGACCCGAGCAAGTTTGAAAAAGACTATCAAAAGAAATACGATGAAGTATCGCAAGCGCTGCCTTCCATCAAAAAGTACAAAGAGATTTATGGTGGAAATATCGAATTCAAGCCTATCAAAGTAGCGGGAGTATCGAGCACCAGCGATGATTATTTGCCGCTCATTTCGCCTGATGGTGAGATTATGTTTTACACCAGAAAATTTGAGCGACAAGCGAAAGGAGATTTCACTGCCAAGATTGTGGAGGAGTTTACGTGGAGCATGCGCCCCGATATCAATGCCACATTTGACAACGGAAGTCCGCTGCCACCGCCGTTCAATTTGGGCGATAACATTGGAGGTGCAACGATTTCGGTGGATAACAAAGAACTCATCATTGCAAAGAAAAATCCGAAGCCAAAACTTCCAGAGAATTTTGACCTATTCAGTGCAAAATATTCATTGACTACGGATGAAAAAACTGGAGAGAAAAAATATGTGTGGTCAGCACTGGAAGAGTTGAGTAGCCTTGTGAATAGCGATGGCTGGGAATCGCAGCCCTCCCTCAGTGGCGATGGGCAGTATTTGTTCTTTGCCGCAGCCAGAGCCGAGTGTATGAAAGATGCCGACGGAAACTACACGACAGATATTTTCGTTAGCAAGAGACAAGCGGATGGCAGTTGGGGACAAGCCGTGCCCTTGCCCCCGAGTATTAATACGAAAGGTCGCGACAAAGCGCCCTATATGCACAGCGATAGCCGCTCGCTCTACTTCTCAAGTGACGGGCATCCGGGAGTAGGCGGATTGGATATTTATTATTGTAAAATGAATGACGACGGAAGTTTTTCGGAGCCAATCAATATTGGGTATCCCATCAATTCAGAAAAAGATGAATTGGGAATTGTGGTAGCTAGCGATGGCGAAGTGGCCTACTTTGGTGCACAAAACCTCAACAATCAGCGCGGCTGGGATGTGTACGAATTCAAAATGCCTGAAAAAGCGAAGCCCGAAAAAGTGATGATTTTAAAAGGTGAAGTGAAAACCAAAAGCGGCGACATACCAACCAATGCCAATGTCGAAATCAAATACGCGCAGAGCAATGTGGTGGAAAAGGTGAAGGTGAACAATGACGATGGTAAATATGCTGCGGTCGTAAAAATGACAAAGAAAGAAGACGTATTGGTAGCAGTGACCGGTGAAGACGTGGCCTTCAATACCAAAGTAGTGGCACGAAAAGAGGATACCAAACCACCAGTGGTGGCCAAGCTCAATATGAGTGCGGACGTATCGGAAACAGGAAAATCTTTCGTTATAAATGATATTTATTATGCCACTTCGCTCGCTGAGATTGATAATAAGTCCTTATTGATATTGGATGAGTTCGCCAAATATCTTATCGAGCATCCCAATATTTCGATTGAAATAGCGGGGCACACGGATAATGTGGGTAACGATGATGCCAACCTCGCGCTCTCGATGGAAAGAAGTTATGAAGTGTTGCGATATCTCGTTTCTAAAGGTGTAGAAGGAAAAAGGCTCACCTCAAAAGGATATGGCGAGACCAAACCCATAGCAGACAATAACACCGATGAAGGCCGCGCTCAAAACAGAAGAACAGAATTCATCATAAAAAAAATGTAAAACAAAGATTCTAAATCAGTTGATTCATAAATTCGCGTCCTAATTATTAGAACAAAATGAAAAAATACTTCTTCTTTATTGCAGCTTCATTGATGATGGGTGGCTGTGACCATAGCAATCACAATCATGCAGCAACAGAAAACAAAGTTGAGGCAAACTTCTACGGAGCGCAGTTTGACCCAAGCGGCGCCATCCCTGTAGATAGCATTGCTACCATGCTCAATGGCAAAGACAGCGTACAAGTGAAGTTCACTGGCGTCATTCAGGAGACTTGCAGCAAGAAAGGCTGTTGGATGGATGTGAAACTTGCTAATGGAGAAACGATAATGGTAAGAATGAAGGATTATGGATTCTTCGTTCCGACGAGTGGTGCAGCAGATTTAAAGTGTACCGTTAGTGGCTGGGCATTCCGCGAGGTTACACCAGTAGAAGATTTGAAACACTATGCTGAAGATGCTGGTAAGTCTGCAGAAGAAATTGCAGCTATTACAGAACCAAAAGAAGGAATTGCATTCATGGCAGATGGCATCATGATCGAAGGATATAAGCCAACCGAACACAATCATGAGCACCACGAAGGTGATGGACATGATCATCATGAAGGTGATGGTCACGATCACCACGAAGGAGACGGACATTCTCACTAAAAATACAAAAGCCCTCTTTCGAGGGCTTTTTTTATTTTTAGATGAAAAACTTATGCATAACTATAAATTAAATGACTCATCTGCTTTGGATCGAAAACCTCCTCTGCAATCTCTTGTAAATGGCTTGCAGTCATTTCATCCACTTTTTTAAATACATCTTCCAGCGAATCGATGCGGTTGAAGAGCTGAAGGCTTTTTCCCAAATTGAACATGATCGCAGCGCCGCTATCCTGAGCGAGCGCAATTTGTCCGATGATTTGTTTCTTCGCCTCTTTTAGCTGACGGTCGGTCAGCGGTTTTTCAACCAAGCTATTCAATTCTTTAGAAATCAGAGCTTGACTTTTAGCAAGGTTGTTTTTATCCGTTCCGAGGTATATAGAAAAGATACCAGTATCTGAAAATGGAGCGTAGGTAGAGTCGATATGATAAGCGATGCCGTGCTTTTCACGAATATTCAAACTAAGTCTGTTATTCATCGCAGGACCGCCTAGAATATTATTGAGGAGACTCAATCCCGGGCGTTTCTTATCATTGTAATCATACGTCTTGGTGCCCATCACATAATGCACCTGATGTATATCCTTCAACACTGTTTCATTGAAAGGCTTGTAATTTCTAAACGCCTTTCTCTTCACTTTGCCAGAAGGCAATTTATGTTCACCAAAATATTTTTCTAAATAATAAGTCAGCTTTTGAAGATCAATTTTACCAGCAGAAGCGAAGATCAAATTATCGGAGGTGAAGTTGCGTTTACGAAAGCCTGTAAGGTGCGTTCCTGTGAGCTTTTTAACTGACTCTTCCGTTCCTAAAATTGATTTTCCCATTGGATGTTTGCCAAAAAGACGCGCATCGAAGTCTTCGAAAATCATTTCGGAAGGTGAGTCTTTGTAGGAATTGATTTCATCGATGATGACTTCCTTTTCTTTATCAATTTCTTTTTTTGGAAAAACCGCGTTGAAAGAAATGTCTGCAATCAATTCAATGGCTCTTTCATAGTCTTCTTTGAGAAAGCTCGCGTGAATCCACGTTTCCTCCTTTGCGGTGAAAGCGTTGATCTCCCCTCCCACTGCGTCTAGGCGGCTTAGAATATGAAAAGTCTTTCTTTTTTTGGTCCCTTTAAAGAGACAATGTTCCATGAAGTGCGCGAGGCCATGTTCATCTTCTAATTCGTCTCTACTGCCTGCTGCGATCATGATACCGCAGTGTGCTACCTCTCTATCGAGGGGTTGGTGCACAACACGAATACCATTTTTCAAAGAAAAAATAATGGGTTCAACCATAACAGATAATTGGCTTCAAAAGTAAGGACAACAAAGTTAATCAGGCGAAATCCTGTGAATGTCGTTGTTGTTTTGGTCGATTTCATTTTTGACGGCTCTGATATTGATGGCCACTTTTGCCAGATCAGGCCAATTGTTTTCGAGCAGCCACAGCAGAGCGTTTTCGTCGTTGTCGCCGACGAGTGCCATTTTCTCTAGTACATCGAGGTTGAATTTGCGCAGCCAAAGAATGGCATTTTTGTTACCCTCGGCGCCGTTGATAAGCGCCATCAGGTGTGGGTGACCATTTTCTATGAGCCATTGTCTTGCCTCGTCTTTGTTATGTAGAGCGAAGACGAAGAGTCCTAGTTCGGGATAGCCGTTGGTCATGAGCCAGTCGCGGATATCGCGATTGCCTTTGATGGCCTCTGCCCAAGCTAGGATTATTTTGGCGGGATACTCAATAGTCATAAGAATGCGAATATCGTAAAGACGATGTTAATCAGCGTATATTATGATTTCTATAACTTATTTATTGCAGCTTGTTCCCCAAATTTGCGCCTTTAACCAAAACCTCAAAAAAATGTTTAGAAAAACTGTTGTGGCAGCAGCCATCCTTCTTGCTGCCCAATCTATGCTAGCTCAAACAAATCCTACAGCCAATGAAGAAAAGGCTATGAAATCGCTCGCAGCCGATAATGATTCTCTTACGTGGACTCGCGGCGGAACAATCGGTTTCAACACGACTTTTACTTATTTGAATCAGTGGGCAGCCGGTGGTAACAACTCTATCAGCACCACGGGATTATTTTCCTATTTTGCTAATTACAGAAAAGGCAAGCATGCTTGGGATAATTCATTAGACGTGGCTTATGGAATCCTTCTTCAAGGACTCGATTCAAGAGCGATCAAGACAGACGATAAAATCGACATTACCAGTAAATACGGAAGACAAGCTTCTGAAAAGTGGTTTTTCGCAGGTCTTGTAAACTTTAAAACACAGTTTGCTCCGGGTTTTGCTCCATTGAGCAATGGTCTTCCTGACTGGAATCGCAAGATCTCTGATTTCCTTGCTCCTGGTTGGGTTTTGGCCTCTATCGGTATGGACTACAAGCCTAATGCAAAGTTGACAGCATTCATTTCTCCTATTACCTATCGTGGTATCATAGTTATGGATCAGGATCTCGCTGATGCAGGTGCATTTGGAGTTGAAAAAGCTAGAGTTGAAAACGGTTTAATTGTAGCGGGAACTGGCGCAAATTTCAGAACAGAAATGGGAGCTTATGGTCGCGTTCAGTATTCGACCACAGTAGTAGAAAACGTAACTTGGACATCGAAGCTTGAATTATTCTCCAACTATCTTGAAGATCCTCAAAATGTGGATTTGAGCTGGGAAAACTTGATTTCTATGAAAGTCAATAAGTTTTTGACTTGTACCATTTTCACACACATGATTTATGATGATAATACTCAGATCATCAAAGAAACGGATGAGACAACAGGCATTCCAACCAATGTAGGTCCTGGCTTGCAGACCAAGAGCATCATCGGTTTAGGATTGAGCTGGAAGATTTAATTATT
>CAYRZQ010000018.1:0-57079 GCA_964428835.1 uncultured Comamonadaceae bacterium | reverse complement strand
ACAACGCCGAGGTTGTTTGCCGCTCTGTAATCAGCACCAGATTTAGAAGCTGCAGCTTGATAGATAGAAGCCTTAGTAGCTAAATCTTCAGTCAAAGAAGCAGCTTTCAAAGCTTCTTCATAAGTCAATGACGATGGGTTTGATTTTCCAATTGCAACCAATTCAGCATCGCTATATCCTTCGAGGTTGTAGTTTACAACGATTGAACAACGACGAAGTGATGGGAAGATGTCCTTTTGGATCTCAGTGTAGGTTTTGCTGATATTCTTGATTTCTTGCTCTCTTGCTTGGAGGTCAGAAGTCTTTTGAAGAATACGCACGATGATTTCACGGTCAGCGATAGCAGAAGCTTCCATTGCCTTTTTGAAACCGTCCCAGTCCTCACCTTTTGCAGTAACCTTCATCAAAGAGGCATACTGGGTATCCATTTTAGATTTCTTGAGATAATCTACAAGAACTTTTTGACCAACAGCACCTCTTTCGTTTGCAAGCTCATCATTCAAGAAGATTTCACCTTCTGGAGAAGCGTAAGAAACGAACTCAATGCTTGTGATAACGATTTTCGGATTCTTTGCTACTGAATCGATGAAGCTCATCAATGCTGTAACGTCTGCATCCTTAAGTTCTGCTGGCTTCAATTTAGAAGAGTTGTAGTCGAAGTTGATCTCTGCAGACTTAGAGAAAGGAAGTACGCGAACGAACTTATCAGTAGCCGAAACTACTTTGTCGTCGCCTTTCAAGAGGTATGGAGTAGTGATTACGCCAGTACCAATTGGCACAGGTTGGAATGTCGCTGACTTTGAACCTTGACGGCCATTGATGCGGAGTTCCACTTTGCTATCTTCCATTCCTGGAGTGTAGGCGATTTTATCCTTGTAGCTGAAGCTTTTTCCTGTTTTGAATGGAATTTTTTCATAGTTACCAGCAGCTTGTTCGCCTTGGTAACCTTGCATTTTGAATTTAGATTCACCGCCTGGGTAAACCACTACTGGGGTAGCCTCAACAATAGCTTTTTTGTGGAAATACTTCTCTGGGAATTTTCCGCTGATGTTGATTTCGATGCTATCTCCATGAACTTCCAAAGGATTAGGGCTAGAAGTAGCGCCTAGTTCTTTGATGTATTTTTCCATTTTCTTGAGACCGCCGCAAGCTGAAAGCATCAACCCGGCTACTACTGCTACGACAACAACGTAGAAGTTACTCTTTTTCATGCTAATAGAATTAATTGTTTATTTGTTAAAAATTTGGTGCAAAGCTAATCAATATGCGCCTTTCTACAAGGGCTGCAAGATTAATCTTGTTTACTTTATCAACCTAGTATTTTATAATTTGTGAATAAATCTTGACAGATTTTAAGAATTTACCACAACTCCCATAGCGCAGAATTTTTCAATTCTTTGATTCACTCTCTCATTGGCATCCAATGCCTTAAGCTCTGAAAGATGTTTTAAAAGTTCAGCTTTCATGATTCCAAACATTTCCTCGCGATTGGCGTGAGCGCCTCCGAGAGGTTCTTTGATGATGCCATCGATGAGTTTATTGGACAACATGTCATTCGCTGTGAGTTTCAACGCTTTTGACGCAGTCACTTTCTGATCCCAAGTGCGCCAAAGAATGCTGCTGCAAGACTCAGGGGAAATAACAGAATACCAAGTATTCTCGAGCATAAGCACTCTATCACCGATGCCGATTCCCAATGCACCACCAGAGGCACCTTCACCAATGATAACGCAGATTACAGGAACACGGAGCTTCATCATTTCATATAGGTTGCGAGCGATGGCTTCCCCCTGCCCTCTTTCTTCAGCTTCCAATCCGGGATAAGCGCCAGGAGTATCAATGAAAGTCACAATTGGCTTATTGAACTTTTCAGCTAGCTTCATCAATCGGAGGGCCTTGCGATAGCCTTCTGGATTGGCCATACCAAAGTTGCGATACTGACGCATTTTCGTATTGATGCCCTTTTGTTGACCGATGAACATTACTGAATGACCATCGAGCAAACCAAATCCACCAACCATGGCTTTATCATCCTTCACCGTACGGTCGCCGTGAAGCTCAATCCATTGATTATCTGTGATAGCCTCGATGTATTGAATGGTATATGGACGTTCGGGGTGGCGGCTCACTTGAACACGCTGCCAAGCATCAAGATTGTCGTAAATTTCTTTCGTCTTTTGTTCCAAGGCGCGCTCAAGATCAGCAATCGCAGCCGACACGTCAACACCAGTTTTTTTCTCACTTTCTCTGAGCTTTTCTATCTGCTCAGTAAGTTCTTTAATGGGTTGTTCGAATTCCAAGTAGGTTGTCATTCTTGTCTATAATTGGTAACGGGGCGCAAAATAGTCAAAAAAAATTTGAGACTATTTGGCTAAAAAATTCTTGAATTTCTCTAAAGCCTTTGCACGGTGACTAAGAATTGATTTCTCCTCAATCGACATTTGTGCAAATGTCCTGCTGTTGTCATTGGGTATAAAAATAGAATCATAGCCAAATCCTTGTGTACCTCTTTCTTCACGAAGAATGTGACCTTCTACGATCCCTTCAAACAAATACTCATGACCGTCTTGGATATAACAGATTACTGTTCTAAATCTCGCAGTGCGGAAGACTTCATTTTTCAATTTGTCGAGCACCAATTTTCGATTTGCGGTACTGTCTTTTTGATCACCAGCATATCGTGCCGAATATACACCCGGCTCATTATTTAGAGCAGTAATTTCAAGTCCTGTATCATCTGCAAAAACGGGGAGTTTGTACCTTTCCCAAACATAGCGCGCTTTGAGGATTGCATTGCCTTCAAGGGTAGACGCTGTTTCTGGAATATCATCGTTACAATTGATGTCTTTCAATCCCAATAAAGGAATTCCACCCAGTTTATGTGAAACCTCCTCAATTTTGTTCGCATTAGCGCTTGCAAATACTATTTTTTTCATTCGAAATATTTTTTTATCACCTTACCAGAAGCGGTGTACATGAATTTTTTTCTATAAAAAATAAATTTCGGCCTTTCCAATTTATCCCAACTCTGAAACCAAGTGTCTAGGCTTGGATCGCTCTCCTCTCCTTCCAGCATTAAGACTAGCGCCTCACCTAGCTGTTCATTATTTATGGCACAAAAATAAAATGGTCTTTTCAAGACCTTTTCCAATCGTGCTTCCAGTAGTTCCGGATTGATTTTCTTTCCGCCACTATTGATAATTCGGTCGGCTCTTCCTACAAAAGAAAACCGCCGACTATCGTGCATCTCAATAATATCATTGGTTTGAATAAGTAGGTTGTCAAAGTAGCTGATAGAAAGTTTCAAGCATTGTCGATCATCGATATCTACGCCAACCCCTTCAAACGGCGTAAATATTACCTGATTATCCATTTCAGACAAACGTGACACCGCAACATGTGTCAAGGTTTCTGTCATACCGAAGGTAGCGTAGATATTGGCATTCAGAGATTTAATTCTATGCAATAATGTACTACCTATTGCTCCACCACCAATGATTGAAGTCTTTATTTTTCCAAGGTTTTGAGAAGACTGATTTAATAGATAATCAAACTGCATCGGCGTAAACGCAGCAAAATCAAACTCTTGGTCGGGAATCTCCAGACGAGCCTTGGGCTCTATTAGAATCAGTTTCCATTTTTCTAAGAAAGCTCTTAACCACATCATCTTTCCGGCGACAAACGAAGGTGGCAAACAATGAAGAACAACTGCGCCTTCAGGTAAATCAAAAAAACGTGCAGTCTTCGAAACGGAGGCATTTATCCAAGTTTTTGGATATTGTATTGGTTTAGGTTCGCCAGTCGAACCGCTTGTCTGAAAACGAATTGCCTCATTAGAATCGAGCCATTCCCGAATGATCATTCGGCCTTCATTTTCTAATATAGAACTGTTAGTTTTCTGATCTAACCAATCGTGTAGATCGAAGTTTTGATTTGAAAAATCGACCTCTTGCATGAATTACAATTGAATTTTATCCAAAGCCTCTTGTCCTAAAAAGCGCAATTCACCATTAATTGTTTCCCATGCCGCGGGAAGATTGTTTTCATAAAGACCACCTGTTCCGAGTCCTTGAGGCATTTCAACATTCATTTCAGAAACCCACTGAGCAATAGCGTTGAGACCAATAGACGACTCCAGCATGGATGTTACCCAGTATCGAATTCCCAAAGTTTGTGCTGCTTTCATCCATTCTTCACATCCACCTATTCCACCATGTAGCATAGGTTTTAAAACGATAAAATTCGGTTGAAGGCTCTTCAAAAGATGGAGCTTTGCGTCAAAATCAGCGACACCAATCAGTTCTTCGTCGAGGGCAATGGGGATGGGAGAGTTATCAATTAGCGCTTTCATTTCATCCCACTGGCCAGCACCAATGGGCTGCTCAATGCTATGAATTTCAAAGCGGCTTAGTAACTCAAGTTTATGCAATGCACTTTGAGCATCAAAAGCTCCGTTGGCATCTAACCGAATGGTTATTCGGTCACTGCTGTATTGAGATCGCACGAGATCGAGCATCTCAAGTTCATCTTCAAAATTTTCAGCGCCGACCTTAAATTTGATTGTTGAAAAACCTGCGAAGATTTTCTCCAATCCTTCTTTTTTCATCACCTCCACAGAATTCATCCAAACGAGCCCGTTGATAGGAATTGGAAATTGAAAATTTCCTTGAAAAATTCTCCGGGCTCCTCCATTTATTAAATCCATCACAGCCATTTCCAAACAAAACCGAATCGATGAAATTTCTATGGAGCTAAAATCAATGGACTGGTTGACTGCCAGTTCGCTCAGGTGATGCTCAAGAGATCGTTTAATCTCCTGAGGGGATTCTGGACTTAGCCCATAAATGGGCGCGCACTCTCCTAGCCCATATAGACTTGGATTCTTCTTATAATATAATTTTACAAAGTAAATATCTCTAGCCGTCAGGGTATCTCTAGAAGTCTTTGCCGGCTTCTTGAATCGAATGGTATAGGGAATAAGCTCAAAAGCTATTTCTTGGTCGAACCTGATATTCGCTTGATAAGCCATTCTATTGGAGTGGTATTCGATAATTTATTCTTCCAAACACGCACCAGTATGAAGCTTAGAAACATGATGACTAATGTTGTGACTGTGATAATCACTCTATCTCTAAACATGATACCAGTTGAAATGGAAATAAGAAGGAAGCTAAAAAACAAGTGGAAAAAAAACAAGCTATATTTTGAAGATGCAAAGCTGTGTAGAGCCTTTACCATCGTTCGCGATTGCTCCTCTCTAAACAGATGAAGAAGAATATTCAGCAGAAGCGTTATTAAACAGAGGGAGAAGATAAGAAAGCTGGGTAGGAAAAACTTGGCACCTAAAATCGGAATTTGTAGGATGTTTAATTCATCCTTTAATGCGTAGATATTGGTGCAATAATCTTCTACAAGAAATGAAAGCCCTATTCCCACCGCCATGGCTAGATTGATCGGAGGAAAATATCCACGAGGCCTGTGACTGCCTCGTCCAAAGAGCATTCCTCCAATAAAAAATGTAAACCAAGGAAAGATGGAGTAATATCCATTAAAAAAAACAAAGCTCAATAAGTCTTTGAAACTGACACCATTAAAATTTAACCCTTCAAAGGTAACTGGAGCCGCCACATCCACATTGAGCATGACTACCGATAAAATTGCTGAAACAACTCCAAGAGATCTCAAGATTAGATTATTCCATTGTGCAAAAAGTGGAGCCAAAAGATAGAATAAACCCGATGCAATGAATATGTTCATCGGCCACGACTTGATAAATAGTAATCCAATTAGAAAGAGCACAGTTCCTCTTTTTCCTGAATAAGAAAGAAAGCGTCTGCTACTAATTCTGCGGTCTCGAAGTGTTAAAGTAACTGTCATTCCATTGAGAAAAAGGAATAAGGCTGGAAAAAAGTCAAAGAATAGATAATAATGCTCGTGACTCAGCATAAATAGCCGCTGACCAAGAATAAAAAAAGATGTACTGAACATCACTCCTAAAATGGCCACTATGTATGCGACGTCTATTCCTATTAGACCGACGGATTTTGACATGCTAAAAGTTTAGGGTACAAAGATACTCAGTAGAGACACCAATCAGATGAAAATCAAAGCAGAAATAAACAATAACACACTCATTAAAAATGTAGAAAGAGCGACTTTCTTCAATTCGGGATCATATTCTTTCTCAGACCTGGTGGCCATTACCTTCTTCACATGCATCACCAGAAAAATGAAAGGAACTAACATGAGTCCAATTTTCATATCTGTTTGAATGCAAAAAATTAAAGATGAAACAAGAGCAATTAAGAATAAAGCTAAGTGATAAAACTTAGCGTTGTTCGCGCCTAATCTAACTACGACAGTTATTTTGCCTGAGCTTTTGTCGTTTATTCTGTCTCTCATATTGTTAAGATTGAGAACCATCGTAGATAGCGCACCAACAGCCAATGCAGGAAAGACATACCACCACTCCAAGTTTTTTATCTGAAGGAATGCTGTACCTAAAACTCCGACGAGTCCGAAAAAGACAAACACAAAAACATCACCCAAGCCTTTATATCCGTATGGATTTTTACCTGCTGTGTACTTTACAGCTGCGCCAATAGAGCCCAATCCCAGAAGCAACATCACTATTGCCGCTGCCGCATATCCTGAGTCATAAAGAGAAAAATACAATAACGAAACACCGCTTAACAGGGCCATCAATGCAGTAATGATGGTCGCATTCTTCATTTGACTCTCTGAGATTGCTCCACTTTGAACAGCACGCTTCGGTCCAATGCGAGCTGAATTATCAGCACCATTTTTAAAGTCTCCTAAGTCATTGGCAAAATTGGAAAGCACTTGTAGAATGACGGTCGTGAGAATAGTCAACAGGAATATTCCGATCGAAAACGTGTCCTCCATGATAGCTACCGCAGTGCCAGCAATCACGCAAGACAGTGCGAGTGGCAGAGTCCGCAGTCGCATTGCAGACAACCAATGTTTCATAATTATGGGAACTTAGGATATTTTTGAAAATCAGGATCTCTCTTTTCCAAAAATGCTTTTTTACCTTCTTGAGCTTCTTCGGTGAGGTAATAAAGCAAAGTAGCATCTCCGGCAAACTCCATTAGTCCTCTTTGTCCATCAAGCTCGGCATTGAGACCTCTCTTAATCATACGCACCGCTAGCGGGCTACGCTTCATGATAGTTTTGCACCATTGCACAGTGGTATCTTCTAAGTCTGCAAGGCTTACGACTTTATTTACCATCCCCATCGCTTCGGCTTCGGCAGCGGTATATTGTTCGCAGAGGAACCATATTTCTCTGGCTTTCTTTTGACCAACGTGGCGGGCGAGATAGCTTGAACCAAAGCCGGCATCGAAGCTTCCTACCTTAGGACCCGTTTGACCAAAGCGAGCGTTGTCACTGGCGATGGTAAGGTCACAAACTACGTGAAGTACGTGTCCGCCGCCAATGGCATAGCCATTCACCATGGCAATTACTGGCTTAGGTAATTCACGAATGCGCTTGTGAAGATCGAGTACATTTAATCTTGGAACACCATCTTCGCCCACATAACCGCCTACTCCCTTTACATTTTGATCGCCACCACTACAGAACGCTTTGTCTCCAACACCTGTGAGAACGACGACAGCAATATCTTGACGCTCGCGACAAATATCCATCGCATCAATCATTTGAATATTGGTCTCAGGTCTGAATGCATTATAAACCTGCGGACGATTAATTGAAATCTTTGCGATTCCTTCATAATACTCGAAAAGTATATCTGAGTATTCCTTAATTGTGGTCCAATTTCTTTGTGACATATCTTTTATTTTGACGTCTTTTCACGTATATATTTAAAAAACTCCTTTAGAATTTTGTCATTTTCTAATCGAGGTGTAAACACTTCCAGTATAAAACATCCATCACGGGAATAAAGTTCCTCAAGACCCTGCCTCAGCTCAGATTCATCGGAAGCAGATAAATATTGAAGCCCATACATTTCTGCGATGGCATTGCAATTTCGTAAGTGAGTTGTTTCAAAGAACTCATCCAAAGCCTCAGTAGTGTTAGGACCTTCAATGATTCTAAAAATGCCGCCGCCACCATTATTTATGACAATTACTTTGAGGTTTGGCTTCACCAGCTTATTCCAGAAGGCATTGGAGTCATACAAAAAAGCGATATCACCACTAATGAGCGTGGTAATTTTATTACTCACATACGCAGCCCCCACTGCAGTGCTCGTGCAGCCATCAATACCACTTACACCACGATTGCCCGAAAAAACCAAAGAATCATTGCGGTCGAATAGCTGTATGTATCTTGCAACACTGCTATTTCCCATTTGCACCAAAGAGTTATTGGGTAATGCATCCATGATGATTTTACTTACTGTAAGATCCGAATAAGCCGCGCGTTGGACGTATTCATCTGCGGCATGGCGTTTTGCGTCGTATAATGCTTTAAACTTGACTTTGTAGTCAGTTTGTCCCTTATAATTCTGCCCTTGTGCATAAGAAAAAAAACGCTCGGGCGTAATTGGAATGATGCGCGTCAATCTTTGGAAAGTATCCATCACAAGGGCATCTTCCGATACATACCAATGCTCCACACTTTGATCGCGGAGCAATGATTTTATTTTTTTTGAAATAATATTCTTGCCAATCGAAATGACCACCTCAGGACGGAAATCATTGAGCTCGCTTTCTGACATGGTCATTATCATACGGTCTATACAGCCCATGAATAAAGGGCTTTCTAGACCAGAATGACTTTCAGTCAATACAACTACATTATCTTTATGCGCCCAAGTTTCCAATAAATGACGTGTTTCAGGATTGGTGTGAAATTGTCCTACAAGGATCATCACTTTCTTTTTTCCTGAAAGAATGCCAATGAGTTCATCAACTTGAACAGGCGCCAATGTTTTTTCCAAGGGCAGTGTTTGAATGCTCTTTACTTGATGTGTCGGAGCCTCCACTGTTTTGTATAAGCTTTCACGGAGAGGGAAATTCAAATGAACAGGACCTCTAACTGGTGACATGGCTCTATCAATAGCCTCATTCATAACACGTGCATTATACCACTCAAAGTCACGATCATTCATGTCTTGAACAATATCATACGATGCGCGCACGTAGTTTTTGAAAATTCCTGATTGATTGATCGTTTGACCTTCGCCTTGATTCACCCATTCCATTGGGCGGTCAGCGGTAATGACAATCAAGGGTATTTCTTGATAAAACGCCTCAGCCACTGCAGGCGCATAATTGAGAGCAGCCGTTCCACTAGTGCAAATCAACGCCACAGGACGATCTGTTTGTTGGGCCATTCCCAAAGCAATATATGCAGCGCTGCGTTCATCGACTACGCTGTGTACTTCAAAGGAAGGATGTTTGAAAAGCGATATGCTAAACGGAGCGTTGCGAGAACCCGGAGTAATGATTATATGCTTCACCCCTTTTAGTTCGAGCAACTGAACGATGTCTTGTATCGCTTTTTTATCTGAAATCATCGGTGCGAAACTAACTTAGATTCCATTAGATTGTTCAATTTTCTTCACCACACCCCTTAAAACTTCAATCTTGTTTTCAGTCTCTTTCCATTCGAGCTCTGGATCACTATCCGGCATGATCCCGCCGCCTGCGAAATAGGTGATTTTCATAGCGTGTACATCCAATAAAGCACATCTCAATTGAACGAATGAAGAGAATTCATTCTCGGAATGATATCCAATGGCCCCAGCATAATATCCTCTATCGTGTGATTCGATCTCTTCAATCCATTGCAGCGCCTTATCCCGAGGCATACCGCACACAGCTGATGTGGGATGTAGGATGGTCGCTATTTTTTTATCAGAAAGACTTGATGTAAAACTAATATCTGACTTGATGTGTTCCAGATGTCCTGCTTGAGCTGTATATGGCTGGGATATATTCAAATCGTTTACATCATTCGAATTCAATAGACCCTTGATGAAGTCAACCACATTTTGCTGTTCTCCTTTTTCTTTCTCTCCCCACGTGGATTGTTCTTCGGTGCGCAAGCGTGTACCTGCGAGCGCAACTGTCTTCATTTCACCAGCTCGACTTTGTAGAAGAATCTCGGGCGTTGCACCTACCCAAACTTTCCCTTCCTCTGGACTATGGGCAAAAACAAAAGCATTGGGATATTTAGCGTGCAGATCTTTTACCAGACGAATGATAAAACCTTTGATATCAAGCGTATCCAAATTTTCCTGAAGCGTTCTACTGATCACAACCTTTTCAAGTTTTTTATCCTTGAGTGCTGCGATCGTCTTTTTTAAACCTTCAAGGTAGTTGTCTTTATCGGTGGATCCGAGTCCTGTTTGTTTGGTGCGCGAAGAAAAAGGAATAGACCACCAAATCAAACCATGGTCTGTTATTAGCTTATCCTCCTGCGGTTTGAACAGGCATAATTCATTTTGGATGTAGCAAACCGCAAAGGGTTTGGTCAATTCAATTTCTGCTTCTATATCCGAAAGCATCATTTCTCCTTTCTTTTCACCATCACAGTCAATCTGCTTACCGCCATGGTGTTTTTTTCCTCATCAACAATTTTTATATCCCAAACGTGAGTTGACTTACCCTGATGCAGAATATGGGCGATGCCGGTTACATAACCGTGGCGCTTGCTTTTCAGATGATTAATATTGAGTTCTACCCCAACGGCTAATCCCCCTTCATCTTGTACGAGCATGTGTGAGCCAAAACTTCCGAGCGTTTCTGCCAATGCAGCCGAAGCGCCACCATGCAACAAACCATAAGGTTGATGTGTTCTTTGATCGACAGGCATTTTCGCCTCGATATGTCCTGGTTTGATGACTGTAAACTCCATCCCCAAAGCTCCCATCATGGTGTTTTCACGGTATTTATTGACTGCATCAAGCATTTCCTGTTCTGACATATTGAATAATTTTAGGCAAAATAACATTAAAGCCGTCGGATATTTACAACCGTTTTAAGAATCAATGAATCAAAATGACCAACTACCGCATATTACTAGTTGAAGATGAAGAATCGCTGGCCTCGATGGTAAAGTTGAATCTGGAACTGGAGGGCTATGTTGTGGTGCATGCTCCGGATGGACCGTCAGCCTTGGAGAAATTTCGGGCTCAGGCATTCGACTTGGCCATTTTGGATGTGATGCTTCCCGAGTTAGATGGTTTTTCTGTTTGTCAAACAGTACGATTAGAGGGAAACAATACCCCTATCCTATTTCTTTCTGCCAAGGGTACTGGAAAGGATAAAATTGAAGGATTAAAAATTGGGGGTGATGATTATTTGGCAAAACCTTTTGATTTGGAAGAACTATTACTTCGAGTCGGCAAGCTCATCCGCCGTAAAGACGAAGGTTTTGTAAGTATCGCCGAGCAAGAAAGCTTTAGTTTTGGTCCTAATCATGTCAACTTCAAGCACTTTACCATTACAGATAAAGATGGTCAACAGCATGAAATTTCTAAAAGAGAAATAATGCTATTAAAACTGTTAATTCAAAAACAAGGAGAAGTGGTGAGTCGAGAAGAAATCCTTGAAAAAGTCTGGGGATACGATGTATTCCCGAGTACGCGGACGATTGACAACTATATTCTGGCATTTAGAAAGTACTTTGAGCCCGACAGCAGGCAACCTTTATACTTTCACAGCGTCAGAGGAGTAGGATATCGGTTCACCAATCCAACAGAAAAAAGTTTCTAAAGAGAAAGGCAACCCCGACATATCTCAATCGTCTTATAGACGGTTACGCGGTCTTCCAGGACTGCGTTGGTTTCAAAATTTTCCTTGCAGGTTTACAGAAAAGGGTGCAATTAGCTCCCTTTTTTGTTTTTCAAAAGTCTCATTTTCAACATTTTAAACAACTCTTAATCAAGTGATACATAAACCAATTTCTTGGTTTCGAAGAACTCTTCCGTAAAGTATTCCTTCAATTCGTAGACTTCTTTGTATTGATTTACAACCTTCAACTCTTCATTTAAGTCGCCTCCTTTTAAACAAATCAGCCCATTTGGGATGGCATTTATTTGTTTTTTCGCGATTTTACCCTTGGACCAGCTCACCAAAAGTGCGAGTTCGGCCACGGCCCGGCTTACCACAAAATCATACTTATCTTTCACTTGCTCAGATCTGATGTGAGAAGCTTGGACATTTTGAAGATTTAATGCGGTAGCGACTTCTTGAACAACCTTTATCTTTTTTCCAATGGAATCAGTCAAATGAAAATGACATTCTGGAAACATAATAGCCAAAGGAATACCTGGAAATCCACCTCCTGTTCCGATATCCAGTATTTTAGAACCCGGTTGGAATGGAAGAAACTTGGCTATTGCCAAGCTATGTAGGACGTGACGTTCGTAAAGAGTTTCAATATCCTTTCTTGAAATGACATTGATTTTATCATTCCATTCTTTGTATAAATCAAACAGTTGAGCAAACTGCTCTATTTGACGGGGAGTGAGATTGTTGAAATAGTGGGTAATGATTTCCAAATCAATAAGCGTCTTTGGAGTTTTGCATCATTTGAAACAGAAATTCTCGCGCTCTGAATAATTGAGCCTTAACCGTTCCCAAAGGCAAATTCAATTCTTCTGCAATTTCTTCGTAGGCCAATTCATCGAAGTATCGCATTTCTACGAGTCTTCTATAACGCGGCTTGAGCTTGTCAACAATCTCGCGCATTTTCTTTATGCGTTCTTCCTTTTGCATTGCTTCAGCTGGATCAAGAACGGCATCCTTCACGCTGATTTCGATAGTATCTCCGTCTTCAGTGCTGAATCCTTGATCAATGCTAATTGCTTTGATTCTCTTTTTTCGGATATAATCGATACAGTTGTTGGTGGCAATTTTGAAAAGCCATGTTGAAAAGGCAAATTGAGGAGTGTATTGATGCATTCGTCTAAACGCTTTTCCGAATGCTTCAATGGTCAAATCTTCCGCATCATCCTTGTTGTTGACCATTTTAAGGAGCATGAAGTAGATCGGCTCGCGATAGCGCTCCATGAGCTCTGCGTAAGCTTTTTGATCCTTTTCATGAAGAGCCTTTTGTACGAGGTGAAAGTCGTATTGGCCTTTTTCTGAGAGGTGCGCTATCAATTCCATTTTTGTGGTTTTCTAACAAGGTTTGTAACGTAAACAAAGAGATTCACAGCATGCAGATGGATTTCAAGGAAAGGTGAAAGCCAAACGATGTCTCTCTGCAATCCGAGTCTCTTCGAACACCCGTGCAAAATAGTCAATTGAATGATATATCGAATCAATAGCATTCCACCAACTACCAACATTGTATTCTTTAAAACCATCGCCCCTGCAAAACCAACGAACATTAATACGAAGCTGACAGGCCAGAACATGAGTAAGTTCTTGTGCTGTGGTTTATAATAAGGTGAAGTTACTAGGTGTCTTTTCTTTTGAAACAGCCAATCTTTCCAATTTCTTTTCGGTTCAGAAATCGTTTGAGCATCCGGAGAGATGGCAATGGCTGTATTCCGTGAAGTGGCCACCTGATTGACAAACAGATCATCATCTCCACTGGCAACACTGTAGTGAGACTTAAAACCACCCACACTAAAGAAAAGATCTCTAGTATAGGCCAAGTTTCTACCAACCCCCATGTAAGGAATACCCGATTTTGCATATCCCAGATATTGAAGGCCGATCATCATGGTATCAAAGCGAATCAATTTATTGAGCCAACCGCTGTATTTCTTGTAAGACGAAAAGCCTAAAACGAGTTTCTTATCTTCCTTGAGATTGGCTGTCATACGAGACATCCAGTCTTCGGAAAGCGGAAGACAGTCTGCATCTGTCAATAAAATCTGGTCATACTTAGCGGCTTTGATCCCTAAAGTCAAGGCGAACTTTTTGCCTTGCATGTTTTGCTTTTCTTCATCCAGATGAATGATGTGCATATTGGGATATCTCACATGCAAAGCTTTCAAAATTGCCTCTGTATCATCCCAACTGCTATCATTGACGACAATAAGCTCGAAGTCCCTATGATTTTGGTCCATAATGGCAGGAATGTGCTCCATGAGATTTTTCTCTTCATTGCGGGCACTAATGATTACGGAAACAGGAACATTTCTATCCAAAGGTTCTTTATCGAGCTTCGAACTAGCGATTCTGACGAAAAAATTGAAGAAATAATAAAGCTGTATCACCCACATCACGATGAAGACGGCGGTGAACGCCAAACCCCAATAACTCCACTCAAAAAGATTTTGCATAACAAATAAATCAGATGCCGAAGCGATTGCGAAATTATCGGAGGAAGCGCTGCCATCAAACAAAAATGGGCTCCAAAGGAGCCCATTTATAAACATGCTATGTTCAATTACTTTTTGACTAAAAACTTCTTAGAGTATTCGCCTTTTTGACCCAAAACTCGAATGAAATAAACACCTTCAGAGAGGTTTGTCAAGTCCATTTGATAGAATGACTGTCCTGATAAGGTGTTAATTCTGCGCCCTGTAACATCAACCAGCTCAATGGAGTCGCTGCTTGATACTCCTTCCAATCGCAGCCAATCACTTGCTGGATTGGGGAATATTTTGATCTCTGAGTTTCTTTCAGAGATATTATTGGTATTGATTTCAATACAAAAATCAGTGATTTCCTCGTCCGCAAAATCCGCTCCCGATGCTACTTGGTTTCCATCTTGATCCAAAACCTCATAGCTTCCGCAGACTCCTTGGTAACATAGCCCATCTCCCCAGCTATCAAGCATGACGAAGCTATAGCACCCTTCTGTTACACATATTGATTCTGTCAAAGTGGTGTTATCTTGAGCACTAGTGTAAAAACCATTCGAAGACGCGATAACCTCACCGCCTGCATTTCTTAGTTCCCAGGCTGTTTCATCGGCATAACTATCAAATTGTATTATTATGGTTACATCAGCCGTCTCACCCACAGTGGCATTGAAGTCTGTAGAAACAATATTGTTAGCTAAACTCTGATCTACTCCACCATTTGGATTTGATACGTTTACAGTAATGTTATTACTTCCGTTGACGAAGTTTAGGACTGGTAAAGTAATTTGCTCACTAGCGCCCTGTGTTAGATTTCCTGTCCAATTGATCGTGGTCACCACGCTTCCATTGTAACTAACCGTTATCGTGCAACTTGTCAATGCATTTTGGCCGTTATTTCTAAGTGTAAATGATGGTGTTGAAGACTGCGCACAATCTTCGGCATTTATTCCTGTGAGACTGCTGGCAGCGGCATCCAAAGCCAATAGTTGACCATTATAACCATCCAAGGTTGTAACTCCCGTTCCAAGCGGGTCCAACCAGTTTGATAATCGGGTGCTATTAGTGGTACCCAAGTCCCAACTCACACCAAATCTACCGTACCAATCGGCCTCGCCATTGTTCACGCTTCCTGCGCAAGCCGCAAAACCACCGTAGAGTTGGCCTATAATTCTTTTATTTTGGTTGAAGAGTGGTGATCCAGAAGAACCTCCTTCGGTCACACCATCTTCCCATTCATTAACAAACCATGTTTGTGCGCCGCCATTTACGCTTAAGGTCGGTGCATCTTCCTCAAAACAAATTTTCTTCACATCACCTGAAGGGTGGTGAATACCGACTGCTGCAGTGTTTGCAGCGGGGCTATCGCTATTATCCCAACCCGCGAAATACACGTTGTATGAAGCAGGAGGATCTGAATTCAATTCAAGCAAAGCGAAATCGCTGGCTGCATTGCTAGCGCGAATTACCGCTCCTGAAATACTCTGGTTGATCGGACCAGTAATACCGCCGCAAGTGTTACTTTCATGATTGAAATAAAAAACCCAATTTGCTGTGCTACCTCCAAGGCAGTGGTTGGCAGTTAAAAAATAAGGTGTCCCGTCTTGAGCTGTATTGTTGACCAAAGCACCAGAACAAATAGCACTACCGCCCTCAATGATAAGTGCTACGCTTCGCTTTTCCAATTGCCAATCAGCACCTTCTGGACAATTCACATTGATATTGCAGGCGCCTGAAGACCCAAATGGACCGCGATCTGCGTCAAAATGAGCTACCAAGATTGGACGATAGCCATGTACGATTTTTCCTATCTGGATTTCTCCCCATGATTTAGCATCTATTGGAACAATGTATTCCAAGTAAACCCTGTCTGAATGTAAAATACCGATACCGAATGTTCGCTCGGTATTCATATTTGCTTTTGTGAAACTTCCCAAAAATTCTGTTCTGTCTTTATTCCAAACAAATAGTTGCGCGTCATTTGGGATATCAAAACGGCTGAGTTCAAAGCTGATGGACGTAGCTTCAGGACATTCAACGCCAAGGTGCCATACCGCGAATTCGCTATTGGGGTCGATGGTCCAGTTTCCGCTATTTTCAAGATTGTACGAGACTTCTACTTCTACTCCAAATCGATATGGAGCTTCTTTGTATTGATCTGTCACTGCATCTTCTGCCGCCAATACTTCTTTGTCCACAGTAGGGGTTATTACCACTGGGATTGAGCTTGGGACAGATTTATCAGACCATCTCAAGGGCTGACCGCCTTGCGAGACTTGTGCTTGAGAAGAAAAAATTGAAAAACAAAAAAATGAGAGAAGGAGTCCTTTTCTAAACATTGCAGGTTTTTTTGATGGTTATACCTACAAAAATAATACGGGTTTCATTAAACAGTAAGCAAAAGCTGCAGAATATTGAATTCCTGCTTAAAACTTATAAACCACCACTTTATCTGATTTTCCGTTGATAATTAAGTGAAGCTCTTTGCCTGAATTTGGCTTAATTGAACTGATATCAAAAGTTAGCGTATTGGTTAGCATCGCGCGGCACATATCATTTCTACCGTTGTGAGTCAACCACATATTAAGTTTCATCGGTAAGCTTTTCATATAGGCACCATTACTAATAAGTTCAAACGTATGAAGCTCGCATCCCCCGCCATACTGCACCTCCATAATTAATATGTCACCTTCTACTTTCTGTGAAAGAATTTCAAAAGCATCGCTCGTTGCTGGACCAGAGTATGCTGCATCCACTCTAAGAGGAAGAACTTCCAACTTGGTTTCTTCTTTCACAATTTCTTCTGTGGTATTTACTTTTTCGGTATTCGAGGTGTTCTTTTTCTTTTTGCAGTTCACTAAAAATACAGTCAACGCCACTAATGCAATCAAAGTAAGGTATCTCATAGAATTCTTTTTAATCTTCATAATAATTATGATGCCAATATTAAGACTTTTCTTCTAATAGCTTTTGCAACGCAAACATTTCGTCTCTCAGACGCGCCGCCTCCATGAACTCCATTTCTCGAGCGGCTTTTTCCATTTTCTTTTTCGTTTGTTCGAGTGACTTCGCAATTTGCTCTTTAGACAATTGCTGCATCACAGGGTCAGCAGCGATTGAAGCGACATTCTGCTCGGGCTCGACATAGATGGACTTTTTGCGGTTATCAATTAATCCACTTTGTTCGAATATCGTTTTATTGCCCTTTTTCACCTGCATTGGAACAATGCCGTGCTTTTCGTTGTATGCAACTTGTTTTTCTCTTCTTCGTTGTGTTTCGTCAATGGTTTGCTGCATGCTATCGGTGATGGTGTCAGCGTACATGATAACGCGGCCATTTACATTTCTTGCTGCGCGTCCTGCCGTTTGGGTAAGTGATCGATTGCTTCGCAGGAAGCCTTCTTTATCTGCGTCCATGATAGCAACGAGAGACACCTCAGGTAAATCGAGACCTTCTCTCAACAGATTGACACCAACGAGTACATCAAACTTACCTTCCCTCAAATCTCTTAGAATCTCAATTCTATCCAAAGTTTCGACCTCACTGTGAATGTATCGACAGCTAATATTGAGTCGATCCAGATATTTGGCAAGCTCTTCTGCCATGCGCTTTGTGAGAGTCGTAACAAGGACACGCTCACCATTTTCAATAGTGATTCTGATTTCACCGATTAGGTCATCAATTTGATTCAATGAAGGACGTACGTCAATAGGAGGATCTAGCAACCCTGTGGGGCGCACCACTTGTTCGACTACTACCCCTTCGCTCTTCATAAGTTCATAATCTGCTGGAGTCGCAGAAACAAAAAGCACCTGCCGTTGCATGCTTTCCCATTCATCGAATGTCAGAGGTCTGTTATCCATGGCGCTCGTCAATCGAAAACCATATTCCACCAGGTTTACTTTTCTCGAACGGTCACCACCATACATGGCGCCTACTTGAGAAACAGTAACGTGACTCTCGTCAATCACCATCAAGTAGTCATCAGGAAAATAATCAAGCAAACAGAAAGGTCTCTGTCCTGGCTGGCGGCGGTCAAAATAGCGAGAGTAGTTTTCGATTCCAGAACAATATCCAAGTTCTTTCATCATTTCCAAATCATAGTTGACACGTTCTTCAAGACGTTTTGCCTCAATAAATTTCCCCTCTTTTGTAAATGCCTGAGTCTGTGCGGCCATATCCTGTTGGATTTCCCACATCGCCTCATTCATAGTCGCCTTACTGGTTACGAATAGATTTGCGGGATAGATATTGATCTGCTGAAAAGCCATGAGAGTCTTGCCAGTCGCAGGATTGATTGTTTCTATTGATTCAATTTCATTTCCCCAAAATGTCACACGCACTGCATAATCTGCGTAGGCCAAGAACACATCTACTGTGTCACCATTCACACGAAAAGTTCCTCTGGTAAAATCTTTCATTGAACGGGAATACAAACTATCCACAAGTCGATGCAGAAAGCCTTGACGGCTGATAGCTTGACCTTTCTCAATACTGATAACGCTTTTATGAAATTCAACTGGGTTACCAATACCATATATACACGAAATACTTGCCACTACAATTACATCTCTCCTACCGCTGAGCAGGGCGCTGGTAGCGGAAAGGCGGAGTTTTTCTATTTCATCATTGATCGAAAGATCTTTCTCGATATATGTTCCAGTAGTTGGAAGATATGCCTCTGGTTGATAATAGTCGTAGTAAGAAACAAAGTATTCTACCAGATTTTCGGGAAAGAAGTGTTTGAACTCAGAATAAAGTTGAGCGGCCAGAGTTTTATTGTGACTCAGCACAAGAGTTGGTCGTTGCGTATTGGCGATTACATTGGCAACAGTAAATGTTTTTCCAGAACCGGTAACACCGAGCAGGGTTTGAAAGCGATCGCCCCGCTCTATACCCTCAGTCAGTTGTTGAATAGCTAAGGGTTGATCACCACTTGGTGTATAGTCTGATCTGAGTTCAAATTTCATGATACAAAAGTAAGGTTATGTGAAAAAAAAAGACCGCCTAAAAGACGGTCTTTTATATTCTGTTTGCAGACTGAATTATTCAGCAACAATTTCAAATTTCACGATCGCAGAAACTTCTTTGTGGAGTTTCACTTTAGCTTCATAAGCGCCGAGCATTTTGATATGGTCGTCGCTGAGGCTAATGCTCTTGCGGTCGATGTTAAAGCCTTCTTTAGCGAGGGCTTCTGAAAGTTGAATAGTGTTTACGCTACCGAAGATTTTACCTGTTTCAGAAGCCTTTGTACCGATTTTGATAGCAAGAGCTCCGAGTTTTTCGGCAGTAGCTTGAGCTTCAGCAAGGATTTTTGTTTCCTTGTGAGCGCGTTGCTTAAGGTTTTCTGCGAGAACTTTCTTCGCAGATTCTGTAGCAGCAATAGCATATCCGCGAGGGATGAGGTAATTGCGTGCATAGCCTGGCTTCACCACAACGATTTCGTCTTTGGCGCCGAGCTTTTCGATGTTCGCTTTAAGAATTACTTCCATTTTTTTACCCTCCGATATTATTTAAGCATATCGCCAACATAAGGCATAAGAGCCAAGTGACGTGCTTTTTTGATTGCTTGTGCTACTTTTCTTTGGTATTTCAATGAAGTACCAGTAAGACGACGTGGAAGAATCTTACCTTGTTCATTGCAAAGTTTCAAAAGGAAATCTGCGTCCTTGTAGTCGATATACTTGATACCTGACTTTTTGAAGCGGCAGTATTTCGCTTGCTTTGTTTCAATCTCGATTGGATTGAGATATCTGATTTCTGAATTATCGCTCATTTTGAAGTTTTTTGAAGGTTAAAACTTAGGCTTCTGCTTTTGCTTTAGGAGCGTCTTCTTTTTTAGACTTGTTTCTGCGGCTCTCAGCGTACTCAATATGATACTTGTCCATAGCAGTGGTCAAGAATCTTAGGATGCGCTCATCGCGACGGAATTCAGTCTCGAAAGGTCCGACAACATCTCCGTTGGCTTCGAATTCTACCAAGTAGTAAAAGCCTGTAGTTTTTTTCTGGATTGGGTATGCTAATTTTCTCAAGCCCCAGTTTTCCTCATGCTTGATTTTCGCACCCTTACCCTTCAAAAACTTCTTGAACTTTTCTACTGTTTCCGCTGCCTGCTCTTCTGACAGCACGGGAGTCATAATGAAAACAGTTTCGTAACGGTTCATTGATTTTGAATTGTTTATGATTTAAAAAATTGGACGGCAAATATACGGAGACTTGATGGAGTCTCCAAAAAGAAAAAGAAGAAAATTAAAACCGTCTAAATAGCTGATTTTGAACCACATACTAGCTATTACCCAACTCTCCAATCTTCGATCCCCATTTCCATGGTTTGAAAATGTGAGAATTTTCTTTCCAGAATTTCAAAACCAAGTAAACGAAAATTGGACTTCCAAACGTGAGAAAGGATAAGTAGATAAAGCTCAAACGGACTTTCTTCACCCGCACGCCCATTTTAGTGGCGAGCCAGGCACAAACACCAAACGTTTGTTTCTCAAAAAAATCAAGAATAATTCGGTTCATTGCGCACTCCTTGGGAAAAAATTTGGTTGAAGTATTTAAAGTGATGCACAAATATAGCGATATTATTTTTTGCCCTGATCGAGAATCTTAAGTTGTTGAAATTCCAACAAAATAACTGAACTCTTTTCACTGATGTTGGGAAAGATAGTAATGACCAATGGAACATTCAAGACAGCGCTTTCTCTCACAGTAATCATGATAAAGTTGAATCAATGCCTGAGAATCGCTTGAATGTCGAACCTCAATGCCTAGCTCCATCCAAAGAGAAGTTATGTGGTTATGTTCGGCTTTGCAATTTTCATAAATGAAGAGCGCCAAATCGGTGAGTTTGGTGTTCGATTCATACCTCCCCATAGAAAACAGCACGATGGCAACGGCATTCAGTAATATTCCATTAAGCATAAAATCTCCTAATTTTTTTGATGATGAAAGAACTGTTGATTCTCCAAAGTGAAAATGATGAGTCCAGTAATCATCAATGCTAACGGAAAACAATTCTTTGAGCTCTTTAATCGAAGAGCATGTGATAACGAATTGAAAAAGGGAGACATGTTTACGTAAAATTGCGGAAAGCTGTGCGATGCGAATCGTGGGGAAATTTTGAGGGCGAACACCACGGAAATGCCACATAAGTCCTGGCATACTTTCAATCCCATGTTTTGCTTTTAGGAAGGTAAACTCAGCGAGTAATCCTTGGACATATTCATCGGGATCCTCTACTCTATCGAGCAATCCACTCATACCAAACAAAAGTGCATCGCACCGCAGTGGCTGATCTCTGTATTTGTGAATTAAGGCTAGAGGAACAGCTTTTGCCAATTGCTCAAAGCATGCCGCATTAGGCCCTTGCCCAATACTTCTCGCCAGTTTGATGTAGAAGACATCTTGCCAACGTCCCTGACATTCTTCGAGTAATTCAAGTATCAATGCACTTTTCATTTCAATTCGCTCCACAAGCAATCGAGACTTCCAACCTTCCAATATTACTTGCGGAGGAGCTGATTGCTTCAATTCACAAGCGATAGGACTATCCATTTTCTTCATCCAAAGTTGGTATCGCTCGAATGACTCCGGTCGAATTCTATCTTTCAATACCAGCACTGGCAAGTCTCCTTCATGAAGAATAGAGATGTTTTTATCATTCGTATAGACTACATGTAAGATTACATTCTTGTAATGATCGTCATGTTGATGTCCGTGCTTGAGCCAATCGCCTGAGTGCACATGAATCTCTACATGTCCGACCCACAAGGTATCACCAATGCGCACACGGGCATTCATAAAATCAGGGCCACCGAGTCGATTGTAATTACCAGGAAAAAGAATGTCAATTGCATCGCCCGATTCCGTTGCCAAGTCCGTTCTTTCGAAGCCCAGATAGCGCCATAAAAAGTGTAGAAAGTGTTCGTTCATAGATTTTATTTTCCCCCAAAAAAACAGGAACTTAAGTGCATAAAAATCTATGTTCCATATCTTTGCATACCACAACACTAAATATTCAACCAATGAAGTCTCTTTTATCACTAATTTTAGGTGTGACTTTTTTACTTCTTTTTACAGGATGTGAGAAGTTCAAAGACCAAAAATTTTCAACTACAATAGAAGTTAGATTCCCAGTACAGGCTCAAGCTGACAATAATGGATCTTTCGTTGTTGACTTGTCTGACATTGCCGATGTTTTAGCCAATAATCAAGACCTCGCAAAGGTGAAAGACAACATTAAACGCTATGAATTAGTTGGCATAAAATATAAGATTTTCGAATATTGGAATGGCCCAAATACAACCTTCAATGGAAGCATTGGATTCGGAAGCAAAGAAATGGCCACGGCAGGAACAGAGTTTTTAATTCCAAGCCTTAATCTGCAAGAGAGTATGACTCAGACAGAGCTATCAAAAATTGAGTTTTCGAGTGCTGAGACTGCAAAGATTCAGCAATATTTTACGGATAGCGATGCTTTAAAAATTTTCTTCAAAGGAACTCTTTCCGAAACTCCTGCGAACTTTAATCTGTATATGCAGATAGATATCGACGCCATTGCGGAGGTAGAAAAGTAAGTTTGACTTCCTCGAATTTGTGAAAAACAATTTCATGCTTTAGGAGAAATAGGTTTTCTTTGAAAAAAATCATCTTCTCCAAACCATGAAATTGTTTTTTTCTTTTTGTACTTTCTTTGCCCTTGCCGCGAGCATAAGCGCAAATCCTGGTGATACCACCATTGTCCAAACCTATACATGGGAAGCCCAAAATAATCCCAACACGGCCTACGACTCTCCAGGTCGACGTTTTTTCACCTTCCCCGCTGATGATGGTACCACCTATCAAAAGGTTTTGATGTATCACAACCTCAAATGCTTTGAGGATGGAACAGCCGGAAACCTCGGTTTTCCTTGTGGAGAGTGGGATTATTTAACCTATACCTACCTATATGAAAATACTGGCATCCTGGATTCGAATGCCGCAACTCACCCTCGTTATCTGTGGAATAATTTAGGTTTTCAGCAGGCGCTTATTAGTGATAATCTCGTGACAGACGAGTATCAATACACCAACGAGCGTCGTACCATTACTGAAATTATCAGTGAAAGCGCGTTTGCTCCTCTCAATACGAATGGGACTCTTTCTCTTTTTGGAAATTCTTTAGCGGGAAGGTCACAATTTGTGTGGACCAATGAAGAACTCAATGCGATGGGCCTCACCGCTGGTGAAATTGATAAAATTAGCCTTGAGGCTGGAGACAACTCGGGTTTGGTAAAAAGATTAAAGATTCGAATTCGTCAAGGACTTATTACTGGTCTCAATACTTTCATTGAAAATAACTGGACTACCGTTTACGATAGCGATACAGAGTTTTCAGCTAATGAAAATGTGGACTTCTTCTTCTCCACTCCATTCGTTTGGAATGGTACGTCAGACATTAGCATAGAGTTTTCATATACAAACTATCAACTTTTAAGTACAATTCCTATAGTCTCCGAATCGTCTGTAATTGGAGGTGTGGAGAGTCATCAAAGCAATCTCAGCGCTCACTTTAATGAACGAGACCTGGTAGTTGCTCACATCGACCAGCTTAGCCAGCTAAACAATAACATCACCGTTGCATTTTGGATGTTTGGAGACCCTGCATTCCAACCTGAAAATGGTACGACGTTCGAGGCGGTCAACAGTATGAATGCGCGAGTGCTCAATTCGCATACGCCATGGAGTAATGGTCGCGTTTATTGGGACTGCGGCGCGGATAATAACGGTTACGACCGCATCGATAAAATTGCTGGCGAGTCCCAGTATGAAGGCAAATGGAATCATTGGGCATTCACAAAGGACGCGAGCACTGGGGTGATGCGAATTTTTGTGAATGGCGTTCAATTTCATGCGCTCACGGGAATGACCAAGAGCATCGGAGAAATAGTCAGACTTACCATTGGAGGCGCTTCCTCATTTGTCAACTTCTACAACGGCGCATTGGATGAATTTGTTATTTTGAAAAGCACCTTGCCAGCATCAGATATCTTGACATTGATGCGTACTGGTGTAATCCCGATATCGACATTTTCGCCAGACGTTCTGCTATATCATAAATTCGATGATCCAAATTATGACTTAACTGACGATTGGAATAGTAATTTTTCAAGTTATCACGTTGGAAGCCCTCATCGCCGATTAGTTCCAGGCGATCAGCTCTTTTTAGGAGCGACCGCTGTGAGTCAGCGTCCTGCTGTTACATTTTACAGAGGTGACTATACATCTGTTTCCGAAAATACAATTGGATCCTTTGTTTGGGAACGTCCTCAAACTTCCTTGGAGGAGTTTGAAATTCAAAACTATGAGCCAGTCGTCATAAGCCGTTCATACCATTGGCAAGGAGGATATTCCTACATATTTTCTCCCACAGGAATGAAATTGGACTCAACTGCTATCGCAGGATCCTACTCCATCAATAACGAGATAATCGACTATTATCAGGAACCATTTTTTGTGAAGAATAGAATTGAATTAGGCAGATACATTACTCCTTATGGAATCAATCTCACTTTAGGACCCGATGGTTGGACATGGATTTACGATGTTACAGACTTCGAACCTTTGTTGCATGGGGAAGTGGAATTAGAAGCTGGAAATTGGCAAGAACTCCTTGATTTAAAGTTTGTGTTTATTGAGGGTCCTGAAGTTCGTGAAGTGAAGCGAATAGAAAATGTGTGGAATGGTGACTTTCAACTGAACACATTTGATCAAAATGTTACCGAACGAACGCTCACTCGGGAGGAAGATGAAGTTGGTGTAAAACTTCGCACCACAGTAACAGGTCATGGCTTTGGCTTCGACAACAATAACTGTGGAGAGTTTTGCTTCAATACACATCGTGTAGAAGTCAATGGAGACACCGAGTGGAGCTGGGAAATCATGGAGGACTGTGATTTAAATCCTCTTTATCCGCAAGGAGGTACTTGGATTTATGCGCGCGCAGGTTGGTGCCCAGGTCAAGAAGGTACGATACAAGAATTTGAATTAACTCCATTTGTGACAAACAATGAAGTCTCAGTTGATTATGACATAGAACACGATCCTTATGGAAACTATGTCACCGAATCACAAGCAATTTTCTATGGTCCAATAAATCAACAAAACGATTTGGAAATTGATAGAATAATTGCTCCGAGTAATTGGAAAATTGATAGCCGAATGAACCCTATGTGCGATAATCCGAAAGTTGTGATTAGGAATAGAGGAGCACAACCAGTCACTGCTGCTACTCTCACATACCGAGTTGCAGGTGGCGCTACACAAACTTTTGAGTGGACTGGAAACCTTGATTTCATGGAAAGTGCTGTGGTCGAACTTACATACAGTGACCCTATTATGTGGGAAGGAGGAAGCGGTCTTCTAAATTTCATTGTTGACCTAAGCGGTGACGAAAACGAGTCAAACAATCATGCGGAAAGCAAATTCAACCGTCCACCGGTTTATTCATACACTGCGCTTAATGAAAATCGAATAATTGTGGTAGTTAGAACGAACAATGCCAATCAGGAAAATTCTTGGGCACTGTATGATATCAACGACAACATTGTAGCTCAGCGCACATCTTTCCCTCTTGCCAACACAACTTACCGTGATACTTTGACCCTCAATCAAGGCTGCTATCGTTTTAAGCTTAATGATAATGGCGGCGATGGACTTAGCTTTTTTGCAAATAACGACGGAAATGGCTCGGCAGCTCTTGATCGCGTTAATGGTCCTGATTTCAGAATGTTCAATGCGGACTTTGGTAGAGAAATCGATCACTATTTTTATTTTGCCACTAATCTTACTGTCAATATTGAAGAACCGATAATTCATGGATCTAAAGTTCTGATTTTCCCAAATCCAGCAAGTGGTGAGGCTCGTTTGCGCACCTACGGAATGGGCAGTAATATCTCGGTTAAAATATTCAATTTGGGAGGCTCGCTTTGTTTTGAGCAGCAGCAGGTAAGAAATGACAACTCTCAGGATATTACCTTAAACCTGGCCAATTTGCCCGCAGGGCTTTATATGGTTAACGTCTCAGATGGACACCACTCTCAAACAATAAAACTTTCAGTTGAATAATGTTCGATAATCTTCGCAAACATCTTGAAAGGCGCATCAGTATTAACAATGCTGAGTTTGATTTTATTACCAAAAAAATCATTGTCAAGACTTTTAAAAAAAAGGAAGTTATATCCGCTGCAGGAGACGTTTGCAAGTATCAGTATTACGTGAATAAGGGGTGTTTTCGGATGTACTACACGGACGATAAAGCCCATGAGCACGTTGTTCAGATTGGTTTTGAGGATTGGTGGGCAGGCGACATTATGAGTTTTGTCACCGGCCAGCCAGCAGATTATACCATCGAGGCATTGGAAGAGTGCGAACTTTTTTTATTCGATCGTCAAGATATGGAATGGTTGTATGCTCAAGTTCCCAAGCTGGAGCGATCATTTCGTATCTTGATTCAGAATGCGCTGGTGGCGTCGCAACAGCGCATGATTTCTAATATGAGTAAAAGTGCAGAGGAGCGATACTTGAATCTGGTAAAAAAGTATCCGCACATGGAACTGCGTGTAGCACAACATCACATTGCGTCGTACCTCGGCATAACTCCTGAAGCACTCAGCAGAGTGAAAAAACAAATATTAGAAAAAAGTAAATCTTAGATACGTCCAGGATATACCTTCAACGCCTCCTCAAGGCATTTAACGGCATTCTGCAAAGACTCTATATTGAGCACATAAGCAAGACGCACTTGGTTTTTTCCCAATCCTGGAGTCGCATAGAATCCTGTAGCAGGCGCCATCATTACCGTTTGGTTATTGTACTCAAACTTTTCGAGCATCCACTGACAGAACGCATCTGCGTCATCAATTGGTAATTGTGCAATACAATAAAAAGCACCTTGTGGTTTTGGACACGTTACTCCTTCAATTTTATTGAGACCATCTACCAATACATCACGTCTGTGAACGTATTCAGACACTACTCCGTCAAAATATGATTGCGGTGTCTCAAGAGCAGCAATGCCCGCCAATTGTCCAAATGTAGGAGGAGACAAACGCGCTTGTGCAAATTTCAACGCGGCACTCATCACGTCTTTATTTCTTGTAATCATCGCACCAATGCGAGCACCACACATTGAATAGCGCTTACTGATGCTATCGATCATGATGACATTATTATCAAGACCTTCCAAATTCATTACTGAATAAGGAATGGCACCATCATACATAAACTCTCTATAAACCTCGTCGGCGAACAAAAAGAGGTCATTCTTTTTCACCAAATCTCTCAATTGTTCCAATTCATTTTGGCTATAGAGATATCCAGTAGGATTACCCGGATTGCAAATTAAAATACCCTTTGTTTTGTCGGTAATTTTCGACTCGAAGTCAGCAATTGGAGGCAAAGCAAACCCATTTTCGATAGAAGCCGTCACCGGCACCACCTTTACCCCAGCCATAACAGCAAAACCATTGTAGTTTGCGTAAAATGGCTCTGGAATGATCACTTCATCACCTGGGTTAAAGCACGTCATAAATGCAAATACCAAAGCTTCAGAACCTCCGGTTGTGATCATGATGTTCGAAGCATCAATCTGAATATTCTTGCTGGTATAATACTCTACCAAGCCATTGCGATATTGAGCCATTCCTTCAGAATTGCTGTACTCAATTACTTTGATTTGAGTCTCTTTGATGCGCTGCATTACAATTTCTGGTGTCTCAATATCGGGTTGACCAATGTTGAGGTGATAGACTTTGCGTCCTGCTTTCTTTGCTGCTTCTGAAAAAGGCACCAATTTGCGGATTGGCGAAGCTGGCATTGAAACCGCTTTATTGCTTACTGAAGGCATGTTGTAATTTTTAAATTGCGGGCAAAGATAGACATTAGAAGTCTCTACAACTCTTTCCACATAAAATAATGTGGACCGATTTTGGGCACCTCATACTCTTCTGGAAGCTTGGAAAAACCAAGTGATTCATAAAAACCAACTGCTATTTTTCGAGCATCACACCAGAGCACATCCACACCTTTTTCTTTGAGTAATTCAAAGGATTTTTCAATTAGAACTCGTCCTGCATTTTGGCCGCGATAATCTGGATCCGTTGCCATCGCGCGTAAGCGATACTGTTTTTCGAACTGAATTTTATTTGAATCCATCTGGAAGAGACTTCCGATGCTAACTATTTTTTCACCATCAAAAACACCTAAATGAATGGCGTCGGCGCGCCCATCAATATCGATGACACAATCTTCTACTTTTTCAATATGTGGCCACAAAACTCTATGCCTTAAAGGGCGCGTCAAGTCGGGAGATATGATTTTAACTTCAAATGTTTTCATCTTCAAAATCAAAATCAAAGAATTCGTCGAGCTCGCGGCGGTCGCGCTTTGTAGGACGACCTAAGCCTCGGGGTCTATCAAGATTTGCTTGCAAGCGAATGCGCTCCATTTTTTCAATTTCCTCTGGAGCCGTGACGTCAAGAGTGTAGGTTGAAACAAGCTTCGCTCCTACCCTGCTGGTCGGAAAACTCACTACTTTAAAGCTAAAGTGAACAGGTCCTTTTCGGATTTTGATTATATCACCAATCTTCAATTCTCTTGAAGCTTTGATGAGCTCTCCATTCACCCAAACCTTTTCTGACTTGCAATAAGTCGCAGCGATGGTTCTGGTTTTAAAAGCTCGAATGCACCATAAATATTTGTCAACCCTCATGAGTACAAATTTACAACTCTATGATGATTCCAATTGTTGGCAATATCGTTCCGTTTGTATTTCTTATAAAATTAGGCTGATAGCTGTTTGGATTGTTGGGGTCAACTACCGGCTGCCCTTGATTATTGCGCACCACGTCTAGCAATGGTTTTACCTCATTTTCTCTATTATAAATATTCTGAATATCCAAGAATAAATTCAAAGACCACTTGGTAAAGAACCACTTCTTATCCACTCTTATGTCGAGCTGATGAAATGCTTCTATACGCTGTGAGTTCAGCCTCGACCAATCGTTTAGCGCGATACCAAACCTTTCCCAATTGCTAATAAGCATTGAGCTCGCTACATCATCTGGAGTGAATGGTAATCCACCGCTGAATAAGAATCGTCCGCCAATTTCCCAATTGTTTTTGAATTGCTTGCCAGCGGTGGCGCTTATCAAATGTCGGCTATCCCAACTAGAGGGTGCATAGTTGCCTCGAATGTCAGTAAACTCACTTCTGACAAAGGTGTAGGCCAAAATCCCATAAAACCCTTGAAAAAAGCGTTGTTGGAATAAGAACTCTGCACCATAAGCGCGACCTAAACCAATGAAGTCCAGTTCTTCATTACCAATAACTCCAAAGTCGGCTCCGAGGTTAGCTAGACTCACACCCTTTGAGATACTGATTGGATAGTTGCTATAGTCTTTATAAAAACCTTCTACGGTGATGATAGAGTTACGTGCAGACCAGTCGTATTCGAAACCTGCAACGTATTGAACGTTTCTGATATAAGAGGCGTCAGTATTGATCAATTGACCATTCGTTTCAAACCCAAGCACTGTATATGCTGGCAGTTGATAGTAAATACCTGTATTTGCATTGAAACTCCATTGCGGAGCAAATCGATACTTCAATGAAATTCGTGGAGAAAATTGATTCAACGCATTGGTCATGCTCGTATTGAAGTCATTTCCATCCAAACGAAGTCCTCCAGATAAAATCAGTTTATTATCGAGTAATACTTTACTACTCTGAGCGAATACTCCATACTTGAAGAGATCTAACGAAGTATTTTGAGTCACTCTCACCGCTGAGTCTAAAAGTGGATTGAAAACAAAGCCCGTATTTCCTACTGTGAACTGCGCATACTCAGCACCCGCACCCACCAAGAGTTTCCAACCATTCGACAGATTGAGTTTATGCTCCAATCTCAGTTTATTTTCCGTTTCACGACTGGTGTAATCAAAGGTTCTTGGAAGACTTTCGTCATTGTTTTCATATTTGAAGGCATCATTCTGTAGCGCGTTGCGACTGAGAATGAGAGAAGTTCTTCCTTTCTCTGAAAAACGATCCCACTTGATACCTGTGGAATAATTCCATTGCTCATTAACCACGAGATTGTCAAGTATGTAGGTGTTTCTCAAAAAATCCTCAGACGTTGTATCACTCGCCAAATCAGTATTTAGGCGAAACTGATCATACGCACCAACACCGATAATGGTGATTTGATTTTTCTCGTTGATGTTGTATTTCCACTTTAAGTTGATATCGTTGTAGGTTGGTAAAAATGGAAGCCCAAGAACAGAGAAAAGACCTTGTAAATAACTTCTTCTAACCGAGAGGATAAGACCAGACTTGTCGCCCGTGGGGCCTTCTGTTGTGACACCAATATCACTTGAGCCAACAACAAAGTTTGCAGTCCATTTATCTTTTCGAGCTTCTTTAAATCCAAACTCTAGCACGGAACTCAGGGCATTACCTCGCGCAGCGGGGAAAGCACCAGAATAGAACTCCACCTCTCGAATCAAATCCACATTGATCAATCCAACAGGACCACCGCTAGCACCTTGCGTTGCAAAGTGGTTGATATTCGGGATTTCAATACCATCAATATAAAATCTGTTCTCGTTGGCAGCACCGCCGCGAATGATGATATCGTTTCGGAAGCTAGGAATAGCGGCAACACCAGGCAAAGAGCGTATTGCTCTGGAAATATCACGGTTACCACCAGGATTGCGCTTGATTTCATTGGTTCCAATCGTGCGCACAGAAATCGGTGACTCCTCCACATTCGAAACCCCAGAAGCCACAATTTCAATCGTCTTGGTTTCTGTTGAAATTTCTTCCAATTCAAATTTTACAAATGCTGGTCGGTCAATGGTAACTTCAATTTCAAATATGACCTGCTTTTTATAACCTACGTAATTACATTCAACATTGTAAAGTCCTGGCTTTAAACCAGTGATACTGAAATTTCCATCCAAATCGGTATTTGCTCCGGTAGTTGTACCTTGGATGACAACAGGAGCGAATGGAATGGGTTCATTTGTAGCCTTAACAACTACAGAACCGTTGATAGTCGCTTGTGACAAAACGATAGTGGACAGCAAGAATGCTGTAAAAAGGGAGGTGATGAGTTTCATGATGAAATAATACAACCCTCAAAACCATAAGAAACGCTGAAAGTTCAAAGAAGCAGTTTATTTTCGCGGCATGTCCGAATACAATTCAATAAAATATGACTGTCGGCTCTTTCGTGGAGGCATACCCTGCAAACCCAATAAAGAAAGGGGCAAAGTTTGTTCTTCCTGCGACGAATATGATCCAATCAAAACACGGATTCTTATCATCAAACTTGGAGCTATCGGTGATGTTATTCGCACTACACCACTACTCACGCGCTTGAAGCAAGAGCATCCACAAAGTCACGTGACGTGGTTGACTCAGAGTCCTGCGGTTCTACCAAAAGAAATGATCGACGAGATCTATACACCTGATTTTCTTTCATTTTATAAAATAAAAACTCAGACCTACGATATCGCTATCAATCTGGATAAAGAGATCGAGGCTTGCGCCCTACTTGCAGAAGTATCGAGCACACAAAAGTTTGGATTTATTCTCAACAACCATCATATTGATGCGGCGACTCCTGCCGCTGAACACAAGCTTGTAACCGGATTGTTTGACAATATTTCAAAGCATAACACCAAAAACTATTTGGAAGAGATTTTTGAAATCTGTCATCTTGATTTTAGAGGAGAAAAATACAAGCTCAACTACAATGAGAAACTTGCAGCGAAATGGAATACCCTGCACGAAGAAGCTGCTGGTAAGAAAATCATTGGTTTGAATACTGGATGTGGAGTGCGCTGGCAAACACGCCTATGGCCGCAAGACAACTGGATTGCGCTCATAAAAAAACTTCAAGAAAACGGTTACTATCCAATCGTACTCGGTGGAAAAGATGAAGACGACGTCAATAGTTATTATGTCCAAGCGACCGGTTGTTTTTACCCTGGACATTTTCAATTGGATGAATTTATTGCGTTGGTTAGTCATTGTGATGTGATAGTCACTGCAGTGAGTATGATGATGCATATCGCTCTGGGCTTGGATAAGAAGATGGTATTGTTCAATAATATTTTCAATAAATATGAATTCGAACTTTACGGCCAGGGCGTAATTGTGGAGCCTACGAGTGGTTGCGATTGCTATTATGGAAGTAAATGCTCACGTGCCAATCACTGCATGAACGATATTAGTGTAGATCGAGTTTACAATGAAATCATTGGATTAATCAAAGAATGAAAATAGCTTATCTATCAACCTTCTATCCATTTAGAGGTGGCATTGCCCAATTCAATGGCTCTCTTTACAGAGCGATGGAAAAGGAACACAATGTGACAGCCTATACATTCACACGCCAATACCCTGAGATTTTATTTCCTGGCAAAACACAGATGGTTTCTGAGGATGATATCGCAGATGCCATCCCTTCCGTTCGTGTGCTCGATTCAGTGAATCCATTTAATTGGATGTCAACGGCCTCGAAAATAGCTGCGGAGAAACCCGATTTGTTGGTAATGAAATACTGGATGTCTTACATGGCACCCTGCCTCGGATACGTGGCTGGCAGCCTTCAATCCAAAGGCACCAAGGTGATGACGATTGTAGATAATGCAATTCCTCACGAGCGAAAGTTTTTTGATAAAGCATTTGCCAAATATTTTTTAAATCGAAACGACATGTTCGTCGCAATGAGCGACAGTGTGCGACAAGATATATTATCACTCAAACCTGATGCGCGTATATTGTTGAAAGAGCATCCGTTATACGATCATTTTGGAGCGTTGATGCCACGACAACAAGCCATTGAAAAGCTTGGGCTCAGTCCTCACAAGAAGACCCTTCTCTTCTTCGGATTTATTCGCGACTATAAAGGACTTGATTTATTGATTGATGCCTTCGGTAAATTAGGCGATGAATATCAACTCATTATTGCCGGAGAATCCTATGGTAGTTTTGATAGCTATCAAAATCAAATTGATCAACTACCGAACAAACATTCGGTTTATTTAAAAGTAGGATACATCGCTGACCATGAAGTGCCTGTGCTTTTTGGAGCTTCCGATGCGGTGGTTCTGCCCTATAAAACAGCCACTCAAAGTGGTATTTCTGCCATAGCCTTTCACTTCGAAATTCCAATCATTGCAACGGATGTAGGAGGATTGAAAGAAATAATTGCGGATGAAAAGACAGGAATCATTGTTCCTCAACCAGAGACTGCTGCAATAGTGTCGGGCATTGAAAAGTTCTTTTCTTTTCCAAAAAATCACTGGGCGCAACACATGAGCTATTTAAAAGTGAAATTGAGTTGGGATAATTTTTCGAAAGAAATTCTCGAGTTCGCTTCTAAGTCTTAAAAAGGAATTTCCAGATTGAATTTTCTGCGCAATTCTTCCAGAGCAGGATTCTTTTCGCGCATTGCTTCAAATTTATCCTTTTCACTCATGACTGAGGTCATTCTCACTTCGTCGCTGCGTTGAACCATCACTTTGTAGGTGATGCCATTCATGCGGTATTCATTCTTCAAAAACTCAGCGAGTTGACTTTTTAAGTCGTTAAAATAATATTCCTGAGTGGTACTTGGGAAAGAAACCTCCACAGAATAATCTTCATTGAGCTTGAGCAGTGCCACTTGAAACGCACTTTGTGCCAAGGCGTTTGTCGCAAGCTTTTTTACAGTGAAATCTTTCCACGCTTCTTCAAACTCTTGTTGATTAAACTCTCTTAATCGTTCCTCCTGCTGTGTTTCGGCGATAGCCTGTGTCACTGATTCGACAGCTGCTTTAGCGGTGCTGGTGAGTTGTTTGATAGAAATAAAATCGGGACTGCTAAAGATTTTCGCTCTGTTCTCCGCAGAAGGCTTGATGCTTGAAGCCACTGTTTCTTTAACCACCATAGTAGGATTAGCAACATTGGCTGTCGCCACTGGTGCGGGTTTCACGGGAGCAGTTTGAAGATTCGGAGAAGTTTCCGCAGAGCGGAACGGTTTAATTTTTATTTTTTTTTTTCACCTTCTCTTTGATTGTAGAGAATACTGCAAGCTTGCATTAAGGTGAGTTCCACGAGTAGTCGAGGATGTTTACTCGTTCTGTATTGAGTATCACATTCATTCACCAGCTCCATTGACTTAATCAAAAGGCGAATGTCTGTCTCTTGGGCTTGCTGACCATACTTTGCAGCCACATTTTCACTCACTTCTAATAGTTGAAGCGTAATGGGATCCTTACAAACCATGAGGTTTCTAAAGTGCGAACCAAGACCTGTAATGAAATGATGTCCATCGAATCCTTTGTTCAACACTTCATTGAACAGCATCAGAGCACCAGGGATATCTTCTTTTAAGATAAAGTCTGTGAGTCGGAAATAATATTCATAATCCAAAACATTAAGGTTTTGAATTACACTTTGATAAGTCAGATTTCTACCACAAAACGCAACTACCTGATCAAAGATGGAAAGCGCATCACGCATAGCACCATCTGCCTTTTGGGCAATAACGTGCAGCGCATCTGGCTCAGCGGTGACACCTTCCTTTGCGGCGATTGACGCAAGGTGTTCGGTCATGTCCTTTACCTTGATTCTGTTGAAGTCAAATATTTGACATCGGCTGAGAATCGTAGGTAAAATCTTGTGTTTCTCTGTTGTTGCTAAGATGAAAATCGCATGCGCTGGCGGCTCTTCCAATGTTTTAAGAAAAGCATTGAAAGCTGCTTGAGACAACATGTGAACCTCGTCGATGATGTACACCTTGTACTTTCCGGCTTGCGGAGGTATACGAACGGAATCAACGATGACACGGATATCATCTACAGAGTTGTTGGAGGCCGCATCCAGTTCAAAAATATTAAACTGTAAATCCTGAATGTCTTGATCAATTTGACCATTGACGGCCTTCGAAAAGATACGCGCACACGTTGTTTTCCCAACCCCTCTTGGACCGGTAAACAAGTATGCCTGAGCGATTTGATTGTTGTTGATGGCATTCTGAAGCGTCGAAGTAATATGCTTCTGCCCCACCACTGTATCCCAAGTGTCGGGTCTGTACTTACGCGCTGAAACAATGAAATTCTCTGCCATAACGCCGCAAAGATGCGAGTTTGTGGATAAATAACAATTAACAGAATATTCACACGATATACACAATTATGCGAAGATGCTTTTATTTGCGCCTATGAGATTTTTTAACCTTCCAAAAACCAGCATATTAGCTTTTCTGCTTGTCTTTTCGAATCATTTATTCGCTACCAACTTTGAAATAATCACTGAGAATCCAAGTGCAGAGATCAAAGATGGGAAAGCTAGTATTCTGTTCAAGGACAATGGTTTCGTTCCAATCAAGATAAAATGGTCAAAACAAGATGTTTCACTTGGTGCAACAGAAGCTGGAGGATTCGAAGAAGGAAAAACTTATAATGTTGAAGTGACTGACGCCGCTGGACAAGTCTATGTGCAGCGTTTTGAAATTGCTCCATCAAGCGGCCAAGAAAAAGTGAATTCTATATTCACACCTTTTGTTGAATGGGTGAGCATTGCCCTATTTAGTGACCCTTTCGCAGCCTTGGGACTATACGATCCTCGAATAATCGATGAAAGTGGCCAACCTGTGCTGCATCCGAATGGCGATGAAAAGAAGATCAGCATTCCATTAGTGGTAGTTTGGCTCATGCTCGGAGCGATTTTTTTCACCATAAAAATGGGCTTCGTCAATGTGAGGGGCTTCAAGCATTCAATTGATTTGATACGAGGTCGATTCGATAAACCTGAAGATAAAGGTGAAGTATCACATTTTCAGGCACTCGCCACTGCTCTATCTGGTACTGTAGGAATGGGAAATATTGCGGGTGTTGCCACTGCCATGGCTGTGGGCGGGCCGGGCGCCACTTTTTGGATGATTACCGCAGGTTTGCTCGGAATGTCGAGCAAATTTGTAGAATGCACTCTTGCCGTTAAATACAGAAACATCAATTCAGATGGAAGTATCAGCGGCGGTCCGATGTATTATTTGAGCAAGGGACTTCAAAAGAGAAAATTAGGAAAGCTTGGAAAGGTTTTAGCAGTGATATTCGCGATTCTATGTGTTGGAGGCAGCATTGGTGGCGGAAATATGTACCAAGCCAACCAAACATTTTTGCAATTATCTACTGTATTCCCTTCGCTTTCCAATCATAGCTTGCTTGTTGGTGCTATTCTCGCGGTGATGACGGGTTTGGTAATTGTTGGTGGAATCAAATCTATCGCTAAGGTGACCGACAAGATTGTACCGCTAATGGTAATTCTTTATGTGAGTGTAGCTCTTGTCATCATAGGAATGCATTACGATTTTATTGGGACGGCATTTTCGCAAATTTTTAATGGCGCATTTAATGCTGACGCAGCCAAAGGTGGTTTTCTGGGGGTACTTATCATGGGGCTGCGCAGAGCAGCATTTAGCAATGAAGCTGGCGTTGGAAGCGCTTCCATCGCCCATAGTGCATCAAAAACAGACGAACCAGTAAGCGAAGGAATTGTGTCATTACTGGAACCATTTATAGACACTGTCGTCATTTGCACAATGACTGCACTGGTTCTAATATTCACCGGATTCGCTCAGGATCCGCAAGGACTGGATGGCGTTGCGCTCACCAATGCCGCTTTCAAATCGCAGTTTGCAGGCTTTGATTATTTATTGACTATTGCCATATTTCTCTTCGCGTTTAGCACTATGATTAGCTGGTCGTACTATGGTTTGAAATCATGGACCTATCTGGTTGGAGAAGGCAAAAAGAGTGAACTTACATTCAAAATTATCTTTTTACTCTGCACGCTGGTCGGAGCCTCCAGTGGTAAGGGCGCAGTTATGGACTTTTCAGATATGATGATTTTGGCCATGGCATTTCCGAATATCATTGGCCTTCTCATCATGAGCAGCGAAGTCAGAGCCGATATGCAATCCTATTTATCTAGAGTAAAAAGTGGCGTCATATCAAGACATAAATAAGGCATAATATTCCATAATTTATACGGTCGCAATAACGCATGTGGTGTATAGTTTCGCTGCATGAATAAAGAGACATTCAAAGACCTTTTGACTTTTTCCAGAAAAGAAAAAAATGGCATTCTCTTCTTGGTAGTGATGGTTGTGATAGTCGGAACGGTCCAATGGTTGTTGCCATTTTTTTTCAAGAAAGAGCCGATTCAGATTGACATCGTGCATTACTTTGGTGATAGCACGGAAAAACCTACTAAGGACTATGAATTTGTGCATCGCTTTGAACCATCCAATCGCAGAAACAACTTCATTAATGAGCGCTTTGATCAGAATAAAAGTCGCGAAAATCGATGGAGAAAATTGAATTTGCCCATCAATGAAGTAGACACCACTACCCTCTCACTTATTCGAGGAGTAGGAGCATATTCGGCGAGAAAAATATTGAAATACCGGGACGCATTGGGAGGCTTTGTCGATACTTCTCAAGTGCGCGAAACCTATAATTTGAAAAGTGAAATTTGTGATAGTGTTTTGCTTCATACCTGCTGCTTTGGCGAAAACATTAGACGTATAAATATTAATAATGCCACTGATTCCCTGATGGGAAAGCATCCCTATATTGGTTGGAAAAAGGCTAAAATCATTCATGCTTATCTTCAAAAGCATGGTGCTTTAAAGTCATGTGATGATTTGCTGAAAATGCGCATTTGGTCTGAAGAAGAGATCAGTCAATTGTGCGATTATCTAAAATTTAATGATGATTGAAAGCTTGCTTACTTTTGTAGCATATCACAAGTATATGCAATCATTAGAAGACAAGATAAAGAACACAATCGTAGTAGTACCTGACTTTCCTAAGGCTGGTATTTTCTATAAAGATATAACGCCAATATTTCAAGATCCAGAGTTGTGTAAAGAAATTTTAGAGTCGATGCGTTCGGAGTTTCGAGGGCTAAAAATCGACGCTGTGTTGGGAATGGAAAGTCGGGGATTTCTCTTCGGCTTGCCGTTGGCGATGGCATTAGACATTCCATTTATTTTGGTGAGAAAAAAAGGAAAGTTGCCACGGGAAGCGCATTCAGTAAGTTATGCATTGGAGTATGGCGAAGCGGTAATTGAAATGCATAAGGACGCCCTAAAGCCAGGACAAAAGGTCTTGATTCATGATGATGTTTTGGCCACGGGGGGTACCGCTGCAGCAGCTGCAAAACTTGTTGCAATGGCGGGAGCAGAGGTAATTGGATACTCATTTATTAGTGAGATAACACCGCTCAATGGCAGAAAACTCATAGAATCCGATAATATCAGGATTTATACGCTTTTGAATTCTTAACACCAAATCTTAAAGGTGCTAAGTCTCATCTATCATTACATTTGCCGCCCAAACGAACATTCAATTCAAAATGTCGTTTTTTATTGAAAAATCATATACAAAGCAATGAACTTTGAACCAACGGAAAATCAGAAAATGATCGCGCAAATGGTGCGTGATTTTGCAGAGAAGGAAATACGTCCATACGTTATGGAATGGGATGAATCCCAAGTATTCCCGCGTGATGTCTTTACTAAAATGGGAGAGCTCGGCCTCATGGGAGTGCTCGTTCCACAGGAGTACGGCGGAAGCGGTATGGGCTACAATGAATACATTAAAGTAATTGAAGAGGTCGCGAAAGTCTGCGGTTCGGTCGGACTCAGTCTGGCTGCTCACAATAGCCTCTGCACCAATCATATTCTTGAATTCGGAAACGAAGAACAAAAGAAAAAGTATTTACCGAAGCTCGCTTCTGGCGAGTGGATTGGCGCTTGGGGCCTCACCGAGGCCAACACCGGTAGCGATGCGATGCGCATGAAATGCGTTGCCGTTCAAGATGGAGACTACTACGTAATCAATGGAACGAAAAACTGGATTACCCATGGTATTAGCGGTGAAGTTGCAGTGGTTCTCGTTCGCACAGGCGAGCTTTTGGATAGCAATGGTATTACGGCCTTCATCATTGAGCGTGGCACTCCAGGTTTTAGTGGTGGAAAGAAAGAAAATAAGCTGGGCATGCGCGCTTCAGAAACGGCAGAACTAATATTCGATAATTGCCGCGTTCATAAAAGTCAAATACTCGGAAATATCGGCGACGGTTTCAAGCAAGCGATGAAGATCCTTGATGGTGGCCGCATATCAATCGGTGCGCTCGCTATGGGAATTGCCAAAGGCGCCTACGAAGCGAGCGTTAAATACGCCAAAGAACGCGAGCAATTTGGACAACCCATTGCGAACTTCCAGGCAATAGCGTTTAAACTTGCGGATATGGCCGTTGAAATAGAAGCAAGCGAAGCCCTACTCTATCAAGCAGCATATTTAAAAAATAATAAGCAGAAAGTCACGAAAGAGGGAGCGATGGCCAAGTATTATGCTTCTGAAGTTGCTGTAAAAGTTTCAACAGATGCTGTTCAAATATTTGGCGGCTATGGGTACACGAAAGACTTCCCAGTAGAGAAGTTTTATCGAGACTCAAAGCTCTGTACAATAGGTGAAGGTACCTCTGAAATTCAGAAATTAGTAATTTCAAGAGAAATTTTGAAAGGATAGTTGACTGATTAAAAAAGTATTCTATATTTGCACCCCATTTTAAAGAAAGAAAAGAATGTTAATTATACCTGTAAAAGAAGGCGAAAGCATTGATCGCGCACTCAAGAAGTTCAAGAAGAAGTTTGAAAAGACTGGTGTTGTAAAGGAACTTCGCAATCGTCAAGCCTACACAAAGAAGAGTGTACGTCGCCGTGAGGAGATCAAGCACGCTGTCTTCGTAGCACAGATGAAGCAGAACGAGCAATAACATTGCTTTGTTTACAATATTGAGGTAACTCTTTAGTTTCGGCTAAGGAGTTACCTTTTTTTGTTGTTGTGAATTTTGATGTCTTCATAACATATCTGACAAGTGAAAAGCGGAGTTCTCCGCATACGATTTCGGCCTATCAGCTGGATTTGGAACAGTTTTCAAGTTTTTGTAAGAGTCAATATGACATTATAGAGCCTCGTGAAGTTTCGGCCTCTATCATTCGCACGTGGTTAGCTGGTTTGATAGAAGAAGGCTACAGTGCCACTTCAGTGCATCGCAAGTCCAGTAGTTTGAATGCTTGGTTTCGATTTTTAATAAAGTTAGGCGAAATCGAAAAGAATCCTATGAAGGGTCTGGCGAAGCCTAAGATCCCCAAGCGATTGCCTCAATATTTGGAGGAAAGTCAAACAACAGAGTTGCAAATTACATTTGAAAAAGCTGGAAATACTTTTTCTAGCGTTCGTAATGAATTGCTAATTAGTTTGTTTTATGAGACCGGCATACGATTGAGTGAATTGATGAATTTGCGGGATCGAGATATTGATTTTGGTCTTGAACAAATAAAGGTTCTTGGAAAAAGAAACAAAATGCGATATGTGCCCGTTGGAAAGCGCATGACCGCACAAGTACAAAGCTACATGGATATTCGTAACGATTTAGGACTCAGCACTGCAGAGGGCTGGCTCTTTGTTTCGGATAAGGGTCAAAAAATTTCTAAATCCCTTGTTTATTCAACAGTAAAAACATATCTTTCGACCGTAACCACCCAATCGAAACGAAGTCCGCACGTATTGCGCCACACTTTCGCGACGCACATGCTGAACAACGGAGCTGATTTGAATGTGATCAAAGAGCTTCTGGGACATAGCAGTTTGGCGGCTACGCAGGTTTACACACATAACAGCATCGAAAAACTCAAGGGGATACATTCTAAGTTGCATCCTCGTAGTAAATAAAAGTCAAACCCTCTAAATTTTTAGCATTATGCAAGTACAAGTTCAAAGCATTCATTTTGATGCGGACCGCAAGCTCATCAGTTTTATTGAGGAGAAATTGCAAAAGTTGACTCATTTTCACGACCGCATCACTTTTGGAGAGGTATTTTTAAGGTTAGATCGATCCGATGTGAATGAAAATAAGATAGCCGAAATCAAATTGAGCATTCCTGGTCGCGATTTGTTTGCACGCAAGCAGTGTCGCACGTTTGAGGAGGCTACAGACGTTGCCGTAGATGCTTTGAGACGTCAAATTGACAAGGTGAAACAAAAAAAATAAAGAAAGTCTAAAAAAAATTTTCATTTAGACTTGCTCGAACAAATTTGTTTTTTACATTTGCACCCCCGTTCACCACGGGGGTGTTTTTTTGAACGTTCTTTGAAGCAAACAAAAAAAGTTTAACGCCGGTGTAGCTCAGCTGGCCAGAGCAGCTGATTTGTAATCAGCTGGTCGGGGGTTCGAATCCCTCCACCGGCTCCAGCATTTAGGGGAGATACTCAAGCGGCCAACGAGGGCAGACTGTAAATCTGCTGGTTTACACCTTCACAGGTTCGAATCCTGTTCTCCCCACTGAAGGGTGATATTTGTGACCTTTTCCGAATATCAAAAGAGTATTGAAAGGGTGTTAAGCGGGAGTAGCTCAGTTGGTAGAGCATTAGCCTTCCAAGCTAAATGTCGCGAGTTCGAGCCTCGTCTCCCGCTCTTGGGAATTTTAAACGTATCGTTGGGTGCGTATTAGGTCAAACAGAGGAAGCTTTGATTGACCGCCAAAAAAAACGGAAAGAGTGTGTGGCATTCTTTATTGAACTTGTCTGCCTCTGACAAGCCGTTGTAGCTCAGGGGTAGAGCACTTCCTTGGTAAGGAAGAGGTCACGGGTTCAATTCCCGTCAACGGCTCAAAGTCCACTTCGGTGGACTAAATGTGTGAAAGAAAGAAGCGTGTTTTTATTAATTACGGAATTATCAAAATAAGATAAACAAACAAAAATCATCTGGCTATGGCTAAAGAATCATTCGACCGTTCCAAACCCCACGTAAACATTGGGACAATTGGTCACGTAGACCATGGTAAGACCACTTTGACAGCTGCCATTACTACCGTTCTGGCCTCCGATGGTCTTGCTGAGAAAAAAGACTTCGCATCTATCGATGCAGCTCCTGAAGAAAAGGAGCGTGGTATTACTATCAATACCGCTCACGTTGAGTATGCAACTGCTAACCGTCACTACGCTCACGTTGACTGTCCAGGTCACGCTGACTACGTAAAGAACATGGTTACTGGTGCTGCACAAATGGACGGTGCTATCCTCGTGGTAGCTGCTACTGATGGTCCAATGCCACAAACTCGTGAGCACATCCTTCTTGGTCGTCAAGTAGGTGTTCCAAAAATCGTTGTATTCATGAACAAAGTGGACATGGTTGACGATGCGGAACTTCTTGACCTCGTTGAAATGGAAATCCGTGAGCTTTTGAGCTTCTACGAATATGATGGTGACAACACACCAGTAATTCGCGGTTCAGCTTTGGGTGCCCTCAACGGTGAGCCAAAGTGGGTTGACACAGTTCGCGAACTTATGAACGCAGTTGACAACTGGATTCCAATTCCTCCTCGTGAAGTTGAGAAGCCATTCTTGATGTCAGTTGAAGACGTATTCACCATCACTGGTCGTGGTACTGTAGCAACTGGTCGTATCGAGCGTGGTGTTATCAACACAGGTAACGAAGTTGATATCATCGGATTCAACGAAGAGAAAATGAAGTCTACTTGTACTGGGGTTGAGATGTTCCGTAAGATCCTCGACCGTGGTGAAGCAGGTGACAACGTTGGTCTTCTCCTCCGTGGTGTTGAAAAGAGCGATATCCGTCGTGGTATGGTAATCGCTGCTCCAAACAGCATCACTCCTCACACAGAATTCAAGGCTGAGATCTACGTATTGAAGAAAGAAGAAGGTGGTCGCCACACTCCTTTCCACAACAAATACCGTCCTCAGTTCTACTTCCGTACAACAGACGTAACAGGTGAGATTAACCTCGAAGCTGGTCGCGAAATGGTTGTACCTGGTGATAACGTTTCAATCACTGTGAAATTGATCGCTCCTATCGCAATGGATAAGGGTCTTCGTTTCGCAATCCGTGAAGGTGGCCGTACCGTAGGTGCTGGTCAGGTTACTGAAATCATCAAGTAATAGACTTGTGAAAATATCAGTGAAGGTGAAATCCATCAAAAGATTTCACCTTCACTTTCACGTTTTAAGGCAGATCATAAAAAACAGGTGTAGTTCAAGGGTAGAATAGCGGTCTCCAAAACCGTTGATGGGAGTTCGAATCTCTCCACCTGTGCAAGACAAACAGAACTTATTACCAAGCGTATGGCAGGTATCAAAACATATATCGAAGAATCGTACAACGAGCTCATGCACAAAGTGACCTGGCCAACCTGGCGCGAATTGCAGGAGAGCACTGTACTCGTATTTATCGCAATGCTTATCCTTACAGTGGTTATTTTCGCTATGGACTTCGTATTCGGAGTAAGTGGCGATAAAACCTCTATCTGGAAGGGATTAGTTGGATTCATCTACTCATTCTTATCATAATTCAGATAATGAGCGATATAGAAAAAAAATGGTATGTAGTCCGTGCAATTAGCGGGAAAGAGAAAAAGGTCAAGGAATTCATCGAATCTGAGATCAAAGCCCGTGGTATGCAAGACTTCGTATCACAAGTATTGATTCCTACCGAAAAGGTTTTCCAAGTTAGAAATGGTAAGAAAATCAGCAAAGAAAGAAGCTACCTTCCTGGTTATGTTTTGATCGAGGCTGCGCTTATCGGTGAAATACCTCACATCATTAAGAATATCACAAATGTGATTGGATTTTTGGGTGCTGAGAAAAAAGGAGACCCTATCCCACTCCGCTTGTCTGAAGTAAATCGCATCCTTGGGAAAGTGGATGAGTTGGCTGAGACAGGAGAAGAATTGAATATTCCATTTGTAGTAGGTGAAAATGTGAAAGTGATCGATGGACCATTCAACAACTTCAGCGGAATCATTGAAGAAATCAATGAGGAGAAGAAAAAGCTCAAGGTAACAGTGAAGATCTTTGGAAGAAAGACTCCATTGGAATTGGGTTATATGCAGGTAGAAAAGGAAAGTTAATTAAAAGCGTGTGGCAGTGGTGACATTTTTTAATGTTACGCTTCGCTTCCCACTCACTGCCACGCAAACCAAATAAATAAATAGAAAAATGGCGAAAGAAGTAGCTGGTTTAGTCAAGCTGCAAATTAAAGGTGGCGCCGCAAACCCTTCACCTCCCGTAGGTCCGGCTCTCGGTTCTAAGGGTGTGAATATCATGGAATTCTGTAAGCAGTTCAATGCTAGAACCCAGGATAAAGCAGGAAAGGTTTGTCCGGTGTTGATCACAGTTTATACAGATAAGTCTTTTGACTTTATCGTTAAAACTGCACCTGCTGCTGTTCAGTTGTTAGATGCCTCAAAAGCTAAGAAAGGAGCTGCTGAGCCTAACCGTCAGAAAGTAGGTACGGTAACTTGGGATCAAGTCCGCGCAATTGCAGAAGACAAAATGCCTGACCTTAACTGTTTCACTATCGAGTCTGCTATGAAAATGGTAGCTGGTACTGCACGCAGTATGGGTATTCAGGTAACCGGTGATCGTCCGTTTTAAACTCTAAGTACAGAACAATGGGAAATGTGAGCAAAAACCGTAAAGCAGCATTAGCGAAGTATGACGCGACAAAGTCGTTCAATCTTCCTGAGGCTGCATCAGTAGTGAAAACTATCACTACTACAAAGTTTGATGCATCTGTTGACATCGCTGTTCGTCTTGGAGTAGATCCAAAGAAATCCAACCAAATGGTTCGTGGTACAGTATCCCTGCCCCACGGTACCGGTAAGGAAGTTCGTGTTTTGGTTTTGTGCACTCCCGATAAGGAAGCAGAAGCAAAAGCAGCAGGAGCCGACTACGTTGGATTGAGCGAATACATCGAGAAGATCAAAAACGGATGGACCGACGTGGATGTAATTATCACCACACCCAGTGTAATGGGACAAGTTGGTGCTTTGGGTAGAATCTTAGGTCCTCGCGGACTTATGCCAAACCCAAAGACTGGCACTGTTACTATGGATGTTGGAAAGGCTGTAACTGAAAAGAAGGCCGGTAACATTGATTTCAAAGTTGACAAAGCTGGTATCGTTCACGCGAGCATTGGCCGCGTTTCATTCGATGCTAAGCAACTCGCTGAAAACGCGAACGAATTGATTCAATCTTTGATCAAGTTGAAGCCTTCTTCTGCTAAAGGAGCTTATATCAGAAGCATTTCTATGTCTTCTACGATGAGCCCCGGAGTAAATGTTGAACCCCGTTCAGTGAATTGATCACTGGTACACTAAAGCGTAATTTCACATGACGAAAGAACAAAAGAACCAGGAAATCGCTGAGTTGGTAGAAGTATTGAAGGATTCTTCAGTATTCTATTTGACAAACACGACTTCCCTGAACGCTGAGGCAACCAGTGCACTTCGCCGCGAGTGTTTCAAGAATGGAATCAAAATGAGAGTTGTAAAAAATTCTCTTTTGCAAAAAGCTCTTGAACGCATTGAAGGTAAGGACTTCAGTCCTTTGTTCCCAGCACTTAAAGGCAACACTGCCGTTATGACTGCTGAGGTAGCAAACGTGCCTGCTCGCCTGATCAAGGAGTTCAGAAAGAAAAATCAAGACAAGCCAGTATTCAAGGCGGCCTTTATACAAGAAGATTGTTATGTTGGTGAAAATCAACTTGACGCCCTCGTTGCAATCAAGAGCAAAGAAGAATTGCTCGGAGACATCGTGGCTCTTCTTCAATCTCCAGCGAAGAATGTTATTGGCGCTCTTCAAGGAAATGCAGGCCAAAAAGTTGCCGGTATTGTTAAAGCGTTGGGTGAACGCTAAAATAACCACCCCACAAATAATAATTAATTAAGTATTACCTTTTAAAAATCCATAAAATGGCTGATTTGAAAGCAATGGCTGAAAGCCTAGTTAACTTGACCGTAAAGGAAGTAAACGAGTTAGCTCAAATTCTTAAAGACGATTACGGCATTGAGCCTGCTGCTGCCGCTGTAGCAGTTGCTGCTCCAGGTGCTGGCGGTGGCGCTGCTGCCGCAGAAGAGAAAACTGCATTTGACGTTGTCCTCGTTGAAGGTGGCGCTAACAAGCTCGCAGTAGTGAAGCTCGTTAAAGACCTCACTGGACTTGGCTTGAAAGAAGCTAAAGATGCAGTAGACAAGGCTCCATCGCCTCTCAAGACTGGTGTTACCAAAGATGAAGCAAACGCTTTGAAAACACAACTTGAAGAAGCAGGAGCAAAAGTTGAGATCAAGTAATATCACAACTATTTGAATATCAAGTTTAGGCCTCTCACCCAGTGAGGTGGCCTAAACTTGTTTTATACTTTGTTGTTATAAAGGGTTAGCATCGTCCCTTTCAAATAAAAACGAAGCAACAGCATTTTTTTTACCATAAAAAAGTCAACGATTTGGCAACGCTGAAAAAAACGGATGAGAGGATCAGTTTTTCCTCAACCAAAAGTTTCTACGAATACCCGGATTTCCTAGAAATCCAATTGGCTTCTTTCAAGGATTTTTTCCAGTTGGAAACAAACCCTGAAAACAGAATGAACGAAGGTCTCTTCAAAGTATTTGCAGAGAACTTCCCCATTACTGATACAAGAAACCAATTCGTTCTTGAATTCCTTGATTACTTTATCGACCCACCCCGATACACCATCGATGAATGTATCGAACGAGGTCTAACCTACAGCGTTCCGCTTAAGGCAAAACTTAAGTTGTACTGTACAGATCCTGAACACGAGGACTTCGAAACCATCGTGCAGGACGTTTATTTGGGAACACTCCCATACATGACACCACAAGGTTCCTTCGTTATCAACGGAGCTGAACGTGTCATCGTTTCTCAATTGCACCGCTCACCTGGTGTATTCTTCGGTCAAAGCCGCCACGCAAACGGTACCAAGCTCTACAGCGCACGTATCATTCCTTTCAAAGGTTCGTGGATCGAATTCGCTACAGACATCAACAATGTCATGTATGCCTATATCGACCGTAAGAAAAAGCTTCCGGTTACTACCCTACTCCGTGCTATCGGATATGAAAGCGACCGTCAAATCCTCGAAATATTCAACCTTGCTGAAGAAGTAAAGGTTTCTAAATCTGGTCTCAAGAAAGTTCTCGGCCGCCGTCTCGCTGCCCGCGTTCTTAAGACTTGGATCGAAGATTTCGTAGATGAAGATACAGGTGAAGTAGTTTCTATTGAACGTAATGAAGTGGTATTCGATCGCGAAACAGTGCTCGAAGACCACCACATAGATATTATCGTGGATAGCGGAGCGAAGTTCATTATCCTCCACAAAGAAGAAAGCAGCTCTGCTGATTTCACTATCATCCACAATACTCTTCAAAAAGATACTTCGAACTCAGAAAAAGAAGCGGTAGAATATATCTATCGTCAGTTGCGTAACGCAGAGCCACCAGATTTGGAAACAGCTCGCAGCGTTATCGACAAACTCTTCTTCTCCGAACAACGATATGACCTTGGTGAAGTTGGTCGTTTCCGTATCAACCGTAAACTCGGTTTGAACACGCAATCAAGCCAACGCACACTTACGAAAGAAGATATTATCTTCATCATCAAGTACCTCATTGAGCTCGTAAACTCAAAGGCTGATGTGGATGATATCGACCACTTGTCAAACCGCCGTGTACGTACAGTTGGTGAACAATTGTACAACCAGTTTGCAGTAGGTCTTGCCCGTATGGCGAGAACAATTCGCGAGCGTATGAACGTTCGTGACAACGAGGTCTTCACTCCTATCGACTTGATCAATGCCAAGACATTGAGCTCAGTTATCAATTCTTTCTTCGGAACGAACCAGCTGAGCCAATTCATGGACCAAACGAACCCTCTATCAGAAGTTACTCACAAGCGTCGTATGTCGGCACTCGGACCAGGCGGTCTCTCAAGAGAGCGTGCAGGTTTCGAGGTTCGTGACGTACACTATACTCACTATGGTCGCTTGTGTACTATCGAAACTCCAGAAGGTCCAAACATTGGTTTGATCTCTTCTTTGTGTGTGTACGCAAAGATCAACCGTCTAGGATTTATCGAAACTCCCTACCGCAAGGTAGAAGCTGGTAAGGCTGTAATGACCAATGATGGTGTTACATACCTCAGCGCAGAAGATGAAGACACTAAAGTAATCGCTCAGGCAAACGCCTTGATTGACGAAAAAGGTAACTTCATTACTTCAACTGTGAAAGCTCGCTTGGAAGGTGACTTCCCTGTGATCTCTCCAGATAATATCAACCTTATGGACGTGGCACCGAACCAGATCGCTTCGATCGCGGCGTCACTCATTCCATTCCTTGAGCACGATGACGCGAACCGCGCATTGATGGGATCTAACATGATGCGTCAGGCAGTGCCTTTGATGCGCCCTGAAGCTCCAATCGTGGGTACCGGTCTCGAAGGTCGCGTAGCGAAAGACAGCCGCGTTCTTCTCACAGCAGAAGGCGAAGGTGTGGTTGAATACGTGGATGCAAACGAAGTTCGTATCCGCTACAAGCGCAGCGAAGAAGATGAATTGGTGAGCTTCAACTCAGCAGTGAAATCTTATGACATCAAGAAGTTTGGTAAAACCAACCAAAGCATGTGCGTAAACCTCCGCCCTATCGTGGTGAAAGGTGAGCGCGTAACTGAAGGCCAAATCCTTGTAGAAGGTTATGGTACTAAAGGTGGAGAACTTGCTCTTGGTCGCAACCTCAAAGTGGCATTCATGCCATGGAAAGGTTACAACTTCGAGGATGCGATTGTAATCTCTGAGCGCGTTGCTCGTGAAGATATCTTCACTTCCATTCACGTCGATGAATACACCACTGAAGTGCGCGACACGAAGCGTGGTGTGGAAGAATTGACATCAGACATTCCAAACGTAAGCGAAGAAGCCACACGCGACCTCGATGAAAATGGAATGATCCGCGTAGGTGCAGAAGTGAAAGAAGGTGATATCCTCGTTGGTAAGATCACTCCAAAAGGAGAAACTGATCCAACTCCTGAAGAAAAACTTCTCCGCGCCATCTTTGGTGACAAAGCAGGTGATGTGAAAGACGCTTCGTTGAAAGTGCCACCAGCAGCTAGCGGTGTGGTTATCGACAAGAAGCTCTTCAGCAGAACAATTAAAGATAAGAAGCCAATCAAGACAAATGAGAAAGCCATTATCGAAGCTCTTGATAAAGAGCACGAGAAGGAAGTTTCTGATTTGAGAAAAGTTCTAGTTGATAAATTGATTGCTATTTTGAAGGATAACACTTGTCAAGGTGTTTTCAACTACTTCAAAGAAGAGCAAATCAAGAAAGGAACTAAGTTCACCGTTAAATCACTTTCTATCCTCGACTACAGCGTAATCAACGCTGAGGGCTGGACGAAAGATGAAGAGATTAATAAATTGGTGAAGCGTTGTATCCACAATTTCAACTTGAGATATAACGAACTTCTTGGAAGCTACAAGCGCAAGAAATTCCAATTGACTGTTGGTGATGAACTACCAGCGGGTATTGTAAAGCTTGCTAAAGTGTACATCGCACAGAAGAGAAAGCTCAAAGTGGGTGATAAGATGGCAGGACGCCACGGTAACAAGGGTATCGTAGCACGTATTGTACGTGATGAAGATATGCCTTTCTTGGCCGATGGAACTCCAGTTGACATCGTACTCAATCCACTCGGGGTACCTTCTCGTATGAACCTTGGTCAGATTTACGAAACCATCCTTGGATGGGCTGGATTGAAGCTTGGTAAGCGTTTCGCGACTCCAATCTTCGACGGTGCTACCATTGATGATATCAACAATACAACTGACGAAGCTGGTGTTCCACGCTTTGGTGTGACTTACCTCTATGACGGTGGCACAGGAGAGCGCTTCGAACAGCAAGCAACAGTGGGTGTGATTTACATGATCAAATTGAGCCACATGGTTGACGACAAGATGCACGCACGTAGCATCGGTCCATACTCACTCATCACTCAGCAGCCGCTCGGTGGTAAGGCACAGTTTGGTGGTCAGCGTTTCGGTGAAATGGAAGTGTGGGCACTCGAAGCATTCGGTGCTGCCAACATCCTCCAAGAAATCCTCACCGTGAAGTCTGACGACGTGATTGGTCGCGCTAAGGCTTACGAATGCATCGTGAAAGGCGAAAACATGCCAACACCAGGTATTCCTGAGTCGTTCAACGTATTGTTGCACGAATTGCGAGGTCTCGGATTGAACATTACGCTCAACCAGAACTAAGCTTTTCAAGAAAATAATAAATTAGATACACATTCATAAGAATATGCTTCAAGCAAAAAAAGTAAACCGCCCGAACAGTGACTTCCGCTCGATCACTATCAGCTTGGCGTCTCCAGAAGATATTTTGGAACGCTCACATGGTGAAGTTTTGAAGCCTGAAACGATCAACTACCGGACTTATAAGCCCGAAAGAGATGGTCTTTTCTGCGAAAGAATTTTCGGTCCGGTAAAGGATTACGAATGTCACTGCGGAAAATACAAGCGTATCCGTTATAAGGGTATTGTTTGTGACCGTTGTGGTGTAGAAGTAACTGAAAAGAAAGTGCGTCGCGAACGTATGGGTCATATTACCCTCACCGTTCCTGTGGCTCACATCTGGTACTTCCGCTCATTGCCAAATAAAATTGGTTATTTGCTCGGATTACCAACAAAGAAGCTCGATCAAATCATTTACTACGAGAGATACGTAGTAATTAATCCTGGTCCTGCTACTACTGCCGAGGGTATTTCACTTCAAGTAAACGACTTCTTGACTGAAGAAGAATACTTGGATATTTTGGAAAAACTTCCAAAGGAAAACCAATACTTGGATGATAAAGATCCAAATAAATTCTTCGCGAAAATGGGTGCTGAGGCGCTTTATGAGCTCCTCAATCGCTTGAACCTCGATGAATTGTCATACGATCTTCGTCACAAGGCAAATACAGAAACTTCACAGCAACGTAAAAACGAAGCTTTGAAGCGCCTTCAGGTTGTGGAAGCTTTCCGCGATGCGAATACTAGAATCGTGAACCGCCCTGAGTGGATGATCACGAAGGTTGTTCCGGTGATTCCACCCGAACTTCGTCCTCTTGTTCCACTTGATGGTGGCCGCTTTGCGACTTCTGACTTGAACGACCTTTACCGTCGTGTTATCATCAGAAACAACCGTTTGAAGCGTCTCGTTGAGATCAAGGCTCCTGAAGTGATCTTGAGAAACGAAAAGCGTATGTTGCAAGAAGCTGTGGATTCGTTGTATGACAACAGCCGCAAATCTTCTGCTGTGAAAACAGAAAGCAACCGTCCTTTGAAGTCTCTCTCTGACTCATTGAAAGGTAAGCAAGGGCGTTTCCGTCAGAACCTTCTCGGTAAGCGTGTTGACTATTCAGCGCGTTCTGTTATCGTCGTTGGTCCAGAATTGAAACTTCACGAGTGCGGTTTGCCAAAAGATATGGCAGCTGAGCTCTTCAAGCCATTCATCATCCGCAAGATGATCGAGCGTGGTATCGTGAAGACAGTTAAGTCTGCTAAGAAAATTGTAGATAAAAAAGAAGCTGTTGTTTGGGATATCTTGGAAAACGTATTGAAAGGACACCCTGTTCTCCTCAACCGTGCTCCTACCCTTCACAGACTTGGTATTCAAGCTTTCCAACCAAAGCTTATTGAAGGAAAAGCAATTCAACTTCACCCACTCGTTTGTACGGCCTTCAACGCCGACTTCGACGGTGACCAGATGGCCGTTCACGTGCCACTAGGTAGTGCTGCTGTTTTGGAAGCACAAATGTTGATGCTTGCTTCTCACAATATCTTGAACCCTGCCAATGGTGCGCCAATCACCGTTCCTTCTCAGGACATGGTACTTGGTCTTTACTACATCACTAAGGGAAGAAAAGGTACTGAAGAGCACCCTGCAAAAGGTGAAGGAAAGACTTATTACTCTCCAGAAGAAGTTATCATCGCTTTCAATGAAGGCCAACTCGACCTTCATGCTCATATCAAAGTTCGTTGGACAGACATCGCCGGTAATGCAAGCATTATCGAGACCACCGCTGGTCGCGTACTCTTCAACGAAGTAGTTCCAAAAGAGGTTGGATTCATCAATCAGCTTTTGACTAAAAAAGCTCTCCGCGATATCATTGGTGATATCCTCAAAGTGGTGGGCATCGCAGGTACTGCCAAGTTCCTCGATGATATGAAGAGCATCGGTTACTATTGGGCCTTCAGAGGTGGCTTGTCGTTCAAACTTTCAGATGTGGTGATCCCTGCTGAAAAGGATAAGCTCGTTGGTGAAGCTGGTCAGAAGGTTCAAGAAGTATTCGATAACTATAACATGGGTCTTATCACCAATAACGAACGTTATAATCAGGTGATTGACATTTGGACGAATACAAACTCTCGTTTGACCAATATCTTGATGGATCGTCTTAAGACTGACCAGCAAGGATTCAATAGCATCTACATGATGTTTGACTCTGGAGCTCGTGGTTCTAAAGAACAGATTCGTCAGCTCGCAGGTATGCGTGGTCTCATGGCTAAGCCACAGAAGAACGCAGCTGCTGGTGGTCAAGACATGATTGAAAACCCAATCCTTGCAAACTTCAAGGAAGGTCTTTCGATCCTTGAGTACTTCATCTCTACCCACGGTGCTCGTAAGGGTCTTGCGGATACGGCTTTGAAAACGGCTGACGCAGGTTACCTCACCCGCCGTCTCGTAGACGTAGCTCAAGACGTTATCATCAATGAAGTTGACTGTGGTACACTCAGAGGTATCGTGGCTTCTGCATTGAAGAAGAGCGATGAAGTTGTTGAAACACTTCGCGAACGCATCCTTGGACGCACCAGCGTTCATGATGTAGCAAACCCAGAAACGGGAGAAATCATCGTAGAAGGTGGACAGGAAATAAATGAAGATGTAGCTACAGCTATCGAAGCTGCAGGAATCGAAGAAGTAGAAATTCGCTCAGTATTGACTTGCGAAAGCAAGCGCGGTGTGTGTGCGAAGTGCTATGGTCGCGACCTCGCTACAGCACGCATGGTTCAAGAAGGACTTGCAGTAGGTGTAATCGCCGCTCAGTCAATCGGTGAACCTGGTACGCAGCTTACGCTCCGTACATTCCACACGGGTGGTGCGTCTTCTGCATCTGCCATCGAAAGCGATATCAGAGCGAAGTATAGCGGTGTAATCGAAATCGATGAGTTGAGAACAGTAGAGAGAATGACCGATTCAGGCGAAATGAAGACGGTTGTTGTATCACGTTCTTCTGAAATTAAGATTATCGACGAGAAAACTCAAAGCGTTCTTACAACTACCAACCTTCCATACGGTGCCATCCTAAGCGTAATGCCTGGTGCAAGCGTTAAGAAAGGTGATGTGTTGTGTGAGTTCGACCCATTCAACTCGGTGATCATCACTGAGGAGGACGGTGTGATTCGTTTTGACGCTGTAGAAGAAGGTATTACCTTCAAAACAGAAGTCGATGAACAAACTGGTTTCTCTGAGAAAATCATCATCGAAACAAAAGACAAAAAGAAAAACCCAAGTATCGAGGTTGTTCGTAACAAAGAAGTGGTGAAAGTTTACTCACTCCCAGTGGGTGCGCACATCAACATCGAAGACGGACAGAAAATCGGTAAGGGTGTAATTATAGCGAAGATTCCGAGAATGGCAGGTCGTGGTGGTGACATCACAGGTGGTCTTCCACGTGTTACCGAATTGTTCGAAGCACGTAACCCATCTAACCCAGCTGTAGTATCTGAAATCGACGGTATCGTAGAATACGGAAAGATCAAGCGTGGTAACAGAGAAATCTCAGTTACATCACGTACCGGTGAAGAGAAGAAATACCTCATTCCACTTTCTAAGCACATCCTCGTTCAGGACGGTGACTTCGTAAGAGCAGGTATGCAACTTTCAGATGGTGCAATCTCTCCAGGAGATATCCTCGACATCCAAGGTCCTACTGCTGTTCAGGAATACCTCGTGAATGAAATTCAGGAAGTATATCGTCTACAAGGTGTGAAGATCAACGATAAGCACTTCGAAGTAATCGTGCGTCAAATGATGCGCAAGGTGGAAATCCTTGATGCTGGTGACACTCGATTCCTAGAGGGAACCAACGTTGATAAAGCAGAATTCGTTGAAGAAAACGACTTGTTGTTCGACAAAGTGGTAATCACTGATGCCGGTGAATCTGAAAGATTCAAAGAAGGTATGATCATCACTGTGCGTCAATTGAGAGATGAAAACTCACAGTTGAAGCGTAAGGACAAAAAAGAAGTTGAATCAAGACCTGCGATCACAGCGACAGCGCGCCCAATGCTTCAAGGTATTACCAGAGCGTCGTTGCAGACTGAATCATGGATCTCTGCTGCATCGTTCCAGGAAACTACCAAAGTATTGAACGAAGCTGCTGTTCAAGGTAAGACAGACTTCCTCATCGGCTTGAAAGAAAACGTAATCGTTGGTCACCCAATACCTGCGGGATCAGGAGTACGTCGCTTCCAGAAGATGATAGTAGGAAATAGTGAAGACTATGTCAATTTAGCGGCAAAGCGCAGCGATAAAGTCGTAAGCGAATAATGCTAAAGGACGGTCAAGTCATAGCCCATAAAAATCCCTTCCTCACGGAAGGGATTTTTTTTGCAACTATATTTCCATTAAATGAGTCAAATAAAAAACCAACCAATGAAATACCTCTGTCTTCTACCCTTTTTGTTATTTATACAATTAGTGCATGCTCAAGAAGAAACTACGAAAGTTCTTTTTCTGGGAAATAGCTACACAGCTTACAATAATCTTCCGCAGCTCGTAAGTGACTGCGCCGCTTCCGCTGGCTTTGAAATGAGCACCGGATCGAATACTCCCGGAGGGACCACCTTTCAAGCTCATACGCAAAATACTACCAGCCAAACCCTGATTCAACAAGGGGATTGGGATTTTGTGGTACTTCAAGAACAATCACAAATACCATCTTTCCCATTATCGCAAGTAGAGAGTCAATGTTTTCCCTTTGCTGAAACATTGAACAATCAAATTATAGAGTTCAATGAATGTGCTGAGACTATTTTTTATATGACGTGGGGACGCGAAAATGGTGACTCGCAAAACTGTCCGAATTGGCCACCTGTTTGCACTTACGAAGGAATGGACGATTTGCTTGCCGAGCGCTATATGACGATGGCACAGGATAATGAAGCCATCGTATCTCCAGTAGGAGCGTTATGGCGCCAGATTCGAACCAATCATCCAGAGATAGATTTGTACTCCAGCGACGGCAGTCACCCATCTGCGGTGGGGTCTTATGCTGCAGCAGTAGCCTTCTTTGTCACCATATTCCGCGCTGATCCTACCACCATCAACTTTGACTTTAATTTGAGTGCGGATGTAACCAGTGTGATAAAAGAAGAAGCCAAGGAATTGATATTCGAACAGCAAGCTCAATGGTTCATTGGCACATACGATAATCCTAATAATCCTTGTGCTACTACTAATCTACCGACTGAACATTCGGTTGAGACCGAACAAGTATTCGGTTTTATCGCTAATGATCAATTGATAATTTCCAATACTGAAAAAATAGCTTCTGTTGAAGTCTATGACTTAACTGGCAAGTTGGTCGTTCAACGAAAAAACGACTTTACTAATATAACCTTACCCTCATGCAATGGGGTTTATCTTTTACATTTCACTACAGTACAAGGAGAAAGGGTGATTCAGAAGATGGTGAAATAGTAGAACGAGAACGGGAACGAGAACGAGAACGAGAACGGGAATTCAGAATTCAGAATTCCGAATCTCTTGTTCTTGTTCTTGTTCTCGTTCTAATTTGGGACGCGATGTCCCACGGCGGGACAAATTTCTCTTTTGGCACAAACTTCAAAAAGTAAGGTCTCCTTACGCAGTCAAGGGTTTTAGTGATTTGTGGCATTGGTTGGCACGGGCATTGGCTAATGCTTGACAACTCAATAAACAAATTTTAAATAACAAATTAAATCATTAAAACCATGAAAAAGTTTTTAGTTTTCACTGCTGCAATCGTTGTTTCAGTTTCATCTTTCGCTCAAGGTAACCCAACAGCTTCTGCTACTGCTACAGCTTCTGCTAACATCATCCAACCATTGGAAATCGTTAAGACTGCTGACCTCGCTTTCGGTAACATCGCTTCTGGTACTTCTGAAGGTACTGTAGTAATCGCTACTGACGGAGCTCGCACTTCAACTGGTGGTGTGACTTTGATCGAAGCTGGTAACGTTAGCAACGCTGCTTCTTTCGACATCAACGGTTATGCTGATGCTTCTTTCACTATCGAAGTTCCTGCTTCTATCGTGATCGAAACTGCTGGTGGTGCAGAACAAATGACTGTAGACAACTTCGTATCTAGCCTTGGTGCTGATTCAGTACTCGATGCTAACGGTGAAGCTACTCTTCAAGTAGGTGCTACTTTGAACGTATCAGCTCAACAAGCAGCTGGTCTTTACAGCGGAAGCTTCGATGTGATCGTTGCTTATAACTAATTCACAATTCACAATTCAGAATTCGGAATTCGAAATAATAAAGGTCCCGACATCGTCGGGACTTTTTTATTTCTTTAAATTTAATTCTTGATGATTTGAAATTGCATTTATTCGTCGTTCCATCGTTCGACCCCTACGGGGTCGGGGATGGGGGCGCATTTTCTGGGGGCTATAGACATGTGACCCCTAACGGGGTCGGTAGCACCAGACAAAATCGGAAATCTCGATTTCCAATTCCCAATTCTGAATTCTCAATTCAGAATCACTAGTGTCCGGTAAACTTTTTTAAACGTAACTTTTTACTTTGTAAGCAT
>CAYRZQ010000017.1:0-68369 GCA_964428835.1 uncultured Comamonadaceae bacterium | reverse complement strand
CGGCCGTTCTCCTCGGCGTCGTATTTCTTTTTCCCAGAAATACCGAGTCTGTGCTCGCAAGCACTCAGCAACAAGAGAAACAATTGACCCTACAAGAAGGGAGCATTGCTACGGTAGCAGCCAATAGCACATTGCGTTATAAGAAAGATGACACCAATGACAAACATTGCTATTATCTCAGCGGGGCTACAAGCTTTGACATCCGCTCCGACCAACAAGTACTTGTATTTACAGATCAGCTTAAAATCGAAGATATTGGAACAGAGTTTTTTGTTCAAAATTATGAGTCTGATAGTTTGATTATCGTGGATGTGAAATCTGGTATCGTGAAGGTTACTGACAAGCGTGATTCTATCCGTGTTTTGGAAGCTGGAGAACGCATTTTTTACAATAAAAAATCTGGAATATTCCAGGATGAAGCTTTGCCTGCGAATAAAGGGCGGGACAACGTATTCGACTATCAAAATATTCCGCTTGAAATCATTGTAGAGGATTTGAATCGTGCCTTTGGAGAAGAAATCAGTGTTTCGAAAGAAATTCGCGGGTGCCGAATGACCGTTCGGTTTGAGAATGAGAAACTGGAAACAATTCTTCTGATTTTGTCTGAAACAATACAGGCAAAGGTGATTGAGAAAAATAACAGAATTTATATCGAAGGAAATGGCTGCTATTAGACTCTGTATTTTTTTCTTATTGGCATCGATTGCCTCCGTAGGTCAGAAGTTGGAACAACGCATCAGCATTGATATGCGTGACCAATCTATGAAGAACATCCTGCTTCGCATGGAAACACTCGCCGATGTGAAGTTTTCATACACCAACCAAGTATTGCAGGCAGAGAAGAAAGCATCGGTGAAAGCACAGCAAATCCCTCTGAAAGCCGCGTTGATTCAATTACTCGGAACGGGTTATAAATTCAAGGAAGTAAAGGGATACATCATTATTTCAAAAGAAAAAATAAAAGATGACGAAATCTTGGTGAAAGGATACGTGTATGATAACAAAGGTGCGCCGTTGGACAACGCTACAGTATTTGAGCGCCGGTCGATGCGTTCGAATAACACCGATCCAAATGGGTATTATGAACTACGCATCAAGCGCGATGTTGCTCCTGATTCTATTTTCATCAGAAAGTACAATTACAGCGGTAGCGATGTTGGCTTGAAGGACAGTTTATATACACATACCTCTGCCCTTTCAAGCGCAGACAGTGCTAGCAATATGACCGCGATCAATCTTTTACATCGCAAGACAGATCAATTGACACAGTCGATTGCATCCTTTTGGTACAAACATCAATTGGTGGCGCTCAATGTGCAAGACACCATCTATCGTAAGTTTCAAGTGACTTTTGTTCCATATATCGGTACGAATCGTAAGCTTAGTGCAAACAGCATCAATACCGTTTCTTTTAATATCCTTGGTGGCTATGCGCTAGCGAATGAAGGTGTAGAATTTGCAGGACTTTTCAATACAAATCGCGGCGATTCCAGAGGAGTTCAGTTTGCAGGACTTTATAATATCAATGGAGAGAGCAGTGATGGTGCGCAATTCGCGGGGCTATTCAATTTGAACGGCGCCAGCTCAACTGGAGCTCAGTTTGGCGGACTTTTCAATCACAACGTTGGATCTTTTAAGGGCGTGCAGTTTGCCGGACTGTTCAACTTTAACCAAGACTCTCTTAAGGGAGCACAATTCGCCGGACTCTTCAATTTCAATAAGGGTATTACCGACGGACCGCAGTTCGCCGGCTTAATAAATAGCTGCCTAGGTCAAAGCAAGGGCGCAGCAGTAGCGGGATTGATCAACATTCATTCGAAGATTGCACTTCAAATTGCTCCATTCAACGCAGCTAATGAATCGGGCGCTCAAATAGGAGTGATAAATTTTGCGTCGAAATCCAAATTCCAACTAGGCGTAATCAATATTGCAGATAGCGTGAGTGGCTTGCCAATTGGTGTTTTGAATTTTGTAAAAAATGGTTATCACAAACTAGATGTTGGCTACGACAGCGAAGCACATTTGAATCTATCATTTAGAACGGGCGTTCCAGCGCTTTATACCATATTGTCATCTACCTTTCGCCCGTCCCATCGGGACAGCACCGAATGGTCATTCGGTTACGGTATCGGAACGGCGCCTCGCTTAGGCAAACGCATCCGTTGGAATATTGATATCACCTCCCATCAAATGGTAGAAGGCGGGCGCATCGAACATCTTCAATTAACCAATCGTCTTAGCACGGGAATAGAATATCAAATCACTTCTTGGTTTGCGGTATATGGAGCCTTTGTTGCGAACCATGCTTTCTACGAGTTGGATGCAGAATACAATCCATACACCGAGTCGCGCAACATTGTGTATAGCACATCTGACAACAGATACAAGAGCGAACTATGGCCGGGATGGAGATTTGGAATTCGTTTTTTCTAAATATTTTTTTCTTTTACTAAGGGTGAAAAAAAGATGAAGTGTCATTCGGATATAAACACAGTATTATGTATCCGAAAATCATTTTTTCCTTCTTGTTGCTCATCACGCTAGTCAATGTGAACAGAGCGCAACAGCTAACGCAAAACATCAAAGGTGTGGTGGTGGACAACATCTCGCAATCACCGCTGCCAGGTGTGACCATCATTGTGATGAATACCGACCCCGTGAAAGGCGCTGTATCTGACATCGACGGTAATTTTAAGATCAACCAAGTGCCCGTTGGTACAGTCAATCTGGTGGCCAATTTCACAGGATACAAACCTGCTGTATTGTCTAATCTCTCGTTGATTAGCGGAAAGGAAATGAGCTTGACCATTCAAATGGAAGAAGATATAAATTCCATTCAGGCCGTGGAAGTGGTGGCGGAAACTGACAAGCGCGAAACGATGAATACCATGGCAGGCGTTAGTTCGCGTACGTTTAGTGTTGAGGAAACACAGAAGTTTGCAGCCGCCGTGAACGACCCCGGACGCATGGCGACATCGTTTGCGGGCGTGATTGCCGCCAATGATGGCAACAATAATATTTCTATTCGCGGCAACTCGCCTTATGGATTGTTGTGGCGCATGGAGGGTGTTGATATTCCCAATCCCAATCACTTTAGTGCGCCTGCCACGAGCGGAGGAGGTATTTCCATTCTCAGTGCACAACTATTGAGCAACAGTGATTTTATGACCGGAGCATTTTCTGCGGAATATGGCAACGCACTCTCAGGAGTCTTTGATTTGCGTTTGAGAAAAGGGAATAATGAAAAACGTGAATATACATTTCAAGCAGGCTTTCTTGGTCTGGACGCCGCTGTGGAAGGGCCATTCAAGAAGGGATATGACGGATCATATTTAATGAACTACCGCTACTCCACCCTATCTGTAATCAGCAATTTGGGAATCAATGTTGGGGATGCTGTCACCAATTTTCAGGACTTTAGTTTTAATGTCAGCTTGCCAACGAAAAAAGCTGGAACCTTTGGTGTATTTGGATTTGGCGGATTGAGTAATCAAGCATTTAAAGCGGAAAATGACAGCACTAAGTGGGAACGAGAGAGCGATCGCGAACGTGCAAACTACTTTAGCAACACAGGAGCTGTGGGTTTGAAACATCAGTATATTTTTAATGAAAAGCATAGTTTGCAGTCGGTAATACTTGGATCGGGCACATCGCTTGGCTACATCGAAGATCGCTACGACGACAATATGCGATTTGAAGAAATTTATCGTGAAAAATATGCGAATACAAAAGTGACGGTGAGCACTGTTTGGAATTGGAAACTCAATGCGCGCAATAGCATGCGCAGCGGGGTTTACGTGAATCGTTTGGGATTTGATTTGTATAAGGAATACAAAGAAGAAAGTACGCAACAGTTTGTGCGCCCACTTGATGAAGGCAACGGACTGACCACGACGCAAGCCTTTTCACAATGGAAACATCGTCTTTCCGACCAAATACAATTATTGGCAGGCGTTCATTATTTGGGGATTCCATCTACTGGAAGGCATAGTGTAGAGCCACGCGCGAGTGTACGTTACACGACCACAGCGCAACATGTGTGGAGCCTCGGATATGGACTGCACAGCCAAGTGCAACCGCTCGGAGTTTATTATGGAAAGATAACAGACGCCAATGGTGTGGTGCGTCAGCCCAATCGAAATTTAGACTTCAACAAAGCACATCACATAGTGGCATCCTATGATCATAAAATCACGAATAAACTTCATGCGAAACTGGAAGGTTACTATCAGCACCTTTACAATATCGCCATCGAAGACGTGCCGGGTTCAAGCAATTCAAGTTTGAATATAGAGTTTGACTATGTATTGGAACCTATGGTAAATCAAGGTTTCGGGAGAAATTATGGAGTCGAGTTCACTTTAGAACAATTCACATATAATGGAATGTATTTCTTATTGTCAGGAGCATTATTTGATTCTGAATACAAAGCGAAGGATGGAATTTGGAGAGACACGCGCTACAATGCAGGACGCTCTCTCACCTTCACTGGTGGCAAGGATTGGAAGATTGGAGCACCTGAAAAGAATAGAACATTTAGTTTCAACATGCGTGCGATTTATTCAGGAGGAATGCGCCGCACGCCGATTGATTTGCAAGCATCCATTGAAAGTGGGGAAGCGCAATTGATAGAAAACAGAGCATTTACAATTCAAAATGCAGATTACTTCCGCACGGACGTTCGCTTCAGCGTGAAGCGAAACAGGGCGAAGTCAACCTCTACCCTTTCGTTGGACATTCAAAATGTGAGCAACCGTGCGAATATTGGTGGAACCTACTTCGATTTGGACGAAGCCACAATCAAGACATGGAAGATGACACCGTTGATTCCCGTGCTGAGTTATAAAATTGAGTTTTAATTAAAACAACAAAAGGCCTTCAGAAGAAGGCCTTTTGCTTGTGATGAGGAAGTCCTTGGTTACTTCCCTACGAACTCTTTCACCGAGCTCACGATAAAATCGAGTTGCTCTTGTGAGAGTTCAGTATGCATAGGTAGTGAAATAACTCGTTTGCACAACTCTTCGGTGACAGGAAAATCACCTTCTTTATATCTCGGGTCCACATAAGCCTTTTGCATGTGGAGCGGAACGGGGTAGTACACCATCGCTGGAATGCCCTTTGTAGAAAGGAAATCCTGCAATCCGAAGCGATCGACGCCATCGGTGATGAGGGTATATTGGTGAAAAACGTGTGTAGAATTTTTTGCTCTGGCAGGCGTCTTCAATTTTGCTTCGTTCTTAAAAGCCTCGTCATAAAAAGAAGCTGCAGCATTGCGAGCGGCACTATAAGCATCGAGATGGCGCAATTTGATGCGCAAGATGGCTGCTTGAATGCTATCCAGACGTGAGTTGACACCTACTACATCGTGGTAATAGCGCACCGTTTGACCGTGATTGGCAATCATACGCATTTGTTCAGCCAGTTTATCATCATTGGTGAATAATGCGCCGCCGTCTCCATAACATCCGAGGTTTTTAGAAGGGAAAAAGGAAGTTGCTCCAATATGCCCCATCGTTCCAGCGCGGGCTGTGCGGCCATCGCTGAATGTATATGTTGCGCCAATTGCTTGGGCTGTATCTTCAATTACAAAGAGATTATGTTTTGAAGCAATTTTCAAAATCGCCTCCATATCCGCGCATTGCCCAAATAAATGGACTGGAACAATAGCTTTAGTACGAGGCGTGATAGCCTTTTCAATTGCAGCAGGGTCGATGTTGAAAGTATCAGGATGCACATCAACCAGAACTGGCTTCAACTGGAGAAGAGCAATCACCTCGGCAGTAGCCACATAAGTAAAGCTGGCGGTAATAACTTCATCACCAGGCTTTAGGTTCAACGCCATCATTGCTATTTGTAAAGCGTCTGTTCCATTAGCGCACGGAATGACATGTTTTACGCTTAGATAATTTTCCAGCTCTTGTCGAAAAGCGCCCACTTCTGGGCCATTGATGAATGCTGAAGAACGAATAACATTGATTACAGCTTCGTCTATTTCTTGTTGAATTTTAGCATATTGACCTTTGAGGTCAACCATTTGAATTGGATTCATTCACTTATTGTTTGCGGCGGTAAATGTACACAAGGAATTTTTGGTGAATCTGAAATATCCCCCTTAATTTGTAACATGAAGAAGATTGGGGCTCTCATCCTTTTTTTGCACATCATTCAATTTGTATCAGCACAATATCAGGTGCGGGATTCTTCGTTGTTCAATCCTCATGTATCAGTGAGTTGGGGTGTACACACTCCGGGAGGCGATATGGACGACCGATTTGGTAATAGTGGCTCATTGGGACTTGGATTTCATATCAAATCAAAAACGAACTGGTATTACGGAGTTCAGGGCAGTTACATTTTCGGAAGAACGGTGAATGAACCCGGGCTTTTGTCGAATCTCTACACTGAGAATGGAGAGATTCTCGATAACCAAGGGCAGGTGGCAGTTGTATTCATTCAGCAGCGCGGTTATACAGTTACAGCCGATTTCGGACGTTTGTTTTCGGTATTAAGTCCCAATCCGAATTCGGGAATATTGGTTTATGGCGGCATTGGTTTTATGCAGCATAAGATTCGCATCGAGCATCAAGAAAATGAAATACGTTTCTTGGATGGTGAATATGAAAAGGGCTACGATCGTTTAACGAACGGGCTTTGTACCTATCAGTTTGCGGGTTATTCTCTAATGTCTAACAATCGTCTTATTAATTTTTTTATTGGCGTTGAAGCCTTTCAGGGCTTTACACAGAGCAGAAGAGACTTGAATTTCGACACCATGGAACGAGATACCAGACAGAGGCAAGACTTCCTTTTTGGACTGCGTGCAGGCTGGGTTTTGAATTTATACACTCGCGCTCCGGACGAATATTATTACGATTAAGAATTGATGCATCTACTTTATAATATTGGCATCAGGCTTTACAAGCTCCTTATCGTTCTAGCGTCGCCATTTAATCTTAAGGCCAAGCAATGGCTTGATGGAAGAACGCAGGTCTGGCAAAGGCTTGAAGAATGGAGAAACGACAATAAAGACAGCATCATTTGGGTGCATGCTGCATCGCTTGGAGAGTTTGAGCAAGGAAGACCTTTGATTGAAAAAATCAAGTCTGAATATCCTCAAAAGAAAATTGTATTGACTTTTTTTTCACCCAGTGGTTATGAGGTGAGGAAAAATTATAACGGAGCAGATTTGATTTTATATCTGCCGTTGGATACCCCGAAGAATGCGACAAAGTGGCTTTCTCTTTTGAAACCAGAAAAAGTCTTTTTTGTGAAGTATGAATATTGGGCGAATTATTTTTTTGAAATCAAAAAGCAGAATATTCCGCTCTATGTTGTTTCTGGAATTTTTCGAGAGGATCAACGATTTTTCAAAGGCAGCCCATTCTGGCGAAGAGTGCTTGAGAGTGTTCACTTTTTCTTTTTACAAAATAATAAAAGTGGAAACTTACTGAGTTCGATCGGACTGAACAATTACGAGGTCTGTGGCGACACTCGTTATGATCGTGTGGTTGATATTAAAAACAGATCAAAAGAGATAGAGCTTGCTGCAAACTTCACTTCGAGTGGAATTACCATTGTGGCAGGTAGCAGTTATCGAGAAGAAGAAAGTGTATTGATGCGATTGATGGGTGAAGTGAGCGAGTTGAAATTGATCATTGCACCTCATCACATTGATGAAGGTAGAATAGCTGAAATTGTAAGGATGTTTGAAAAATACTCACCTACAACGTTTAGTGAAGGTCAATTACGAGAAGGAAGTCGTGTGTTGGTGATAGACAACATGGGCATGTTGAGTTCTTTGTATCGCTACGGAAAGATTGCTGTGATTGGTGGTGGTTTTGGTAAGGGCATCCACAATACTCTTGAGGCTGCGGTGTATGGGATACCGGTAGTCTTTGGAAAGAAACATGAAAAGTTTGATGAAGCGGTGCAATTGGTGAGTATTGGAGCGGCGCGATCTGCGAGCGACATCGCTGATATGGAGGGAATATTAAGGACATTGCTCGGGGATGATCAGAAGCGTATGGAAATGGGTCAGAGGGCTGATCAATTGGTGAAAAGCAATACTGGGGCGGTTTCTGCGATCTTTGAAAAGATTGATTTTCAATAGAAATGAAGAAAGATAAATAAAAGTGTAAAAAAAATTTGACAGATTGGATATCCGTTATACATTTGCCGTCCCAAAAGTAGAACAAGCGGGAATAGCTCAGTTGGTAGAGCATAACCTTGCCAAGGTTAGGGTCGCGAGTTCGAGTCTCGTTTCCCGCTCGATGGTCCCGGTCTAGAGAGATCGGGATTTTTTTTACCCATTTGCCCTGGTGGTGGAATCGGTAGACACGCAGGACTTAAAATCCTGTGACCCGAAACGGTCGTGCGGGTTCAAGTCCCGCCCGGGGTACAAGCCGGCTTTATCAAATTCCATTTGATGAAGCCGGTTTTTTTTATGCAGAAAAGTTTGGTGTTTGATCGCTCCTTGACCAGGATTTAGAATTCAACTTCATGAAGTTTTGAAAATTGGAGAAATATCAGGTAGTAACACCGTACATTAATTAGGTTTTATGTTATGCTTAAACTAGGTTATCCTGTTTAGAGGATTTAACTAGGTCGCTCCACGGTCGGGAACACCCTTCGACTCCGTTCATCAACTGCGCTTGCGCTTGTTGACTCACTCCGCTCAGGGACCGGTACATTCCGCCGTCAAAACTTAGAGGTTGGGCAAAAAAGAGAAGGTGTTGGAAAACTGCGTTTTCCAACACCTTCTCTTTTTTGCCCCTTTATTGATCCAATGAAGTCCGGTCCCTGAGCGGAAAAAATTATCGAGCGTAAGCGATGATAATTTTTGGAGTCGAAGGGTCGTACAGACCGTGGAGCGACTAAATCAGTCCGCTAAACGGGTTAGGTAATTTCCCCTCCCCACTCAGTCCTTTTTCGAAAAATCAAGAGATGTTGCCCAAGTGAACTGAAGATAGAATTGATGCAACCAGTCTTTTTGGGCATTGTTGATCCAACCCACATATAGTGGTCCAACCTCTAATGAAGACCAATCATTTATCGGAATTCCCAATTGAAAAGCACTCCAATTTTCTTCAAAGAAATTCGAGGATCCCCTGGTGGTATTGAAGAAGAACTCCGAATACATCATGAGATAGTATTTATCATTGAATACTTTCTTTTTGTAACCTGCCAATGCGCGAGCACGATGAGAAAAGCTTGCCTTGTCTTCAAAAAAGAGGCGCTTTAAGCGCTCATCAAATCGAAGTCGAAACTTCCCCTCCCCTTTTCCAATTTGAGTTTTATATGTGAGTTGTTGAAACGCGCGATGTTCGTTGCGCCAATAGTCTTTGAAGGGGTTCTGGCGCTCGAAAACATATGCTCCTGTAATTGACAACTTAGGAGTCAATTGATAAGAAATACCACCTTCTCCGTAAATATAAAATGAGCGCGACTCGTCACGAACATTGTTTTCCGTTGAATTATATGGCTTTATCGCGTCGAAGAGATAAACATTGTAAGACCAGCGCTCTGATAATTTGCCACTATGATCAATCGTTGGGAATAAGCCGAAATAATTGATGTTCTGAGCACTGAGGTGAAAATTAGAAATTAACACCCCTAATAACATCATAAACCTCATTTTCATGATTAAGAAATTTTGCTGAAGACATAGAGTGTTTCCAATGCAATTTGACGACAGCGTTCGTCATATTTAGCATCTTGCTGCGGTGTATTGTCAAAAGCCTTCGGATCGTCGTAAGTGGTGCCAATGCGGAGTTCGACTCCGGGGATGAAGGGACAATTTTCTTCGGCATCGCTACATGTCATGATGGCCGCGTAACCACTTTGAGGATTTGCCGCATCATCATAGACTTTGGAAAAACAAATGGAAGGAACGTATGAATCGCTGTGAGCGACGCGGTACACTGGGTTTTTACCTTCTTCTATTGTTGAAATATCAAAGCCGACACGTCGAAGTGCGTTGATTGCATTGGGATTAAAAGCAGTAGCTTCTGTTCCACCGCTGAAAGTCGATACATTTTCTATATCAAAATAGTCAGCGGCAACATTTGCCCAAACTTGGCCGAAGTGGCTGCGGCGCGAATTGTGCGTGCAGATATAGACTAGCTTTATATCAAGCGCTGCAGATTTCTTTTTGGTAATGAAGGCGCTTACTTTTTCAAGTAGCGCTTTTCTTTCTGTGGGAATTTCAACAAACCGAGCTACTAGTTGGTCGCAATAGATTTTAATTGTTGGATACATTGGATTTGGGATAAAGAATATTGTGAATGAAAACTCCGAGAAGAGCACCAATGATAGGTGCGACGATGTAAATCCACAGCGACTCCACATGACCGCTCACCACCGCAGGACTGATAGAGCGGATGGGATTCATGGAGGCGCCGCAAATTGGGCCAGCGAAGAGGGCTTCTAATCCTACCACTCCGCCAATAGCGATTGCAGCAGTTAGACCTTTTTCTTTTGCGCCTGTGGTGACATTAAAAATCACCATCACTAAAATCATTGTAAGAATGACCTCTAGTATAAACGATTGAGCCTGACTCCCAGCCGGAAGCGTAGCTCCGAGTGTCTCATTGTCGGGAAATAAAATTTTGAGCGCCACGCTTGCGATGAACGCACCAGCACCTTGCGCGATGATATAAGGAACCACCGACTTCCACGGGAAGCGCTGCTTAACGGCGAAACTGAGTGTAACCGCCGGATTGAGATGAGCGCCTGACACATCGCCGAGCGCGAAAATCATCGAAGCTACAATTAATCCGAATGTGATCGCGATACCAAGGTGAGTGATGGCGCCTCCCGATTCTTGATTGATTATAATCGCACCGGTACCGCAGAAAACGAGCGCAAATGTGCCTACTATTTCTCCAAAATATTTTCTGTATTCCATGATCGAATTAGCAACAGCCAGAACCAGGTTTGCATGAAGGAGCTGATTTTTCGGCGGTCAGATCAACAAGGCTAACCTTGAGTTTTTCCGCCGGAATGCCGCATTTATCTTGAGCAAGACAATTGGTGAATTTATTTACCAAAAGAAAATTCTGACCATCGAAATCGAGATCATACTTACCAATCGTAGTGGATTGATATTCCACTTCAACCTCCAAATCACCCAAACCGAGCGTTCGTTCGGAAAGTGAAATGATGTTTTTTAGTTTTTGTGGTTTTAAACGATGATCATAATCGTTGGCCTCCCATAGTTGAAAGTTTACGACCTTTTCGTGGCGAACGGTGCCGCCGCAGTCGATAAAATGTTTGGTAATCTCTCCCACTTCAGTCACGTGAAAGTGAGCCGGAACATGCTCTCCAGAAGGAAGTTGAAAATTTACTTCTTGTAAATTTTCTAATGCTGATTTTACTTGAGATAATTTCATGATGATTATTTTTTAGCAACACGAAGTGTTGGTGATGACATTTGATTCAAAAAATTCTTGTAGGATGGATTGCGCCGCAGCCCAATTATCGCGGTCGATGCAATAACAGACCTTAACGCCTTCGATATCGCCTTTTATCAAACCTGCATCTTTGAGTTCTTTGAGATGTTGGGACACAGTGCTTTGAGAGAGCGGCAGTTCGTCGACGATATCACCGCAGATGCAGGCTTTTTTCTGAATGAGTACTTTAAGAATGGCGATCCGCGCCGGATGCGCGAGCGCCTTGGCTATGGACGCCATCTTGTTTTCCTCGGCTGTAAACTGTTCTGTTTTCGCTAAACCCATGTTGTGAAAATTATTCATCGCAATATTACGATGAATAAATAGTGAATAAAAGATATTAAGGTTAAATATTTTGTATATTCGACATAACCTTAGTTTTGAACGCTCGCGCTCTACCATTCAAACTCCTCATCCATGGACTACAGCATCGACCTCATACAGGAATTGGACAGCATCTCACGCATTCATTATTTGAAGCGCGACGATATCGACGAAATGATGTTGGAGTTTGCGCGGCGTCTCACCGCCACTTTGCGCATCGAACGAATGAGTGTGTGGCTTTTTAATGCTGAAAAGGACAAATTGATATCGATGGGCGAATACGACCGTCGCACCAAATCATTCGATAAAAACAATACTTTAGATAAAGTAAAATTCCCCACCTATTTCAAGGCTATAGAAGAGAATAAGATACTATTGGTAGAGAATGTTGTCACAGACGAGAAGACTTCGGAGCTGAATCCTGATTACAACATTCCCTTTGAGGTGTACAGTCTTATGGATATACCCCTTCGCATTAGCGGGGAGCTCGTGGGAGTGATGTGCTTTGAAAAAACAGGCGAGCGAAAAGTTTTTACTTCAAAAGATCAAGCATTCGCATTTAGTGTGTCACTTGTTTTTGCGAGCAACCTTGAAGCCCGCCAGCGACGAGCACTGCAACACCAACTAGAACTGAGCCTCGCCGAGAAAGAACGGTTGATCAAAGAAATCAATCACCGCGTAAAAAACAACTTTTCGATTTTACTTGGTCTCATTCGCATTGCTAAACAAAACAATGACGGTGGAACAATAGATGCATTCATGGAGGAGTATGAACAACAGATTTTTTCTATATTAAAAATCCATGAGTTGCTCATGCGCTCCAACAATGCCACTTTAATCAATATAACAGAATACATCGAAGAGCTGGCGGAGCAATATCAAAATTCACACACTTCATTAAAAGGGCGATTTGATATCGACATCCCAGAGGTCAATGCGGAGATTGCCACCAAAACGGCTACACACGTGGGTTTGATTGTAAGCGAGATTATGATCAATGCATTCAAATATGCGGTATCCGAGTCAAATGAAAACCGAATGTTCATTCGCCTTCAAAACACCGAAGATTCGGCAATTCTCATAGTAGGAGATACGGGGACTGGTTTTGATTTTGAAAAGAAATTACTGGGCAACTCCATGGGATTGCCGTTAATTAAAGACTTGGCAAGTGATGCCGATCTCGAAATTTCCTTTCCTCGATTGGGTAATTCCAGCTACCGCATTCTTATTCCAAAAGAATAGCAAGACGTCTAAGTACGCACTTCCAAGCGGAAGCCAACGCCGTGTACATTGACGATAGCCAAACTAGGATCGTCACTGAGATATTTGCGTAATTTGGTAATGAACACATCCATACTTCGGCCTACGAAATAGGAATCATCACCCCAAATCATGTTTGCAATCAATTCGCGCTCGAGCACCTGATCTTGGTGTTCGCAAAGGAGCTTCAATAGTTCAGCTTCCTTCTTGGTCAATTTCTTTTTATCCTCACCAATCTTCAGTTCGTAGTTTGGGAAATCGAATTGATAATTTCCAATTTGGTACTTGGATTTGTCTTTTGGAGATTCTTTAAAATTCGGATTTCTCTTTAAAATTGCTTTGATTCGAAGCACCAGTTCTTCGCTACTGAAAGGTTTGGTGATGTAGTCGTCAGCGCCGAGTTTGAAACCTTGAATTTTATCTTCGGCCATGTCTCGCGCCGTAAGGAAAACGATTGGAACATCGACGTCAGTTTTGCGAATGTCTTCGGCGAGGCTGAATCCATCTTTCTTTGGCATCATTACATCGAGGAGGCACAAGTCATATTTGTCCTTATTGAATTGAAGCAAACCTTCCTTTCCATCTTTGCACAAATGCACTTTAAAGCCTTCCATTTTCAATGAATCCTGAATGACGAAACCTAAGTTCATATCGTCTTCAACGAGTAAAATTTTTGGTCCAGTACTTTTATTTTCTTCCATTATTCTGAGTTTTTAAAACGAAGCGTAAACGTACTTCCCTTTCCAATCTTGCTCTCTACGTTGATTCTTGCTCCGTGTGCTTTCATTATTGTATTCACATAAAACAACCCGAGACCGAATCCCTTCACATTGTGTAGGTTTCCCGTGGGCACGCGATAAAATTTATCAAAAATCATCCCAAGGTGACTTTGAGCGATACCGACTCCGTTGTCTTTTACCTTGATGATAATATTGCCCTTTTCGTTGCTTGTGGTGATTTCTATTTTTGGGGTATTCTCGGTGTACTTGCGCGCATTGTCAACCAGGTTGTAGATAACATTCGTGATGTGCACCAAATCCCCGTTGATAAAGGGTTTGTTCGCATTCAGTGAAGTGATTATTTCTCCGCCATCTTCTTCCAACGAAATCTTGAATGCACCTGCCGCCTTGGTGATGATTTCATGGATATTTATTTTCTCCAACTTCACATGCACCTTGCGCGGAGTGAGCGTAGCGATTTGCAATACCTTATCGACTTGACTGCGGAGACGCTGATTTTCATTCTTGATAATGTTGACGTATTGCTCCATCCTCCCTGGTTCTGATTTCACTGTAGGATTAAGCAAAGCCTCGGCAGACAAGCCAATGGTGCTAATTGGTGTCTTGAGTTCATGCGTCATATTATTGATAAAATCAGTCTTCACATCTGAAAGTCGCTTGTGACGTAGGATTACGAAGATAGTATAGCTGAAAAAAACGACTATAAGAAAAATAACGAAGCTGGAATACATCCAGAAATCCAACTGCTTGAGGATGATAGCCGTTTTGTTAGGGAACAAAACACCGAAGTAGTGACCATCTTGCTCGAATTTGGAGGTGATACTAACGCGTTCGGGCTTCACCACAAAGTCATCTTTGCTAAAGTTGACGCGCGATGCGAAGACAATGGAATCAGTGAAACAGTCGTAGATGCCGTATTCAAAGTCTTCTGTCAAATTGTAGCGTTCGAATTCATCTTTGATGAGTTTTTCGAGAAGAAAAGGCGAAGGCGTGTCATTGATGTTGGCGACAAAGAAATTGCTTTCTTTTTGAAGCACGGGTTCTGTAACCGCGCTGTCCTTATTCATGATAAGGATTTCTTCAACCACATTTGAAAGGGCCAATCTTACGTGGTCGTTGAACTGTCTTTCTTGAATTCCGTAGGCTTTTCTGACCCAAAAAACCTGGCCAGCGATAATGACTCCAAGGGAGAATACCGCTAGTAGGACAACGATAACAATGGTGCGTCTGCTCATAATTTACGCTTCGAAATTACGGAATAACGCGAATTATTATCTTCGTGCCAAATCCAAAAAATATGAAAGCATACGTATTCCCTGGACAAGGGTCCCAATTCCCAGGCATGGGGAAAGATCTTTATGAGAGCAGCGCATCAGCAAAGGCCATGATGGAGAGCGCAAACGATATCTTAGGTTTTCGCCTTACCGATATCATGTTCAGCGGCAGTGAAGAGGATTTGAAGCAGACAAAAGTGACCCAACCCGCGATATTCTTGCACAGTGTGACATTAGCGTCGCTCTTGGGCGAGGGTTTCAAACCGGATATGGTGGCAGGACACAGCTTAGGGGAATTTTCTGCGCTAGTAGCCAATCGCACTTTGAAATTTGAGGATGCGCTCAAGCTCGTCTATGCACGTGCAATGGCGATGCAAAAAGCATGTGAAATCACCCCTTCAACGATGGCTGCAATCTTAGGATTGGAAGATGCTGTGGTTGAAAAAATTTGTGCTGAAACAGCAGGGGTAGTGGTGGCAGCCAATTACAACTGTCCCGGACAATTGGTGATTTCGGGAGAAGTAGCGGCCATTGATGCAGCATGCGCAGCATTATCTGCGGCTGGCGCCAAGCGTGCCTTGAAACTCGCAGTTGGCGGCGCTTTCCACAGTCCACTGATGGAACCTGCTCGTGTGGAACTTGAAGCAGCGATTGCAGCAACGCCTTTCAGTACGCCCATTTGCCCTGTATATCAAAACGTGACAGCATCTGCGGTGAGCAATCCGGATGAGATTAAGAAGAATCTAATTGATCAGCTCACAGCGCCAGTACGTTGGACTCAGTCCATGAATCAGATGATTGCTGATGGTTGCGCTGAAGTGATTGAAGTTGGCCCTGGCAAAGTTTTGCAAGGATTATTTAAGAAAGTAAGTCGCGATCTACCAGCGGCATCCGCTGAGTGGGCGACAACAGCATAAATCTATTTTTTCTCCTGAATGTGTTGGTTGTCTGCGATGAATGAGAAGAGATTCTGCATCAATTCTTCGCGGGCGACCAACTCTTCTTGGAGTTTTCTATTTTCAATCGTCAATTCCTGCACTTCCTTCTTTAGTGCTTCAATCTCTGAAGCGGCAGGGATTTCGCGTCTTACGAGCTGTTTGCGGTACTGATTAGCTTGGTTCACTTGTTTCATGTTTGACCAAAAATCAACAAAACGTTGATTCATAATCTCTTCCACTCGGGTAGATATCCACTTTTGATTGTTAAATCACTCATTTTCAGGCTTATAAAATCACGCATGACAAATGTCATGAGTAGCATTGACCGCCCTCATTATGAGTATATTGAATTAACAGGACTTTTGACTTGTAAAATTCAATTATATGAATACCATCATCGCTACTACCGATTACACACGCGAATCACGAACGGCTGTGAACTATGCCGCGCGCCTCGCGATGATTATGAAAGCAGAGTTGTTGCTCTTGCATGCCACATACATTCCGGTGGTAAGTGATTCGTTTATCGATGTGAGTATCACACTTGACGAAATTGCTGAAAGCGACAGAGATAAAATGGCAGAACTGGTAAAGCATGTAAGTTCGAAAATGGGTCCGGCGCTTCGAATCCGTGGAAATTCCGAAATCGGACTTACCGGAGAACTATTGAAAGAATATGTATCCAAAGATCCCGAGACCATTGTGGTAATGGGTATGAAGCACGTGGATAAGTTTAGTGAAGTGGTATTTGGAAGCACCGCCACCAATCTCGCGGGCGAGTTGCCTTGTCCGATTTTGGTTGTTCCTCCTGATGCGCGTTTTAGACCTTGGAAAAAAATTGCATTTGCATTCGATCAAAAACAAATACCCATTCACACAGGTTTGAATTTTCTCCAGCACATGGGGCAAAAATTTGGTGCGAAGGTGCATTATGTTCATGTGATGGACTCTCCGTTCAATGGTAAAGACACTACGGCAATTCAGCCCGTGAAGAATATAATGGGCAGTGAAAGTCAGGTTCATTTTTTAAGCGATATACCTGGAGAAACCACCGAGGTATTGAATGACTGGGTGCGCAGATTCAAGTCCAATCTCGTAGTGATGGTAGCACGGAAACATAATATTTTTTGGAAATTAATTTATCCATCGCATACGCGACAGCTAGCATTCAAGAGTAGTGTACCCGTATTGATTATTTCAGAAGATTAAGCCCAACGAACATGAACATACACATTTCAGACACACTCACGATTAAGTCCATACAGAAGACTTTTTCAGAGCAGTATCCTTATCTGAAGCTGGAGTTTTTTTCTCGTCCTCATCAAACTGGAAAGGGCTCTGAGAAAAAATATATGAAAACGGATGACGCCTTATTGAAGGATTTTCGTTTGGTGCACAGCGATGGTGAATTAAACATCACCGACGCGATGACTGTGAGTGAATTAGAAGGCATGTTTCGCGACCATTATGGCTTGTATGTTCAGGTATTCAGAAGATCTGGAAGATTATGGTTGGAGACTACTGCCACAGATAATTGGACTCTTTCCGTGCAAAATGAGCAAGGTCAAGAATTGTCTATCGGTTACAAGTAATCGCCATGACCCTCTTCACCCCCACTCATCCTCATTCTCATCCTCATTCTCATCCTCATTCTCATTCTCATTCTATTCTTTGTTTTCATTGCGGCGAAAAATGTCCTGACGATGAAAACATTTTTGATGAAAAGCATTTTTGTTGCGACGGCTGCAAAGCCGTGTACCGTATGCTCAATGAGAATGGGCTTTGCGGCTATTATGAAATTGATGAGAGCAAAGGTATCTCCCCAAAGCTGGTCAAAAATGACGAGCGCTTTGCTTATCTAGAAGACATTTCTACACAAAATAATATTCTTACATTTCAAAATGAAGAAGAAGCGCATGTACAACTATCGCTTCCTCAGATGCACTGTTCTAGCTGTGTGTGGCTCTTAGAACATTTATACAAACTCAATCCTGCGATTCTTCGATCTCAAACGGATTTCATTCGCAAGAGTATTTTTATTGCATTTAAGAAAAATGAGACCAGCTTACGCCAAGTTGTAGAACTATTGGCAACACTTGGTTATGAGCCCGATTTAAAATATATACATGCTGTAAAAAAAGAAGAACAAAAGACCGATAGATCACGCATCTATCGCTTGACTGTGGCAGGATTTTGTTTTGGCAACATTATGCTGTTGAGCTTTCCAGAGTATTTGAGTTCTGGCTACATCGACCATGGGATGAACAAGCTCTTTAGTATTCTGAGTTTGGGATTATCATTGCCGGTATTGATTTATAGTGGAGGCGAATTCTTCGTTTCTGCATGGCAAGGATTGCGCGCAAAATTTTTGAATATTGATTTACCGTTGAGTTTAAGCCTCGCCATCACGTTTGGCCGCAGCGTCTATGAGATCGTTTCGGGCACAGGTAATGGCTATTTGGATTCAATGGCCGGTATCATATTCTTTATGTTGATTGGAAGGTATTTTCAAGATCGCACGCAAGCCAATCTTCAGTTTGACCGTGATTTTAAGTCTTTCTTTCCGATATCTATTCGCATAAGAAATGCAGAAGGTATCACATCTATTCCTTTATCCAAAATGGAAAAAGGCGACCGAATTATCATTCGGTCGCAAGAGCTCATTCCTGCCGATGCTATTCTCATGAGCGGTAGTGCGCGCATCGACTATAGTTTTGTGACGGGCGAATCAAAGCCTGAACACGTGGAAGTTGGCTCGCTGATATACGCTGGTGGTCGTCAGACAGCAGGACAGTTGGAACTCGAAGTGGTAAAAGAAGTCGAACAAAGTTATCTTACGAAATTGTGGAATCGAGAAAACCAGAAGAGCTATGCTGGCGACATGGACAATATGGTACACCGCATCGCGCGGCACTTCACATTGTTTTTGCTGTTGCTTTCCTTTGGTAGTTTCTTTTATTGGTTGCCGACAGATATGGGACGTGGCGTGCATGCGCTCACCACCATCTTGATTGTTGCTTGTCCATGTTCACTTCTTCTCAGCGCCACGTTTACTCATGCTGCTATCATTAGTGTTTTGGGTAAAAATGGGGTATTTTTAAAGAATGCTGGTTTGCTCGAAAAGATTGCAAACATTCGCCATATCGTCTGGGATAAAACGGGGACCATTACCTCTTCAAAAAACACCAACGTTCATTTTGAAGGAATTAGTTTAACTGAAAAAGAAAAACAGAACGTTCATTCGGTTTGCAGTCAGTCCAATCACCCGCTAAGTCAGTCCATTTCGAATTATTTCTCATTAAAAAACATCGGTACTTCCAATGTGATCGCTGACTATAGAGAATTGCCCGGACAAGGCATTAGTGCTCGTGTGGAAGGTGATTCCATAGAAATTGGCAATGCCCAATGGTTGGGAATAGGAGATCTAATCGCCGATAAAGACACACGTGTATATGTGAAGATCAATGGTGAAATCAAAGGATTCTTCTCATTCGGAACGGGATTCAGAGCAGGATTGAAAGACACATTGGACAAACTAAAAACTAAAGGCTATCGCTTCAGTGTATTAAGTGGAGATAAATCAGCAAAGGCTCAAGATCTCCACGCATACTTTGGAGAAGACACACCGATGCACTTTGGTTGCAGTCCACATGAGAAACAAGATTATATTGAAAAATTGCGTCAGGGAGGTGAAGAAGTAATGATGATTGGTGATGGCCTTAACGACGCGGGAGCCCTGATGCAGAGCAACATTGGCTGGGCTGTATCGGAAGACATCAACAATTTCACACCAGCGAGCGATGTGATAATGGAAAGTAAGTCATTTGAAAAAATGGCATCCTTGATTGACTATATCGGCTATGCGAAAAAAATCGTCATCGCCAGTTTTATACTCTCACTTATGTACAATGTTGTGGGATTATCGATTGCAGTTCAAGGGCAAATGTCACCTTTTATTGCGGCGATACTAATGCCTGCGAGTTCTATCTCTATCATTTTGTTTACAACAAGCAGTGCGCGCATTGTGGCGCGCATCAAGGCTTTGCGTACATCATCTATCTAACTGACATAAGTCAGCCTCCTCTCTAACTGCAATCAGTCTCCATGGTTGTAGTGAAAAATACATTTGACGCAAACAAGTACGAGATGAGTGCCATCTATATATTAATTGGAATCAGCATCCCTGTGGCAGCGGGCTTTTTAATAGCCTTTCTGTATGCCGCCAAGAATGGGCAGTTTGATGATGATTATACGCCATCCATTCGCATGTTGATGGATGATCCCAAACCCGAAACTAAATCAGATAATACTACAACCAATCAAAAAGTATGAACACAAACATTGAACGCTTCGAGTATGACAACAAGATTGTCAAGCAGTTTGCCTGGGCAGCTGCCATCTGGGGTATCGTTGGAATGCTGGTGGGATTGATTGTTGCGCTGCAACTGGTCTTTCCATCGCTCAACTTCAATCTCAGTTTTACCACCTTTGGTCGCTTAAGACCGATTCACACCAATGCGGTGATATTCGCATTTGTGGGTAATGGTATTTTTATGGGAGTCTATTACTCCTTGCAGCGCTTGATGAAAGCGCGCATGTTTAGTGATCTGCTTTCAAAGATTCACTTTTGGGGCTGGCAGCTCATTATCGTATTCGCCGCGGTGACCCTTGCATTGGGGATGACCACGGGTAAGGAATACGCGGAGCTCGAATGGCCCATCGACATCATGATTACATTGGTGTGGGTGATTTTTGGTATCAATATGTTTGGTACTATTATCAAACGTCGCGAGCGTCACCTGTATGTTGCCGTTTGGTTTTATATCGCTACATGGGTTACGGTGGCGATGCTCCATATTGTGAATAGTTTTGAATTGCCTGTAACATTATTCAAATCATATTCATGGTACGCTGGCGTGCAAGACGCACTTGTGCAGTGGTGGTATGGTCACAACGCCGTGGCATTCTTCCTCACCACGCCTTATCTCGGTATCATGTATTACTTCATTCCCAAAGCGGCTAATAGACCAGTGTATTCATACCGCCTATCTATTATTCACTTTTGGGCATTGATATTCATTTATATCTGGGCTGGTCCTCACCACTTGCTCTATACCTCATTGCCAGACTGGGCGCAATCTTTGGGAACAGTATTCTCTGTAATGCTCATCGCGCCATCTTGGGGAGGTATGATCAATGGTCTTTTGACACTCAGAGGTGCTTGGGATAAAGTAAGAGACGACGTTGTTTTGAAGTTTATGGTTGTAGCCATAACAGCCTACGGTATGGCCACTTTCGAAGGCCCAATGCTATCATTGAAAAATGTGAATGCCATCTCTCACTTCACCGACTGGACCATCGCGCACGTGCACGTAGGTGCTCTTGGATGGAATGGATTCCTCACTTTTGGTGTTTTGTACTGGTTGATACCACGCATGTTCCAAACGAACCTTGCTTCTAAAAAGCTCGCCAACTGGCACTTCTGGATAGGCACGTTGGGTATCGTTCTTTATGCTGTACCAATGTATTGGGCTGGATGGGTTCAAAGCACTATGTGGAAAGAATTCACACCAGAAGGGCAATTGAAATATCAATTCCTTGATACTGTAACACACCTTCGTCCATTCTACGCATTGCGTGCACTCGGTGGATTGCTCTTTTTCGTAGGTGCAATCATGATGGTGGTGAATCTTTGGAAAACAGTGAAAGCAGGTTCTTTCGTTGCCAACGAAGCAGCTGAAGCGCCAGCATTGGCGAAGAAAGTCGAGATTCATGGCAAAGAGCACTGGCACCGTTGGATTGAGCGTAAGCCTGTTCAGATGTTGGTGATTTCACTCGTGGCAGTAGCTATTGGTGGTATCATTGAGATGATTCCTACATTCCTAATCAAAGAAAATATTCCGACCATTGCGAGTGTAAAACCTTATACACCGCTTGAATTAGAGGGACGCGATATCTACATCAGAGAAGGTTGTTATACCTGTCACTCTCAAATGATTCGTCCGTTCAGAAGTGAAACAGAGCGCTATGGAGATTACTCTAAAGCGGGAGAATTTGTGTATGATCACCCATTCCAGTGGGGTTCTAAGCGCACCGGACCAGACTTGGCGCGTGAAGGTGCAGGCAGAAACAAAAAGATGGATAGCTGGCACTACAATCACATGGCCGATCCAACATCTATGTCGCCTGGTTCTATCATGCCACGTTATCCTTGGTTGTTCAACTCAGACATTGATACAGATGTAACGGGTAAAAAGCTAGCTGCGATGCAAACATTGGGTGTGCCTTACACCGATGAAGACATTGCAAATGCGAAAGTGGATCTTGAAAAACAAGCGAACGTGATTTACGAAAGTTTGAAACAAGATGAAGCCAGCTTGCTTGTAGGCGAAGAAGGCCTTCAACCAAATCACGAAATCATAGCATTGATTGCGTATTTGCAGCGCCTTGGCCATGACCTCGAGATTGAGAATACTCCTAATTCTTTAACACAGAAATAGCATGAAATTCATCAATTATCTCGAAAGCATCAGCGGAATAAGTGTATTCCCAATGATTGGTCTCATCCTATTTGTAAGCGTGTTTGTGATTGCTGTGATCAGCGTATTCGGCACGCGCAAAGAGGTGATCAACGAACAAAGCAGATTGCCATTAGAAGAATCAAAATAGAACCACAAACATTATGAAAAACATATTCAAATATTTTCTCCTGGTGCCTATGGTACTAACTGGGATGAGTGCTCTGGCTCAGAGCGCTCCAGCAGTCGAAGAAGCTGCTGCGCAAGTGGAGCGGTATTCACCTTACAAAGATCCCGTGTTTTATGCTCTTGTAGCAGTAGCGGTAATTCTCCTCGCCTTCATCCTGCAATTACAAAAAGTGTTTGCTGGTGTAGCTCGAAATGCCGCAGTTGGTAAAAAAGGAATTTTTCCCGTTATCATTTTAATCCTTGGATTGACTCAACTTCCAAATGGAGCGATGGCTGCAGAGCGTCAGGCGGAGTTTCTACACGAAGGCTTTGGTAGCAATGCTTTCAATGCGCTGATCTTCTTGATCATCGTTGAGATGGCTGTTGTAGTCTATTACGTTCGCATGATTCAACTCCTGGTGTCTAAACAGGAGGCTGAACTTCCGGTGGCCGCTGCGGCTCCTGTATTGCGTCCTTCGTTCTGGGAACGTTTCAACAAATCTGTGGCAGTGGAAAAAGAAGCAGCTATCCTAACCGACCACGACTACGATGGTATTAGAGAGTTGGACAATTCATTGCCGCCTTGGTGGAAGTATGGTTTTTATGTAACTATTGTATGGGCCGCAGTTTACTTGGTACATTATCACGTTAGTAAAACTGGACCTCTTCAAATAGCTGAATACAACAATCAACTTGAAGAAGCACGCATTGAAATGGAAGAATACCGCAAGCGTGCATCCAACCTCGTGGATGAAACGAATGTAGTTGCGCTGACCGATGCTGCCGCATTGGCAAAGGGTAAAGAAGTATTCACCTCTATGTGTGCCACATGTCACGGCCCATCTGGAGAAGGTAAAGTAGGTCCCAATCTTACAGACCAATATTGGAAGCACGGTGGCGATATCAAAGATGTATTCAAAACCATCAAACTCGGTGTGAGCGGAACTGGTATGAAATCCTGGAAAGCAGATATGAGTCCGAGCGTGATGGCACAAGTGGCGTCTTATATTCTTACGTTGCAAGGAACCAATCCTGCCGGTGCCAAAGCTCCTGAGGGAAACCTATACACACCAGCCAATGAAGAAGCGCCAGCTACAGGTGATCAAACTGAAGCTAAGAAAGACAGCGTGACTGTAGCAGAAGTTAGATTCAATCATTAAGAGAAACTCATCATGGAAGTGCGAGAAGGACAAGAATCGTTTCGTGACACCGTCACTCACATCGATCAAGAAGGTAAACGTGTATTTTTTTACCCAAAGAAACCGAAGGGTAAATTGTACAACATGCGAACGCTCGTGAGTTTTGTTTTCCTGGCGATTCTTGTCATTCTTCCTTTCATCAAAATCAATGGAGCACCGCTCTTTCTATTCAACATTATAGAAAGAAAATTTATCCTCTTCGGAGTTCATTTCTGGCCACAAGACTTCTTCCTATTTGTATTGGGCATGATCATCTTTATCGTGTTCATTGCATTGTTTACGGTGGTTTACGGACGTGTATTCTGCGGCTGGGTATGTCCGCAAACCATTTTTATGGAAATGGTTTTTCGTAAAATTGAATACTGGATTGAAGGTGATGCCACGCATCAAAAGGCATTGAATAAATTGCCCTGGAATGCCGAGAAGATTCGCAAACGCGGATTGAAGGTGGTCATTTTTTACCTCATATCTTTTCTCACAGCCAATATCTTCTTGAGCTATATCATCGGAATGGATGAAGTACTCAAAATCGCGACGGAATCTCCTGCTCTTCACATCGGAGGATTCATTGCTATCATGATTTTCAGTACTATTTTCTTCTTTGTTTTCCTTTGGTTTAGAGAACAAGCTTGCCTTGTCGTTTGCCCTTACGGTAGAATGCAGGGTGTGCTGCTCGACAAACACAGCATCGTGGTGGCCTACGATCACGTACGCGGTGAAAAGCGTGAGAAGTTTTCTAAAAACCCATCACCCGACGCCGGCGATTGTATTGACTGTCATGAATGTGTACGCGTATGCCCTACGGGGATTGACATTCGCAACGGTACCCAGCTCGAGTGCACCAATTGTACTGCCTGCATCGACGCGTGCGATCACATTATGGATAGTGTAAAAAAACCTCGTGGTCTCGTGCGCTACGCCAGTGAGTTTACCATTAGCACAGGAAAACGTTTGCGCTGGACACCGAGAATGATGGCCTATACAGGAATATTATTCCTTCTTGTTGGTGTTGAAACATTCCTTCTCGCCACACGCTCAGACATCGATGTGACAGTGATGCGCGCTAAAGGAACCATGTTTAATAATGAGGATAATGACCGCGTCAGCAATCTCTACAACATGCACATCATTAACAAGACCACAGAGGACTTGGATTTGGAGATGCGCGTTGACATTCCAGGCGCAGAAATAAGATGGGTGGGTGAAAAGAGAATTGCAAAAAGTAATGAATTATTGGAAGCCACCTTCTTCATCGTACTTCCAAAAGGCAGCATCCACGAACAAAAGTCGAAAGTTAAAATAGAATTCTGGCAAGGAGATAGATTGATTGGAAAATCCAAAACCACTTTCTTGGGGCCAGTAACAGCACAAACCAATAAAATTAAATCACATGAACTGGGGTCTTAAAATCACATTTCTCTATCTCGCTTTTGTGGCGATGATTCTAACCTTAGTATTCAAAGCTAGTGGTGAAAGAGTAGAGCTGGTTACCAAAGATTATTATGCGCAAGAATTGGTGCATCAGAAAAAGATGGACGCCATTCGCAGCGGTAATCAATGGAAAGCTCAAGTCGCTATTGCAGTGACCAATGGAGTATTAAGCATTGCATTTCCAGATCAACTGCATGTTGAAAAAGGAATGATAAACATCTATCGCCCCAGCGACTCTGCGCTTGATAAGGAGTTTGCGCTTGATACAGACCACGCATCCTTTGAAACCAGCACCAACGGCTGGGCCATGGGTTATTATCTCGTGCGATTGACGTGGGAAAGCGAAGGAAAAGAAAGCATTATTGAAGAAACCATCTTTATACCATGACCACCTTACTCATCGCGGCACTCACACTTGGCTTTGCCGGCTCAATGCACTGCATAGGCATGTGCGGCCCATTGGTAATGATTGTTCATGGCGGTGGAAAAACGCGTGATGCTAAATGGTGGTTTCAAAAAGCACTTTATCACCTCGGCAGAATCAGCGTCTATGCCGGTTTTGGAATCGTGGCAGGACTAGTAGGAAAGAGCTTTGCTGCACTTGGCTTTCAACAGTGGCTGGCGCTGGTCTCAGGAGCGCTGTTACTAATTATGATTTTATGGCCTTATTTACCTTTTAAAAAGCTCGGTGCGGGAAACAAATTATTCGCTGCGGTGAGTAAGCGCTTCAATCATTTTTTACAAAACAAAACACCTGGTAAACATTTAATTCTCGGAGTGGTCAACGGATTTCTGCCTTGTGGACTCGTGTATGCCGCCATGGCTGCGAGTATCGCAACCGGAAGCCCAACAAAAGCCGCACTTTTCATGGTAGTTTTCGGGCTAGCCACCTCGCCTGCCCTATTTGCGGTAGCCGGGTTTTCGAGCATTATTAAAAACCGAGTGAACGCTCGGGTGCTTTCAAAAATACGATTTGGATTAAGTCTATTGGCAGTACTTTTCATTTTGCGCGGCGCCAACCTAGGCATTCCGTATTTGAGTCCAAAGATTCAGACGGAAACCTGCGAAGTGAGCTGCTGCAAGCGCTAGTATCAGTTGCGCATCTTCTTCAACTTCTCTACATTTTTCAATGTAATTGTAGAACCTTGAATTTCCACCAGCGCTTCTTCACGGAAATCGCTCAGTGTGCGAATCAAACTCTCGGTAGCGGTCCCCACCATATTTGCCAAATCTTCTCTGGAAATAGCCATTGAAAAATCCTTGTCGCTGCCGTCGTGGTAGCGCTTCATAAGAATGAGAAGCGCGTCTGCTGTGCGCTTGCGCACGCTGCTGTAAGCCAGTGAAAGAAGACGTTCTTGTTCTAACGCAATTTTTCCGCTGAGTAATTTCACGAATTGACGCGTCACCAAAGGACTTTGATAGATCAGTTTTAAAAAATCTTCTTTGGGAAAAATAACTACTTCGCAATCGTCGAGCGCCTCTGCACTTTCTTGTTGGTCCGTATCTTCCAGCAAAGAGATATATCCAAAGAAATCGCCTGGCTGCAACATGCGTGTGATCAGGTCTTTTCCGAGTTCATGACTCTTATACGTTTTTGCTTTTCCCGATTTGAGTAGATATAATCCAGAAGGTGTATCTCCTTCGGAGAATATCATATCCTTTTTGCGATAGGATTTTACCTGTTGTTTTTCGGCAATCTTTTCGATGTCGCGCATGTCGGAGATACCGCTGAGTAATTCATTGAAGCCTTGTTGACCGCTATTCAATTCGCGGCGGCTTGCATCGTATTTCTTTAATCGGCTTTCTACGGCATTGAGCAATTCAATGTCATCGAAAGGCTTGGTAATATAGTCGTCTGCCCCCATCTCCATTCCTTTGCGAATATCAAGGCGTTCCGATTTTGCTGAGAGAAAAATAAAGGGTATACTATCCGTCTTGGGATTTTTTGAAAGCAAGTGCAGTGCACCGTAGCCATCAAGCACGGGCATCATGATATCACAAATGATGAGCTCTGGTTGATTCTGTAGGGCCTTTTCGACGCCAATCTTGCCATTTTCGGCTGTTGTCACGTCATATCCCGCGAGTTGTAGAATCTCCGCAGTATTTTCTCTCACATCAGGATTATCTTCTATCAATAAAATCTTTCTCATGCCTCTTCGTATTTAGCCGGGAAAACTAATGTAAAAGTCGTTCCCACGTTCAATTCACTTTGAAAATCTATTTTCGCATTGAGCATCTCGAGGTACTTTAACACAATATTGAGCCCCAAACCAGTGCCTTGGATATTGGAAGCGTTCTTACCACGGAAGAAGCGTTCGAACAAGTGTTCTTGATCTTCTTCAGGAATTCCGATACCGTGATCTTTGATGCGCAGTATCATTTCATTTTCACCCACCTTGCAAGTCACTTCAATCGGCACATTCTCGCCGCTGAATTTGATCGCGTTTGCGAGAAGGTTGATGACGATGTTGCGAAACATTTGTTTGTCGATATAAAAACTCTCATTGCCCTTGTAGTCGAGATGAATGACTTGTCCAGCGCGCGCGATGGCCTGAAGCTCAGACACGACGTCATTCAATGTTTCTCTCACTTCCACAGTTTGCAAATTCGCGCGCACCTTTCCCTCCTCGAGGCGGCCGAGCGAAAGGAAGTCGTTGAGAATTTCCGTAAGTCCGTTCACCGCGCCTTTGATGCGAGAGATATGCTTTTCGCTCTTGTCTGCTTGCTCCATCTCGATGTACTTCTGAATGAGGGATACCGATGAAAGGATGGTTGAAAGCGGTGTTCTGAATTCATGCGAAGCCATGCTGATGAAACGGCTTTTCATTTCATTCAATTCTTTTTCTGTTTCGAGGGCATTGGTGAGTTCATCGCGCGAGTTTTCGAGTTCGTGCAGTGCCTCTTTGAGCACGAGGGTTCGTTCATTGACCTTCTTCTCAAGCGTTTCGTTGAGCAGGCGCAATTCCTCGTTTATTTTTTTTATTTTTTCTTGTTGTTCGTGACGCTCAGTGATATCGATGATAAAAGCGATGGCATAGATTCCCTCGGGCGTTTCGTAATAGCTAAGACTAATTTCTACGGGAAATTTTAAACCATCTTTCCTTTGACCGAACAGGATAAAGTTTTTTCCCATTGGGCGTTTCATGGGGCGCTGCATGTAGCCATTGCGGTATCCCACGTGTTTTTCTTCCAATTCGCGCGGCACGAGGGCTTCAACTTTGAGACCGTTTAGTTCGCCTGGCAAGTATCCAAACATTTGGAAACACTTGGGATTTGCGAGAATGATTTCCCCGTCTTTATTACAAATCAGAATGCCCTCATTGACGTGATTGAATACTGATTCGAAGCTGCTTTCTACTTTACTGATTGGATCACCCATGGTTCAAAGTTAACACCGACGGCGTTATTGGGCAAGAACTATCGAGTCAAGGTGCGGCACACGATCGGGCTTTCCTCTCCAAAAAAGCCACGGGTGTATCCGCACCCTCGTTAAAGAACGGATATTTGTTTAAGGTAAAGAACCCCAACATCCGTCGTTTAACACGACCCGATAGATTATGTACTCTCTATCTGAGGCAAAGATGTGGCGGTCTATTGTACGGGCTAATGACTGCCGTCAATTGATGGGCTGATTTAAGTCAGGGGAAGGCTAATAGGTTAATAGGCTAATAGGTTAATAGGTTAATAGGCTAGTAGGCAAATGATCGTTAATAAAAAGTCAATGTGACGTTGAAGTAAAAATTTTAATGCGAAAAAGTCGCATTTAACAGTTCGGGGAGAAATTAGCTTTTACATTTAACGCGTAAGATGAAAAACCTTCTCTACTTCTTCCTCATAACCCTCCTCGTATTGTCGTGTTCTCGCTGCAAGGAGGAGGATTGCACCGATAGCACTAATCCCGACTGTCCCAATTACGTCGCCCCCGTTGATCCGTGTGCAGGAAAGACTGAGGTGAGTGCGGATTTTGTGATTGAGGAGCGGATTTCTATAATTGGAGACGGCGAATTCATTTCCACTGATACCACTTTGAAGGAAAGAAATATAAGATTCCGAGCCATAACGGAAGGAGCTGTAGAATATAAATGGTACATTGGTAATGAGATAATCAACCAACAAATCGTTACACGCTTTTTTTCATCACAATGGACAGGATCGAACATTCCAATCACCCTTGTTGTAAGAAAAATTCCAGATACCGCATGTTTCCCTAACGATGATGGATATGATTCCATTACCAAGGTGTTCCACATTTCTGACTATCCCATTCTTCCAAATCCTTTGGGTGACCCAAACAGAGAAGTTCAACATGGTGGGCTGCAAGGAACCTATAGACTTGCGAGAGAAGGAATTCAAGATAGCGTCGATGTGCATATCGCTTTTTGTGATAATTACGTAGGTATTCAGGTTGTAATAGAAAATTTAGACGGTATGGGTTCTAATTGCATCTGCGATACGAAGAGCAGCCCTGGAGGGCCTCGTATTCAAGCTTGGTCTTACCGTTATGCTGAATTTGGACAGTCAACACCGAATACAATCGGACTTGATTTTTGTAGTTCACTGCAAGGCAAACTTGAGCGAAAATTGAATGGTGATGTTTTCCTAGATGTTCAATCTTTATTACTTCCAACTCCTACTAGCCCAGTTTCAGACGTAGTCAGTACTTTTTATCATTATAAAGGCAGAAAAATCAATTAATAAAATTCTCTTAACACTACCACTCTACCATACTATCATACTATCATACTATCATACTACCATACTACCATACTATCATACTACCAAACTACCATACTATCATACTATCATACTACCATACTATCATATTAGCCTAGTTTGTAATACGCTTTATCCTGATGAAAATCGATTTTAATTAATCCCCAACGTATCAATCGCGCGAGCAATGAAGTGAGCGCGGGACGAGGGATATCGGTGATTTTCACCAATTGATTTTGTGTCAACGTGCCCTTTTCATTCAGTGCTGTAAAAATCTTTCGCTCTCTTTCAGTGTGAAAATATTTTTGCGGCATCGCAACGTCGTCGCTCTTCCATACGTGCAACAAAACAGCTGGGGCTAAAAAATTTTGATCATCTTTTCTCAAAAATGCCTTCCATGTGCCGTCTTCCAATTGCGCCAAATGCGGGCGATGACGAGAGGACTCTATGTTTACCTCCAATACCGTGCGGCCATCCACTTTCCACGCTTGCACGTTGAAATCGACCGGCGGATTGACGTACATTTTTGCGGCAGCTTCCATCATGTGCAACTCCTCCTCTGCCCTAACGCCGCTGATGCTCCCGTTGTCTTTGACACCAATGAGTAAGCGACCTCCGTCGGTATTGGCGAATGCAGACACTGTGCGCGCAATTTTGCGTGCGTCGTCGATCCTCATTTTAAAATCTTGTCTTTGGTGTTCGCCCTCCGCGATATACCTCAAGATATATGGCTGCATGTGACAAATATAGAGGGGAAATCAACCGTTGGACTTACCACATTGTTCGCAACCCTTCTCCGATTTACCAAAGAAACGGCGCCATAGATAAAATGTGGCTCCTCCGATGCTGGCTATGACTAATGCTGATTGTATCATGATAATACAGTAAAGGTAATGAATGCGCCGAGATAGGCCAAGATGCCCATATACACCAATTGTATCAGCGGCCACTTCCATGTTTTTGTTTCACGCTTCACCACTGCAAGGGTGGCCATGCATTGCATCGCAAATACATAAAACACCATCAGCGATGCTCCGTTAGCGAGCGTATAGGCGGGCTTTCCAGTTCGAATGTCCTGTTCATCGCGCAGGCGATCAAGCAAACTAGAGTCGGCTTCGAAGTCCTCTCCTACACTGTATATGGTGGCCATAGAACCCACGAATACTTCGCGTGCGGCAAAAGAAGTGATAAGGGCAATGCCGATCTTCCAATCGTAGCCTAATGGCCTTATTACGGGTTCGATGGCATGACCTAAGATTCCGATGTAAGAGTTTTCAAGTTTAGCTGAGGCCACTTTCAATTCATAGTCCTCCTGATTATCTGATGTTGGGGCTTCGATGGCAGCCACGGCCTGCGCCATACGCTCTCCCGGGCCATAACTGGCCAATGCCCAAAGTATGATCGATATCGCTAAGATGACTTTACCAGCATCGAGCACAAAGACTTTCACTTTTTCCCAAACCGAAATCGCTACATACTTCGCACGTGGCAAGCGATACGAGGGCAATTCCAACAACAATACACTCCTATCTTTTGAATTGATCAACCATTTTAATAGAGCGGCAATCAACAGTGCGGCAACAACTCCCAAAGCATACAATCCAAAGAGTACAAGGCCTTTTAAATTAAAAAATCCCCAGACTTCCGCATCAGGAATGACCAACGCGATGAGGAGTGTGTAGACGGGGATGCGCGCTGAACATGACATCAATGGCGCCACGAGAATGGTGATCAAGCGGTCTTTCCAGCTTGCGATGCTACGGGTCGCCATCACCCCAGGAATGGCACATGCTACGCTACTCATCAAAGGCACCACAGACTTGCCATTCAAGCCGAAGGGTCGCATCAATCGATCCATGATAAAAACGACACGGGCCATATATCCCGTTTCTTCAAGGATGGTGAGGAATAAAAAGAGCAAGGCTATTTGAGGAACAAAAACAACCACACCTCCAATACCCGGAATGATGCCTTCCGAAAGCAAATTGGTGAAAACTCCTTCGGGTAAATGCGATTGTGCGTAATGGCTAAGATCGCTGAATACCCCATCAATCCAATCCATGGGGATAGACGCAAAATTGAAAATGCTTTGGAATATCAAAAGCAAAATACCCGTGAAGATGAGATATCCCCAAAAAGGGTGTACTAATATTTTATCAAGTTTGGAAGAAAACGGATCGCTAAATCGATCGACACGGCGCTCACAATTTTTGAGGATATCGCGAATCGCCGCAAAACGTGTTTCAGCGTCAGCGGCTTGCTTATCCTCATTCTGCAAGAGTTCTTCAAAACGATTGCTGACAAAAACTTTCTTTTGAATGTTTTGAGGATAATGTGCAATGGTATGCTTTAGTTTATCCAAGCCCTCGCCTGTTCTCCCATTCACTTCTAATACAGGCACACCACCAAATAAAAATGACAACGCGCGCATATCGAGTTTTATGTCGCGCTTCTTCGATACGTCTGGCATCGTGAGTACGAGGATGCACGACAAACCCATGTCATAAAGTTGTGTAAAAAGTAAAAGATTCCGTTCTAAGTTCGAGCTATCTGCTACCACGATGGTGAGCTCTGGAAAATCGGGATGATCGGGTTTCGAAAGAATATTGAAGACTACGCGTTCATCTTTGGAACGAGGGAAAACGCTGTAAGTGCCGGGTAAGTCAATGACCTCTACCTTATCACCCGAATCAAGATTGAGAATACCTGTTTTCTTATCTACGGTGACACCAGGAAAATTTCCTACTTGCTGATTGAGACCAGTGAGAAGGTTGAAGATAGATGTTTTACCTGTGTTCGGATTCCCGATTAATGCGATGCGTTTCACTCCCATAAATCAAAGTCATTTCGCCTCTACTTCCACGAGCTCGGCTTCGTCTTTTCGGAGCGAAAGTACATAACCTTCTACATCGACGGCTATAGGATCACCAAAAGGGGCTTTAAATAGAACTTTGACCTCTTTTCCTTGGAAAAGTCCCAACTCAGTAAGTTTTGCAAACAGTTCACCGCGCTTCACGCCGGTGATGGTGGCTTTATTGCCAGGAACAACATTTGAGAGGGCAGTCTTCATGAGCACAAATAAACGAAAAGCGGAAGTAAACGCGATACCTTAAACAGGGTATTCAAAGGTTTTTCTGAAAAATTAAAACTTAAAGACCTCAGCCTCTGCACCCGTTTTCAACAATCGCGTGCCGTATCCCACCAATTCGCGTTTGCTACCATCGGAAAACTGCAAAATAACTATTGGTGAAAAAAGCCACTCATCGGACTTTTCGCCCTCGATTTTAACAGTGAATTGTCCTCGAATGAAATCTCTTTTGTAAACAGGCGCGTCGTATGAAAACTTGAATGGCCCGACATAAGGCGTCTTAACACCATCACATTCAAGATCCATAGCTCCTTCAAAACGACCCAATACACCTTTGGCATATCCATCCAGTGTGGCCACGATTTTTGTTCCAAGTGCCTTCGGGTCTCCTTTTTCAGGAGTAAATACTGTAATGATTGCACTTGTAAGCAGCACTTGCTCCACATCCAACTTGACTTGTTTACTCACACTTCCGAAGGTATTTGCCGCAACAAGAGTATAGACAATCGTATCTTCAGGAGCAATGCTCACTTGCCATTTAGAGGGATGCGCACCGACTCCATTATCCATCAGAATTTCTTTTGTACCAAGAACATTCCACGTCAAAAAAACTCTTTGTGTTTCCATTGGAGCATTTTCTGATGCAAAAAAATCCACGATATAGGGAGGATTCTTTTCGACCGCAGGAATAGAATGCGAAAAGCTCCTTTCATTGACTACCCAAGATAGGCTTAGAGCATTGTCTAAGGAACAAGAAAATACTTGTTCAACCTTTTCACCCGAACGAATGCTCGGTTTTTTGAATTTACCATTTTTCTTTATCCACTTAAAAGAAGTGCGGGGTGTCAATTTTTGACTGCTAATAATTCTGGTAGCTTTAAGTTTTTCTATAGAATGATTAAAAAAGAATATCCTATAAACACCAGCGGTCGCAGCAAATGACAGTTCAACAAATGACTGTTTGTTGGTTTGAAGCGTTTGCTTTCGATCATTTATCTTGGATGTCACATCCTTGATAAAGCGCAATAGATTCTCCTTTTCCTTTATGGTAAGTTCTACGGCAAAGTCCAGACGATGGTTGAGTTCTTTCCAATCTTTCTCATTTTTACCATAACCCATTACATTGAGTAATAGAGAAGGATTAACGCTATACGGCTGTAAAATTTCGTTTGCCTTTTCGTAATTCTCTTCGCCCTCAAAATGGTTCCACCAGTTTTGGAAAGCCGCGATATTAGAATCGAGCGGAGCTGTTTCCTTGTATTCGAAGCTGATAACAAAATCTGAGGCAATTATTTTTTTAGAAAAAAATAAAGAAAAAAACACGAGAACGAAAAGTGCACTAGCGCTTCGGGAAGTGAGCATAGTAAGCGATAAGAATTAATGGAATCACATAATCTCCCATGCGTTCGATGGTTTCAAATACGTCGCGTGAATGACCCGCTATAGGGTGAAGTGATTCAGTAAATATTTTATAAATGAGCACAAAAATCATAAGGCCAGCAATACGTGGTCGAAGAAGAACCACGAGTGCCAAGATCATTTCAAATGCTCCGAATATCATGATATTGGAGCGTGAAGTGCCCCAACCTATAAAGTCGAGATGTTTGGTAATGACAGGATGTTCATTGAAGAACGCTAGACCTCCATGTCCTGCGAGTAATAAGAATAGCGACCATCTAAGGATACGTTCAAATCCGAGATGATACTTTTCCCATTGAAGATCTTGAAAGTTAATGGAACCAGCGAATTGAAGTCGTGGTTGAATGCTTGCTGTTAAATAAAGCATTGCGAGAGGTACGCCGTAATTGCCAGCGCGCTCAAAAAACTCCGACATGCCCATCCCTGCGCTTGGGCGCAACATGGCGGTGAAGATGGTCCAAAAGGCAGCCCACCACAACCAACGGCGTGAAGGGGCGAAGAATAAAACCAAACCAACGGTGATATCCATTATACCTACAATAGGCATTGCTGTACGCGAAATGGATTCCGGAAAATAAAAGACATTAAAAAAAGCAAGCCACGATTCTTTACCTATTAATCCCCAAGCACCATGACCAAGAAAGCAGCCTAAAATGCCAAAACGCAGAAGAAAGAAAATTCTTTCTTCTGCGCTAGCATATTTTGATATTGCGATACTTCGCATCATTTTTTTTACTTCAAAATCATCAACTTGAGCGTTGTTTCCGCTTCATTGTTGAAGAGTCTCACCAAATAATTTCCAGCTGCTAGTTTAGAAGTTGGCAATTCTATGCGTGTTCCCGAAGTATTTAGATTTTGACTAGTCGACACTATTTTACCATCAACGTCCATGATTTGCAAGTTGAGGTTTCGGAGGTCTGTGCCTAGCTCGATGATGGCGTTTTGGCCTTCCATCAATGGGTTTGGATAAAGCTTCGCTGTACCGAGTGCGAGTTCATCTACACCTACATAAGTTACTTCAAACGCATCATTGATGATCGCCTCTTCCATTGGATTGCCTAATACATCCTGTGCAGAATTAATTGTAACGTTAGCTATACCATTCAAAGCACCAGTGCTTTCCCAAGTAAAATTCACTTGATAAGATGTTGCATTAAGCCAAGTTCCAGAAACTGAAGTGAGAAGATCTGCAATCTCGATAGGTTCTACAACTGCAAGCGGCGTCACAGCGGTATTCATAGGTTCATCGAAAGAAACTACAAGTGTATTTGAAGATCCCATATCATTATTTGTAGAAGACTCGAATGAAGCGATCGGATTGCGTGTGTCGATGATGATATTTCCGACATCATTTGTTTCACCTGTTACGTTGCCGTTAGCATCCTGATATCCAGAAAGTGTGACAAACGCATTTGATAATTCAATGCCTTCATCGATACCATCAAAATAAATCACTACAGACGTTTCGCTGAGCCACTCTGAGGTAGCAGTATTCACAGCAATTGAAGACTGAGCTTCTGGAGAAAGAACTACAGTCGGCAATACATCCGTATTCATCGGCTCATTGAAGTCGATGGTCCAACCGAATGTATTCTCTACTGCATTTGCGTCGGTGAGTGTCCAATTCACATCAGTTGAACTTGCAATCACGGGAGCATTAAAGTCAACCTCGAATGCTTGTTCAAAAGTAGCGGGCGACGCTGCATTTCCATTTGCATCTTCACCACCGCTCACAGTTACATTGATACCTGAAATCTCTTCTGCAATCTGATTCACCGAGAAAGTCCACTCATAAGTCAAATCATTTGACCAACCTTCTGAGATTACAGACCCAAGCACAGATGAAATATCACTACCTGAAAGTTCCAATGTTGGAATTTCCAATGCATTCATTGGCTCAGCATACACTGCTTGGATGGTGAAATTATCTGTCAAAGTTTGGAAGTTGATTCCCAATTCAGAAGTGTTGAGCGCTGAAATTGGATTTTGAGTATCTAATTGGAAAAGATTGCTGTTTTCATAAACAGTCATTTGATTGCCGTTGGCGTCAGCAACACCTTCAACTGTTACATCTCCAAATCCTTCAACGTTAGAGTCTACTACATCAAAGTATGCGAGAAAAGAAGTAGGGCTTTGCCAGAAGCTAAGTGATGTATTGTGAGAAATAGCAGCTGCCACATCTTCGTTTTCAAAAGTGATAGATGGCGTTGTTGCTTCGTCAACAGCTTCAGTAAAGTTGAACGTTACTGTGATAAAACCATCTTGAGCTGTAGCATCATTTATAAGCGTGCTGGAAACATTGGCAGTAACAACAGTTGGATTTGATGTATCGATTGTGAAAACATTTGCCAACGCTGGAACGATAGAGTTTGTTTGAGGATCTTTTGCATCGTTCACGCGGAACAATACATTACCAAGTGCCTGATTTGCATCGAGGATGTTATAAGTAATGTTATAAGTGCGTGCATCAGCCCACATCTGAGAAGCAACAGATAATGAACCCGAAGTTGGATTTACAAGAGGCCATTGCAATTCTGGAGTAAAACCAGTATTCATGTCCTCAGTGAAGGTGATGGTGATGGTAACCGTTGAATTCACGTCGGCATCAGTGATTATTGATTTATCAGCTGTGATGGATTCCACTTTTGGAATTCCAGCCAACATAAATGATTCTGCTTTTTCGAAAGCTGCAGGTCCAACAAGTAATCCCACTCTACGACCGGGGATATCGTCACATGGTGGGTGAAGACCGCCATAAATACGTGAAAGGCTGCACTGATCTGCTGCATCAGCATACTTGGCCCATTGCAAACGTGTCTGAACGCTTGGTCCAGGACTTGCGCGCAAATAGCCTGGATTTGCTACGAATTCTCCGAGACCACCTGGGTAGTATTCACTTCCTGTGATACGTGTGAGCACTTCAGCCGCAGTTCTTGAATACGTTGAGTGACCAGAGTAGTACCCTGGGAATGGTGGTGTAACGAACGTGCGCACTTGGAATGTCCACCAGTTCTCACCGCGAATCCAACCCACACCATCTTGACCTGTTGCCTCAACGGGGCCGCGGAAAGTATAGAGTTTGATTTTGCCAACGTGCTCGTTGCTTGCGCCTGCCAAAGGATCGCCTTCTTCGATTACTTCGATAAAGCCTGGAATCAATGGAATACCGGCTGGATCATAGTTTGGCAATGACATATCACTGCATTGACCGTGATCTATCATATAACGAATCGCCATGATTGGACGTGTAAAATCGTAATATCCTTTTGTTGACCAACAAGCCACAGCAGCGTCATGAATAGCGCCGCCAAGAGCGAGATAAGAACGAACATCCCACTCTAGGTCGTCAAGGATATCTCCTTCTCCACCCCAGCGCTTTTCGAGCAATGGGTGTCTGTTGATGTTATTAATATTCAAAAACCAGTGTCCAGGAGGAGTTTCTGATTGCGGACCATCTGCCCAATATTCTGAAAGCACACGTGAATAATCTGCACGAGGAACGAGCTGCTCAGCGTAAGGTAATCCCGTTACTGGATTGATGTCATATCCTTGATCGGCAGAAGTTCCACCTTCAAATACATTGTAGAAGTTTTTATAATCTTCAAAAGTGACCGGCAAGGTGCTCAAGTCAACGTTACCAATTGAGTTGGGGCTGATGTCTTTCATCACACCATCCGCTACATCGTGAAAGCTATGCCAGATGGCTACTGTAGCGAATCCCCAACGGAAGAAGTCTTCGTCCCATTGTCTTTCCACTTCTGTAATAGTGTCGAGATATGGTGGATGTCCTTGATCGTGATAAACATTCCAATTGTATGAATCTCTTTGATAAGTTACTTTGTCTGCATCAGTAAGCGCGAACGGAACTACATTTCCCCATTCTGAAGAAAGGGCTGGGGCCGAGTTGGCAATCGGAAATCCATTTTGGTCTAGTGTCACCGTTAATGAAAGAGGTTGCCACCTATTTCCATCATATTGCAGCGAATTCCCTGGTATCTCGGGGAATATATCTCCATTCACTGTTTGATAATAAAGATTAGCATAATTAAATTGTTGATTCGAACCATCTTGGAACGCATATTCTTGCATACGCGCCGCGATGTAGTTACCAAGTTTCGCTGGATCTCCATCGCTGTAGTCCGTTGAAGTAATATTGGTTGGATAACCCAATTCTGCCATCAAATCATTGCAATAACCTAGAATAAAGGTATTCCAATTGTTTTGCGGAGCATTGCTATATCGATGCGCCATAAAGCGATACATGGCATAACTCATCGCCTCCTCTTGCGCAGCCTTACGATCCTCAGGTATTATAATTCCATTGAAGGGACAAGAGTAGTTGCCCAATGTTTTACCGAGAAATACTGTTGACGCGTCATCATCAAAAACCGCCCAGCAATCATATAATAATATCGACGCATGATAAAGATTTCGAGCTTGAACCGTGGGTCGAGCTAAATCCTTTCGAATACCATTGAGTTGAACTTGGTTCCACTTCATAGCCACTGTCATTTCTTGAGATAACAAAGAAAGCGGCGCCAAAAAAGCCAGAAGCATCAAGGTTTTGGTGACAGAATTTCGTAAAGAGATTCTCATTTGGTAAAGATTAATGTTGTTAGTGCTATAGAGACAGATTTACCTTTTAAATAGACAAAACTATCTTTATTGACTACAAATATAAGTTAGTTATCACGAATTTATAAACTTTCGTTATTATTTAACACTTAAAAATATTAAAGATCTTATTTCAAATGTTATGAAATAATACCATTAATTCCCTTGAATGATAATTTTTGCAGAAATGACCTCTTGCCCTGAATTTATTTGGATAAAATACAACCCTTCTACAGGGATATTAAGAGGATAAAAATCATTGCTGAAACTAGTTGTTTCCTTTTGAATAAGCTTTCCTGATGCATCATAGACGCAAATGATTGAAGGACTTGCGCAATTAGGACAAAGAATTTTGACATCAGAGTTTACAGAGGCAGGATTCGGAAAAACTTCCATGCTTATAAAATTCAGTTCTTTTATATTATTTATGTAATAAGCTAAAAAAGCATCCAGAAAGTTAGCTTCTTCCATAAGGTTTCCAGCTAAGTCTTTACCCTCTGTAATAATAATGTCGGCCTCTTCATTTATTTCCGCAACGGGAGGATTTATTTGCCAGATGAGGTCAATAGTATTGGAAGTACTAGTTGTCCAGTTGCTGACGTCATCGAGAAGGAAGTCACCGACAGCAGCAGGCTGAATTGCAGTTTGCAGCGGGATGTTTGTATTCATTCCTTCATCGAAGGAGACCCACACTGAAGTATTTGATGCAAATCCTACTTGAAGAGTAAAAGTTAGTTCTGCTGTTGGATTCTTTGTATCCACTTGAATAGAAGCCGGATATTGATATTCAACCAATGGGTTACCTAAAATGTCTAAACCTGAGGTCACCGATAAAAACGCTGTTGATTCTATGCCAACGTCTGCAAGAGACCACTGCCCCACCCATTGTGTGTTGCTGGTCCAAGAGCCAGACGCCGATGAGAAGATGAAAGTACCCTCAACATTATTACCATTGATTTCAATGCTCGGTATAGTGAGTGTATTCATTTCTTTGTCAAAATCTACAGTAATGATAAACCCGCTGGCTTCATTTACAACCGCATCATTAATCAGAGTATGCGACACACTGACATTGTTGACTCGTGGAAGAACAGTATCTATAAATGGCAACACAGATTGATATGGAATTGCAAAAGGCCCAGCTGCACTACGCGCTCCCGAAATCATAAAAGAAACATTTTCCAACAACTGTTCGGTATCATTAACTTGAAAATTGAATCTATAAGTTGAATTGTCAAGCCATTCTCCATTTATGTTGGATAAGACACTTGGTAAGAAGTTTATCCACTGCAACTGTGGTGCTTCGTTTATGTCCATCTCTACGCTAAACTCAACACTCACGGAAAATGTGGATCCCACCTCGCTGTAAGTGATTGAATCTTCTGAAAGTTCAACACTCACAACAGTTACAGGCACCGATTGAAGCAAAGTTACCGAATGTGCGATGGAAATGGCCGCCGACTCCTCTCCTAATTTTCGGCCAATGATGTCCGAAATGGGGTGTGCAACTCCTGCGTAAACTGCGCTTAATCCAGACTGCGCAGCGGCATCTTCAAATGTTGCCCATTGTAAATTTACTGGTTGAGCGGGTGTGATTTCGCCAAATTGAAAGGATGTGGATGGTATTAATTTTTCTCCAAGACCAGATGGAAAAAAGGGTGAATTGAAGATGCTCTCCAGTGTTTTTGCCGCAGCTTGTGCCAGCGAAGAATAAGCAGATACGTATGAGGGGGTCAGTCTTGCGATATAGCGGTCCGAGCAAGCCGGCCAACTATTTTCTGCCAAAACCCAACTAACAGTGCCTAGAGGATTTCCCTGATAAAGTTCGGAACTACTATGCGCGTAAATTTTCACCTTTCCAACGTTTTGCAAGCTCGGGCCTGCGAGCGGATCTCCCTCAGTCACCAACTCTATTAAACCATCAATCAGCGGAATACCCTCTGGATGAAAATTGGGTAGTTCAGGGTTACTTGACTGACCTTTCTCGGCCATGTATCTCAAGAATGTTACCGGTTCATTAAACCTGTAATACCCCTGATTTGAAAATGTGGCAATGCTCGCATCTAAAAGGCTTCCCGAAAGGGCAACATATGATTTGATATCCCACTCGAGATCACTGAGCACTTCATTACTACCAAAGAGTGTGGGCGAAAAATTTTCTGAGCTAGACAATTGATTGATCAATTCAAACCAGTTACCAATGAATCCAGAGGACTGCCTCAACCCGAGCCAATAGCGTATAATTGCTTTGTAATAATCGCTGCGATTAACCACATTCGGAGAATATGCAACGCCAGAAATGGGGTTGAGAGAATGTCCAATATTACCCAAAAACCCTTCTTCCAAATCATAAGCTAATTGTAAGTTTTCTATATCTGTTGGCCACAAATCGGGCTGATAGTTTCCTTGTGTAGCTGGTGAAATGTCCATTTCTACATTATCCTCTTCAAGAAATCTGGTCCACGACATGGCGAGAAGATTTCCCCATCGGTTCATATCTTGATTCCACTGCACAGGCTCTGTGACTAACGTATCAAAATAAGGAGGCGCTGGTTGAAGAAGATAAACACGAAAATCATTATCATATAAAACGAAATCATCCGCGAAATCTTCAGTTAATGCGTACGGCTTTAATTCTCCAAAAGTTTTGTGAGCAAATGAGTAAGAAGGTACTACGGGCAAAGCATTTGCGTCTAGCATAACCTCTTCCGAGACAACCTGTACCCAATTATAGGGATCGTTCAAATGTGTACCTGGATCTGATAACAGCAAATATGGAGGGTATTGGTTCGGATCATCCCAAACAGGTGGGTATTCAGGCAGACCATCCGCTAGTGCATATTGCCACATCTGATGTCCGATATAATTACCCAGTTTTGCGGGATCCCCATCACTGTAATCGATGCTTACATTATTCATGTCATAACCCAGGTTATTCATCAAGTTGACGATTGGAACAGCTGGTGTAACGGTTGAAATCTGAAGCGTATTAAATAAAAAATAGGATAAGAAATACCGCATAGCATGTGAAATAGCCTTCTCTTGATTTTCAATAGAGTATTCAATATTGGGAAGTCCGGAATAATCCGTTACAAAACCGTTAAAATTTTGTCCAAGCATTATTGTGGACTCATTGGGTTCAAAAGCAGCCCATGCGTCATGCATTACTATATTTGAATAGTGAATTCTTCGAACGAAGGTGCCAGATTCTTTAGTACCATTTCTATTTATTGTCAAAAAACATTCGTTCCAACGTTGTGCTATAGAAATTTCCTGCGCAATTGAGCTGAGACTCGATACGACTAGTAAGACTAAAGAGGCAAAGATAGTTTTCATCGTTAGCTGGTTAAGGATCGGTTGGTGACTCTCAAAGATATGAAATTTATCGAATCAAGATCACACTGCCATCTTGTTCGATTATATCTATGTCTGCACCTTTGTAGCTGATTTTCCAAAAGTACAAGTCATTAATACCGTAATAGTCTCCTTCGTTGACATCACCCAACCACGGTTGTTTCCAATCCGTAGTTTCAAAAATTAAATCTCCCCAGCGATTAAAAATTTGAAGTGAATAAAGTTGAGGTTCCGTTGAAAATACCGGACGAAAAACGTCATTCACTTCATCCCCATCAGGCGTGAATGAATTCGGGATAAATACAATTAAATTATCGACAATTCTCAAAGACAAATTACTGCGCTGCTCACAACCGTCTAAGTACACAATCAGTTCGACATCATAAACCCCAGGTTCGGGAGGGAATGTAACAATCGAAGGATTGGCCGTAAAACTCATCTCATCGAGAGCTGGAATTACAAACTCTAACGAATCGTAGTTGGCCTCAAAAGAATTAAAAATTACTTCAGAATTATCCACTGTAATCAGAGCTGGAGAGTAGTCGAATGCCGCCTCAAAAGCGGGCGGGCTGACAATTGTAAAAGTGTAATCTGCCGTACACCCCTCGGAGAATGTAACTTGGGCACTATAATTCCCCGCGCATAAATCAGTGTAAACAATATTGTTTCCGTTCTCAATGAGGCCATCTAAATCCACTTCAATTGAGGGGTTGTTATTATCCTGAAAACTCACCTCACCATCGCATAGATAAAAACAACTCAAAGGAGTAGCCTCTATATTGATATTCGGAGGGTTTGAAAATGTGACTGTGATTTCGTCAGAATCACTGCACTCTCCAACCGTAAGGGTGGCTGTTAAAGTAAATGAACCAGGTGCATTGACCGACACATTCGTTTCATTTGAATTCGGATTTTCAAATGTGACACCTGAAGGTCCTGACCATTCAAAGCTACCAGCAGGAGCGGTAGCGACTATAGAAGCAGATAAATCACAAGAACTAATATCCACCCCAGCATTCACAGTTGGATTATCATTAATTATGGTAATATTATTCTGTAAAATCACACAGCCATTATCATTGTTGGTTACACTGACATTGTAATTCCCTGGCGAAAGATCTGACGCCAAAAGAGGGCCGCATCCAGCGTCAACACTGGGTATTGCAGTTCCATTAACTATTAAAGTGGGACAAGTATTTCCTCCATTTTCGACCTCCACTGTGATACTACCGCCTGTTCCGTTGCAAGCAGGACCTGTGGCAACGTCAATCGTCATTGCGCCCGTGAGATTTATTGGATAACCGTCTGGTAGTGGATTGCCGCATATATCAGTGATGACATCACCAAATTGTATGGTGGCGGCTCCAAGTTCATCAGCAAGCGCGGGAACTACCAAAGTAAGTTCTGTAATATAAGTACTACCGGAACTTTCTAAATCGGCAACCTGCAGCAAATTACCTGCAACATTTATCTGAATATCATTTGCATCAAACTCGGATAACAATAGACTCTCGCTAAACAACAGCGTAACTTCATCTTGTGCGCAGCTAACGTTTGCCTCGGTTATAAATGGCGCTGTGTCATCGAATACTTCAGCATCATTTCCGAACTCTAAAGAATATCCGTTTAGTGTCGCGCTAAAATTCATTACCACTAGAGCGAGCACTTGCCCTTGTGATACGGGCAAATCTGCATTAAATGGCGGCCCAGCTGCGTTCCCAGGACCGTTGCTATTACCAGTTCCTCCATTGGCTGAACTAATTCCTGTAGGACCTTGAATCAAATCAAAACTACCGTAGCTATTACAACTTATTTCGGGAGAAACACCGGTATTGATGCCAGCGCAACCGCCCTGTGTGATGTCATACAACGACCAATCATAATCATCGCCGTCATCATTGGGCTGCAGAATGAATGATAAATTTCCATCTTCTTGAACAGTAAAAACATACCAGGCACTATTGAACTCGCCAAAGGTCTGACAACTGCCAGGTGCCTGTTCAAAAACGTTGCCTGTTCCAACGGGACTATTGTTTTGCTCAAAAAGGCCCGCGCAAACAGAACTAGCCGTTTCGCAATCGCTCGTTTGGCTTGTACACACTAGCGAAAGCGCACTTAGAAAGAAGAATATAAGAATTTGTACAAAGCGCATCTATAGATAAGACTTATCGTTGGTGAAAATAGTTGTATTTATCATTTCTTCACACATAAAAAAACAATTGGTCAAAACAAATTGTAGTAATCTTGCCAAAATTCATTAAACCAAATTTTTTATGAAAAAAGTATTTGCAGTTCTTGCCATAGCATTAATGGCTTTCACCAATGCGCAATCACAACAGCTTAAAACACCTGCACCGAGTCCTCTTTCTACATTGAAACAGGCTTTTGGTTTAGCAGAAATTAGTATTGAATATTCTAGACCAAGCGCTAAAGGCCGCGTAGTGTATGGCGATGTGGTGCCATTTGGACAGATATGGAGAACCGGCGCTAACGGAGCAACAACAATCACTTTTGGCGAAACAACTTTTGTTGAAGGTAAAGAAGTAGCAGCAGGCACCTACGCTTTGTATTCTATACCCAATAAGGAATCATGGACAATCATGTTATACAAAGACACTAAACTTGGTGGAAATGTTGGGGAATATAAAAATGAGAACGAGCTATTGCGCTTCGATGTAAAGCCAACACAGGTGAGTCCTAAAGTGGAGACATTCACTATCAACATCGCTGATCAAACCTCTACCACTGCTAACATTGAATTGGTATGGGAAAATACGCGTGTTGCATTCGGAATCAGAGTTGAAGTAGATGAGAAAATCATGAAGAATATCGAGAATGTGATGATCAAGGATACCAAGCCTTACTATACCGCTGCTCGTTACTATTATGACAACAACAAAGACTTGAAGCAAGCATTGGAGTGGGCTACTAAAGCAACAGAGATGAATCCATCAGCTTATTGGGTATTTATGTTGAAGGGCAATATTCAGTTCAAGATGGGTGATAAAAAAGGCGCCGCTGAAACTGCACAAAAGGTAATCGAACTAGCAAAAGCAGACGGCGATGATGCATACGTGAAGATGGGAGAAAAGCTATTGAAGGACAGCAAGTAAAGAGCGACGGAGCGACGGAGCGACGGAAAGACGGAAGGACGGAAGGACGGAGCGACGAGAATTCTGAATTCAGAATTCCGAATTCAGAATTAAATTCACCAGTTCCCGTTCTCGTTCTTGTTCCCGTTCTCGTTCCCGTTCTTGTTCTCGTTCTTGTTCTCGTTCTTCGCGCGCAGCGCGTATGCTACTGCGGGGAGGGTGATGCAGCCGACGACATTGAGCCAAAGGAAAGCCATTACGTCGAATTGCCATAATAGAATAACAATTGTCTCAGTAATAATAGCGGCGATGAATGTTTCATTCGCCGCTATTTTTTTGAAGTAAAATGCGACAATGAAAATTCCAAGGATGGTTCCGTAGAAGAGCGAACCAAGGATATTTACGGCTTCGATCAAACTTGTAAGTCTTGAAGCAAAGATGGCCACCGCCATGCAGAATAGTCCCCACCCGACAGTGCTCCAGCGGGATGCTTTCATTTCCATTGCCTCCATTTTCACATCATTATGAGCAATGCGTCGATAAATATCGATGACGGTGGTGGATGCCAGACTATTTAGACCACTGGCAGCACTGCCCATCGATGCAAGGAAAATGATAGCCACTAAAATTCCAATCACGCCAACAGGTAGCTTATTGGTAATGAATGTTAGAAAGACATAATCCGTATCTGACTTATTCGCCTTTTCATTATTCTTTTGTACCAAATCATCCAGGCCTTTATGATTATCAGAAAAAGCTTGATGAAGCTGACGTAGCTCCAGTTTGGACTGCTCTATCGCATGAGTATCACTCCCCTTCGAAGCTTCCACATAATTGAGAAGAGCTAATTGTTTTTGCTCAAATAGTCTTGCATGATTTTGCTTTAAAGAATCAAGTTTTTCAACATAGGCTGACCGCTCCAATTTTTCTAATTCTACTTGATTAAAATAAACAGGCGGCGCATAAAATTGATAATAGGTGAAGACCAGAATACCAATGAGCATAATCAAAAACTGCATGGGTATTTTTACCATACCATTCATCAACAAACCGAGTCGACTTTGCGCCACGCTACTTCCTGTAAGGTAGCGTCCAACTTGTGATTGGTCGGTACCGAAATAGGAAAGCTGAAGAAAAAAACCACCAATCAATCCCGACCATATATTGTATTTATCATTCCAATCAAGATTAGTTTCAATCGCATTCATGCGCCCCATTACTCCCGCTACATCGAGAGCCTCCACAAAGCCAACATCTTCTGGTAGTAGATAAATTACCATGAATGCAGCGAGGAATAATCCAGAAAAAATGATAATCATCTGAAGCATTTGTGTGTGCGAGACAGCTTTAGTTCCGCCGTAAACTGTATAGATGATGACTAATACTCCATTCATCAAAATGGTATAAATCACATCAATGCCCAAGATTGCACTTAGGATTATTGCAGGTGCATAAATTGTAATACCCGTGCTGACTCCACGCTGTATGAGAAATAAAATGGCAGTGAGGGTCCTCGTTTTGAAATCAAATCGTCTTTCTAAAAACTCATACGCAGTGTACACATTCAATTTTCTGAAAGCGGGGATAAATGTGACACATAAAACTATCATTGCCAGTGGAAGTCCCAAGTAGAATTGTAAAAAGCGAAGGCCATCGCCATAGGCTTGTCCTGGGGCAGAAATAAATGTAATTGCAGAGGCTTGAGTAGCCATCACTGATAGGCCCACATGATACCAAGGCAACTGACGATCTGCTAGTAGGTAACCGCTAACGGTATTCGTACCACGACTTTTCCAAATTCCATAAATCACAATAAATGCGAGTGTTCCGCAGAGCACTATCCAATCGATGACACTCATGCAAACCTCCATTTGAGCCACCACAAAAAGACTATTGTGACAATCAACACCACAATGGTCGCGGCATACCACCGATTCCAACGGTACTCCTCCGATTCATTGTGATTTCTTTTCATTTTACTTTAAATCAATAAGATTAGAAAAAAGACGATAGGCACCAGGAACACCAGCGGGCAATTGACGGAAGAACGCTAGACCTGTGTACACAAAGTGTCCTTTACCATACTTTGCAACAATCAGACTGCCATCAAAAGCCTCCTCTCCGGCATCATTCATAGCAAGAATTTTCTGATAAGCTGCATCAATGTCAGTGGCGAAATAAATTCCTCTTTCCTGAACCCAACCCTCAAAATCCTGGATCGAAATTTTGTTGGGTACATTCAAGCATGCATGCGTTGGAATCAAAAATGAAACTGGCGATTTCTCATCAGTGACACGATTGCGTGAAACCGTAAATGGGAATGGTCCAACACCCGTTTTTATGGGACCTACCCTACTATTCGTATTGTACTGAACAATGTAATTTCCGCCATTTTCAACGTACTTCATTAAATTCGATTGATAAACTTCCAATCGTTCATTGACATTGTAGGCACGCACCCCGCTTATAATACTCTCATATTGCGACAAATCACCAGTTGCCAGAAAATCATCTGAAAGTTCGTCCACTTGATACCCAACTTGTCGTAACGATTGTACCACAAGATCTCCCGCACCAGGTATATATCCGATTTTTCTTTTCCCAATCTTCAAATCAACCAATACCAGTTTTACTTTCGACTCACTCAAGATGAATTGATAAGGTATATGATCATATTCTATGCGCGTGATAGCTTGATTGTACGACTTATCTCCCACGACGAGCGTGAGTCTCAAATCATCGGCACTGGCGTTCGCAGAAGGAATTACATTAATCTGAATTCTTTTTTCCTGATTCTTTTTTGAAAAATCAAACAGAGCGTCTTCTACAGTGCATATCCACCCCTTTGGTGCGATTAGCCGCACCTCCCCTTTCGCTGGAGCGTTGGAACGAATGGTTGCAACTAGCTTTTTAGGTTTTAGCTCATTGAACACAAAACTTTTTACATCTGCATTGATTGTAACAGGAGGTATAACCTCCAGCTCGCGATAGACTTCCCCTTTCACCGGATCGGTGTATTTGTAGCGTACGGGAACCGTCACAATCATTGACTCACCATTGATTTTAATCCAGTACTCCACTTCAAATGCTGGTGCATTTACGGGAACACCCATAATCGTCAAATCATCAATAAAAAATTCTCCAGATGTATGTTCTTTATTCAACCAATACGGATTCGTGAAAGGAGCGTCTGCCGGCACTCTCAACAGGTGCTTAAACGTGTTCAATTCATTACCGATAAGAACCTTGTTAAGAATGGAGTCACCTGTGACTGGGTAAACTATTTTTTCCAAAGAACAATCCACTCCGTTTCTTTGGAGAATCTGAGCAGTGAGCACTGTTTCTCCGCCCGGCACCGTCATAAAATCAGCTGCCACTGCCTCGGCGAAGATTCCAGCTGCTTGAAGGATGATCTTCTCCACTTGTACTATTTTGTTTTTCTTCCAATAGCGTACTACTGCGTCATTATCAGGAATGCTTAAAATCTTTTTTCTAATTTCTATCAATTGCGGCAGTGCGTTCTGCGGTGCGTCTGACTTAAAGTTATAAATCACATCGTTGATTAGACTTTGAATTCCTGTTGCAGAAGCAATGCGTGCCCAGCTTGTTTCTACACCATCAAACAAATCTTTTTCAGCTGGACTTCCTTTCATCAGCTTGAAATATTCGTAATTGATACCCCGCTGTCTTGCCGAACCAAATCCTTGACTTTTGTGCATCGAGCGACTTTCAGAAGCAATCTCACCATAGCTTCTTCCCATCAATTGATTGTATGCACCAACATCGATTTTTAATTGATCTTCTGAAGTGGTGTTGGTAGAGCCAAAGTTGAAGGTATTCCACATCAAGCGTTTTGCTTGCCAGACCTCAGTGTATTTTAATTGCCATGAAAACTTTGATGGGTCGGCCGCCGCCTCGAAGGCGTCTTCTGCAAGAATTGCGGAAGCAGTATGATGACCATGTCCACCCTCCCCAGTTGTAGGAAAGCGGCAAATGATGACATCGGGTTTAAAATTTCTTATTACCCACACCATATCCGCAAGCACACTATCACGATTCCAAAAACCGAATGTTTCTTCGGGATTTTTCGAATATCCGAAATCATAGGCACGAGAAAAGAATTGTTCAGCCCTATCTATTCCTCTGGCCTGTAGGAGTTCGTGTGTACGAATGAGACCGAGAGCTACGCCCTGTTCGTCTCCGATGAGATTCTGACCGCCGTCTCCGCGTGTTAGAGAGAGATAGCCCGTTCTCATTTTTCGTTCATTAGCAAGATATGCTAGCAACCTTGTATTCTCATCGTCTGGATGAGCAGCAATGTAAAGCACTGAACCTGTGGTACCAAGCTTTTTGATTTCTAATAGGATATCTGCGCTGTTTTGGGAGAGAGAGGAGTAAACAATTGAAAAACAAGCGAAAACAACAACGACCTTACGCCACATGATAAAAGAGTATTTTCACAAATATAGACATAGCTCTTTGCAGACGAATTATATTTGCGCCACATTAACTCATTATTACCATTTTGAAAAAGCTCTCTATTCTTATTCCTGCTTACAACGAGGAAAGAACGATACATGAAATACTCGATAAGGTAAGACTCGTTCAGTTGATACATGGAGTGCAAAAAGAAGTCATCATTGTCAATGATGCCTCTAAGGACGACACCAGTGGTGCTGTCCAGAGATATCTGACTAATAATCCTGACTTTCAGGTGACTTTCTTTACACAACCATTCAATCAGGGCAAGGGAGCTGCCATTCACAAAGCGATAGATTTAGCGACTGGTGATTATTTGATTGTCCAGGACGCTGATTTGGAATATGACCCAGAGGAGTATAACTTAATGATAAATGTAGTCTTCAAAGCGGGAGCCGACGTTGTTTATGGTTCACGTTACAAAGGGTCTTCTGGCCACCGAATTCTATTCTTTTGGCATAGCATAGGAAATAAGATACTCACTGCGATGAGCAATGCATTTACCAATCTGAATCTTACAGATATGGAAACCTGCTACAAAATGGTGCGCAGCGATATCGCGAAGAGTTTATTATTAAAAGAAAAAAGGTTTGGTTTCGAACCTGAATTGACCGCAAAGCTTGCACGCATCAAAGGAATCAAAATATATGAAGTGGGGATTTCCTATTATGGGCGTACTTATGCGGAAGGAAAGAAGATTGGTTGGAAAGATGGTTTCCGCGCAATTTGGTGCATTTTGAAATACAATATTTGGAGCAAACAGCATTTAAAATGAGCAGAGGCGAAGTTGATAAGTATGGGATTTCAACCCTAGAGGCAATTGCCAATGCTCCAGGTTTTAATGAGTGGATGTATTCTACTATCGCTCCATTTTGTGATGGAAAGATTTTAGAGCTGGGGAGTGGTATCGGAAACATTAGTCACTATTTTCTCAGAGATAAAAAGGACATTACCCTCAGTGATCTGCGCGATAACTATCGCGCTTACTTGATGGATAAATTCGGATTACCCGAAGCTCGTGTGCGCTCGGTAGATATGGTGCATCCTGCATTCGAAACCGAATACCAAGATTTACTTGGACAATTTGACGCTGTATTTGCATTAAACGTAGTGGAACATATCGAAGACCACACATTGGCAATGAGCAATGCAGCCAAACTTCTTAAAAAAGGCGGGAAAATGATCATTCTTGTTCCTGCTTACAATTCATTATACAACGTATTTGATAAAGAATTGGGACATTACAGAAGGTTTACAAAAAATACACTGCGGCCTTATATTCCTTCCAATCTGAAGGTTAATCAAATGAAATACTTCAATGCAGTAGGCATTCCAGGTTGGTTTGTGAGCGGATCTATTTTAAAGAAAAAAGAAATAAGTAGCGGTGCTATGCAAGTTTATGATAAGATGATATCGCTCATAAAGTTGACGGACAAGATTATCTTGAACAGCTTTGGATTGTCCGTGTGGTTTGTGGCCGAAAAAATAGACTAAGTCTTGATTGAACATGAATCTAATTCACTTGTTGCTTTGATATGTTGCATCGTAGTTCTCAGATATATCAGTTAAGACCAACCATTAAGGCGGAGAAAACCGAGCAGCAACATCCTCACGAAGTATTTCAAAACAACGTGCTTCGGCCTATTTTGAAGCTTCAACACGAGCTCATTCTGAGAACCGTTGAGAACACACCCAATTTTTTCTCCATTCTATCCAGAGTTCATACAAAAGAGCAATACATAAGAGAGATTAAACCATTCATTCAATCTCAAGTTCCATTTAAAAACCAACTGATTGGAATGGTAACGGGCATGATGACCTTGGAGGAGTATGATTATTATTCAACGAATAGCGCAGAAATGAATAAGCGCATCACTCAGATGATTATTCAGCGCATTGCAGATACCGTCTATAAGGAAGGAGAGAACTAATTGGTGTTCTTTGCATACCTTTTTGTAAAAATTACAATTAGTAATACTCCTATAATCCCGGCCATGATAAAATTCATGAGTGTACGAAACCAAGGTTGCTCATAGAATTTACCACTAACTTCAAAATTAAGAACAACAATTTCTCCTCCCGGGCTATGAGTCCCATCAATGGCTCTAAGACTCAATTTATAGTTCCCTACTTTTAATTGGGAAAAAGATAACCAGCTTTCCTTGAAAGGGGCACTCCACTCCACCTCCTTGCCGTCCATCTCAAGTTTATATTGAAAAAATTGATTTCTGAATGAGCCGAAACTAGCAGTATTAAAAGTGATTTGTATGACTCCTGATTTCTCATCAACAGGAAATGCAGAATCAACGGCCACTCCATCAACAAGAAATTCACGAATTATCAAATCATTCTTCTCTATTTGAACAGCATTATGATCATATCGAACTATTCCTTGTATTGAAGGGAAATAGAATGTATTCGAATCAGCTTGAGCATAGTTGTTTCCAAATCCACCGTTAAACTCTGTATTGAGGATACCCGCATTTTCTTCGAATCTCATTGGAATTAAAAAATTTCGCTCGTCTTTGACAAACTCTTCGAGAGCTTGCTCAGATAAAGCGAGCAAACCACTATTAGTGGTAATAAGAAGGTAGCCATCATGGGTAGGAGCTAAGGTGAACACATCTTTTCCTACTAAGTAGTTTTTCTTTTTATTGAGATATACCAACTCATCATTAACAATCGCGAGCAGCCCATCTCCGTAGGTACCAACGTACATGATTCCCGATTGCGACTTGTAGAAAGCCCTTAAATCAAAGAAATTAATTTTTTCATTGTTTGCCCACGCCTTGAGAATTTTTCCATTATTATCCAAATGATAGATCCCCCCTTTTCCACCTGCCCAAACGGTTCCATCTTGATCAAAATAAAATGCGGTTGTCGCTTTTGTGACCTCTGAAGGAATATAACTTTCTGTGCCTATACTCTCTTCGAGATAAACGCCTTCGTTTGTAGCCACCCATTGTCTTCCTATTTTATCAAAGCCAATATTTTGAACGGATACCAAGGTTGGAAAACTGGTGTTTTCAAATTTCTTTGAATTAAAATTCCATCTTCTCAAACCGGATCCCCAAGTACCGAGATAAACATTGGGAAAGTCAACCGTCATTGATGCTAAATAATGACCGGTGCTGAGCGTAAAATCGACGCTATCGTTGCTCAATCGCATCAAACCGCCAGCAGAAATAGCCCATAGACTGCCATTAATCCATTTCAGTGAGCTGAATGTGTCTTGTAGATAGGGGTGGGAGAAAAATAAAGTTTTCGCACAGCCTTTTTCGAGTTTTAATAAACCCCGATTGTTGGTGCCTACAAATAGACTGTTAGCAGAAGCATCGTACCAAACCTGACTGAGCTGATTGGTTGGAAGTATTGTATTTTGATCAAAATGTTTAATAGCACCGTTGCGAAGTTCATACAAACCGTTGTAGGTGCTAATCCATAAATAATCTTCGTGAAAAGCTATGTCGCGTATTTTAAATTCACCATCTGGTGTATAAACGAGTTCCAACTTTCCATCAATAAACTTCCATACCGACGTTGGAGAAAAGCTGTATTGAACATTTTGTATTGAATCGTATTTTGCAAACCAAAGAGCTTCATCTACGAGGCGCACGAAAGAATTTGTGGTCGGGTCGTAGAGTTCGGCTTTGTCAAAATCCGAAACGATGAACATTCCATTTGGAAGTCTTTGCAGTCCATAAGAATTTGTGATACCTGTTCGATAGACTTTTTCCGGAGTCACGAATTGATCTCGGTATAATTTAATGTCCCCGAGTCCATCCAATACCCAGATACTGTCATCTTGAAGGCAAAAAGCATTGGCTTTTATTAATTCTTTAAACCCATCCTTTACGCAATAGAGCGTGCGAGTATCGCCATAACCTATGATTGCGTTCAAAGGTTTATAATAGCTCATTTCGCTTAAAAGAATTTGCTCTTTACTTGCATTTTTGTGATATGGAAAAAACTGGGTTCCATCAAAATAATTCAACCCATTGGCCGTGGCACAGATGAGCAAACCGGTATGAGGGTCTTTGCAAAAGGAAACGATTTGTTTTTGATTTAAGCCACTCTTACTATCATAGACTGTAAGGGCATAGTCCAATTCTCTAAGCGCAGCATTTTGCGCTTGGCAGTAGCAGACAGAGAAAATCAAGAGAGAAAGTAAAAAACGCTCAAGTCTGATCATATCGCCAAATTTAACAAAAACCCGTTAAACAAATAGTAGCATTTTGGGATATAGCCTTTTAATACAAAAAAGCGTGAAATCTTCGCCAAATGACTTTTTGTAGAAAATACAATTACTATATTTGAAAAAAAACCAAGCATGAAACCACAATTACTTTTCGCCATTTTTCTATTTCTCTCTACGCATTGTTGGAGCTTCAATGTTACATTTAGATTAGATTTTTCTGGGGTTAATATTAGCGGTACGCCAGAAGTGAATGGTAACTTCAATGGGTGGTGCGGATCCTGTGCACCCATGACAGATCCAGATGGCGATGGTATTTGGGAACGAACAATTGATCTGCCTGCCGGAAATTTTGAATACAAGTTTTCATATAGCAATTGGTCTGGACAGGAATATTTGGCTCCTGGTTCGCCATGCACCATTACCGTTGGTGAGTTCACCAATCGCACTTTATCGGTGAATAATAATATGATTTTACCAGTAGTATGTTGGGGCTTTTGCGGTTCATGCATTCAACCGGATCCAATCACTTGGGAACTTTTCTGGAGCGATGAGTTTGATGGTGAATCATTAAATTCTGAAATCTGGACACCTCAATTTGGTGCCTGGGGATGGGGCAACAACGAGTGGCAATACTACACCGACAATGAATCAAACGTTGATCTGATTGATGGTAAACTCGTCATCAATGCCAGAGAAGAAGAATACATGGGCGCTGACTACACCTCGGCTCGTATAATCACCAACGATAAATTCGAGTTTATGTACGGTCGTGTGGAAGCAAGAATCAAACTCCCTATGGGACAAGGCATCTGGCCAGCATTTTGGATGCTCGGCGCCAATTTTGAAGACGTTGGTTGGCCTCATTGCGGCGAGATCGATATCATGGAGCACATCAACAATGAAATGATGGCTCATGGCACTGTACACTGGTTTAACAACGGCCACACCTATACAGGATTACCAACGCCATTAGATCCTACTCTTTTCCACAACTATGGCATCTATTGGGACGAGGACAAAATTCAATTTTATGTGAATGATTTCATCTACAATCAATTCAATATTACCACAAGTAATAATAGTAGCCCGATCTTCAACAAGCCTTTCTTCTTCATCTTAAATATTGCTGTTGGCGGTAATTGGCCTGGGTATCCAAACAATACCACTCCATTCCCAGCTACCATGGAAGTAGATTATGTACGTGTGTTCAAACCACAAGTATCTCGCACTGCGGAACTAGAAAAAACTGCTTTGAGCGTTTATCCTAATCCTGCTCAAAACACACTTCAATTTACCACGGATGCTTCTTACATTGGCTCACAGTACCGCGTTATTTCGCAGGATGGTAAACTTGCAATTTCGGGAATGGTCAATGCAGAACAAAATCAAATTCAAATAGACCAACTTTCTGCTGGAGTTTATTTCATTCAAATCGGAAAAGATCAGATTCGTTTTGTGAAAGAGTAATAGCATTATTTACTATAATTGTGATGTGATTGCATTTTGAAATGCGCTCACACAAATCAATCACTAAATAAATAAAGCCATGGGAAAAGGAAAAGAGCCTAAGAAGGAAACGAAAAAAGTAGCAACTAAAAGTGCTAAAGAAAAGAAGGCTGAGAAGCGTGATAAAAAGCCTAAGTACGATTAATTAAGTAGCGTATCGCCACCGAAGCCGCCACCGAACCAAAGGTGGCGGGTAGGTATGACATCGTGCCGTAAGCAGACTTCTTATAGTTTTTGCCATCGGTGAGCATGATGCTTTCTTTCATTGGTTCTTCGGGACTAAACACGACTTGTATTCCCTTATATATTCCTTTGTCCTTCAAGTTTTTTCGCACTTGTTGAGCAAAAGGGCAGTTGTATGTTTTTGAGATATCGACCACACGAAGTTGTGTTGGGTCGAACTTTCCCCCTGCCCCCATGCTGCTCACCATTGGAATACCAAACTCATGAGCTGTAGCGAGAAAAGTCAATTTGGGCGTGATGCTATCAATAGCGTCAATTAAAAAATCTGGTTTTCCCTCAAGGTGTTGTCGCACCATTTCTGGATTTACAAATTCTTTCACCACTGTTAGTTTGAGCTCCGGACTTATGGCGAGCAATCGTTCGGCCATGATATCTGCCTTCGAAACACCGTGATTGGTGGCCAATGCGGGAAGTTGGCGATTTCGATTGGTCGGATCCACCACATCACCATCGATGATAGTCATTTGTCCAACCCCTGCCCTCGCGACAAACTCTGCTGCAAACGAGCCCACCCCCCCCATTCCCACCACAAGGACGTGACTATTATTCAAAACTCTAATTTTCTCTTCGCCAATCATCAACTGCGTGCGAGACAGCCAGGATATATCATTCATGGGGCGAAAGTAAGAACAAGAACGAGAACAAGAACAAGAACGAGAACGAGAACAAGAACAAGAACGAGGACAAGAATTCCGAATTCAGAATTTTCCCGTTCTCGTTCATGTTCTCGTTCTCATTCCCCCCTCACTTCCCAATACAGAACTTAGAAAAAATTGAATTGAGGAGATCGTCGGCGTTGATTTGACCAGTGATGTCGCCGAGGTGGTAGAGTGTCTTGCGGATATCGATGGCGAGGAAGTCGCCTGTGACGCGGTTTTCGAGGCCATCCATAACATCTTGGAGTGAGTGTGAAGCGAGTGTGAGCGCTTCGAAGTGACGGATATTTGTAACGATGGTTTCGCCGCTGTTTACCGTTCCCTCGCCTATGTAACGCTGCAGTCGGTGCTTGAGGTCATCAACGCCGTGGCCGTTCTTTGCACTCATCACCAAAAGTTCGTCTTGTAAACCGAGCAAACGTTCGATATCACCGAGTGATCGTTCGGTATTATCAATTTTATTTCCTATTAATAATAATATTGCATCTGGCTGCTTTGCTGATCTAACTGTTTCGATAAAATCAATGACTTCGCGCGAATTATCAAAAGCCGCGTCAAATAGGACTAGCACGATCGCTGCCTGTTGAACTTTTGCGAGACTTCTTTCAATCCCCATCTTCTCTATTGTATCGGAAGTTTCGCGAATGCCTGCGGTGTCAATGAACTTGAACTTGACCCCGTCAATACTCACACTATCTTCTACTGTATCACGCGTTGTGCCCGCGATGTCCGATACGATAGCGCGTTCTTCGTTGAGTAATGCATTGAGCAAAGTGGACTTGCCCATATTGGGAGCTCCCACAATGGCAACAGGCACACCATTTTTAATGGCATTTCCCAACTTGAATGAACCTCTTAGATGATCGACTACCGATTTTATTTCATTAATAAGATTGGTCAATTGAGCTCTATTCGCGAATTCTACGTCCTCTTCAGCAAAATCCAACTCCAGTTCTACCATAGAGGCAAAATGAATGAGTTTGTCACGGAGTCCATTGATTTCTTTGGAGAAACCGCCACGCATTTGGTGGATAGCCTGTTTGTGGGCTGCGGCTGATTCGGCCGCTATAAGGTCTCCCACTGCTTCGGCCTGACTGAGGTCCATACGGCCATTGAGATAAGCTCGCATCGTGAACTCTCCATGAGTCGCCATGCGCGCACCCTTGGACAGCAGAAGCTCAATGATGCGTTGTTGGATGAAGCTCGAACCGTGGCATGCGATTTCTACCGTGTCTTCGCCCGTGAATGAGCGGGGGCCCTTGAATAAGGTCAATACAACCTCGTCCACTTTTTCCTCATTATCCATTACCCATCCGTGGATGGCCTTGTGGGATTCAACATTTTGGATTTTTTTGGAAAAAATTTTTTCAGCAATTGAAAAGGCCGAATTGCCTGAAATACGCACTACTGCAATCCCCCCAATTCCGGGAGGTGTTGATAATGCGCAGATGGTTTCGTCAGAAATATGATTCACGGGGGCAAAGTTCGCTTATTTTCGCGGCAAAATTTATAATTCCATGGGCGTACTTGTAGGAAAAGATTCAAAAGTCATTGTACAAGGCTTTACAGGCAGCGAAGGAACCTTCCATGCCGAGCAAATGATTGCATACGGAACAAACGTTGTTGGCGGTGTTACGCCAGGCAAAGGTGGACAAACACACCTTGGAAAGCCTGTGTTCAACACAGTAGCTGATGCTGTAGCTCAAGCTGGGGCAGACGTTTCAATCATCTTCGTTCCGCCAGCATTTGCGGCTGACGCTATCATGGAAGCTGCCGATGCAGGAATCAAAGTCATCATCACCATTACGGAAGGTATTCCAGTAGCGGATATGTTGAAGGCTAAAGAATATGTGAAAGACCGCGACGTGAAATTGATTGGTCCAAACTGTCCAGGTGTTATCACTGCTGGTGAAGCGAAGGTGGGTATCATGCCTGGTTTCGTGTTCAAGCAAGGCACTGTTGGTATCGTTTCAAAATCAGGTACTCTTACCTATGAAGCGGCAGACCAAGTGGCCAAAGCTGGACTCGGCGTGACAACAGCGATCGGAATAGGCGGCGATCCCATCATCGGAACGACTACCCTTGAAGCTGTTCAATTGCTCATGGCTGATCCAGCAACCAAAGGTATCATCATGATTGGTGAGATTGGTGGTGAACTTGAGCCAAAGGCTGCGCGTTGGATTAAAGAAAATGGTACCAAGCCTGTTGTAGGCTTCATCGCAGGTGAAACAGCTCCAAAGGGACGTACTATGGGGCACGCAGGTGCCATCGTAAGCGGCGAAAACGAATCTGCTGCTGCTAAGAAACGCATCATGCGTGAGTGCGGTATCCATGTGGTGGATAGCCCAGCAGAGATCGGAGCAAAGATGAAAGAAGTTCTCGGCTAGAAGATTAGTATATTTGACATTACTTATACAAAACCTGAATGCTTAATCATTCAGGTTTTTTTTTATGAAAAAAGCATTCATTTTTTCCATACCTCTTGTCATTGGTGTAGTTTTCTACATCATTAATGTTCAACGCCACAAAGAGTTTGTAACGCTTAAAGGTGATTCCTTTTATTGCAATGGCAAGCCTTTCTCAGTCGTTTGTGTGAATTACAAAACAATCATCCGAGAAAAGGATGGTGAGTTTTGGGCAAGTCGTTTTCCTGGATATGAAAAGGACAACAAATTTAGCACCCATGATCGCGAGAGCAGTTTGAAAGAGCTTGAAAAAGACTTTCAAATGATTGCTGACATGGGCTTTAATACCATTCGATTAAAAGGTTTAACGCTGCCTGTGGTGACGCAGCAAAAGACCGACCCTAGGGTAAAAATGCGCGCCTTTAGCGATAATTGGACAATTACGGAGTATGATTTGAACGATCAGACGCAGTGGTTGAAGTGGGAACAATGTGTAAGAGAGGTGTTGGATATTGCTAATAAAAAAAATCTAAAGCTCATCCTTGGTCACAACATGCTTCCCAATATCCCAAAACTTGACCGCATTCTTTATCGCATGGTAAAGGAGTTTGGTGACCGACCCGAGATTATGGCTTGGGATCTTCTAAATGAACCGTTATATTTTGACTCCGTTCCGCATACAAAAGAAGAAGTTTATTTCGCCACGCTGAAATGGAATGACATTGTAAAGTCTAACTCTAAACAACTGAGTACTATCGGTCTCGCATCACAGCGAGAAGTGTTCGTTTGGGACCCTAATCTTGTTCAGGTTGACTTTATCTCTTTTCACCCTTATGAATATGAACCGGATCAAGTTCGAAGTGAAATTTATTGGTATCAAAAGTTTGTAAATAAACCTTGGATACTCGGTGAAACGGGCGTTCCCGCTGACAATGACAGTATTCCTTATTCTGCTCAAGTAAAATTTGCAAAAAAAACGTATGATCAAACTTTTCGCTGTGGTGGACTTGGCTATAGCTGGTGGCAGTTCAAAGACGACAACTGGGGTGGTTTTCATCAGTCTTACCTAGGACTAGTATCGCACGAAGGCAACACCACTCTATCCAACGGCGAACAAGTGCCTGGCACATTAAAAAATCTAGGGAAGGAACTGAAAAATATCATTTCTGAATACACCCCAGGACCGTGTGTATGTCCAGATAATTATTACAATTTTAGTTCTCACTCCTACTTTTCAATAAAGGGTAAAGTAGTAGATATAGAAGGTAATCCTATTGAAGGAGCAGGGATTTTAGCGTGGAATGAATCCTTTATCGATCATCATTTTACAACTACAAAAGCTGATGGCACATTTGAATTATTTAGTGAGTATAAATTTTATCACTGGATGGTAAGTGCATTGGAGCATGAGAAGGGTTATTATCATTTTGATCCTTCTGTTGCAAAGCAAGAAGGGGGAACACTTACATTGGATTTCGGAACTATAACATTGCGCAAATTGGAGTATAGTCCGTGGAGTCGCTTCTTTAGGAGGTTTAGTTCTACGCGCTACAACTCACCCGATTGACTTGAGTCATCAAGAGTAACTCTGGTAATCCCTTTAGGGTATTCTCGCTGAAAGATTTGTTGAATCATTAAATAATGTTTGGGATTGTTTACAAAATCCAATTGCTCTGTATCTACAATCACTACGCGAAGTTCTTCATGTTGTCGAATAAACTCCATATACTGTGCATGAATATTCTCCAAATATTCTGCTGAAATATTCTGTTCGTAATCACGCCCTCTTCCTTTGATATTGGATAATAATTTAGGTGAACTTTTATAAAGATATACTACGAGGTCAGGCTTAGGCACAGAAGCTTCTACCAATTCAAACATTTTCAAAAAAAGCTGATATTCATCGGATTGAAGGTTGTTTTTCGCAAAAATCTGACACTTCGAAATGATATAATCACTCACAACGAGCGGAGCAAACATATCGTCATTAGAAACCTCTTTTTTCAATTGCGAAAAACGCTCCGATAGAAAACTCAATTCCAGAGGAAATGCGTACCTCTCTGGCTGTTGGTAGAATTTGGGTAAAAAAGGATTGTCGGCAAATTCCTCCAAGACCAATCTCGCACCCCACAACTGAGCAAGTCGCGTGGCGAGGCTTGTCTTGCCTGCACCTATGTTTCCCTCAATGCTTATGTACTTATAAGGCGTCAACTTTCTTTACCATTGCAGTATCTTGACAATCCTTGAGGAGTTCGACACTTGATTTTTTCAATACTGGATGAACAAATTCTGGCAGTACTTCAGCGAGAGGAGTCAGCACGAATTTGCGTTCTTGTAATCTTGGGTGTGGGACTGTGATCTTTTCATCCTCTAATACATCCTCGTTGAAATAAATGATATCAACGTCCATTTCACGTGAGGTATATTTTCCAGCAACGCGGGTGCGGCCGTAAAACTCCTCCAGTTCCTTTATTTCATTCAACAATTGCAGATGGTTAAGAGTGCTTTTAACCACTAGGATTTGGTTTAAAAACTCAGGAGCAGCCTCCATACCCCACGCTGGCGACTCATAAATTGAGGATGCCTCGACAATATCGCCAATATTAAACTCAATAAAATCTCTGGTTTCCTCAAGATTTTCAAGTCTATCACCGAGATTTCCTCCTATGCACAACACTACGGTATTTGTATTCATCAGGCACGAAAGTAGCACCAATGTCGGTACCTTAAAAATGAAAATGCGCCTTTAAATAGGAAAACGAGCCGTTTATGTATTCGTTGCGCTTGATTTACAATACTCTAATTATTTTTGAGCTGTTAATTAGAAAAAACACAACATGAATTTTATAAAAAATGTATTAGCCTCAATGCTCGGAACGTTCGCAGCATTTTTCTTGGTGATAGTATTATTCATCATCATGATTGCAGTGGCAGCATCGGGTGGTGAAGAAAAGGTGAGTGTAAAAAACAACTCTGTCCTTCACTTAAAACTCAATCAGGCAATCGTAGATCGCGCAAGCGAGAACAGTTTTAACTTCAATGGGAGTGGGTTTTCGAGTGAAAGTTCTCTTGGTTTAAATCACCTTTATGAGGCATTGGAAGCTGCTAAAAGCGATGATAAGATAAAAGGTTTGTTTCTCGAAGTGGAGCTATTTTCTGCTGCTCCCAGCACGATGCTTGACGTACGCAACGCCTTATTAGATTTTAAAAATAGCGGTAAATGGATTGTTGCGTATGGCGAGAACTATATGCAAGGCGGCTACTACATAGCCTCTGCTGCGAATGAAGTCTATATGTTCCCAACAGGTACATTTGACTGGCGCGGTTTGTCATCAGAACTCATGTTTTTCAAAAAGATGTTTGACAAACTCGAAATCGAAGCTCAAGTTATTCGTGGCCCAAACAACAAATTCAAAAGTGCTGTAGAGCCATTTATGTACGAACAAATGACTCCAGAAAATCGTCAACAAATCAGTACTTATGTTGGTGACATTTGGAAGACAATGTTGGAAGGTATCTCGAAAGAGCGCAATGTGAGCATTGATTTTCTAAACCAGGCTGCCGACTCTATATCATTAATGGACAATGATGTGCTTAAAAAGAGTGGTCTCGTAAACGGCCTTGTGTATCGTGATGAAATCATGAATAACATGAAAGAAAAACTGGGTATCGCAGCGGATAGTAAAGATGATATAGAGTTTATATCAGTGGCAGAATACCGAAAGAGTTCAGTAAAAGAAGATTCGAAAGACACTCAAATTGCTGTAGTGTATGCTGAAGGAGCTATTGAGAGTGGTGAAGGCGATGATCAAACAATAGGCAGTGATAGAATAGCGAATGCCTTGAAAGAAGCCCGTGAAAACGAGAAAGTGAAGGCGATCGTGTTCCGTGTGAATTCACCAGGTGGTAGCGCACTTGCATCGGATGTGATTTGGAGAGAGACTGAATTGATCAAAAAGAGCGGCAAGCCTTTGATTGTGAGTATGGGCGACTATGCAGCGAGTGGCGGATATTATATCGCGTGCAGTGCTGATAGAATTTTTGCCAATCCAAACACCATCACAGGTTCAATCGGAGTCTTTGGGGTCATTCCAAACATGCAGAAATTTTTGAATAACAAAATCGGATTGACATTCGACACTTATGAAACCAACGCGCACTCGGATGCATTGACTGTCACCAAGCCATTGGATGAATATGAAATGAAAGTGATGCAAAATATGGTAGCACAGATTTATGATGACTTTACATCTAAAGTAGCAGCAGGAAGAAAGAAGACGCAAGCAGAAGTTGACAGCATCGGTCAAGGCCGCGTATGGAGCGGTGAGGATGCGCTTGGTTTGGGACTTGTGGATGAGTTGGGAGATATGCGTGCAGCAATTAAGTATGCCGCTGAAAAAGCTGGAATCAGCGAGTATAGCACCATCGATTATCCAAAAATGAAAGATCCATTTGAGGAGTTGGTAGCAGATTTGACAGGACAAAAACAAGCGAGTATTATGAAGGAAGTTTTGGGTGATGAGTTCAGATTTTATGAGCAATTCAAATCTATTCAAAACATAAGAGGAATACAGGCGCGTTTGCCGTACTTCATTGTAATTCGCTAAGATGAATCATCAGAAATTAAGCATGGAACAACTCGGGCGCATGACGCCCGAGGAGTTTCGTGAGAGCAATAAAATTCCTGTTGTCTTGATATTGGAAAATATCCGCAGCGGATTGAACGTAGGGAGTTTATTTAGAACAGCAGATGCCTTTCTTTTGAAAGGCATTTTCTGTGTCGGCTACACCCCAACTCCACCCCACCGTGAAGTCTTGAAGTCGGCCTTGGGAGCTACCGAGACTGTGGAATGGGAACATCGCGATGAGACACTGCCGCTCATTCAAGAGCTGAAAGCGGCCGGATTTAAGTGTTTTAGCATAGAGCAAGCCACCAACTCCATCGAACTAAGATCCTTCAATTATAATGGCCCTTTGGCCTTGGTATTGGGCAATGAAGTGGATGGAGTAGATCAGGCGACCATTGCCGCAAGTGACGGTGTAATCGAAATCGCTCAACACGGCACCAAGCACTCCCTCAACGTAGCCGTGGCCGGAGGGATCGTGTTGTATGAGATATTCGGAAAACTTAGAAGTTAGAAATTGGAGTTTGGATTTTGGAATCCCGATAGCTATCGGGAGGAGTTTGGAGTTTTATAGTAAGGGGTTAAACTTTCAGGATCTTCGTGGGTCTGCTGAAATGGACGCGTTCTTGGGGAAAGCGATAGTATATTTTGTTGTTTAGTACTATCTGATCTTCTGAAAGATTAAAACTCTTTATTCTAATTATTTTTTTTGGTCTTGTAAACAATGACTCATTCCATATTAGTTTCATCACACCACGACCGGAGGTTGATCGCAGTTTAAGGCGATAAACGTTGACGCTCTCAATAGCTAAAATCACAGTGCTGTCATTATTCATCACATTGAATCCGCTTTTGCATAGATAGTAGCAGGCATTCTTCTCCGAATAAATAATAAAATCTGTATAGTTACTTGGAATATCCTCTTCGAGTTTTGAGGTATCTAAAATCTGCCATTCCATTTTCGGAAGAAAGAAGCGCAAAGAATCCTGCCCATAATTCTTCAAAGCACCGAAAAAAAGAAATGATATGACAACAATTTTGTACATGTTTTCTATCACCAGTTCTACACCGATAAATCTTCCATCCTACTCCAATTCCTATTCCTACTCCTATTCCCTATTTCCTATTCCTTATCGCCCCTCGCCCCTCTATTCATTCTCATTCTGATTGTGATTCTCATTCTAAAAATCAGTTTCCAGTAAAGAACGTGTTCAGATTCAAATTACTCTTATGGCTGAAATAATTCCTCGAATTTTCCAAGTATCATTTCACCGCAGAGGCGCAGAGGACGCAAAGTAACGCAGAGAGGTTTGCTTTAATTTGATCAAAAACCTATTTCCTATCCCCTATCGCCCCTCGCCCCTCTCATTCGCCTCTCGCCTAATTTTACTATTTTTATCCCAAATCTAAACCAACCATGAAAAAAAATCTCCTTAGCCTTTGTGCCATTTTTATGGCCTTTGTTTCACACGCCAGTGTATTCACTGTAAATAATGAATCTGGTGCGACTGCTGACTACACATCATTGCAAGAAGCCGTTAACGCGGTGAGCAATGATGACACACTCTATGTGCAGCCTTCTCAAACCAGTTATGGGAACATCCTTTTAAACAAAAGACTTGTAATCATGGGCGCAGGTCACAACCCTACTTTTTCGCCCTACAACAGCCAGGTCGAACAAATGACATTTATTACAGGTTCGGGCGGATCCATACTAAAAGGATTGAGAATGAACACTATCACGAGCAACAATGGTCTCACCATTAACAACGTCGTCATATCTGGATGTTTTATCTCTTCGAGTGTTCCAATTGCTATGGGCGCGAGCACTCATAACAACTGGGTTTTTGAGGGGTCAATCATCGTTTCAACTACCAGCAACCCTATCAACTTGGGCGATTTCGATGCGAACCTCATTTTCCGCAACTGCTATCTTCAAAATTTTCAGTCCAATGTGATCTTGCTCAATGGCCCGACAGGAACACTTTTCGATCATTGTTTATTGATTCACACAGGTATCGCCACCTTCGCCGGTGCATGCTCTGGAACGAATATTCAATATACCAATAGCATCATCGCCTCCTTCGCGGGGGTTATCAATAGCCTCAGCAGTACTTGCACTGCATGCTCATACAACAACAACATTTTCGTTTCGTACACCGGCGCAACATTTGGATCCATTAGTGGCAACGGAAACTTTGTAAACGTTAACCCGCAATTTGTTAGCTTCGTTAACACTGGTACGTATGAATACACATTCAATCTTGATTTGAATTCTTCTTCATTGGGAAATAATGCTGCCAGTGACGGAAGCGACATTGGAATCTATGGTGGAATATTCAACTTTAGCCCTATTGGCTCAGATAGCGGCTCACCACAAATTCTCAACTTCTCATTGGAGTCGTCCACAGTACCACAAGGCGGTACGCTTATCATTAACCTTAACGCAAACGGAAGCGGCCAATGAGAAAGCACATCCACTGGATGCTGCTCGCGTTGTGTGGCCTAACGGTGCAAACACTGATGGGACAAACACTTCAAGAGGCACGCATCTATTTTGATAGTCCATCAAACGGCTATCAAAATTTAAATTTTCCGAGTGCAAACTCCATCGATCAAGCCTTCGACGTAAACGTTTCCGGTTTGAGTAATGGAGTGCACATGCTGTACATAGAAGTAAAAAACAACGAAGGTGTTTGGAGCTTGTATGATAAGGATCTTGTTCAAATTATTGGCAATTCAACCATTGTCACACTCAATGCCGTGGAGTACTTTTTCAATGAAGATCCCGGATTTGGAGAAGGAACCCAAATCGCGGTAAGCGATGCTGCGATTGATGGTCAATTTAGTGTTGACGTATCGGGATTGCCCAACGGAATTCATAATCTGTATATCCGAGTGAGAGACAATTCCGGCCTGTGGAGTCTATACGATAAAAAGCTGATTCAAGTAGTAGGAAGCTCAATGCAAGAGATTGTAGAAGCGGAATATTATTTCGATACAGATCCTGGTTTTGGAAATGCCAATTCTATTGATTTGAATAATGTATCGTTTCCTGCGGCACTGGAAGTGAGTGCAGCGGGGATCGCCACAGGGGTGCATCGCCTCTATATCCGCGTGAAAGACAATTCCGGAATTTGGTCATTGTACTCCGCATTAACAGTTACAGTGACGAACAATACAGGCGTATTCAATCTCGTAGCGGCCGAATATTATTTCGACAACGATCCTGGCATTGGCAATGGCATTGCCCTACTTGTGGAGGAGGGCAATGTGATTAATGAAACTTTTGAAATTAATCTCCCCGCCAATCTCACAGGAAGTCATACTATCTGTGTTCGCGTGCAAAGTGAAACAGGTGAATGGAGTGCAGTAGCTTGTCAAACATTCAATGTATGTGCTATTGCTGCACCTTCAATCAGCGTCATCGGCAACAACTGTCAGAACACACCTTATATCTTAAGTCTTCCCGCAAATACTTATGATAACATTGTTTGGTCTACAGGTGAACAATCTTCTTCCATCGAAATCACGCAACCAGGGAACTATGAAGTAACTGTTACCGATAACGGTTGCAGTGTAACGAGCAGTGTGACTACCAACTTCCAACTCACAACGCCAATCACTTTTGTTGAATCTGGCAATTCATGTGAAGGAGACCCACAGACGATCACTGTGGCGGATGTGTTTGACACCTACACATGGAGTTCAGGAAGTACATCAAATACGACAACCGTTACTGCCAGCGGCATTTATACGCTTGTGGCCACACAAGGTAGCTGTGTTGTGCAAGAAGCGTATAACTTGCAATTAATTCAACTCCCAACTCCAACTATCACGGCCAATGGAAATGTGCTAACATGCAATCAAACCGGCTATTCCTATCAATGGTTTTTCAATGGTATTGCCATCGCCAATGCTAATGGACAAACATTCAATCCATTGGTAGCGGGTGTTTATAGTGTTGAAATTAGTAACGGGACGGGGGCGAATGCATGCAGTGCGACGTCGGCCAACTTCAATTTCACCCCTGTAGGAGTGGATGAAATAATGGAAAGTAATGTGCAGTTATATCCAAATCCAGCTACTCATGCTGTGCATATCGTAAGCACTACAGTAATCGGCCCTGTAAAGTTGATCAATGCAATCGGTCAAGTACTGATGGAGTTTAATGTGACTACTAATCAATTTACCATTGACCTGCAACGCTTCGAAGCAGGGGTGTACTTCGTTCAATGTCACTCTTCAAATCATCGATTTGTAAAGCAATAGAACAGAATAAATTATTCAAAAGAAAAAAAAGCGCCCTCGAGAATGAGGGCGCTTTTTTTTATTTTAAAATAAAATCGAACTCCTACTTCCTACCGCTACTCATATTCCGCACGCTTCAGACGCCATAAATGGCGTCTCTACAAGGGGTTGCTTTTTTTCCTATTTCCTATCCCCTATTCCCCTCGCCCCTATATTCATTCTCATTCCGATTCTCATTCTCATTCTAAAAATCAGTTTCCAGTCTCGAGCACGTTCAGAATCACAAACACAATCACAATCAGAATGAATAAAAACGCAGATCAAGCCTTTATGCTCCTACTCCTACTTCCTACTCATACTCATACTCCTATTGTTCTCTCATGAAATAGGTTGACAGCTTATTTGTTGAAAAGTCTCTAAATTT
>CAYRZQ010000016.1:17952-69979 GCA_964428835.1 uncultured Comamonadaceae bacterium | reverse complement strand
TTGTTCTTGTTCTTGTTCTTGTTCTTGTTCTTGTTCTTGTTCTTGTTCTTGTTCCCCTTGTTCCTGTTCTTTCCTTATATTTGCAACAATGTTGCAATAAGAACACAATGAAAAAATTACCAGTAACCGTATTAAGTGGGTTTTTAGGGGCGGGAAAAACGACCTTACTCAATCATGTGCTTCACAATAAAGAGGGGCTGAAAGTGGCGGTAATCGTCAATGATATGAGTGAGGTAAACGTTGATGCACGTCTTGTGAATGACCAAAATGTTCTTTCACGGACAGAAGAAAAGTTGGTCGAGATGAGCAATGGCTGCATTTGTTGCACCCTCCGCGAAGATTTAATGATAGAGGTGGAGCGCTTGGCCAAAGAGGGCCGATTTGACTATCTACTAATCGAAAGCACTGGTATCAGTGAACCTGTGCCCGTGGCACAGACTTTTTCTTTTGTGGATGAGGAAAGTGGAATAGATCTTTCCAAATTCAGTTATATCGATACGATGGTAACCGTTGTGGATTGTTTCAACTTCATGAAGGATTTTGGAAGCGCAGAGCGCTTGGAGGATCGTCAACTAACAAATATGGAAGGCGACGACCGAACAATCGTAAATCTTTTGACCGATCAAATTGAGTTTGCTGATGTGATAATTTTGAATAAAACAGATTTAGTAGATGCTGATACCGTTGGTGTAATTCGGGCGGCTTTAAAAAAACTCAATCCTGAGGCGAATATCATTGAATCTTCTTTCGGAAAAGTAGATTTAAATCAAGTGATAAATACAGGCCGTTTTAACTTTGAGCAGGCCCAAGAGAATGCCGGTTGGAAACGCGAGCTAACAATGGATCATCATACTCCAGAAACAGAGGAGTATGGTATTTCTTCTTTTGTTTATCGTGAACATCGTCCATTCAACCGAGCGAGGTTGTGGGAATATCTGAGGGATAAATATCCGCAAACGATCATTCGCGCTAAGGGACTTTTTTGGACGAAAGATAAACCCGATGAGGCGGTTAATTTTTCACAGGCCGGCGGCTCTTCTCGAATCGATAAAGCAGGTGTTTGGTGGGCAAGCATGCCCTTTGGCGAGCGAATCCAATACGCTTCTTTTTTGGACAATCGAGAATTTATTGAAAATAGATGGGATCCTAAATATGGTGATCGGTTGAATGAAATAGTGTTTATTGGACAGGATATGAATAAAGAAGAAATTACCAGAGACTTGAATGCCTGTTTGGACGAGTGGTAACCTTATTATTTACAGACTCCGCAGTTCATTCGGTCATGGTTCATTCCGAAATGTAGAACGGCTGGTTTGGAGGGTTTTATTTTTTCGTTGAAAATCTTTTTTTGTTCCTCTGTTAGGAGAGCTGTGAGATCAAGTTCACGCAGCTGGCGCTGTAATTTTTTTTCCTCGTTCAGGGCTGTTACTTTTTGATTGATTTCGTCTTCACTGAGTGAGGATTGCTGCACATTTCTCATTTCAGTGTCAATGAGGACAATTTTAGCTGAATAGGCATAATAGATGGAGTCCACTTTCAGTTTTTGATCCGTTGTGGTTGAAAGTTCACGGTGAAAACGCGCTAAATACAGGGAGTCTTGTGGATTTATGGATTGAGCAAAACTACTTATTGTAAAAACTACAAAAAGGAGACTAATAAGTATTTTGTGTTTGCTCGACATTAAATTTTGCTTGCCAATATTTATACCATTTGGATTACAAAGATAAAACTTCTTATGTTTGCACCGCTAGATGGTTTCCGAAGCATCGTGCTATGCAACGGAATTAATAGGGAATCACGTGTAAGTCGTGAACTGTACCCGCAGCTGTAATCCCATTTCAAAGGGACTTGTCACATCAGCATCCACTGCCGTAATAGGCGGGAAGGAGACAAGTCTTGGGAAAGTCAGAAGACCTGCCAACTCGCATTAAAAGCCGATCACCGCTCGGGAAGAAGCGATGCAGGTAATATGTTAAAACACCTTATTAGTTATATCGCAATTGCATTGCCGTTGTGTCTTATGGCACATCCCAATGACTCGCTCATCGAAGGAAAATTGATGGCGCAGATAACTATTGCTGCCCGCTCTCATTCAGGTCCTTTAAAGTTTAGAAGTGATTCGCTACTCTTCAAAAGAAATGCTCACATGAGCTTGGGTGGGTTTCTTGAAAAGATGGGCTGGGCCAATGTCACTTCCTACGGTGCACCCGGAGGCCTCATCACAGCAAGAATCAATGGTAGCGCTAGTGATCACACGGCGGTGTTTTGGAATGCCATGCCACTAAGTAATCCTGCCCTTGGCTTGACCGACCTATCACTCGTTCCAATGGCATTATTTGATGAAGCAAGTATTCGGGGAAATCAAAACTTAATCGGAAAAGGACAGGGTGGTTTGGGTGGAACAATTTCATTGGATAATTCTACTTATTCAAATAATGGAATAGAAATCAGTTCTGGTCTAAATTCAATGCGAAATAGTTTTGTGCATGGTTTGGCGAATTATTCGCTCTTCGGCATAAAACTTAGAACGGTGGTTCTGAAAGAATCCAATCGAAATGAGTTTGAATACATTGATGATTTTCAGATTCGCAATCCTAGAGTCTTCCAACATCACAATAATAGTAGCAATGCTGCCGTGATGCAAAGTGCAAGTTGGAGTAGCGAAAAAGGCCTTTACTTCAAAGCACAATTATGGTATCAAGTGCGCACTAATAGTATTCCAGAATTAATGGGTTCTCGAGGCATTGGCACCGCAGCTCAAAGGGATAGTTTAATAAGAGGTAATCTTACGGTTGGCTATCGTATTTCTTCAAAGAGATATTTTTTAGCATCATCCCCTATAGAGTTGAATCTCGCGCACAATCGTGAGTTCGTGCGCTTTACAGACCGGGCATTTGCAGGTGCTGATGTCTTAAGTATCGATTCTCGGCTTCGCACCGATGTAGGTATGCAGAGTATTATCTGGAAGCCTCGCAGCTCAAATGGATTACATCGATTTCATATTGATGTGAGAAATTTTAATGTTGACGTCAAAAATTCGAATTATGCGGGAGGAAGGAAGCGCGAACCGTTTCAGAGTTTACATTTATCATACTCTCTTCATTTGGAAAATTACTTTTCGAAGTTTTCCATTTTCGGATATCAAGAAAATAGAACAGAATTATCAACTAAGCCAAGTTATGGTGGAGAGTTTTATTTTCAAGGAAACGACATAAAATATTTCATACCGAATATCCGAATTGCATTTGCTCACCGCTTTAGAGCGCCAGATTTTAATGAACGTTTTTGGGTTCCCACTGGCAATCCTAACCTTCTTCCGGAGCAGGGGAATCATGGAAGCTTGGAGCTGAATTGGTCTTTACTAAAAGAAAAAAATATCGAATGGAATATTCTTGCGGATGCTGGCATTCAGCGCGTAAATCAATGGATTCAATGGGTACCAATTCCCGAATGGACTCCTATTAATTATAAAGAAGTTGACATACAGTATATGGGTGTCATGAGTGAGTTTTTTTATGAAATAAACAAACATCGATTCGGCGCTCGAGTGCAATGGAAGGGGACTTTATCAGAGGGGCGCAACACTGGACAGCATGAGAGTTTTCAGATGATATACACGCCTGAGCACACTTTGTTTGGGCATGTTGAATATCAATTTGCATGGCTAGAAGTTGGTTTAGATGCTCGTTATATCGACGTTCGTTTTACCAATGAAGAGAATAATCCACGCTTCGCACTGGAATCTTATTACCTCTTGAATGGCTACGTTGGCTTTAATCATGACGGTGCTCGGTGCAGTCACAGTATTTTATTTACATGTGATAATGCGACTAATGTGGCATTTCAATCTGTCAGAAGTTATGCCATGCCTCAACGTTTTTTCGGTATTCAATATAGAATTAGGATAAATAATAATAAATCAAAATGAAAAAGTATTTCTATTTCGCAGCGGTAGTTCTTGCATTGACTTCTTGTAAAAAAGATGAGAATGAGGAACAAACTCCAACAACTCCTCAAACCCCCGTCACAATGGGTTTTTATGCGCTTAATGAAGGGGCGTTTAACGCAAACAATGCTTCACTTTCGTTCATTGTTTCTGAACAAGAAATTCAAAGTGATCCATATTTTGATGCGAATGGTGTTCCATTGGGTGATGTTCTTCAGAGTTATGTTTCTCACGGTAGTAAGGGCTTTGCTGTATTGAATGGCAGTAATAAGATTGAAGTTTTCAATAAAAGTAATTGGCAGAATATCACAACGATAGAGGGAATCAATTATCCTCGCTATATTGTGGATGGTGGTAATGGAAGACTTTATTTAAGCGCGGGATCAATGGCTGGGAGTGTTCATGTCATCAATCCTGAAACGCACGCTATTGAAACCTCTATAGCTGTTGGTAATGGTCCCGAGCGTCTGCTCGTTCACGGTGGAAAGCTCTTCGTTTGTAATAGTGGTGGTTGGATTGAGGATAATACCGTGAGTGTTATAGATATTTCAACCAACACCGTTATCTCAACGATTGCAGTGGGTGATCGCCCGAATGATATCGACGTAGATGATCAAGGTAATGTTTGGGTTTTGTGCAGCGGAAAAGTGGTTTACGGTGTTTGGCCAGAGATTTTGGAAGAAACAGAGGCTCGTCTTGTAAGCATTAATTCTTCTACAAATGAGGTGATTTCAAATTCAGTGGTTGGCACATTAGGTGATCATCCGAAACACATGGAAGTTGAGAATAATGTCATTTACTATATCAATGATGAACTGTATTCCTTTAATACGGTCTCTGGTGAATTGCCAGGAAGTATTTTTCTTAATGGCAACTATAATTCGATTGATATTCGCAATGGACAGGATATCTGGCTTACAAGCATTCCCAATTTTACCACATCTTCAACATTGTTTCAGTACAATTTTGAAGGAGCTTTAATTCATCAATGGACAGCAGGAATAGGCACTAATGGAGTGGTCTTTTTTTAATCATTCCTCCTTTAGTATCCTTGATGCTATGCATTACTACAAAAGCATTAGGATCAATTTTTTCAATTTCGGTCGTTAAGGAAGACAATTCAAGGCGCGTGATTACGGTGAATATAATTTCTACGTCACTCACGTGCCCTTTTTTTCCGTATCCTCTTTTTCCTTGGTAAACTGTGATTCCTCGACCAAGGCGATGCGTGATCATATCAATTATTTCTTCGTGGTGTGATGAAATGATGGTTACTCCAGTATATTCTTCGATACCTTCAATAATAAAATCTACTGTCTTTGATGCAGCGAGGTAAGTGATCATGGAGTAAAGAGCTGTTTCGATGTTGAGTAAATAGGCAGCAGCGGAAAAGATTACTATGTTGATGATTAGAATAACGTCTCCGATGGTGGCGCTGGTTTTTCTGCTTAGAAAGATTGCCAGTACTTCTGTGCCGTCGAGCACGCCTCCGCCCCTAACCGCTAGCCCTATGCCTGCACCAAGAAAGAATCCTCCGAATACTGCTACCAGAAGTTTATCATGTGTAACATCGGGGAAAGGGATTGTGGCGAGGATGGCAGCCAATCCAACAACGGCAAAAATGGTCTTAATCATAAACTCCCACCCGAGCATTTTATAGCCCATGAAAATGAAAGGGACGTTGATTAAGATAATCAATGCAGCTAGAGGGACGTTCAATAATTCAGAAGACAAAAGAGCGATGCCCGTGGCCCCGCCATCAATGAATCCGTTTGGCAGAAGAAAGCTCTCAAGGCCAAAGGCCGCTGAAAACATTCCCACGATGATAAAGAATATCTGTTTGATTTGACTTCGAACGGTAAGCCGAAGGTTTCGATATTCTTTGGCAATTAGGAAGGAGGAGGGCAATACGCTTTCTAGCCCGCTTCTCCGTGTGATTCTCGAAATGATGTGTTTTCTAATAAATTCTATCATACTGCTCTGATGGGTGCAGTGCAATTTACAAATAAAAAAAATAGGCCGTCCGCTTGCTTCGGACAGCCTATTCTTTAAAAAATGATAATCTATTACCTCTTAATTACCACTGAGGTATTGGTGAGCACGTTGTTGTTTTGTACCGACAATTGATACAAACCACCGCTCAATGATGTTACATCTATTGTAGCTTGTGTTGTCGCGCTAGTTTGTTGTTCGAATACTACACGGCCAGTCATGTCGATCAATCTAATGATGTTGATGCCGTCGCCGAGTCCAGTGATATTAACTTGATCATTAGCTGGATTAGGGAATACATTCAAACTAGAAGGAACTTCTTCAATTTCTTGATTGCTCACAATCAAACAGTTTCCACTCATTGGGTCAGACGCCATGAATTGAGTCATGCCAAGAGAAGTGGAGTTGAGACTCACCATCACATCTTGACCACATGGGAATGGCCCGAGGGCATACTGACCGTTTTCGTTGATCATCGTCATGTCAGCACCATCTACCGTGCTCAAGAGGTATGGAGCACCGTTTCCAATGCTCATTACAGCAGCGCGCACATAGTAAACGCCTTCTTCTGTGATTTCATCGATCTCAAAAGTGATGATTGGAGATTCCATTTGGTATATGCAGCTACCATCTTCGAACTGTGCGAGTGGATTGAAATTCAAAGCTTCTGTATCGGTGCATCCACCGCAGAAATAGAAGCAGTTTCCTAAATCACATGTAGCATTTGGATCGAAGTTGCAAGCGCTTGGGTCCGTACAACCAGGTGTTTCTCCGTTAGTTGAAAACACATCATAGATAAAGCTATAATATTCAGAGACACCTTGACCGATTACATTTCCATCGGCGTTAGTTAAAGAGTAAGTTAACTGTTCTCCTCCGACACTGTATACCTCGAAGTAGAAGCATCCCTCAAGTCCGCAAAATCCTGATTGATCAGGGTATATACCAGAGAGTTGTTGGCCTTGATTGAGATAATATACTGTCCAATATCCAGGTGAGTTAAGTTCTATAGAAATCCAATTCTCTGTGCAGCAGGTACCGTCATCATAAGTAGCGGTTGGATTATAATTGAACGCCTCCGCATTGGTACAGCCATAACAGCTATAGTCGCAGAGATACCATGAGCTGCATGATACAGCGGGGTTGTAGTTACAAGCATAAGGATCGGCGCAACCAGTAACATTATTACCGTCAGTTGACACAACAATTTCTTCATACCCGTTTGTGGTACCCGATGCTATCACGGAACCATTTTGGTCGGTAATAGTATAATCAATAGGCTCTCCGGTGAAAGAGTAGAAGTAAATTGTGAAGCACTCAGTTTCTGAACAGAAACCATTTTGAAATGGATATTGGCCATACGAATAGTCGCCGTGATGACTGTTGGAAGCTACTGACCAATAAGCTTCACCGCTCAAAATCATGGTGTAGTAATTACTATAGCAGCAGTTACCGCCGTTGACAGTAGCGTTTGGATCGAAATTTATTGCCTCTGGATCGATGCAGCCAAAACAAGAATAGTCGCAAGCAGAGTAGTCGATACAATTTGCTTCTGGGTTGAAGTTGCATGCGCTTGGGTCTCCACATCCCACAGTAGCTTGGAAATCGAAGAAATAGGGTTGATACATGAAAGGATCTTCACTCAACTCAATCTCAATGACTTCACCAGTATTGCTTGTTAAAGTGTATGCAATAGCATTATAATTCAAATCATAGACAGTGAGGTTCATGCATCCAGGATTAATACACAATACTGCTTCATTGTTTGCACTAAATCCTGATTGGAATTGGCCTGTGTAAATATTTGAAAGTCCGAGGTAGTAGTAGAAGTCAGTATCAGCGCTTATGGTCCATTGCTCGATACAGCAAGTGCCGTTATCAATGGTAGCATCAGGATTAAAGTTTACCGCTTCGGGGTTTGTACAACCTTGACAAGAATAATCGCAAAGAGCTGCATTTCCGCAATTCGCACTTGGAGTGTAGTTACATGCTGATGCGTCGAGGCAACCTTCGGTTGCGTTATATGAGAAGTTCACTGGCATGTCAAAGCTCTCAGTTGTAAAGTCGAAAATGACATTGCCTAGCGGATCGGTGATGGTCAATGAAGAGCTTTGACCATCAAACAATAGGTTGGAAGCATATCCGGTGTAACATCCGTCTGGAACGCATGCGTTTACAGCTTCACCGGGATTTACATAAATAGTATTGTAATAAGAGCTGTTATAAATCACTAACTGGAAAGCACTGTTTGCGGTAATTGTTAAATAGTTTTCGGAAGAGCAGCAAGTACCATCATCGATGGTTGCTGACTCGTCGTAGTTGATAGCCGTAGGATCTGTACAACCGTAGCATGAGTAGTCGCAGTTGTTAAAACTGGAGCATGTGGCTTCGGGATCAAAATTGCACGCGCTGGCATCGGCGCAACCAGAAACACCTTGAGAGCCTATAGTTAAATAAATCGTATTGAAATTATCTACGAATCCCGAATATACTACTGTACCTTGATTGGAAACAGTTACGTTGGAAGGCTGACCTAGATTGTCGTAGATATAGAGTTCAAAACAAGGTTGATCCATGCAAAAACCAGTTTCTGAAGGGTATTCGCCCGCTACTTGTAATCCCGTCGATGGATCGTATGCGACGAAGTCTACGATTCCATCTGCTTCAATGGTATACCATGTTTCAGAGCTTAGGCAGCAAGAACCATCATCAACGGTTGCGGCAGCATCGTAATTTAAGGCATTAGGGTCGGTGCAACCGGTACAATCAAATTCACATGCTGCATAGCATGTTGCTTCTGGATTGTAGTTGCAAGCACCAGGCACCATGCAACCAACTATTCCTTCACCGAGCGTGAACTCAACTGTGGTGGAGAGCCCGGGAGCAGAATCAATTGAATAGTCGTTTCCGAATTGATCGACGGCTGTGCAACTTACAGGCGTTCCATCGTAGCTTGAAATGAAGAACGTTTGACAACCGGAGGGAATGCATAGCTGATATGTGCCGGGGAAATATACTTCTCCGAATAATTGGCCTTGATTATTGTAAATTATAAAATAGGCACTGGAGCTAGAGCTCGCAGTAATTAAAAAATCCTCGTAACAACAACTTTCATCATCAGTTGTGGCTAGAGGATCGAAGTTTGATGCATTTGGATCGGTACAACCAAATGTCTCAGACTGCGCAAAAGAATTCAAAAATGTAGTGCAAAAGGCTAGAAGTAATAATACTCTATTCATGTAGTTTAGATTTGTGTACTAAATATATTGTAAGAGCAACTTACCCCACTTTAAGTTGCAGGTATATTCTCACAAAATGAATTAAAATCACCACTGATTATATGTTGTATTATAAGTTTTATGTTATTAGATTGAAAATGAAAGTTGTAATCTAGAGTGATAGCCTTTCAAGAATGAAAAATTTTTACCTTCTACAAAATATGGGTACGAAATGCAAAAATTTGGTAACAAATACTATATTTGGCGGTATAAAGTGATAAGAATATCTCGTCGGGCCTGAGCCTCGGGATAGTTATTTAAGTAATCAAGAGCCGAAAAACCCCGCAACGAGCGGGGTTTTTTGGTATATATGAATTGATTACTTCCCTAGGGAATCGCGGAGTTTCATGAGTCCTCTGGTAAGTCCATTTTTTAAATTCATGACTTGAGCTACCCCTGGTTCCTTTACAACCTCGTCAATTTGCTCTTTTACAATTGCTTGGAGCTCTTCTAGTTGTTCTTTTGATTCCTTGATGATTTGTTGGTTGGAATTAAAATACAATTTTAATTTGTCATTTTCTGCATTTGAATGAACCAATTTATCTTTTAAATCATCAATTTGTTGAAGATATATGGTTTCTTTCTCTTCCCATTTTCGTTCCTTTTGAAGAAAATCTTCTTTACCATTGTGGGTAGTTACATTATTTCTTTTCTTGAGAATGAATAAAGTCACAATAAGACCAGAAATAATAAGTAAGAGACAAATTACTACTATTAGATAAAAATTGGAGTTGTCATTTACATCTGAGACAGGAGTGGTTGGTTTTGCAGCTGCGTTTTGATTGACTTGATTTAGTTCTAAGGCTAGTGCGGTCAAAAGTTTAGCACAATAATTTTCAAAGTTGAAATCGTAAACATTTTGAATTTTTGAAATGGCAGCCATGTTTGCCTTCAATTCAGAAGAGGCATTTAAGCTTCTAAACAAAAAATTCAAAGCCAATCGATAGCGCAATTCTTCATATCCAGACAGACTGATTTCGCTTGGAAGACTTGTATACTCAGCAATAATTTCTTTGCGTCTTTTTCCAAGCAAACCTCTTGCTTCAGACAATGCAAGGATTCTGTGAATCATTTGATCCGCATTTGCGGGACGAATAGCTAACAGCGAATCCAGTGCGAGTAATTTCAGTTTTGGTTTTTTAATTGACTTCAAGGTATTGTCCCAATTGAGAAAGGGACCAATGTTAGATGAGTCCAGGAGTATTACATCGACGGGTGAAAGCATCCAAAGAGCAGCCGCGGTCTGTTTGTTTTGTATATTGAAGTGGCGGTGCCACAAGATTACCGCCCTGGGATTAGATTCTTTAAGCAATGAAGCTGAAAGGCTATCCAGCAATTCAATGTCGGGATTTTTTGACGAAAGAAGCACTGCCTCTGGTGCGGAACGCGCTGTGGAAAAAAGAGAGGAAATAAAAAAAAGAAAAACTAAATGATATCTCATTTCGCACTGAATGAAGAAAGTAAATATTCAAGATATGGATCAATACCTTTCGCCAATGTCTCTTGCGTTACTTCAATAGAAACATTGGGTTTTATTGGTTGCGCATCATATTGAAAGGTATTGTCATAATTATACCTAATGGTAGCAATAATAACGGGAAGCTTACTATTGGGTAGTTCAAAAACAGCGGGGTTTCCAAAAGTCCCGGTGTGCGGGCCCAGGCAGGGTTCTCCAATTACTTCACCTCTTTTTTCTTTATAAAATGTATTTGTAAAATCAACTCCAGCCGAGGCTGTCATACCATTGATAAACAAAGCACATTTTCCGGTATAAACAAATTTGGGTTTTTGTTTTTCGGGAATCGTGAAATAGGCCGTATCTAATGTACCGATAGAATCTTCATAAAATTTTACGAATGCTGCGATGTCTTCATCGCGGCCGTTGAATGTTTTTAAATACCATCTCACAAATCCGCGTCGTGCCCATTGACTCCTGTTGCGAGCGAGCTGGCTAGACTTACCGATGATGTTTGCTGGAGTATTATGACCTTCCGGTTTCAAAAATGAGTATATGTATTCCACATTGCTTGATCTACCGCCGCCGTTGTACCTGAGATCTATGGCAAGTAATTGAACATTCTTCTCTTTGATCTCCTTGAATGAGTTTTTAATAAATTTATGATACTGCTTCAAGTTAGCAGGGCTAAAGGTTCCGATTTTGAGAACTGCTATACTATCGTTTTTATAGTAGTTTAAAGACTGAAACCTTTCGAATTCTGTGGTACTTAGTTTTTTTTGCCTTTGATTATATCTTTCTTTATCATAAGTAGGAAAGAGTGCGGTGATAATAGTGTCGCTGCCGTATGGTTCGTAATCAATCTTGACAGTATCCCCGAAGTGTCTGTTTAGCCCAATCACGGAGTAGAATAGTGCATCTGAAATTCGGCGATGTCCTGTTATGGCGTTGCCTTCGGTAGATCCATACTGCATTGCCTCTTTATAAAGCTCTGTGGCCTCTACGTTATCTATACAATGAATACGAGAACCGACAGGAATAATGGAGTCACGTTCGATTTCTGTGAATACTTGTCCTTGAATGGAGTGTACTTTTATTGGAATTATTCCTCTTTCATTTTCAGTTTGAACTTTAATCAGATGTCCATAGTCGATACTAGTATGAGAGTCTTTGATAACCCTTACGGCTTCGGCGATAATTAAGATGAACTCGGCATAAGTCGTATTGTGTGTAATAGACTCTGCCGCCTTGCCAAATGCTGCATTGAATTCTTGTTTACTACAAAACAGATATGGGTTTGGATGAGAATCGAGAATCGTGCTTTTTAATTTGTAAATATCTTCAATCAACTTCTCGCGAGGAAGTATAGAGTCAGGCGCACATTGAGATTGCGAGACTATTGTCGTGAGAAGAAGAAAGAGAGTGATAATATACTTCATCAATCGTCTTGATTCAATTTTTTTACCATCGTAAGAATTGTGGCCAATGCGACCGTTTCGCCTGTTTCATCGTAAACATCTACCAGGAATTTCACAATTCCCTTAGCAATGTCTTCAGGTGATTTCTTTTCTTGATCTACTTTTTCCTTCACAGTGAATCTAACGCCGATAGTCATTCCTGGGTAAACAGGTTTTGTGAAGCGTGCTTCATCGATTCCGTAGTTTAAAAGCACAGGACCTTTTTTAGGATCAACAAATAGACCTGCGGCTTTTGAAAGTACGAAGTAGCCATGTGCTACGCGGCGTTCAAAGATGGTTCCTTCAAGTGAAGTTGCATCCATGTGAGCATAGAAGTTGTCACCGCTCACATTAGCAAAGTTTACGATGTCGGCATCAGTAACCGTATGCTTGTGAGTAAACACTGTTTCACCAACTTGCATTTCCTCAAAATATTTCCTGAATAAATGAGGCTGTGCTTCTGGTTGATCGGCTCCGTATTGATAAACGTTTGTTACAGCAGTAAGGAATGATGGACTTCCTTGGATGGCGGTGCGTTGCAGATAGTGCATCACTCCGCGTTTTCCGCCCATTTCTTCTCCGCCACCGGCTCTTCCGGGTCCGCCATGAACGAGAAGAGGCATTGGTGATCCATGGCCTGTACTTTCTTTTGCGCTTTCGCGATTAAGAACTAAGACACGGCCATGATACGAAGCGGAACCAATTACAAAGTCACGAGCTATTTTTTTATCGTAGGTAGCGATACTACATACAAGGCTTCCCTTTCCGAGTTTAGTAAGAGCGATGGCATCATCTATTGTTTCGTAAGGCATCAAAGTAGTGATAGGCCCAAAGGCTTCTACCTCGTGTGTTGCAAGATTTTTAAATGGTTCTTTATTCAAGAGCAATATTGGTGAAATGAATGCACCCTTGTTTGCATCACCATCAATTACTTCTACATTTTTGGGATCTCCAAAAACAATCTCTGAAGATTGAGTGAGAATAGCAAGTTTTTCGAGTACATCTTCTCTCTGCGACATTCCAGCGAGTGCGCCCATTCTTACATTTTCATTGCGTGGGTCGCCGATTGGTGTTTTGCCGAATGCTTGTCCCAATGCGATCTGTACGTCTTCGAGATATTGTGAAGGCACAATTACTCTTCGTATCGCGGTACATTTTTGACCACATTTTACAGTCACTTCTTTTTTCACTTCTTTGATGAATGCATCAAATTCGGGAGTGCCTGAAGCGGCATCAAGCCCGAGTACGCAAGCATTGAGCGAGTCGGCTTCCATATTAAATGGTACTGCTTCATCGACAATTTTTGGGTGACGCTTCAGCATTCGTCCAGTTGACGCACTTCCTGTAAAAGTTACAATATCTTGAGAGATGATATGATCGAGAATTCCTTCGGCGCTTCCGCAGATCAATTGCAACGAACCTTCAGGTAGAATGCCCGATGCGATGATATCTTTAGTTACCACTTCTGTCAGATAAGAAGTAATAGTAGCAGGCTTTACGATAGCGGGAACACCAGCAAGAAGGTTGACAGCAATTTTTTCGAGCATTCCCCAAATCGGGAAGTTGAAAGCATTGATGTGAATTGCAACACCTTCTTTAGGTACCATGATATGGTGGCCTATGAATGTTCCTTGCTTTGAAAGCTTGGCGGTATCACCATCAACATAATATGTTTCATTTGGAAATTGTCTGCGCAAACTGGCATAAGCGAAGAGGTTGCCAATACCACCGTCAATATCAATCCATGAGTCGATTTTTGTGGCACCGGTTCTATAACTTACTTCGTAATAGGCGGCTTTTTTTTCGCTGAGGAACATTGCGAGAGCTTTGAGCATGCGGCCGCGTTCTTGGAATGTTAGTTTTCGCAAAGCAGGGCCACCAACTGTTCTGGCGTAGTTAGTCATGGCAGCAAAGTCGAGGCCTTCGGCACTAGCTGTTGCTACAATGTCTCCAGTGACAGCATCATAGAGGTTTTTTCCTTTTCCAGCGCCTGCCACCCATTGGCCGAGCGCGTAGTTATGTAGAGCATTCATGGTTTCAAAATTGACGCGGCAATTTAGTCAAAATCCTCGTGTGATATGAGGGCATGGATAAATGATGTTTACTCCTTGTTTTTCATGGCCATCAGCAGCGCATAAGCTCCTTTGTTGACGATGTTTTTTTGAGTCCATTCTGGAGCAACCATTAGTTCAATTTTACCTTCATTAGACTGGCCTTTTTGCACTTCTATTAATTTAAAGTGTTTGTCCCCAATCTGCTCGAAACAATAGTTTTTACCTTCAAAAGAAACTATAGCTTGTTCTTCGATCAGAATGGCGGTGTGATTCGTGGTGGTCGTATTCCCTTTAACGGTAAGTCCAATGGTCCAAGGTTCGTTGAGTTTACCTAAGTCACAATACACTTGATACGTGCCATTCATCTGCACGACAGGGTGAATATTGTTAATGGTAGATTGCAGACTATCGGCGATAGCAGGAGAAGTTATGGTAACAGATTGTCCATTTTTCAGCTGTCCCAGCGAGTTTTCAAATGCTTGAAACTGTGCAATAGCATCAATGCCTGAAACTTGCGCCAGTTGAGTACTTCCATTTAGCAATGTTCCTATTTCGATGCCATCATATTGAATGAATCCATCTATAGGTGAGTAAATGGATATTGATGAAGAAATATTGGAGCCTTGAATGCTCGAAGGAGCGACATTCAACAATAGAATTCGATTTTCCAGCGCTTTTACATTGGCTTGTTCTATCTCAAATCGCTCCTGTGCTGATTGATAGGCTTTGTCTGTGGTTGCTTTTTCTTTCAACAATTCTTTTTGACGATTCAACTCTAATGTCGCATTGTTGAGGCTAGCCTGGCTGCTTAAATAATTGCGTTGTAGTTCAATCCAAGCGTCGCTGGTGATGGTGAAAATTTTTAGACCTTTTGATACCTTGCTGCCGGGTAATACAAAAATGCCAGATATTTTACCTTCTATATTTATACTAACTATTGCCTTTGATGAAGGATTACCGATGATTTTACCTTGAAGTAAAATTTCTCCGGCTATATCTTCCATTGAAGGCTGTGTCAAACTCAATTCAATATTTTTGATTTGCTCCTCATTCAGTACGATTTCGTTGGATGGTGTTTCTACTGCTTCAGTGGTTGCGACGTTTTCGCTGCCGCATGCCAAAAGAAGAAGTGAAAGTGTGCTATATAATAATGTAATCGGTTTCATGATTTAATATTTTAAAATTTGAGTAAAAGCCTGAATTGCTTGAATGTGATTGTCTATGCACATGAGTTGCGCATCCATTATGTTTTGATAAATAGTCAGAAATTCAATAAATGACAGTTCACCTAATTGATAGGCTTTAATAACAGAATCACTTTCATCATTGGCATTGTTTTTCTCGCAGAAGATCGCTTGATTTTGCAATCGCATCCAATGATTGTAATCAAGAACATATTGTGACTTGACATTTTCTTTCGTAAAATCTTCTTGAGCCTTTGCTGCGAAAGACAGCGCTTCGAGTGCTCTTGTTTGTTTTTTAAACTCCTTATGAAAAATAGGTAATATCAGCCCTGCATTGAGGGTGTAAAACCATTGATTGCCATCATAAAAACGATCAGTACCATCGATGTTTTGAAATCCTTTTATCGTCATGGCGGATGCCCCTATGGCCAGTGAAGGAAGTCGCGATGATTGAATACTTTTTTTAGAGGATTCAATAATTTCCGTCTGCGATTGGGCGAGAATATAACTCGGAGTCTTCGATGCATCAAAGAGTTCTGGAGAAATAACCTCTGGAAAATCATTGGTTGTTGTAGTTTCTAATGTTTCTCCAGTTTGAATTGCAATAAAAGCCTGTGCTGATGAGATTGCGTTGATGCATTGATTTATTTGCATTTTTAGTCGGTAAGACTGACCATCTAAAACCTGTTGATTCCACTTTTCTGCAGCTCCTTGTTTTATAAGAGCTGTTTGTATTCTCTTGGCTTCATTGATGAGGCTATCATTCTTGGACAGGTATTCCAGTCGTTTTCTTTCTTGAGAAAATGTGAAATAGGCTTCGAATAGAGAAGCGTATAGTGCTTTTCTCAATAATTCTGTTTCGGCTTTCTTTTTGACTATTTCATTTTGTAGTATTTCCCTGCGGGCAGCGTTTTTAGCCAGACTGGGCAAGGGTTGAACGAGTGATATGCGTTGATCCATTGCGGCGCTATTCACTTGTCCATACTCATAGTCGAGTGTAGTAGATTGATGAGTATATTGAACGGAAAGTTGAAACTGCAATGCTTCAATTTCTTTTTGCTTTTGAATCATATCGACATTCTTTGTCAGAGCTTTATTGAACAGGGCATCGAGTTCTTGCGCTTCACTTTTTTGATTAGAAAGGATCGATACAGCAATCATGATGATGGTCGCGACACGAGGAACCTTTGGTGCTATCTTTTTTTCTGTGATGACGATAAGTAAGGGCAGCACCACAAGGGTTAGAAAAGTCGCTGTGATAAGTCCGCCGATTACAACTGTAGCAAGAGGACGTTGCACTTCGGCGCCGGCACCATTGCTAATTGCCATTGGAAGGAATCCGAAGGAGGCGACCGCGGCTGTCATTAATACAGGGCGCAGTCGAAGTTTTGCGCCGTCTTTAATTGCTTGCAAATATGTTTTTCCAAGTAGTAATTGTCTATTGAATTCGGAGATGAGCACGATACCGTTGAGCACTGCCACACCAAAAAGAGCAATGAATCCAACTCCCGCGGATATACTAAACGGCATATCGCGCAGCCAAAGGGCAAAGATTCCTCCAATTGCAGATAGGGGTATGGCTGTGAAAATGAGAACTCCCTGCTTTATAGAATGAAATGCCATATAGAGCAAAAAGAAGATCAGGGCTAAGGCCACGGGAAGCGCAATTTGAAGTCGCTTGGTAGCATCATTCAAATTTTCGAAAGCGCCACCGTACGTTAAAGAATATCCCGAAGGGAATTTTATTTTTTCACTAACTTTTTTATCGAGTTCGTTTACGGTACTTTCTATGTCACGGCCGCGAACGTTAAATCCAACCATGATTCTTCTTTGCGCATTTTCGCGTTGTATTTGATTCGGTCCGTCGATTAGTTTAACATCAGCCACCTCTGAAAGAGGAATGTATAAGCCATCTTTAGATTTAAGCGAAGCATTTTGAATGTCGTGAAGTTGGTTGCGTATTTCAGGCTCCATTTTAATGACAATGTCATATTTTTTTTCTTCTTCATAAAAATTACCTACTGTTCTTCCTGCGTAGTAAGTCTCGATAGTTTGATTGACATCTGCAACCGATAGCCCGTGTCGCGACATGGATTCACGATTGTACTTGATAACGACTTGAGGCATCCCGGTGACGGTTTCGATATAGATATCTTTCGCACCCTCAATTTCACCGGCAATAGCACCAAGTCGTTGGGCCAAGGATGCGAGTGAATCCATGTTTTCACCAAAAATTTTGCAGACTACATCTTGTCGAGCGCCGGTCATCAATTCATTGAATCTCATTTGAACCGGGAATTGGAAACCGACAGAGATGCCCGGAATCGATTGAAGACGGCTTCCCATTTTTTCTGCGAGCTCGTCAAAACTTTTTGCGGATGTCCACTCGGATTTATCTTTTAAAATCACCATCATGTCACTCGCTTCAATAGGCATTGGATCGGTTGGTATTTCACCACTTCCAATCTTGGTGACGACTTTTTCTACTTCTGGAAATTCGCGCTTAAGAAGGCCTGCGGCTTTTTGCGTGTATTCGATGGTGGAGGTAAGGCTACTTCCTGTCATCAATCTTGTATCCACTGCAAAGTCTCCTTCTTCAAGCTCAGGAATAAATTCTCCGCCAAGAGTGGAAAAGGTGTAGATACTTATTGTAAAAAATACAATAACCAATCCGATAATTATTTTCTTTTTTTCAAATGCCCATGCTAGAAGCTTTTCATATAGAGCTTCTAATTTTGACATCATGCGTTCATTCAGGTTGGGGCGATGGGATTTGGGAGGCAGCAGAAAGAGAGAAGACATCATTGGGATGTAGGTAAGCGAAAGAATGAAGGCTCCAATAATCGCGAATGCAACAGTTTGGGCCATTGGTTTGAACATTTTGCCTTCGATGCCTTGCAGAGATAGTATTGGGAGATAGACAACTAGAATGATGATTTGACCAAATACAGCGGCGCTCATCATTTGTCCCGCGCTTTTCTTCACTTCGCCTTCAATTTCATTTTTTGTGGCACTGCTCCTTTTCATCGGGTGGAGTTTGTGCAGCACGGCTTCTACAATGATAACCGCTCCGTCAATGATGAGTCCGAAATCGAGAGCTCCAAGACTCATCAAATTTCCACTCACTCCAAAGAGATTCATCATGATGATGGCAAATAGCATTGATAGAGGAATAACACTCGCCACAATCAGGCCTCCGCGGATATTTCCCAAGAAAATAACTAAGACGAGAATCACAATTAATGCACCTTCAAGCAGATTCGTTTCAACGGTAGAGATAGCATTATTTACCATTTTAGTGCGATCCAAAAATGCCTCTATGACAATGCCTTCTGGTAGTGTCTTTTGTATTTCGGCAATTTTGGTTTTAACATTATCGATGACTTCCGATGAGTTGGCGCCTTTCAGCATCATCACTACTGCACCCGCTACTTCTCCTTGGTCATTGTAGCACATTGCTCCAAATCGTGTCGCTGCGCCCGTTGAGACCAGAGCCACGTCTTTTATCAATACTGGAATTCCTTGAGTTGAATATCCCACAGGAATATTCTCTAATTGTTCTTGCGTAGTAATAAGTCCTTCCGATCTGATGAAAATGGCGCTGCTACCATGTTCTATATATGAGCCGCCGGTGTTCTGATTGTTTGATTCTACGGCACGAAATAGATCTTCAATTGATAGATTATGGCTGCGTAATTTTTCTGGATTAATTTGAATTTGCCATTGTTTAAGTTCTCCTCCGAAGCTTGAAACGTCTGCTACGCCCGGTGTTCCAAGTAATTGTCTTCTTACAATCCAATCTTGAATGGTACGAAGCTCTTTGAGATCGTATTTACTTTCGAATCCTTTTTCAGGTCGAACAACATATTGAAAAATCTCTCCCAGACCAGTGGTTACTGGACCAAGTTGAGGACTTCCAATTTCCTGTGGGATTACACTTTTTATTTCAATAAGTCGCTCGGACACTTGTTGTCTGGCGAGATATACATCAACGTCTTCTTCAAAGACAATAGTCACGAGCGATAGTCCGAAACGGGAAAAACTTCGCATTTCCTTAATTCCAGGAATATTGGCATTTGCTTGTTCTATCGGAAAAGTGATAAGTCTCTCAATGTCGGTCGCACCTAGACTAGGGGCGACGGTAATAATTTGAACCTGATTATCTGTGATATCAGGAACGGCGTCAATCGGCAAGCGTTGAAGTTCGATAATGCCATAGGTGATAAGACCTAATGTCATTAGCGCGACCATGAGCTTTTGCCTGACGGAAAAGTCAATGATGCTTTGTAGCATAGTAAAGCTTATTAATAAAATATGAAAAAAATGATTTAGAAGAGTAGGAGTTTTCTAAATCAAGCCCGCGGTGGCTGCCATATTCCACCCGCGTAGCAATCAGATAATATCAAATCCGATGGCAGAGATTTCTTTTTGCATTCTAGACAAACTGTGGTCACAATGCTCAGTTCAGTTTTATGAGTAATATCAATAGGACCAGAAAATTGCGCGGAAGCAGTTTTGAAGGGAAGACTCATGTCTTGTGCATAGTCTTCGTCAAAGACTTGTTTGTCTATATAGTGAATTTTAATAAAATCTATCAAGCTGAAATCTTCATTTTGCTGTCGGTGCTCTATGAAGTGTTCTATAAATTCATTCACCTTGAGCACCTCTGTGATAATGCTCGTTCGAAAGACAAGCACAGAAAGTGTTTGCAAAACGATAAGTATGAGAATGAATCTTTTCACGTTTCAAAGGTAATGGAACTATTCTTTTTGTCAAGGTAATCTTTGTCACATAATTCATTGTTGGGAAAAGTGCAGTTCATCGGATGTCTGGAAGGGCAGGTGATATTTATCATGTGCTCAAAATGAATTATCACCTTTTCGTGGTATTGAATGAAAGAAGTTGTTTCAAGAATTTAGTCCTAACAAACAGTTACACTTATGGATCACAAAAATCAATATCGGGAACGCGAGCGAATATTACTTGAGTTTTTAAGCGCCTATGATCATGATGGCATGCAAAGGATCTTTTTTTGCGCGGGCGTGAAGCCAACGGATAATGAATTGGATGAAGTGTAGAAAAAGATGATGAACGGTTCGTGTCTTGGAAATGGAGTTGTTTAATTAGCCTTTTACAAAATCATTGCCATGCACAAACTGTTGTCTGCCATTTTTTTGGCTTTATCGTCTGTGGCTTTTGCCCAAACAGACTCGCTTTGGTTGCGATATCCAGCTATTTCACCTGACGGGAGCACCATTGCATTTTCCTATAAAGGAGATATATATACAGTACCAAGTAACGGGGGTATTGCAACACCTTTAACGGTACATTCTTCATACGATTTCATGCCAGTATGGAGTCATGATGGTAAAACAATAGCATTTGCTTCTGATCGAAATGGGAATTTTGATGTCTATATCATTCCGTCTTCTGGAGGCGTCGCCAACCGATTGACATATCATAGTTCCGATGATCAACCTTCGGATTTTAGTGGGGATGATTCGAAAGTTTATTTTTATTCAGACCGTACAGATGATGTCAAGAATCAAATGTATCCAACGGGCGGATTGGGGGAGTTATATGAAATACCCGTGAAAGGAGGAAGAGAGGTGATGGTCCTAACTACTCCTGCAATCAATGCAAAGTGGAACAGCGCATCGAATCTTTTGGTCTATGAAGATGTGAAAGGTTATGAAAACTATTGGCGCAAACATCATACTTCTTCGGTGACACGTGATATTTGGATTTATAATGCAAACACGAAAAAGCATGAGCGGCTTTCTCCCTATAAAGGGGAAGATTTATCACCAGTGTTCGGCAGTGATGGTCAGACCATTTATTACCTAAGTGAGATCTTTGGTAATTTTAATATTGTAAAACAGAAGATCGGAGAGTCTCAACCGGTACAGGTTTCTTTTTTCAAAGATCATCCTGTTCGCCAGTTGACCATTAGCAATACAGGCTTGCTTTGTTTTAATCAACACGGTGAATTATACACCATGCGAGATGGAGCAGAGCCTACCCGAGTGAATGTTCGGTTCATTCAAGATGTACAACGTAATCCTGTGGCTGTTCTCCCTGTGACTGCTCCTTCAGAATTTGCTGTGGCGCCTAATGGTAAAGAGATTGCTTTCATCTTTAGAGGTGAAGTATTTGTAGCGAGCATGAGTGAGGGAACTACCAAGCGCATCACTTTTACTCCAGAGCAAGAGCGCAACGTGAGTTTTTCTCCGGATAGCCGCACTTTGCTTTATGCCGGCGAGCGAAACGGAAGTTGGAAGGTCTATACATCGACGCTGACCCGCAAGGAAGAATTGTATTTCTTCACATCGACCGTCTTGAAGGAAGAACTTTTGATTTCGAGTGAGAATGAAGTTTTCCAGCCATCATTTTCGCCTGATGGTAAAGAGGTGGCTTACTTGGAGGACCGCACCTCATTAAAGGTTTATAATATTGCTTCAAAACAATCGCGTCTGATTGTTCCTGCCAAAAACAACTACTCGTATGCAGACGGAGACCAGCATTATGAATGGTCACCAGATGGTAAGTGGTTTCTCGTAAACTATTTGCCAGGTGAGCAGTGGATCACCCAAATTGGTTTGGTTTCGGCTGATGGAAAAGGAGAGATTCGCAATCTATCAGAGAGTGGTTATGGTGCAGATGTAGCTTCATGGATGATGAAAGGGAAGATGGCCATTTGGTTTAGTGCCAAAGACGGGATGAAAAATCACGCGAGTTGGGGCGGTCAATCAGATGTATATGCATCATTCTTCACAGCAGAAGCTTATGAAGAGTTTAAGATGAGTGAAGAGGAATATGCTTTATACAAAGAGGCGAAAGAAAAATTAGAGAAGGAAAAAGAACCTGCCAAGGAGGAGGAAACGAAGAAAAAGAAAGGCAAGAAAGAGGAAGAAAAAAAGGAAGAAAAGGTTATAGAACCCTTAAAATTGGATGTAGATGGATTTAAAGACCGAAAAGTTCGTCTAACGATACATTCATCTAATTTATCCAGTGCTTATGTGACAGACGATGGTAGCAAACTGTTTTATATAGGACAAGTTGACAAGGATTTTAATTTATGGCAAACCAATTTGCGTACGAGGGAAACGAAGGTGGTCACTAAGCTGGCTGGTCCGGGAGCAATTGTCGCAGATACGGTTGGAAAGCAATTGTTGGTCTATGCTGGCGGGTCTATTATGAAAATAAATATGGAGAGTGGAGAAATGAAGCCACTTCCTGTAGGAGGAGAAATGACAGTTGCTTCATCTGCTGAGCGCGAATATTTATTTCATCATATATGGAGGCAAGTAGAGAAGAAGTTTTTTGTAGAAAATCTTCAAGGTGTGAAATGGGATTTTTATAAAAAAGAGTATGCGCGTAAAGTCAAGGATATCGCGAATGAGTATGATTTTGCAGAATTGATGAGCGAGCTCTTGGGAGAATTGAATGCCAGTCACACGGGAGCATATAATTTTAATCGTCCTGATGGTGATCGCACGGCATCGCTTGCTGTTATTTATGATCAGACTTATCGCGGAGAGGGAGTGAAAATTGCTGAGGTTCTTCCAAAGAATCCTGTTTTCAAGAGTGATTCGAAAGTGAAGGCGGGAATGGTAATTGAAAAGATCGATGGTCAGACGATTACAGCAAACAGTAATTATTATAATCTCTTGAATAAAAAGGATAGGCAGCAAACGTTGTTGTCTTTGTTTGACCCAGCGAGCGGAAATCGTTGGGAAGAGGTGGTGAAGCCGGTGAACATCGGATATGAGGGCGCGTTGATGTATGAACGTTGGGTGGAGAGATGCCGATTTATTGTAGATAGCGTATCAAAAGGAGAATTAGGATATGTTCACGTAAGAGGTATGGACGACAGAAGTTATAGAGTCGTTTATGATCAGGCTTTAGGAAAGTATGCGTTTAAAAAGGGCTTGGTAGTGGATACCCGTTTCAATGGCGGTGGATGGTTGCATGATGACTTGGCTACATTTTTATCTGGTCGTCCATACATGAGTTTTTTCCCCAGAGGTCAAAAGTTGGGTAATGAACCACAGTTCAAATGGACCAAGAAAAGCGCGGTGGTAATGAACGAAGGTAATTACTCCGATGCTCATTTATTCCCATATACATATAAGACTCTTGGCATTGGACCTTTGGTTGGAATGCCCGTTGCGGGAACAGGAACAGCGGTATGGTGGGAATTTTTACAGAATGGAGTGATGTTCGGTATCCCGCAAGTAGCCACCGTTGATTTGAATGGACAAATTTTGGAAAATCAGGAATTAATGCCGGATTATGAGGTACGAAATACATTTGAGAGCGTAATTCAAGGAAGAGACCTTCAACTTGAGAAGGCATGTGAAGTGCTACTAAAGTAGTGTTATAATATTTTTTTAAACCCGCAACTAGAAATATAGCGGGTTATTTGTTTTTCTAATTAAAAATGTTTAATCTTGTAATGATATCTTGACCTACTTAATTGACTAGCCATGCGTTATCTCGAACAGGAATTGTATGACCTTGTGAGAAATGATGACGGAATTTTTGATTTCATTCAAAATTCCGTTTCCGATGGCATGTGGTACCTCAACGTCGATGAGCCCACACATATCTGGATGAACTACAGATTTTGGGAGACTTTTGGGTACGACAAGGATAACCTTCCCAAAGATTCATTTGAATTGATAATGGAAATTATCAATGAGGAAGATTATAAAATTTCTCAAGGATTATGGGAAGATCACTACGCGGGTAAGTCTCCTATGTATGATCAAATTGTGCGCTACACGCATGCTGATGGTCATTTGATGTACATTCATTGCCGCGGTCGTGTAGTAAATTTCATTGATGGTAAGCCAACGCGAATGTTGGGAATACACATTGATGTCACGGAACAGTTTATAAACAAGCAAAAAGAACTTCAGAGCAAGGATGATTTACTGGATAGTGTCTACCGCACGATTCCAGGTGCCGTAATGCGCTATACTAGATATTCCGATGGACGCGAACAATTAAATTTTGTGAGCGAAGGAATTTATGATCTCTATAAAGTTACTCCAGCGGAAGCGGTGAGCGACTTAAGTTCACTTTGGAGTAAAATTGATCCTGAATTTATTCCTGGATTTATTGAATCCATGAGCGAATCAGAAAAGAATTGTAGCTCTTGGTTTTACAAGTGGAAAGTGAATCATGATGAAAATACTTCGGTTTGGTTGCAGGGTCGGGGAGAACCAGTAAGAGTAGAAGGCACCGGAACGCAATGGACATCGGTACTTATCGATGTCACCGCTCAAATGGAGGCCGAAGCAAGGCTAAGTAAAGAGCAAGCGCGGTTCCGTTCATTGATTCAAAATGGCAATGATGTTTATATAGTAACGACTCCAGAACAGGTTTTGTATGTCAGTCCGAACATTGAAAAAATGTTGGGATATACGGTAGAAGAGTTTTTGAAGATACCTGTGGAATTGTTTATTCATCCCGATGACTTACCATTGCGATGGGACGAGATGAAGAATGATGGCGACGTGCTCACCATAGATTATCGAGCGTTGCATAAAGAAGGATACTATAGATGGATGCAAGCCTCAGGTATCAATCAATCGCATATACCAGAGATTCGAGGGATGGTGTTTAGTCTTAGAGATATTACAGATTTGAAGAAAAAAGAAGAAGAGATTCTTCTTTTGAATGCGGAGCTCGATGAAAAGGTAAAAATCCGCACCGCTGAGTTGATGCGTAGTGAGTTTCTGTTGCGTGAAGCTCAGAAGCTCGCGAAACTTGGTTCATGGGAGTTTGACATCCTGAATAATACGATCAAATGGTCGCCCGAACTTTATGTAATTATGGGAGTTCCTGTGGGCGAGATTCCTCCAAATTTTGAAGAACATCGTAAATTTTTTGGAGCACAGCATTTTGAAATTTTATCGGAAAAAGTCAGGGATGCCATAAATGAGGGTATTTCTTATGAGTTGGATTTGCCGCTCTTTAGACCCGATGGCTCCTCAGGTTGGGTTCTTGCGAAGGGTATGGCTGTGAGAGACGCTAATGGGCGCACCATCACCTTAGTGGGCACTGCCCTTGATATTACAGAACGCAAGCGCTGGGAAGAAGATCTTAGATCGAGCAAAGAACAATTACAAAATACGAATGAAGAATTAGAAGCATTTGCATATAGTGTTTCTCATGACTTGAGAGCTCCGCTTCGAGGAATCAATGGTTGGACTACTGCGCTCAAAGAAGATTATGGTGATAAACTCGATGCGCAAGCACATGAATATATTGATAGAGTGATCAGTGAAGCTGCGCACATGAATGAGTTAATTGAAGGGCTGCTTACCTTATCAAGAGTGACGCGGCATCACTTTAAGTCGGAGGTTTTCTCAGTGACTGATTTAATTAAGGCAATTATCGAACGTTATAAATTATCGATGGATTGTTCAAGCTACACCTTCGAGATCCAGAATGATGTTATGATACGAGGCGACAAGGCATTAACCAAGGTTGCATTAGAAAATATTTTATCAAATGCAATCAAGTTTTCGTCTAAAGTTGAGCATCCAAAAATAAAATTTAGTTCGGTCATTGAGGGCTTTGAAAGCATATTGATATTTGAGGATAATGGAGCTGGTTTTAATGTAGAAAATGCAAAAACTTTGTACACTCCATTTCAGCGCTTTCACAGAAAATCAGAGTTTAACGGAACGGGCATTGGCCTAGCCACCGTGAAGCGTGTGGTGAATGCGCATAAAGGAAACATTCACATAGAAAGTGAAATTGGTTCCGGAACAAAAGTGAGTATTGTAATGCCAAATAACTGAAAATGTATACTAGAGAAATCATATTAATAGAAGACAATCCGAGTGATGTGGAGCTCACGAAAAGAGCGTTCAAAAAAGCTCGTATCGCCAATCCATTGAAGATTTTTGACAATGGTCAATCAGCGATTGACTACTTGAGTGAATTTGCATCAAGTGAAAAGCGAAAAATGGACACACCTTTACTTGTTTTACTCGATGTGAATCTACCGGTGATGAGTGGGCTGGAGGTACTTCGCTTTATTAAGACGAACGCGTATTTAAAAAAAATACTTGTGGTGATGTTGACGACGAGCTCCGAGCACAGAGACTTGGAACAAGCCTATGAGCTTGGCGCCAATAGCTATATCATCAAGCCAGTTGACTTTGAAAAATTCTCCGATCTGGTAGCTCAGATTGGAATGTACTGGATGGTTATCAATGAACCACCACGCATAATAAATGAGGGTGTATGAATTCGAAAATAGCTGTATTAGTTGTTGAAGATAATGATAGTGATTTTGCCTTAATCACTCGAGAGCTGGAACGCTCCGGCTTGAGGATTGATGCTGCACGCGTTGATACCGCAGAACTGATGCAAGAGGCTTTGCGAATGAAGAAGTGGGACATTATTATTTCAGATTATTTAATTCCTGGGTTCGGTGGTGAGGAGGCATTGGAACAGTTAAAGATGTCGGGATTGGATATTCCTTTCATATTGATTTCGGGCACAGTAGGCGAAGAGATAGCTGTCAACATAATGAGAAAAGGTGCCAGTGATTATCTAATGAAAGATAAGCTCGCGCGTTTGGGGTCGGTTGTGGACAGGGAGCTAAAAGAAGTTGTGATACGAAGGGAGCGGAAGCAAGCAATTGAGTCGTTGAGAGAAACGAGTCTTATAATGCGTCATGCCCAAAATCTGGCTTCGTTAGGTAGTTGGCAATGGGATATTAAAACGAATGTGGTCACCTGGTCTGATGAGCTATATTCAATTTATGGAGTAGATCCTGTTAGCTTTAATGCGACTTTTGAAGGGTATCTTCAATTGGTACATCCAGAAGATAGGGAGCGTGTTGAGAAGCATATTTTGAAAGCACTGACATCTAAATCATCCGTTCAATTTGAAGAAAGGATTGTCAGACCGAATGGCACTGAGCGGCACCTGAGATCATGGGGCGCGGTACTTCTGGGTGAAGATGGTAATCCAATAAAAATGCACGGCGCTTGTTTAGATATCACAGATAGCAAGCGGGTTTTGGAAACCCTTAGTTGGAGCGAGCAGCGCTTTAAATCTCTTGTAGCCAATATCAGTGATGTAATCACATTATTAGATATTCAAGGAAAAATACTCTATCAATCTGCTTCTGTAAAAAATGTTTTGGGATATGACGAAGAAGAGTTAGTGGGTAAAAGTGTTTGGGAATTCGTTCATCCTGATGATCTTGAACATGTTGCTGATATCTTCAAAGAGAGCGTTAGAGTCGAAGGTTATTCTGTACTGATTGAGTTTAGATTTAAGAGCAAGTACGGGCATTATATTCAAATGGAAGCCCAAGGCAATAACCAGTTGGCCAATCCCGCAATAAAAGGGGTAGTGGTGAATTCAAGAGATATCACTGAGAGAAAATCGGCAGAAGAAGAATTAAGGGCTAAAAATGTACAGCTCGAAAAAACGAATGAAGAAATAGACCGCTTTGTATATAGCACATCTCATGATTTAAGAGCTCCGCTGCTTTCTGTATTAGGTCTTATAGAGATGTGTGAAGACTTTTATCCTGAGAATGAGGATTTGCACGCGCTCTATGGAATGATGAAAACGAGTATTCAACGCTCTGACGCCATTATAAAGAGTATTATAGATTATAGCAGAAATGCACGACTGGAGGTCGCGCCAGAGCTTTTGAACCTTCAAGAAATGGCGGAGACTTTTATTGAGAATATCAAATTCATGGAGCAAGCTAAAGGAATTTTATTTCTTGTCGAAGGGAAGGCTTCAGTGGAATTTTATTCAGATAGAACGCGCGTCTTTACAATTATCAATAATCTCTTGACAAATGCTGTGAAATACCAGCGTCCAGATTGCAAAGAGAAAAGGGTGTCTTTCTCTTTCTCTGTCAATGAAGATATCGCTGAAATAAAGGTCGCTGACAACGGAGAGGGAATTCCTAATGAAAAATTTGAGAACGTATTCAACATGTTTTATCGCTTGAGCAATCAGTCAGTAGGCTCAGGCTTAGGATTATATATATGCAAAGAAATGGTACAACGCCTTGGAGGAAGTATTCACTTGGAATCAAAGCTTCAAAAGGGCACTACATTTACAATCTCTCTACCCAATTTAATAAATAAGGCTCAATGAGAACCATACTACTAATAGATGACGATGCTATATCAAATTTCTTGAGCAAGTCTATGATCGAAAAATCAGGCTTATTTGATAAAGTATTTGTCTATAATTCGGGCCTTTCGGCATTAGAATTTTTAAAAGGATGCGAAAAGCGGGATGAGATTTTTCCAGAAATAATCCTTCTTGATGTCATGATGCCAGTAATGGATGGATTCACGTTTCTAGAGGAGTTCATGAAGTTTAGCGAGCAAAAGATACAACATGTGAAGGTGTGCATGCTCACAAGCTCACTCGACCCTAAAGACCGACAACAAGCTGACGCCTACCCTCAAGTGGTCGAGTTTATAAGTAAGCCCATCAATCAAGAGAAGATTAAGAAATTTATGTCCCTCATTGATAATTAGGGGTGTGAATCGAAAAAATTACTATTATTGTGTAAGGATTGTTAACCTACACCAAATCAAAATTGTCGATGAAATCATTTTTTACGCTTGCTTTATCATTTTTTACAATGTCACAAGCTTTGGCTTCTGATGTACAGTTGGTCGTTCAAAAGGTAGAAAATAACGGACTTGTTCCAGGAAACACCTACCGTGTTTACGTTCAAGTGCCCGCGGATGACTACTCGGTGCATGCAGTATGGGGAGATACTCAGAATCCTCTAATTATCGAAAGCACCGCTCCATTCTATCAACATCCAATGGGTCAGTACAGCAGCAATGGAATTCATCAAAATATTCAAAATATTGCCCCTGAATTGGCCTTTGACTCATTCATCACTCTTGGTTATGCCAATGCGGAAGGGAACAGTCTTTGGGATATCGGAGTTGATTTCAATTCCTTCGATGAAGGTGGAGAAATCCTTACCAATAACGGCGCTTGGTTTTTATTACCAGAAAATGAAAAGTGTTCTCCTTCTGAAAACACTAACCTCGTTTTAATAGGACAGTTTACGACTCAAGGAATAGCCTCTGGCACACTCAATCTTCAAGGTTGGAAAGCTGGTAAAGAGACTTGGAATGCATTGGGCGTTAAGTTCCAAACAACAGACGCAAAAATCTTTGGATGCACTGACGCAACTGCGAGCAACTATAATCCAGAAGCGAATTTCAATGATGGCTCTTGCATCACAGAGGTGAATGATTTGGTTTTAAGCACAGAGGAAATATTAGCTACTCAGTCATGGTCAGTTTTTCCAAATCCTGTTAGAGATAATCTCGTTCATGTTCAATTTTCAAAGGGTTTTGTGTTAGCACCGAATGCAGTGATGGAAATCTTCGACATGAGCGGAAAGCGTCTAGCACAACATGTAATTACCAATGGAAGTTGGACAGCTTCAAACCGTTTGACGATCAATCAGCAATTGGCCTCTGGAACGTATAAAATTGTGATTAATCAAGATGGTAAGTCTGAATCGCAAACTCTGGTAGTGGCGAAGTAGTCCTTATCTAAAAAGACATATATGACCTTGTTTCCGCCGGCTTAAGCCGGCGGAGTCGTTAAATACAATGTCAAACTGATAAATTCCAGTAGTTGCATAATTTTCTCCACCTCTTACATCTCCGATCCAAGCTTTGTTCGGATCATTGGAAGAGAAAATTAAGGTTCCCCAGCGATCATATATTTTACAACTGTATTCTGTTATGCCTGTCATTACAGGAAGCCAATAATCGTTCAAACCATCATCGTTTGGAGAAAAGGAATTGGGCGCATAAAAGACAAATCCATCGATGAATACTTTTCCTGTTTGACTGGCAGCGCATCCAAATTCATTGGTCACAGTCTGTGTGATGCTTTGATAGCCACCTTCGGTAAATGAATATGTAAAGTCACAATCATTGATTTCGGTGCCATCGCTCGTTACATAGACGCAGCTTACAGCCTCTTCACTTGTATTTATAATTTGAACGGTTGGATTTAAAATGTCCAAATCTTCGCCTATCATCTCAAAGCTTGCTATCGGAGAAGGATTAACGGTGATTGCATCTTCTAGGATATAGGAAATTTCTCGAACACATCCTGTCGTAGTATATCCCAACACAGTAATGTCATAGACACCAGCGTTAGAATAAATGTGAGTTCCAGCCACGTTGTTAGATTCATTTCCATCCCCAAAGTCCCATTCAAAAAACATAGGAGTATCGGCTACAAAATCGGCGGCGTAACTACTAATGAGCGGGGCACACCCCGGGTTTGAATTTATAACGGGCGAAAAATTGGGATCGGTTATTACCCATACATCTGCAGTATAGGTTTTCGTACATCCATTTTCAGAAATAGAAAGTGTCACCGGATAAATTCCGGCCTCACTGAATACAATATTTTGTGGGTTTTGGTTATCCGTGCTAGACACGTTAGCTGCCTCTCCAAAATTCCAAGAGAACACGGCTTCGGGAATAGAGTTGCCATATCCAGCAAAATCAAAAGAATTAGTCGATAAGCATTGAGGTTCCTGCTCATTGAATGCAGGGTTTAGAAAGTCGAAAATTTCGAAATTCAACGAGGTAGTATCGGGACAAGAGTTGGGAGCAAGAGCAACAAGTTCAATCACATAAGCACCTGTGTCGGGGAAAGTAAACTCAGGTGACATTTCAAAGGAAACATCATTGATGGCAGTAGTACCAAAATTCCAAATAACAGATGTGTTGTTTTGGCTACTATTTGAAAATGTGTAAGTGAGTCCAGCGCAAAAACTTTCTTGAGGGTTAATAATTGCAATAGGATTAGGAGGATTTTCAACTACGATGGCATCACTGGCAAAACAGCCATTGTCCTCGACAGACAAGGAGATTTGATAGCTTTGTTGTTCTTCAAACAAAATGATGTCTTGCGGATTGGAAGAAGTAGAGCTGGAAGGAGAGGAGCCGGGGCCGAAATTCCAAGAGTAAATGGCATTTTCATTTCCGTTGGTTGTCACCGAGAAGTCATACTTCATGTTCGGGTATTCACATTCGCTCTCGCCTAACTCTATAGCAATATCGAGAGGTGGTCGGGCGTCGAAAAGAGAAAAGGCAGTATCGGCACATGTCCAGCCTGGGTTGGCAATCAACCTCACATTGTACAACCCTGGTTCCGCATAGGTATAAGTAGGATCGATTAAGGTGCTGATATCCGTGTCGATGCCTTCTACACCAAAATCCCATTGAAAAAATGTTGCGTTGGTGGAGATGTTATCAAAAGAAACGGTAAGACCGTCACAAAAGGATTCTTGTTCTGGAATAGAGGCAATGATGTTTGGATCGCATAAGGTCACATTGAACTGAAAGTCGCGATGTGATCTGTTGATGAGCAATCCATCACGATATTCATATACACAGACACCAAGCACGTACTGCCCCATTTGAGTGGCTGTCCCTGTAATGTAACCTGTTTCTGGGTTTATAGCGAAACTAGGATTCGAATCAATTTGATAGCTCTCTGAAAAGCCATTATCCCAAGTCACTTCAATGTAGGGAGCAGGTGTGAGCGGCGGCACTGGATCTGAGGTACCACTGTGAAATGGGGTACAAAACTCATAGACGAGCGAATCACCATCGAGGTCAGTTGCGCCGTGATCAAAGAAAAATTCCGCAAAAGCACACAAGGCCGCAGGAGGGAAGTTATCGAATCGTGCAGAGTTGTTAAACTCTTGTCCAACCAAGTTTGTACCCGGAATTTCAGTGTACAATGTTACGCCTGTCGCATTTGGATTGACCAAATTATCGATCGAAGGGTTTCTGCAACAACGCTGATGTATGACATAATACCCATTCGGATTGGGTGGTAAATTCACCACTTCGTAGTAAGTAGCGCGCTCAACGCACAAGTCAGGAGGTAAAATGAAACAAGGGTTCTCTAATTCTACCGGAACCTGTTCAATATTGGAAGAAAACAATTGAATATTGACCGATTCTACTAAAAAGTCATTTTGTAGGTCAAAAATACCCAGCGCTACGTTTGAATCAAATTGAGTGTTATTGGCATTCGCAGGTCCGCAGTCGCGATATACAATTAAGGTGATTCCGTAATTGTCATTTCCCAGATACTCATAAAAAATCTCACCTCCGACCAAGTGGGTAGCTCTTGAGCTCTGCTGAAGTAAGCAAAACACCACAACAAATGAAAGGAGATATCTCACGAGTTTAATTTGGTTCTTTATTAAGAAGGCGATACTAATATAATCAATACTTCTGAATCCCTACTTCATGACGAGAAAGATATTACTTTCGTTGCATGAACGAATGGTCACATTTGGATGAACAAGGCAAGGTCAAAATGGTTGACGTGGGAGACAAAAATGTAACCCTAAGAACAGCCGCAGCGCAGGCTGTAGTATGGCTACCCTTAGATATTCATCAACAACTCAAAGCAGTGGATTTTTCTACTGCAAAAGGTTCAGTAATACAAACAGCTGTAATTGCGGGTATAATGGCCGCCAAAAAAACTCCCGAACTGATCCCATTGTGCCATCAGATTTTACTCAATAATGTTGATGTGCATGTTGAAATATTGGACTCCGAGCTTGCAGTCACATGCACGGTCAGAACAAATGGAAAGACAGGAGTCGAGATGGAGGCTTTAACAGGAGCTTCTGTGGCGGCTTTGACCATCTATGATATGTGCAAGGCACTTTCTCATGATATTGAAATAAGGTCGATAAGACTGTTGTCGAAAACTGGGGGTAAAAGGGATTATGAAAGAAAATAAGTCTTCGAAATATTATTTTCACCCTAATGAAATTGCTCTTCTCGGCGATACCTGCGAGGCGATGGAGAGTTTTTATTATCAACTGAAAAAATCATTTCCACAAATCCGCATGTGTTATATCGACGGAAGCCATCTCGTCGATGAGCCAGCGCCCGCTGATTGCATTGTACTTGGTGATAATAAAGTGACTCTGGATGCTGATTTACTCACTACCAGAAGCCAATTGAACAGTATGCTTTCGGGGTTTGATTTAGTGGTGATAAATGGACATCATTTCAAAGCTTCCAAGCAATTACTTTTTTTAAATGAAAAAAAAGTTGGGACAGTAAAACGACGTGTGCAAGAATTGACCAATGTCATCGCCTTCTTTGATACGCAAGCGAAGAGAGTACCAAATTTTATTTCTTCTGAACTGCCCGATTTTTCTGACTTACCAATCTTGAACGACATCGCTTTACTCTCTTCTAAAATTGAAGTAAATGAGCGCGTTCCCGAGTTGAGTATGTTGATTTTGACTGGTGGAAAAAGCTCCCGTATGGGTGAATCAAAAGAACAAATTCAATACCATGGAATCGCTCAGGTTGACTTTTTAATGAATTTAGGTAAAAAGAAAAATCTTGAAGTATTTGTATCTAAAGCGGCCTCCACAGAACAGAAAAATTCTTTCGAGATTTTGGATTTCATGGAAGCCAATGGCCCCATCGTAGGAATTTTGAGCGCTATGAGAAAACATCGAGAAAGAGCTTTTCTCGTCGTAGCCTGTGACATGCCATTTATAGATGATACAGCGATTGAAACACTTATTGATAATCGAGATCATAGGGCCTTTGCTACATGTTTTATGAATAGTGAAAAAGGTTGGAATGAGCCTCTTTTTGCCATTTGGGAGCCACGCAGTTTTGGAGCCCTGTGGAGTGCTTTGGGTAATGATTTTAAATGCCCGAGAAAGCTGTTGTCGCAACTTCGCGTGAAGACAATTATTTCCATGCATCAAGAGTGGTTGTTGAATGCCAACAATCAAGAAGACAAGCAGGAAGCCTTAAAGAAAATAAAAGAAAAAAATAATGGATATTAAACCATATCAGCCAGAGATAAGATTCTCAGATATTGATGCGTTAGGTCATGTAAATAATGCCATTTATCTAACTTACTTCGAGCAAACCAGAATTTACTATTTCGGACAGCTCATTTCGGAAACTTGGGATTGGAACAAATTCGGATTATTAGTGGCGCGCAACGAAGTTGAATACAAGGTGCCCATTTTGCTAAACGATAAAGTGTCCATACATCTCGGGTGCAAACACATCGGAAACAAGAGTTTTACCCTCGATTATCGATTTGATGTAGAACGAGGTTCAAGCAGTTTTGTGGCGTGCATCGGCGCATCCGTGATGGTCAGTTTTGATCATCAACAGAATAAGACTACCTCCATTCCTGAAATTTGGCGAGAGAAGTTTGGTGCTCTTAAGTCGGTTACTTCAACACCAGCATAACCGAGGATTTCGGGGCAACAGTAATCTCCTGTCCGATTGTTACTTTTTCATTGGTGATTATGTTCTCAGCTTCTTTTGCCGTTTGTATATGTTCAGCAAATCGCGAGAGCTTTAGCTTCATTTCCTTATCGGCAGTGCTGTGAATGCACATAAGTTTCTCTCCATTTTTTCCAATACGGAAATAAACATAAGTGTCGTCTTCAGGTACGTATTGATGAAAGGTGGATTGGGCAAGCCAAGTATTCTTTTTTCTCCAGTTGAAAATCTTCGTTGAGAAGTCAAATGCATCCTTTTGCAATGCAGTCATATTATTTCTGTCAAAAAGATTCAATGAGTCTCCTTGCCAACCTCCAGGGAAGTCTTTTCTGACGTGTGCGTCAGGATTGGTAAAGCCTGTCATCAAAATTTCATTGCCATAATATACACATGGTATCCCTCTAATGGTAGCGAGCATGGACATGCCCATTTTCCATTTTGTAAAGTCTTCTCCTACGCTGCTGAAGAATCTTCCCAAGTCGTGATTATCGAGGAATGTTACACCTTCGCCAGCGTTGTGATAGAGATAATCATGGGTAAGCGTCATCTGAATTCTTCTCAATCCTTCTTCCCAACCAAATTTTTCGTTGAGTCCCTTTGTGATGGCGAAATAAAGCTGGAAGTCCGTTACGCCATCGAGGTAAGAGTCGAATTCCTTATTGAGATTATTGTGTTTTGTAAACCAAGCCTGCACGGGTGATCCTTGCACCCACGTCTCACCGAAAATATGAAGGCTCGGATATTCTCTTTTAAGCGCCTTATTCAAGTCGCTCATGAATTTTTGATCTGGATAAGGATAGGTATCTATTCTAAATGCGTCAATCTCTGCATATTCAATCCACCAAATAGAATTTTGAATCAGATAGTTTGCAAGATGCGGGTCTTGTTGATTGAGGTCGGGCATGTGTTTGTCAAACCAACCATCCTTTAATATCTTTTTATCGCTCTCCGAGGCATATGGATCCATGAGCAATTCAGTGCGGTAGTTGGTACGAGTGAATTCTGGAAACCAATGCACCCAGTTGCTGTCAGGGAGATTTTTGAAGGCATAATGTTCATTTCCCCAGTGATTATAAACGACATCCCATACTGTTTTGATTCCTTTATCGTGCAGGGTTTTTGTAAGCTTCTTAAATTGTTCATTCGTCCCCAATCTTGGATCTACTTTATATGAATCGGTGGCTGCGTAGCCGTGATAACTTTCATAAGGCTGATTGTTTTCCAAAATGGGATTGTACCAAATCGCAGTGAATCCCATATTTTCGATAAAGTCTAAATGATTTTCAATTCCCTTCAAATCCCCGCCATGACGGCCTTTGAGAGCCGAGCGATCCGCTTTTTCAAGCATCCCTTGCGCATTGTCATTTGTGGGATCGCCATTAGAGAAGCGATCAGGAAAAACTAAATACATGTTGTCAGCTTGATGAAGTCCTGCCGGTTTAAAGCCCGATCTTTTGTTCAACGAGTATTTATATGTGCTTGATTTCTTTGAACCTTTTTTCACCAGAGAAAAACTGATTTCACCAGCCTCTTGACCTTTTTCGATTACAAGAGTGACGTATTTATAGCATTTGTTTTTTGCGGGAGCTTGGTCAATGATTTTCGTAAATTTTTCATTTAAAGAAATGTCATATTCTGCAATGTTGGCGCCCATTACAAGAAGTTCGATGGTATCCATCTCCATATCAATCCACCAGTTGGGAGGGTCAATCCTTTCGATTATGCTTTGTTGTGAATAACTGTCAATTGGGAGGGTGAAAAATATAAATAATGTATTGATAGTCAGTATAAGTACCGTTCTTTTGATATCTTTTAATGAAAATTTCATATCGAATGTTTGTGTATTCGTAAAAATGCTATTTTTGGAAAGTGTTAAAAGTACACCAAGTATAACCCAAACAACAAATCAAATGAAAAAAATCTACGCATTTCTTTTTGCGGGTGCCTTAGCGTTTTCAGCAAACGCCCAGGTTCCTGTAGTTTTCACAGTAGATATGAGCACACAGACTGTAGGTCCTAATGGCGTTCATATTGCTGGTAATTTTAGAGACAACAACGACGATGGTACACCAGAAAATGATGCCTATAACAACTGGGATCCAGCTGGTATCGCTCTTTCTGAGCAGGATGCAGGAATCTACGCAGTTGAGCTTATGCTCGTTCCTGGTACTTATGAATTCAAGTTTCTCAATGGCAATGCTTGGGGTACTGACGAGTCAGCTCCAGCAGTTTGTTCAGCAGCAGAAGGCAACAGCAATCGTAAAATTGTTGTTACAGGTACAGACGACGCTTACGGTCCAGTTTGCTTCGGAGAGTGCGCTGCGTGCGGAACTAGCCTCGTAACATTCAGAGTAGATATGTCTTTAGTAGATGTTGACCTCGACAATAACCCAGGCGAAGCAGGTGAAGATATTTGGCCAGCAGGTGTTTCTGTTGCAGGTAACTTCCAAAACCCAGAGGCTGATGGTGAGGGTTCAGGCGACTGGACTCCAGGTCTACTTTGGCTCACTGACGAAGACGGTGACCTTGTTTATGAAGGAACTTTCAACGTAGGAGCTATGACTTCTATCGTTTATAAATTCATAAATGGTGACTCATGGGTGCTTCCTAATGAGAGCGTTTCTGGAGATTGCTCTGATGGCACAGGAAACCGCGCAGCTACTATTGGAGGTTCAGTAATTCTTCCAGCGGTATGTTGGAATTCTTGCGGTGGCTGTGTTGCTCCAACTCCAGTTACTTTCAATGTTGACATGTCTTTGCAAACATTAGTTGGCGGCGGCGTTCACCTTGCGGGTAACTTTGGTCAAGCTGGTTTGCCACAGTGGGATCCAAATGGTCTTGAAATGTTGGACGGTGACGGAGATGGAATCTACTCAGTTACTCTCAATTTGACTCAGGGCAACTACAACTTTAAAGTAATCAATGGTGATAGCTGGGATGCACCAGACCTCAACGAAAACATCCCTGCTGAGTGTGCTGTTGGTGGAAACAACAGAGGACTCACCGTTGGTGCTGATCCAATCGAAGTTACTTTCTGCTATGGTCAGTGCACGGTTGAATGTCTTGTTGATCCAGATCCAGCTACTGTTACATTCAAAGTGGATATGAGCAATGAAACTGTAAGTGCAGATGGTGTATTTATGATTTCTGGTTCTACAAATCCAGCATGGCAAGCAGGTGCTACTCAAATGACTGATGCTGACGGCGACGGTGTTTATGAGTGCAGCGTATTGATCTCTGGTCCAGCAAGCGTACTCTACAAATTCGTAAACGGTAGTGTGAGCAATCCAGCTAACGAAGAAGGTGTAGCTACTGGTACATCTACTGGTATCGCAGATTGTGGTTTACCAAACGGCCTCGGTGGATTCAACAGAGCTTTCAACAGAGCTGGTACAGATGAGACACTTGAGACAATTTGCTTCAATTCTTGCGCTACTTGTATAGTAAGTGTAGAAGAAAGCGAATTCTTCTCTGCTCTATCAATCTTCCCAGTTCCTGCAAACGACGTAATCAATGTTCGCTTCAACAATGCTGCTGCTCAAGAAGTGGTAATCAATGTTGTAAACAATGTTGGTCAGGTTGTTAGAACGCTCGACCTTGGAACTGTATCAGGATTGTCTAACATCGAGTTGGATGTAAACAATTTGAATTCAGGCGTATATGCAATCCAAATCAGCAATGGAAAGCAGTCTGCAGTTCGTCAAGTACTTGTGCAGAAGTAATATTAAGCACATAATATAACAGGCACCCCCTTCATTGAAGGGGGTGTTTTTTTTTATTGTGAAAAATGTTTTTTTGATATTGGTTTGCACCTTTTGCACAATCACTTATATTTGGCGTGATAATCTTAATCACCTTAATACCCAAAATCAAGCAGCACATGAAGAAAAGTCTACTTTTTCTTTTTACGGCATTTCTTGCCATGCATGTTTCGGCTCAAGTTACAGGAATAACCATTGAAGAATTTTACACTGACAATGGGACAGTAACAGGCTATCCTGCCGGACATACCACATACCGTATCTATGCAGAATGTACCAACCCTGGTGACATGGTTCTCAGTGTTGTAGGTTTTGACATTGCACCATTGGCTTTGAATGTTCCAGACGGAATTTGGAACTTCCAGGAGCCGTCAAGCTCGATCGGAAGTGAAAACAACTGTAATATTTATTCAGTATTTCCCGCTTTGCAATACGACTCGTATGTGACAATCGGAAGAACTTGTAATACCGACCCAGGAGCGAACGTACTTTTGGCTCAAGACCCAGGGGCACCTTGGAGCAGTCGTTTCGACACAAGCCCAGTTGGCGATGGTAACTTGCTATTAAATACCACCGTGGGAGGAGCTTGGAGCTCGACACCTTTAAATGGTCAAGGCCAACCCAATGTCAATGTAGTAGCTGGAAATGATTTAAGAGTGCTTATTGCTCAAATCACCACCTCCGGTAGTGTATGTGGATCATTCAACGTACAAGCTAGATTGCAAGGTCAAACCAATGGTGCGACACTTTATACAGGTTTGTCATTTGGAACCGATGGTTGTGGAACACCAGGTTGTTCTGATCCACTCGCCCTCAATTATAACGAGTCGGCCGGTTTTAATGATGGAACATGTTTGTATGAGTGCGGACTCACTTTTGCATCCATTAGCTCTCAAGATCCAAGCTGTTTGGGTGATGAGGATGGTTCTATCGAAGTAGTTGTAGAAGGATTTCAAGACGTTCTAGAAATTGAATTTAATGAGGGTAGTCCTGCCGCTAACACTGGCGTTTATGTAGCTAGTGGATTGGGTGAGGGGATTTACTCAATCGTGGCGAGAGATAGAAAATTCTATAATGAATTATTCAACCCTGGCGGTATCTACGGAGATTGCGAGATAATCGAGTTTGTTGATTTGATCACAATGCCTGTGGTATTTGGTGAGGCAAGCGTTACTGATGTAACGTGCGGCGGTGGCGAAGATGGTTGCGTATTCATCGACTTCGTCGGTGGTGTAGGCAATGTGAGCTTTACACTTCATTCAAGTGATGGCAGCCCTATCGAATCAGACTTACCTTCTTCTGAGTACTGCGGTTTAACGGGTGGAAGTTATTATTTCACTTCGTTGGATGAAAATGGTTGTGTAAGTGAGTCAGAATCTCATGAGATTACTAGCCCGCCAACTCTTCTTCTTTTCCTCGGAGCTTCTCAACCCGCTTCTTGTTTCAATACACCAGACGGAACTCAAGTATTCACTTGGTCAGGTGGTACTGGTGATGTTGACTGGAGCCTCGAAGATGATGGTACTTACGAATTAGAAGGAAACTTGTCCAACCTTGTTCTTACGGAAATCACACCTGGTGAATACACGATGTACGCTATTGATGCCAACGGCTGTGAGGCAAGCATCGATTATGTGAAAGAAGGTGGACCAGCAATCATTATCGATCCTGCCGTTACAGCGCCTAGCTGTCCTGGCGACGAGGATGGTATGTTTGTAGTGAGCGTAGAAGGTGGCACAGGCTCTTTCTTGTATGACATTGGATGTATTGGAGAGTATTCTGAAGTAAATTCATTGGAAGGTCTCCCAGCTGGTGTTTACTCTGTTTGCGTAGAAGACGAAGCAGGTTGTCAAGCATTTTTGGATGTTGTAATCGAAGATCCAGCAGAACTTTCAGTTACCTTCAATGTGAGCGATGTGCTTTGTGAAGGAGAAAATAATGGAGCAATCGTTTTCTTGGCTGAAGGTGGCACTGGCGAATATAGCTATAGCATCGACGGTGAGAGCTTCAGTTCTTCATCGACTTTCGAAGGCTTGGAGCCAGGTGTTTATGACGCTTATGTGACTGACGCAAACAGCTGTTTTATCGCTATCACAGAAGCAATTGTAATTTCAGAACCTTCGGCGATCGAAATCACTGTGGATGAGTTCGGCGGTGACGGAGGCGATAACACAGGTTTTGTGACCATTAGCGTAAATGGAGGAACTGGCGAATACACTTATGAGTGGAGCAACGGTTCAACCGATGAAGATTTGATCGACCTGCCAGATGGTAATTATTCAGTTACTGTTACAGATGAAAACGGCTGTTCTGCTGTTCTGGAAGGCATTTCAATTACTTCGATTTCTGAGCTTGCAAACGGTGCTTCAGTAAGCATTTATCCTAATCCAATGAATGCTGAATTCCGCTTGAATTTGGATGGATTGACCGGCGATAAACTTTCTTACAATATTGTAGATAGCCAAGGTCGTCGCGTTATGAACAAAGAGCTCGGCAACGCAGAAGGTAAGCGCAGTGAGATGGTGGACGTTCGCGCTCTTGCAGCGGGAGTTTACTTCCTCAACGTTATCTCAGGTGAGGCAGCTACTAGCCTTAAGTTAATCAAACAATAAGATTACAAGAATATACATTAAAACGCCCCAACAGGGGCGTTTTTTTTTGAGCTAGATGTCTTATGTTCAGTGTTTTTTTAGTACTATAGCGTTTTGAAACCAAATTTTAACCAAAACCCAGAAAAGATGAAAAAAATCTTTACCACGTTCTTCGGATTGGTAATCACAGCATTCTCGATGAGTGCACAGGTCAACTTCACGGGAGTGACAGCGGGTCTCCAAAACATTGGCGGTACAAGTGTCGGCGATTGCGCTGTTGACATGAATGCCGATGGCCTTGATGACATCGTTCGCGTGATGAGCAATGGAATCTATGTGGATTACCAAAATGCGAACGGAACATTCACTCCTGCATTTTTCCCTATGTCTGTCCAAAACCTTCCCAACTGGAGTATTTGTGCCGCTGATATCGACGGTAACGGATATACAGACTTGTGCTTTGGAAATGGTAGCCGCGTTTCTTTCGCTTATGCGAATAATGACGGTACAGGTTTTTCGGAAGATGCTTTTCCAGAATATATCTTCTCTCAAAGAAGTACCTTCTGTGATATAGACAACGACGGAAGACTTGATGCTTTCGTATGTCACGACGTAGATCAGAGCCATCCTTATCGCAACGTCAACGGCGTATTGGAGTTGGATTTCAACTTGATCAATACCCTCGATGCAGGCGGAAACTACGCAGCAATCTGGGTGGATTATGACAATGATTATGATCCAGACTTATATATCACCAAGTGCCGCGGTGGAGCGCCAGTAGGAGATCCACAGCGTATCAATTTGATGTATCGCAACAATGGTGATGGCACATTCACAAGCGTTGGTCCTGAAATCAACATGAACGATGGCGACCAAAGCTGGGCCACCGTATTCGAAGACTTCGACAATGATGGCGATTTCGATGCATTCACTGTGAATCACCAATTTGCAAACCGCTTCATGGAGAATGATGGTACTGGTATGTACACCGATATCATTGGAACAACAGGTATCACAGCAGACGACCTCGGTGCATGGAACTGTGATGCTGCCGACTTTGACAACAATGGTTTCGTAGATATTTTTTCAGAAATGGACAACGAAATGTATTGGAACAATGGTGACGGTACTTTCACTGGTGGAAACCTCAACTTTAGCTCAGGTGGAATCGGAGATTTTAATCACGATGGTTTCTTGGATGTTGTCCGTGGTAATACCATTTTCCTCAACCAAACCAACAATAACAATTGGGTGAAATTTGATTTGGAAGGAATTGTTTCAAACAAAGAAGGTATCGGTGCACGCATCGAAATCTACGGAGATTGGGGTGTTCAAATTAGAGAAGTACGCGCTGGAAGAAGCTTCGACCCAGCATCATCACTCATTGCTCACTTTGGTTTGGGCACTGCAACAGCCATCGAGCAAGTGATTGTGCGTTGGCCAAGTGGAATGGTGACTTCTATTCAAAATCCTACAATCAACACTCAACATAATATCATTGAGTCTTCTTGTACTCTCGATCCTATTGAAATTGCTGTAAACGGAAATACACAGATTTGTGAAGGTCAAACAGTATCTCTTTCAGCTCCTGCAGGAAGTTCTTATGCATGGAGTAATGGTTCAAATGCCCAATCAATCGAAGTTTCACAAGATGGAAATTACAGCGTTTATGTATTCGATGAAGAAGGCTGTGTGGCAACATCAAATACGGTGAACGTAGAAGTAGTTCAGGAAACAACTCCAGTGGTATCTGTAATCGGCGAGACTTATTTCTGCGCTGGTGGCACCGTACAATTAGCTGTGAGTGGTGTGAATAATCCAACTTGGAGTACAGGAGACGAGGGCACTCAATTGGAGGTAACAACTTCTGGTGACTATTATGTTTCTGCTGTAGGTATCTGCACAGGTAGCACATTAGTAAGCGAGCCAGTATCTGTTGTAGTTAATTCTCCTGCTCTTCCAGTAGTAGAAGATATGCAAATTGGCGAACCAGGTAGTGTTGAATTGACAGCGACTGGCTCCTTCGTTGAGTGGTTTGCAACAGAAACATCTACTGAAGTATTAGCAAGTGGTAACTCATTCAATACACCGATTGTAGAAGAACAAGCTTCATACTGGGTTCAAAACACTGTTGAATATCCTGGTGAAGAAGAATTCGGTGGTAAGCCAACAATAGATGGCGGCGGCGGACTTCCTTCTCAAGGTGGTATCCTGTTCTTTAATGTGACCGAAGCATTCACCCTGCAGCAAGTAACCTGCGTGGTGCCTGCTAACGGAGTTGCAGGAACACGCACACTCATTATTCGTGATGCAAGCAACAATGAAATTGGTCAAGCCACATTCTTCCTTGATCTTGGCGAAACGGTTGTAGATGTCAATATTGATGTTCCTGTAGGTAATGGATATCAAATTCTTTGTCCAGAAAATAACCTCTTCAGAAACAATAGTGGGGTATCATATCCTTATGCAATCGGAACAGTAGGTGAAATCACCAACTCTTCATTTGGTGCTTCTTACTACTATTATTTCTACAACTGGAAGATTCAAAAGGAGTCTATGACTTGCGTTTCTCCTCGTGTAGAAGTGAGCGTGAGCGTAGTAGGTGTTGACGAATTATCATCTAATCCTTTCGGATTGTCTGCTTTCCCTAATCCTACAAACGGAGCATTGAATGTTTCTGTAAAGAGTGAAATGAATAACGCTGTAATGACTATTACAGACGCCGTTGGAAAGATGGTGCGCACTGAGAAGCTAAACATTGCTGGTCGTGGCACACAAACTATCGACGTTACCAATCTTGAGGCTGGGGTTTATCACCTCACCGTATCTAAAGATGGTATGAAGTCGGTAATTGATTTTGTAGTTGAGTAATTGTATTTTTTACAATAAGCAAACGGGCCCTCATTGAGGGCCCGTTTTTTTTTCTTCGTAAAGTTGTTAGTCGATTTTCGAAGATGCTGTATAGTAAGGTTGGGCTAGGGCAATGAACTTCTGCTTGATACGGTCTGTGTAGGCCATATCCCATGAAATATTACCTGTTGATATATCAAATTGTGCTTTGGCATAGGGAACCTTACACAGATTGAGCAAATCTGAATCTTCCACTTTCGGGAAGAGAGTGACGTCTGTCATGCATTTAATAGCAGCATCGTCGTTGGGATAATCGATGTCGCGACAATCGATTTCGAAGCTTTTACAAAAGAATCCTTCTTTTTCAAATACTACATGGTACACAGATCCTTTAGCCAACAATGCTGCGTAAAAACCTGTTTCGCGCACTTTATTAGATTGAATCACTGAATCGCCAACGTACACAAATACATTAACTTCTTTGAGCTTTGGCAGTGCTTTTGATTTCTTCTTTTTCCCCGCATCTTCTTCCTCAATCTGACCTTGTTCTACGTATCCATAGAACATGACCTGGGGTGTTTGTGCGAAGACAAAACTTGAAATGCAAAAGATCAATAGGGTCGAGTAAATCTTTTTCATCACTAAAATTGTCAACGCACCTTAGTACGGGACCCGCAAGTACAAAGTTGCAGTTAGATGGTATAAATATGATAAACCAAAACTTGAGTGACGCTCTCCGGCTATTCGTGTTCGCGAATGCGCAGTGAATCTGCTTTACCAGATCCTAACTCAGGATCGAATCCTTCGGAGAGATTAGACTTTGATATGAACTTATTTAGATCAGGCATACCTGCATTGACCCATGCAGTGTACCAATAACTTCCAATGGTGATAACAGCAGATTTCATCCTGCGCTCTACCTGTCCCATGAGCATATTGTGGTAGATATTGCTGTACTCCTCGCTGTAAACTTTTAATTGAGCCTGTCCTCTCACTTCGTATGTATACTTTTGATCGGAGGGGAACTCAGCATTTAGTTTTTGTTCAAATAACAAAACACTATCTACTGCGCTGTAGCTCTGACGAATTTTAGACCAGATGTGATCGAGAGGAGCAGAAATATATTCTGATTTACCTACAAAAAAATCATATTGATTATCGTAGAGTTCTGGCAAGCGAGATTCCCAAAATCCATGAATGCCCCGTTGATTGGTCTTCTGCCCGTTGTAATTGCTTGTTGTATGCAAGGGCACATGCGCATCTCCTATGTAATGTCCTAATTCAGCACTCAAATGTAAAATGCGAGTGAGATTTTCTTCTTTAAATGCCTTTGTAAGTTTGAAGACCATAAGGTTGATATGCCACGGCACGATCCCATGTGCCCTGAGACTATCCTCAGTGTATTTTGCTACGGCATCATCCCAGCGTTTGGGAACATTCTCAAATGGGTCACATCCCGCAACACCAAAACAATACTTGTCCATATCAATGTAATGACACTCAGCTTCTCCTTTCACGCCATATCGGCGCTTGTCTGGATCAACAGAGTGTTCAATCAAGAAATCCATGTTGGCTTTATAAAAACCAAACATTTCCTCGGGCAAGGTGTAAATCGCCAACTCATTGATGCGCTTATGACCATAAAACCCCCAATTCATGTGGTTTTCACAAGGATCAATGACGGGCTTCTTCGGTGTCAGCGATGCTAAAAAAAAGAATGATATGACGAGCGCATACCTCATTCAGCAAGCACGGGCTGAAGTTTTACCAAATAGCCATTTTCTAAAATGGGAATTGTATCGACGGTATTCAATGTGAGGCAATACTTGACGTCTTTTTGAATATTCAATTTCACCAATCTTCTGCGATGTGAAGACGAACGAAGAAAACTCCAAAGATGTTCTTTAGCACTGCGATAGATAAATTTGGCGGCTACTGTGCTGTCCTCATCCGCGCGAAATTTGCGCGAGTCCAGCAAGATGTCAGCGATAGCACCTCCGCAAATGGTATCTTCAAGATTTACTTTGTCTTTCCACCCAGATGCTAAAATCAGAGTGTTGCGATGCTGGTCGATGAGCCATTTACACAAGGCATCAAGATTATTCAAACATCCAATTACTACCGTAGGACGATCTGAAGCATATTGAATTGCTTTGGTGCCATTTGTAGTGGTGAGCACTACTGTCTTTCCTTTCAGCGCAGGATCCATGAAGGCATAAGGAGAATTACCGAATGGAAATCCTTCTACCACTTGCCCGTCGCGCTCTGCTGCTGCGATATAGCCTTGGTTTTGATAAGCACGCGCTTCTTCCACTGAGCTAACAGGAATAATCTTTTCAACACCGTGATGCAATGCGCTCGTAATAGCGCTAGTGGCGCGCAATACGTCTATTACAACAACGATATCAAAGTTTTCTTTGTAGAGGTGATACTGTCCTGGAGTGTAACAAACCTCTACCAATTTTCTTTCAGACAATGGAACCATGTGCGCAATTATGCTTTGTAAAACGGAATGCTGGTAGTTATGGCTTTAAGTGCTTTTCCGCGAACACTAATGTAAATATCATTACCTGGTTTTGCAAGAGCGGTCGGTACGTATCCCATACCAATGGCTTTGTTGAGCGAGGGTGATTGAGTGCCGCTGGTCACAACGCCAATGACGTTTTGATTGGCATCTACGATTTCGTATCCGTGGCGGGGAATTCCCTTATCTATCATCTCAAAGCCTACAAGACGGCGAGCTGTTCCATTTTCTTTATGTCCTTTGATATAATCGCCATTCATGAAAGATTTGGTGAATTTTGTAATCCATCCTAAACCGGCTTCAATCGGACTCGTAGTGTCATCAATGTCATTTCCATAAAGACAGAATCCCATTTCCAAACGGAGCGTATCTCTTGCGCCGAGACCAATAGGCTTGATGCCTAAATCTTTTCCCGCTTCAAAAATTTTATTCCAGATTTCTTCCGCATATTCATTTGGGAAGTAAACTTCATATCCCCCTGCGCCGGTATATCCAGTGGTAGAAACAATAATGTTTTCAAACCCTGCGAAAGTGCCCATTTGGAAAGTATAATATTCCATCGAACCGAGATCCATGGATGTCAGCTTTTGCAAAACAGCTGTTGCATTGGGACCTTGAATGGCGAGTAGGGAAGTGGCATCGCTGCGGTCTTCCATTTCCACACCGTATTCAGCAGCTTTAGCATTCAACCAATTCCAATCCTTTTCGATATTGCTAGCATTCACTACCAAAAGATATGTAGTGTCATTTACCTTATAAACCAAAAGGTCATCAACGATACCGCCCTTGTCATTCGGCATGCAGCTGTATTGCACTTTCCCATCATAAAGTTTGCTGACGTCGTTGGATGTCATGTATTGTAAAAAGTCCAAAGCACGCTCTCCACGTACCCAGAATTCGCCCATGTGGCTAACGTCGAATACTCCAACATTTTGACGCACGCAGTGGTGCTCATCAATCAAACCCGAATATTGAACGGGCATATTATAACCCGCAAATGGAACCATTTTGGCACCAAGTCCAATGTGTATATGTGATAATGCTGTGCTGCGTAATTCTGTTGTTTCTGTGCTCATTATTTTGAGGTATTTCGGGCAAATATAAGGTTTTGCTTTTGGTCAGTGTTAGATGTTGGCAATTAGATAGTCGATCACTTTTTGCATCAAATGCACGCGGTCTTTGCCACGTACATTATGTGCATGCGCTGGATACGCAAAAAAGTCCACCTGCACGCGATTGTCAATGCATGCGGTCATAAATTTCATATTATGTTGCATCACCACTACGTCGTCATCGGTACCGTGGATCATCAATAGTTTACCTTTGAGATTCTTGACATATTGGGTCAAATCGGCGTTTTTATAGCCATCAGGATTTTCTTTTGGAGTATCCATATAGCGCTCGGTGTACATCACCTCATAGAGGTTCCAGTCAATCACAGGTCCACCAGCCACGCCCGCTTTGAATACATCGGGATGCTTGAGCATTAGCGATGTGGTCATAAAACCACCATAACTCCAGCCGTGTACTCCTAGGCGATTAGCATCAACGTATGATTGTTTCTTGAGCCATTCCACTCCGGCAATTTGGTCATCAACCTCAACAGTGCCGAGATTGCGATGGATGCTCTGTTCGAATTCCTTCCCGCGATGCTGACTGCCGCGGCCGTCGAGGGTGAAAACAAGATATCCTTGTTCGGCTAAATAATGCATCCACAAAGAAGCGCCACCGAGGAAACTATTTGTCACCAATTGAACGTGTGGCCCATTGTAAACATAAACTACAACGGGATACTTTTTATTCGGATCGAAATTGGAAGGCTTGATGAGTCGACAGAAAAGAGGAATACTGGCTTTGTTGGTAATGGTAAAAATCTCTGTTGTTCCAACTACTTTGTTTGCAAAAGGGTCAGCGGCATTCAAAAGATTGGTGGCAATTTTTCCACCAATGCCAATGATGTCAATTCGATTGGGAGTTTGAATATTGCTGTATTGATCAATGAAAAATTTACCCGAACCACTTACACTGATTCTGTGAACACCAGGCATGCGCGTGATTTGTTCTGTAAACATATCCGCGATTCGAATGCGGAAACCGTGCATTTCAGTAGCATTCGAACCTGTTCCCATCGCATATCCAAATTCTCCTTTTGCATCAAAGCCAATAAAATCTGTCATTTCAAACTCCGTCTTCATGCTGGCAAGAAGTTTACCAGAAGTGTCATACTTATACCAACGATGATAGCCGTCTTTCTGACTATACCACAGGAATTGATTCGGTGCGTTGGGAATAAAAATAATTGGTTTCGATGGTTCTACCCATCGATTATCTGTCTCGGTAATCAAGGTAGCGCGCTGCTTTCCGGTGCGTGGATCGAAAGCAATCAACTTCATTTCATCGGTCTTTCTACTGAGCCAAATAACATAAACGGTATTGTCAGGACTCCATGCAAGATTGGTCGCATAATATGAATCGCTAAGTTCTTTTTCTATCTCGAGATAAACAGTTTTTTTAGAAGCGACTTCAAAAATTCCTACTTTGATGATCTCACTGCGGCCGCCTGCCATGGGATAGCGAATGTTTTTAACTTCTGCAGGCATTTTCTTGTAGTCAATCAAAGGATACATCGTTACATTTCTTTCATCTTTTTGGTAAAAAGCTAAAAGACTTCCTTCTTCATTCCAGAAAGTTCCTTTTTCAATTCCATACTCGTTTCGTGATACGCTTTGTCCTGAAACGATTCCGTCTTCTTCGTTTGTCACCGCCAACGATTCTTCACCACTCTGCACGAAGAGATTATTTTTTATGTTGTATGCGAGTCTTCCAGATCGGTGGTGATAATCGCTCACTTCGCCGTCTCCTTTCATCGCTGTTCCTTTGGTGATGATTTTATTTTTAAAATTTACCGAATAGGCAACATCAAGGTGAATAAAATAGGCTTCATTACTATTCACCCATTCAAATGAAGGCATGCGCTCTATTTTTTCCGGACAGTTTTTAAAGCCCTGAAGCTGCTCTATTGTCAGCCATTTGCTTTCTTTTCCTTTAATGTCTCCGATGAACAGGCTGTTTTCTTTGTAATAAATATAGCTTTCTGATTTGGGTAAAAATTGAATCCCCTGTTTGTTTTCAGGAGCGAACTGACGAAACTGACCCATCACAGATTCTTCGAGTGTGAGGGGTGTTTTTTGAGAGAATGTTGTAATATTGCCCAAAAGCAACAGTGTTGCAACAAGAAAAATCTTCATAAGGTGTAATTTTTGCGAAAAATAACAGGTTTGATGGGATTTTTCAAACTAATTGTTGCCCTACATTTGCACACGAAAATGAAAGTGATGAATGCACATATTAGAATCAAAGCGCTGGTCCTTCTCGGACTAACTGCTTGGTTGTTGTGTTTTCAGACCTATCACGCTATTACCGAGCACTGGGGTGTATTCGAATCGGTGCATCACCATTGCGATCATGATCATCATCACCATGATGATGCCGAGCCACTAAGGGCAGGAGTCAACAATCCTCAGGACTCAGAGAAGGATTGTGAAATCTGTAAATTAATTTCAACGATTCCATCTGAAGTCTCGACATTCTTTTATGAGCTAAAGCATGTGAGCGAAGCGGAAGCTCTGGCCTCCATCTATCACTTAGGCTATTTTGAAACATTCGTTTCACGCGAGTTTGGTCGCGGTCCGCCTTCATTGGCTTAAGCTCTTTTTCTCATCTCCTTTTTATTATTCATTTTTTCTCAATTACATGTTTCAACGTGTAATTCTGATCATGACACTGTTGTTCGCTGGTAATAACATACATGCTCAGAATATTACATATTCGGTATCGGGCGTGGTCACAGATGCCACCGATGCGCTACCTGTTCCGGGCGTTCTAGTGGAATGCCATGAGAATAATGTGTCCGCACTTACAGACAGCGCAGGTGTATTTGTGATAAAAAATCTCGCTCCAGGGCACTACCATTTTCACTTTGAGATGGTGGGCTATGCTGCCTTTGCAAAGGACATTGATGTGACAAGCGCTTCCATTAGTGGCCTCAACATTTCTCTAAAAGCAAGCACAATCGAGTTGAAACACGTATTGGTAGAAAGTGAAATTTCTAAATCAACTTATTTACAACAGTCGTTAGACCTCATGGTATTGGACAAACAAGAGTGGACTTCCTCATCTGCGATGACTTTGTCGCAGCGTTTGACACGCCTTCCCGGAGTGAATCAACTTCAGACGGGAGTAGGAGTAAGCAAGCCTGTGATCCGTGGTCTCAGCGGCAATCGCATTGTGGTAAGTGATTTGGGAATGAAACAAGAAGGACAACAGTGGGGATCAGATCACGGTCTTGAAATCGACGCCTTCGCTGCAGAAAAAGTGGAAGTGATCAAAGGTCCCGCTTCATTGATGTACGGCAGCGATGCGCTCGGCGGAGTGGTGCGTGTACAAACACCCTCGATAGTGAAAAAAGGCTTGCGCGGAGAAGTGGCCTCACTTGCTCGAACCAACAATGATTACATTGGCACATCAGCTATGTTGGAAGGCAGCACAGGAAAATTCTTTGCGAAGGCGCGTGTGACATTCAGTGATTACGGAGATTACCGCGTACCAGCAGAAAGATTTACTTATCTAAATCGCACACTTCCAATAGTGAATCAACGTTTGAAAAACACAGCTGGTGAAGAATTGCATTGGCAAATTACGGGCGGCTACGTTTTCAATCGCGGCATCATCAAACTCACACAATCACATTTTTCTCAAAAGAATGGTTTGTTCCCTGGCATTGTCGGTATTCCTACTGGCAATGCCGTGGCTGACGATGGTGATGTGCGCAATGTGGCGTGGCCAAGGCAAGAAGTGGATCATATCAAAACCGCACTCAACGCTACATTCCACCTTAATCACGGTTGGCTCGAAGTGGATGCAGGAAGACAGGTAAACTTACGCAAGGAAATTATTCGTCCTCACAGAGAAGGTTATGCTCCGCTGCCTGATAATCCACTTGCGCATCGATTGGAACTTGCAACCTATCAAGCCTCCGCAAGATGGCACGCACCGCGGGTTGGTGCCTGGAGATTCATTCCAGGACTGACAGCACAACAACAATCCAACGAAAGAGCAGGATGGGAATTTTTATTACCGAATCATCGTTCGGTTTCGTGGGGTGCATTTGTATTTGGAGAATGGAACAAGTCTGAAACGAGCATATTCAATTTTGGAATTCGCTACGATTATGCACATCAATGGTCGGATAATTTCCAAACACCGATATATGCTCCCGGTGAAGTGATAGTGGGTTTTACGGATAGAGTAGGTGCTGTCAATCGCAACTTTATGAATTACTCTGCTTCCGCGGGATGGAGTAAAGTATTTGATAAAAATTGGAATATCAAAACCAACCTAGCCCGTAGTTTCAGAGTACCAAATGCGGCAGAACTCTTAATCAACGGAATTCATCACGGCACGTTCAGGCACGAGCAAGGGGATGTCAACTTGAATAGCGAAATAGGTTATCAATTGGATGCAGCATTGGTTTATGATCAAGAGAGCGTTCATTTCAAATTGACACCTTACTTCAATTA
>CAYRZQ010000016.1:0-17852 GCA_964428835.1 uncultured Comamonadaceae bacterium | reverse complement strand
ACCAAAGGAGCATATACACTAGATATATTCGCTGGACTCGAATTCAAAATAGCAAACACAGTAGTGAACGGTCGCATAGCGGCGAACAATTTATTAAATCGTTTTTATTTTAATCACATGAGTGCATACAGACAGTTGTTGTTGCCCGAGCAGGGCCGCAACGTTTCGTTTGCGCTTCAAATTCCATTTGAAATTATTCATCAAAACAAAAACAAATAATTATGAAAAAGGCAATTTTATTTTTTGCAGCAGTAGTGATTTTAGCATCTTGTAAGAAGGACGAAGAGGATACAACGCGTCCAGTAATTGGTTCTGTAAAGGTTAATGGTGTTGTAGGCAACGAACATGACGTGGAAGCAGGAACTACTATTTCAGTAGAAGTAGCGATGAGCGACAACAAAGACCTCAATCAATTGAAAGTAGATATTCACTCTGCGGACGACGGTCATACACATGGTGATGATGGCGGTGCTACCGAAGAGGTGGAAGAAGCAAACATTGGTGTATGGAGCGATGCTCGCATTATCAGTGTTTCTGGTGAGTCGAAAACAGAAACTCTTTCATTCACTATTCCGAATACCATCAAAGGTCACTGGCACATTGAAGTATCATTGATTGATAAAGATGGTAATGAAGCTGTAGAATACGTTACTACACTTCACGTAGAGAATGCAAATCTTCCAGTGTTTGAAATCACCACTAATCCTGCGATTGTAAATGGTGAGATCGAGCTTGAGATTGGCGGTACCTTCTTGCTTTCAGGAACTATCGCAGATCCAGATGGATTTGAACACATTCACATTGAAGTAGAAGATGAGGCAACAGGCACTGTGATATGGGAACAAGAAGTTACTGTTGTTGCTGGAAACACCATCACATTGACAGATATTCTCGTGGGTCCATTTGCTACTGCAGGAGACTACCACATCCACATCCACGCAGAAGACAACGCCGGCTTCGAAGGCGAGTGGGAAACACACGTGCATGTGCACTAAAGGAACGAGAACGAGAACAAGAACGAGATTCTAAATTCTGAATTCTGAATTCAGAATCCCGAATTACGAATTCTTAACCGCAGGTTTGGTTGAGTAAATTGGTGAAAACCGCCTTCCCGACGGGGGAGGCGGTTTTGTTTTTTGGACTAATTTGCGGTCATGATCGAAGAAGTAATAGCTCACGTTAAAGAAGCTTTGCGCGATGCAGAGGCGGGACATGATTGGTTTCACATCGAGCGAGTATGGCGCAATGCATTGTATATCCACGAACGGGAAGGTGGAAATAAATTGGTAATAGAATTAGCCGCTTTGTTGCACGACATAGCGGATTCCAAATTTCATGGGGGCGACGATACGATAGGGCCGCGTAAGGCACGCGAGGTGATGGAGCGATTGGGATTAGAAGCTTCGATTATTGACGAAGTTATTTTTATCATAGAAAATATTTCATTCAAAGGCGGCAGAGACATTCCGCAACGTCGCACGCTTGAATTGGACATCGTGCAAGATGCTGACCGTTTGGATGCTATCGGTGCAATCGGTATTGCGCGCGCGTTCAATTATGGTGGATACAAAGGCAGAGCCCTTTACGATCCTGCCATTCCACCGAATATGAATATGACCAAGGAAGAATACAAGAAGAGCACCGCACCGACCTTGAATCATTTTTATGAAAAATTATTTCTACTAAAAGACCTAATGAATACCCCCACCGGCCGCACACTCGCCAACGAACGCCATCAGTTCATGCAACAGTTCGTGGAGCAATTCCTGAGGGAAAGTGAGGGCGATGGGCGATAGGCGAGGGGCGAGGGAGGTACTTTTTAAGATACTAGATACTAGTGAAATTCAGAATTCAGAATTCCGAATTTCGAATTTCGAATTCCGAATTCCGAATTGTGAATTGTGATTTCAGAATTCCAAGCTAAACTGTATCGCTTTCATTTCACTTTTGAAACTTGTTTTTCTGTAGAAGTTGACGGCGTTGAGATCGTCGGCTTCGGCTTCTACGAAGGCCTCCTCATATCCATTTGCACGGCAAAAGTTTGCTACTGTCGACATTAACGATTTACCGATCCCTTTGCCTTGATATTCGGGATGGATACCAACATCGTAAATATATGCCACGGGGTTACTTCCATAGTAACGATGCAAGGTATAGAGCGTGAGTCCGCCGATGATTGTATTGTTTTCTTCCACTACGAAAACAATGAAATTCGGGTCGTTCAGTAATTTTTTAAGATAATCATCATCAGAAATGGTTTGGTCATTTTCAAAAACTAATTTGAATATTTCAACTAATGCTCTGAAAGATGCGACTTCACCAGCGCCGAGTTTTTTTATTTCCATGGTATTTTCTTTATTCAATTGCTCAATTCGTTCGATCTCTACAGCTCAATAACAATTCGCAATATCTAATTCGCAATATCTAATTCGCAATATCTAATTCGCAATTCTGAATTCCGAATTCCGAATTCCAACTTCCAACCTCCAACTTCCAACCTCCAACTTCCAACCTCCAACCTCCAACTTCCAACTTCCAAATTCCAATCTCTCAATCTTCCGGTCTCTCAAACTTTCCCCTTCGTTTTTCCATTTCCTCCGCTATCATCGCGCTGTAGCCGCCTTGTTTTTGGAGTTGGGTGATGATGTTGAGGTAGCTTTGTTTGTCGCGGTTTTGGCTGAGTTTAAAAACATTGTCAAACTTCTCTGCTTTGATTTCGAAACCAACAATGGCGGGCATCATTTTATCGAGAAAGGAATCTGGTAGATTGTCGTAGAAAGTTTGAGAGGCTGTATTTCCTTTCTCAAATTTTAAGGTGAGTTTGCGCATGAAGGCAATGAGCGCTTCAGCAGACATAAATTCAACTTTGCCGTGTAAGTGTACGCTCATATAGTTCCACGTCGAACCCATCTGCGGATCGCTATACCACGAGGCGCTCACATAACAACTCGGTCCCGTGAATACCACGAGTGCATTGGGATTTTCAATAAATGCTTTGTGGTGATCCGTATTGCGCATGATGTGACCTTGTACATACAATTCGCCATCGCGTTCTTCGACGAGCAGCGGAACTTGCGTGGCCACTTGCGCGCCCGATGCAAAACTACCCGTTAAAAAAGCAAACGGATATTCTTCCATAAAGTCGAGCAAAACTTGTTTGTCTTTTTCCTTGAAGTAAGAGAAGTGGTACATGTGACTTCGAAATTTTTGGGGAAAAGATAGGGGAAAAGCGACGAAGCGACGGAGGGACTAGCGACGGAGTTACGGAGTTACGGAGGGACGAGCGACTGGCGACTAGCGACGGAGGGACGTTTTTAGAGACTAGTGACTAGATACTAGTGACTAGATACTAACGACTAGATACTAACGACTAGATTTAGCATTGTTAAGGTTTGTATGTATTAGATGCGCACAAGCCGCTGCTTATAGTAAAAAGTACTAAAAGGGTGAGGGGTGTTTTCATCGAGAGCGGTTTTATTGGTTCGGGCGAATTTGATTTTGGGAATTAAATTTCAAAGATAGAGTTTGATGTGGATTATTTTTTACCTTTGTGTTATCTCTAGACCAAGAGAGCTGTACGGCTCTGGACGGCCTGGGTCAAGTCCTCGGTTTGTAACCGGGGCTTTTTTATATTATAATTATTCCATCATCATTACTTATTGTAGATTTATAGCATCTTACCAATAGTTTATTTTTAAAAATTCTGTCTGCGTTGAATTTTTTTCTTGCACCTTGTGGAAATGACATTTCCTTGAGTGTGTAAGCGACAACATCAGCCGACTGAATAAACATAGAGTCTGAAGAAACTTTAAATATTGGATCTTCTATAATCCAGCCAATTCGGACTCCGGGAATATTATCCCCACTGGCCCCTGTCCCTAGCAGCTTTCTGACATGTGTATTTATAACCTTTTCATTTGCTCTGTCGAATAGTATAAGGCCGTGGCTTTTTTTTTCCTTTAGAAATTCGTCAAATGCTTGGTAAAGGGCAGTAATGCTTGATGTAAGATAATTAGATGAATCAAGGCTGGTTTTAGTTTTATCGATTACCACGGAAAGGATATTTATTGCTCCATTTTGACCAATAACATCTGCATATTCTGAGATTAGCTTCCATCTATCTATAACACTAATCTGTGTGAATTCTTTCACTTTTCGTGGATCAACCAATTCTGCGCAATGAAATTCCAAGTGATAGGGCAGGAATGCTTCTCGAGCGATTTTCTTTCGATAAGCTTTGAATGTTTCTAATGAAATTTTCCATCGATCTGAGTGGATTATAATTCCTGTAAGAATAAAATATTTGGAGCCTGATTTCTTCTCATTGTGGTAATCATATTTGCCACAATCTCCACTTTCATCAACATAACAGAAGTACATATTAGTGTGTAGTTAAGTTCGTATACAAAAATCAAATTGTACAAGATTTAAGTCTACTTCACACTGAGCTTCTCTAGAATTTAGAATTGATGAAATTCAAATCATTGAGAAGGTACTCCATTTCATAAACAATATAGCGGCCATAAAGGTATTAAATTCTTCATTTGACGATATAGCTTCTTTAAAATTTGCAGTACATGCGACTTCGAAATTTTGGGGGAAAAGATAGGGGAAAAGCGACGGAGTTACGGAGTTACGGAGGGACGAGCGACAAGCGACAAGCGACGGAGGGACGTTTTTAGTGACTAACGACTAGATACTAGCGACTAGATACTAGTGACTAGATACTAACGACTAGTTTTGATGTTATGACTAATTCGGCACGTTGTGGAAGGAGGTGATCCAGAGGAGGTTTCCGGTGAGGGCGTCGAAGTGATAGATTCTGTTCGAGAGCTTGGGATGATTGCTGTAAGCGGTGTAAATGAATCCACTTTCCCAGTTTTTTCCAGCTTTGGTTTCCTTCACTAATTTAGATACCGAATATATATCGGAAGGATCTTGATTTTTTAATGGCTTAAAACTACTGGCACTTGAATAAACTAGCGATCGATAGTCGGATAAAATTGTCAAACTGTCTTTGGCAAAGTCGTCGGCAAGAATTTTTTTAATCGCTGTAAGTGAGAGTATATTTTGTTTTTCAAATGGAACGGTATTTTTACCGTATTGGTTATTTTCTATGTAAACAAAATTGCCCGCGTCCTTCATAGAAACTACCATCTTGATGGTGAGTGGGACGTCTGTATTTGCATAACGATAGGTGAGGATGGCTTCTTTGCAGGTATCTTGAGGTGCCATGGCGCAGGGCCTGCTACTTTCCAGAACATTGGCATAGAAATAACCTTTCTCACATGGGTTTTGAATGCAAGTCAGAATGAAGTTTCTCGAAAACCCAAATTCACCGAAAATTTTCTTCATTGCACTGTCGCCTAAATGTAGCAGTCGCACATTGTAGTCGCCATTGTTGCTGCGGCTGTTCGCAGGTGCAAGCTCATACCCTGGCTGAGCCCATAAGCCGATACTTATAGTAAAAAGTACTAAAAGGGTGAGTGAGTTTCGGAATGCATTAGCAGCGTTGGCCATCGTTTGGGTATTAGATTGAATGCTGAGACTCAAATATAATACAAGGCAGTGCGGTTTCGTCCTAGGTTTGGCCTCACCCCAACCCCTCTCCGAAGGAGAGGGGCTAAGTTCTTCTATCCAACAACTCCTAAACAGGATGTCGGTTGATTTTTACCTCCATGAGGTTTTTGTAGCTTTATGAAGAAACATTTCACTTCAATGATAAAAACTATTAGAATTAAGCTTCATCGGCGGTGAAGCCCCTCTCCTTTGGAGAGGGGTTGGGGTGAGGCCTCTTGCCTCGCGCTGGGCGGGAGATGGCGATCTTTGAATTCGATTGAAACCTTGCAGGCCCATAAGTTTATAAATGTTCTATTGTACCTTCATCGAACTGTATCACAAGAATGATAAGGAGAGCGAAGACAGAAGACGAATTCTAAAGCATTTTGGATAAATGAGGTGAACTGAAATAATGTAAAGTAGATTGTCTATGCTTATTAGGATTAAAATATTATCCTCCAAAGGTGAGCTGCTGTCAAAGATTTGTAATTACACTATTGGGTTGAAAGATTGTATGATTTTTTTATTCAACAGTTAATCTATCATCATTCCAAATCAATCGTTCGTATGCGGCTGAGACATGATGCTTTACAGCGCCATCGGGAAGTGTGTCAACACTGGTGAAGGAAGGTGTATTAATCAGAATTTCTGATGCTAAATACTCAACGTCATCAATAATGACGCGCCATATCAGGGGAGTATCATTATGTTGATTGTTAAATCTTATCTTTACGATTTTGGACATCCTTGAAGCTAATGATGGCAAAGCTATATTTTGATGTCATTTTTTGATTTGATTTAAATCAAATAAAGAGGATTTATTATGTGTCGACATCTCACCCCTTCATCAATTGTTTTAAGCGGCCTTGATACAATTGGAGATAATTTCTTTTGGTAGTATTGTTCAGAAAAGAAGCAGAGATCAAATTCTCGACGGTGTCTGATTTAGATGTCATCAATACCATTATTTCCTCAAAGATCTTTTCACTGATGTCCGCTTGCTTTGATAGTTTGGCAAATTGTGACGAGATTTTTCCCTTCGCGAGATTTCTTGGTAGTAGTCCATCATCCAGTGCAAAGTCTCTATCGGATATGTGGATGCGGCTATTGAGCAGGTCATACGCGGGACTCAGTCGATAATCTCCAAAGGGTGTTTCTACGATAGAGAAGTTTTTGAGATGTGCATCGCCATTTGAAAATAGATAATTAAAGACAATCAATCGAAGGAGCTTTGGCGCTTCTATTTTGTATGTCGGTAAATACATTCGCATTAGGTCGAATAACTCCAGGTAATTCCCGAGATACTTGTAGTGTTCGCCATGCGTTTGCGGGGTTCTTTGCGCTAAGGAAGCAAAGTCGTCCTGAGCGATTTTCGAACCATCTTCTTTTACATCGAATCTTTTGGTGATGTATGCAGGCGCGCCATCCTTAAAAAATATCAATGCATTCTCCGCTGTCTCTATTCCATAGACTTGACGGGCTATTTGCATGGTCAGATGTTCATTGGCTGGCATTTGATCCGCCTTCTTTCCGCCACTGGGGATGGGTTTGAGAATGTAGGTGCCTTGCTCATTTTCGCGGATAAGTCTCAATTTATTTTTATCTAGCACTACAGAATATTTTTCTTGTACACCAGATATCGATATGCGGCTACGTGTCTCATCAAACAGCTCAGTCATATCCGCATCGGATATTGGAGAGTTGTATGGCAAAATATGATCTACCTTTTTGCCCTGAAATACTCGATTCAGAGCCGCTTTGCTATACGTACCAAAACCTTCAGCAAGTGTGCCAGGACAATATTTGATTTCTAATGAACTCATTCATTTTCTATTTTGACGACCCTCACCGCTCCAATACTGTCATGCTTTGCGGTAGTCATGAGTAAACCGAAGTAGTCATCGTGGTCAATTCTATTGAATGCGCAAACCACTTGTTTATTTGAACCCTCGGGAAGCATATTGAAAAAGAAGGGAAACAAGTATTGAGAATGAAATTCTTTTTCTGTTTTGGGCAAGGTAAGACTGATGCTTGGTCTATTGCTATGCGCTATCCAATCTTCATTATAGCGGAATGAAAACGAACCATCATCGTATTGAACTAAGATGCCTGCTTCTTCATTTTTGAATAATACCTTGGCTCTTCTCATTTAGTCTGTCCGATATTTTTAAGTTTAAGAGATATCTCCATTCCGAGCACGTCAGAGATCTTTTGCAATGTGGAGAGCGTTGGATTTCCTTTTCCGCTTTCGAATTGTTTCAAAGTTCTCAACCCAACACCTGCGAGTTCGGCCAGCGTTTCTTGCGTCACGTTCAAAGATTCCCGACGATCTTTGATGGTCTTTATTAGTTCTAAAAAGTGCATTATAGTGCCTTGTTTAATGCAAATATAGGGTGAATTGACCTGTAATTCAATAGAAAGTGCATTTTAATGCACTTTTATTTATTCTGGGTTGAGACTGCCATTGACAAAATAGGATTACTCTTGCAACAGACTTGCTACTTCACTTTTTAAAATTGGAAGATTATTGACCACGATGCCCCAAATGACATCGTCGGAGATTTCATCACATCCATAAATCAACTGCTTATTTTTTTCAATTGCCTTCTTAAAATATGGATTCTTGATAGCTTTTTCTTCGAGTAAGTCAACATGTCTTTTGAGAGCGTCTTCCAGCAAAAATTTCAGGTCAAAATAATTATCGGCATACTCGAGTAAAGGTATATCGTCAAAATCTACGATGAAGTCGATATCACTTTGTTCGTTGAATTTGTCAGTTAATACAGAACCAAACGCATAGAGACGTTTTACTTTGTGGGCTTTACACAGAGTACTAATAAGTTCGATGTTTTGACTGATAAAATTCATAGCCCAAATATACAAAATCGTTTTATTCAACCCATGTGCGGTCTACTATTGCGTAAGAGTGTAATTCGTGCTGCGGCCGCCTTGTTCACTTTTTATCAAAATCTCTTTTTCACCTCACGTCATAATCTCCGCAAAATTTGCGGTGAATAGGAGTTTTATTCGCCGCAAAGCGGGATGCGGCCTTGATAGGTCTCAGTGTTTGACAAGGTATAGGATAGAGGGAAATTCAACTACTTTATGAACTCCACATAATCGATCTCGATGGAGAAGGGACCTTCTTTTTTCTCGGTGGTGATGATGCCGAGGCGAACCATATTTTTGAGACTGGCGTCTTCGAGTTTGTTTCCTGTCGGTTCTCCGATGCGGTACTCTTTGAAGTCTTTGAAATAAAGAATGGTCTCTTCCCATGTATCGGGTTTGGACGAAGAGAAATTGCCTTTGAAGTTGGGTTGTGTCCAGTTCTTTTTGTCTTCGAGGGTAAAGGCGAATTTTTGATTGGTGGATTTGAATCGAATTTTAACCCCTTTGAATGGAGACAAATCGTATTGACCAAAAGCAGTCTTCACGGAAGCGAAACCGCCGAAGTTGGCCAGGGAAATATTCCCGCTGAGCACCATCGTGTTTTCGGTGTACTCCAGTTTGGAAGTGGTCACGCCGCCCATCACGTTGTCGGAGATTACAGACCAGTTGTTGATTTGATTTTTGCCGCTCCCAAAATCGAAGCTCGCATTATCCGCCGTCACATTCACCATAGCCACACCGAGGAAGAGAAGAATAATTGATTTCACGCTATATCTTTGCAGTTAGACAACGTTGGTGGGGAGATTGTTCGGGGGGGGGTAAGTAGATATTTAACCGCTAATTGTTGCGATGATCCCCAAATTCCATGGATACAATTGTTCCTTTATCGAAGGTGAATGTTTTTATTAATGCACCTCTCTTGTTATAAAATTTCCACTCTCCATCCGGCGGGGAGTGCACAGGACTAGACATGACGACTTGTGTTAATTCACCGGTTTCAGGCATTCGCTTATTGAAATGCGTTTGAAAGTCCTTGATAAGGTGGTCTGTATCCGCAAGAAATCTCCCTTCTGATTCTTTTACGCCGTTCGAGAAGTAATACGTCCACAACCCATCCTCGTGGCCATCATGATAATTACCACTTATAAATAAGGTGCCTGTCTCGTACCATTCAGTGTATGGGCCATGCCGTTTTCCATATTTGAAATTGTATTCGCTGCGGAGTGCTCCGTTTTGAAAATAACTTTTCCAATTTGATATGTAGCCGTCTTGCACTTGAATGATCTGATAATACTCATTGCGTCCATACTTTATTTCCCCGTTGATATCATCGCCCTTTCGGTAATAGATGCTATCGTTATCGTAGATAACAAGTGTATCATTCTTAAAAATCAACATTGTTTGAGCCTCCAGTTCTAGGGCAGTTAGAAGGATTAAAAGAGAGAAGGTGTTTTTCATCAGTTGGAGTGTGATGGTGAATGGGAGAAGTGGATTTTTGTTTAGCCGTTTTAAGAATAGTATTTTAATCTTCTTTCGGTGTTGGGCTATTTTCGTTCCATGGTGGCACTTGTTCAAGGTAGTACTGATAGGTCATATTAAGCCATTCATCTGTCTCAGAGTATCCAATTTCTTTCTTTACCGATAGCAGCTTCCCCTTGGAGTAGGTGAGCATCAAGGCTATTGTGTTGGGATTCTGAGTCGAATATATTTTCCATGTTCCTTCTCTTTTTTCATCGATAAAATTTCCTTCGATGAGAAGCTTATTGTTTGACTCTATCTGAAACTCCTTGGGCTTTGTTTTAAGTGATTTTAGAATGGCCTTTTCATTTTCATAGTATTCTTGATTGTATTCCTTGACCAACTTTCTATTGCACGCTTCTATGCTATTCAACGAGTTTGCGTAGAATATGTATGTAAATCCTATTTCTGGCCCCCAGGAACAACTGGAAAATGCAGGAAATCCCATAATGTTCTCTGACAGATTCAAGTCTCCTTTAAAAACTTCAAGGATAGAAATGTTAAAGCCAAAGAGAGCTCCAATTTCATAGAGCGTTGAATTTTTTGGTAAGTCTATGTTTACAGAATCCTTTTTAAATTCATATTTGGACTTTATGCTCACCTCGAAAATATGTGTATAAGAATCATAGTCGACCAGATTAAACTCCTCTGAATAGGGACAGTAACAAGCAAAAGAAGAACTTGTAATGACCAGAGTGAATATGCTGAATATTATTCTTCGATACATTTTCTGAATTTTAATGAAAGGCGAGGCGTGGGGAAACCACTCGTGTCTAGTTGAGGGCTTCTAAGGCTAAAATAAGAGAAAATCTTAGATATTAAGGGATTTCACCGGTTATGTATCTTTTCAGTAAGGCAAGGTTGGGAGGGGCGTTTGTTCGTGGGGGCTTGGGCATAAAAAGAAGCGCATAGAATTTCTTGTGGGTCGAGTAAAAGCGAGTCTCTGCTCATTGCGGTATTGATGTTGTCAGAAGTCTTAGATATTTAGTTTTAAAAACAAAGGCTAGAGCAAAGTAAGGGCATGTTAGATATAGTGCTTCCCAAAAACTTGCACTTAGGGAATAGGATAGCGTGAAAGTGAGAATGTAAAAAATGACTAACGAAGATGACATTATCTTGTTGAAATATTGGAGAGGCTTATTTTTAGACAAGTAAAGAATAATTAGAATGGCCGGAAAACTACTAACTACAGAGATTATACTAAGAATCAACCATGAGATGATGCCATCCATGAATAGAGGTGTATGAAAATTAGGTGTTTGATTGAAAGAAAATCTTTCGATTTCTGTGACAATAATGCTTCCTGCGATACAGGAGAACATCCAATATAACAGTCCAATTTTTCTGTGTTGAATCCCTATACCTGTTTTATTATTCATCCTTTTCTATTAGTTGCGAATTAAGATCTTTATCAGATGTAAAATGAATCCTAATATCATTCTTCCGTTGTAAAGATAATCGGACCAGGAATATCAGGATAAGGAGGTATGACAATCCACTTCGTTTCGTTCATGAGCTGAGCTCGAAGAATTTTATGCGTCCCTTGCGTTTTGAAGTTTTGCAAAGCCTCAATGACGGGAGAAAAAAGAGTGTCAAGCTGACCAAATTGCTTTATTCGAATAGTGTCGATATCTGAAACAATTTTAATCGCAAGAGCTGGACAATCATCACAATTAGTATCGATGGATTGAATGTTACCTTGCTTAATGTGAGATACGGTTGAATTGATTAAGCCGACTAAATCTTCAGATAATTGACCATAGTAAGTTGTGTCTATAGGCCCCTGAAAGAAGTAAGTCTTGTTGGAGTCCACCACAAATGAAAACCCAGCTAGCCAACCGCTGGAATAGCTCATTTCAAAAGTCGTAAAACTGGTACTGCTCTTTTTAGGATTAGATTTATCCGAACACCCGAAGATCGCAACTGTGAGAAAAAATATGAATGGTATGATGCGTGTCATTGGTTTGGGTGATAGGGGTAAGAGATATCACTAAAGCTATAACAGTTACGAAGAAGGTCACGATTTATTTTATCTCTAGGGTCGATTGATCATTCCCTGAAAGAGTAAGTCCTACAATCGACAACTCCTTATTTAAACGACCGGGTCAGTGCAACGACGTCTTCAGCGCGTGCCTTTCAGGCGACGACGAAGTCTCATCTGTTATGTGTCGATTTCAGTATTAGTGATAACGTTTCTCGCCGCTTTAAAACTGATGATTAATAATCTTGTAGCGTATAGTGTCAACCAAAAATAAATCACCCATATCCACTTGGGATAATTAATTAATTGATTGATTCGAATATTGTTAAGACTAGTTTTTGCATTATCAATTTTCGATTGAAGTTCAATATCTATAGGCGGGAAATAATCTTTATTAAACTGTTGGTATGTCCCGAAATACAAATTAGCGGCACATAATGCATCAAATAATTTGTTCCTGCTGCTATCATTTGCAAACTGGAGTGTAAATGCGTCAAATGTTTTAGTATAATATTCCGGTTCATGAATGAATTTATAAAGTTGCGCTTGACATGCCTCATTAAGTTTCTGACTCCCCTCCCTTTTTTCAAGTGAGTCTATTTCTAAAACTAATTTGGTATGTTGTAGAATTCTATTTTGACGACCAATGTTTATCTGATTTATTACTGCTAAAAGAATTCCAAAGAGTATTGACAAGATGATGCCGCTCTTTATCAAAAAGAGATATTCTCTCGCAACTAATTTCTTAATTCGACGGTTTTTCATAATTACGCATAACGTCAGACGGTGAAAAAAGTCAGCACCTGTTGTTGATTTTTCATGTGATAAAAATAAGTGATTTTTATTGACGATGAGGGCATGATTGCAAAATTGGGAGATTTAAAGTCCTAATAGCAATCTGGAGGGAGAATGAGCATTCCGCATATCCAACATGAAGGAGAAAGAAAATAGCATTTCAGAGGAAAGTTTAGTGAGGGTGATAGATTTTTTTGTTTAAAGACCGGAATTAAATCAATTCGAATTTTTTCAAAAGGAGAAGAAATCCGAAGGAAGACACCATTGACTTAAGAGTCCTTTATAGAATGCCGCAATAGCTCCGTGAAAAATTGAACAGCTTATTCGGTCTTTTTTATAACCTTTTTCTTGTGATCAATGTACTTTCAGTCTTGAAACTATGGAAAAAAAATGAAAGCTGGAGTCCAAATTACTGGGCAAGCGTTTAGGTTCTTATATTATCGCGTAATAATCGTCAATTTAAGGCAATTAAAATACAATTATAATCCTTAATCTTTGAAAGTACTTACGAGAAACGATTGTTCTAAAAGCCTCGAAATCCATCCAAAAAGATCATTCTTCGATCGAACTTATTGAAAACGTAGTTTTCTTCACTGCTTGATGTTTTTCGGCTTTGCGAAGTGGCGGATTTTCAGCACAAAGCTTCATTTAAAAAACTGAACTTGTCCCGTGCACTAAATTTTCATAGAATCACTGAACCCGACATTTTGCAGAACCGATGTTGGTGGTGGTTATTCATTTTTTACTTCAAAAGCCCTCGCACCATCATAGTTAAAGCCTAAGTAAAACTCAACTCTTGTCCCTTTTTGTGCATCATCACTGTAATGGTTGCAATGCGCAGGTTGATACATAACTTGAATTCCTACATTTTCAATTTCTATGTAGCCCTGCGTTCTGCTGATGTATTTAATTACCTTACCTTTTAGTCTCATCAAACTATCGGGTTCCTTTTCAAAAAACTGTTTATCACGTAGCCATACGCCAACCTGTTTATTGTTTAATAGGATTGCGTTATCATTAGCTAAACCAACCCATTCCACACAAAATACTTTGCTGTAAGGGGTATTTATTCTGTCCGTGACCTTCCTTTGATACTTTTCATAGTTATCTACGCCACTTTTAACTCCGTTAATCGCTTGTATGGCGTATAAACACATCAAAAAGTAAGCGGTATCAACTGAGGGCTTTTGAAACTCCCATTGCTCTACTTTTTTTATGATTTCGTGGGTGCTAGTGTTAGTCCTTCTTGCTGCCTCAAACCAAAGTCGTAAATCTCTTACTTCAACTTTGTTTTTTAGATTTTCTTCTATATGCTCAATAATTCGGTTAAGGTCTTTACCTTTGGCTTTTTCCCAATCAAATTCATTTTTTGCAAGCAAAGCATAAGACAACTGTCTTCGCACTGAGTTTTGGTCAAATTCCTTTTTATCTAATAGGCTATTCCACGCATTTATCATCTGCTCTTTTTCCCCAAAGAATTTTAGAAGTTGTATTTGCTTCTCTTTTATTCTCGGGTTGTAAAATTCTTGGTTATTATCTTGATACTCATTGATTACTTCGTTGGCTTGCACAAGTAAATTTCTGCACCAAGTATTCGTAGTAATGAATTGTGTATAATCTTTACTTTGGGTTTTAAGTTCTGATATAGAATACTCAAATTCTATCATTTGGATTGCCATTTGAATAAAAGCAATGTACCCGTGTTCCTTTTGTGCTGCCACTTCTCGTGCAAATTCAAAGGCTTCACTTGCTCTGTCAAAATAACACCGTATTAGTTCATTATGATTTTTTGCCTCATCTCTATTACCCCAACATTTGTCTTTTAAACGATATAGTTCCGTGCGATAGCACATACCCTTGATATGATAGAAAATAAAGTCTTCATCAATCTCTAAGGCTTTCTCTACTGTTTTTAAAGCACTTTCAAAATCTTTGTTAATACTATAAAGACGTGAAAAATGCCCCCAAAAGTGTGCGTTTTCGTCTGGAAACTCAGTTGTTAATACTTCAAATATTTCAATACGATTGTTGTTGTTCTCTAAATCATTTATGAATTTTGAGAATAACTTGCGATTATAAAGGTTATCCGAAAAGTCTGTATCTGCCTCTTCACCTTCAATGTTATAATCATCCCCTCTCTGAATAAACAAATTATGAAGCAACTCTAAAACTTCTTCGTTGCGGTGGTCTGATATATTCCTTAAAGATTTGATTAATCTTATAGCAAAATCTTTTAAGGCATAAATGTTAATATTGTCCGTTTCATTAATACCCATTGTTTGCTTTAAAATTGTATGGGCAATAATTGGGTGAATGGTTTTCCAAGATAAATTATCAGTTTCAATAATTAAATCATGGATTTTAAGATTTTGTGTATGCTTTTTAAGACGAATAAAATCTTCGTCTATTTCTAAAAAATTGCTAATGATAAAGTGTGATACTTCCCTTAACTTTCCTTTTGCAAATATTTGGCAAAAGGAAAGAAGTTTCAGTAAATCTGTTTCTTTATCTGTAATTCCTTCAATACGCCTCAATACGTAGTTATCAAGGCTAATATATTCTTCTTCGTTAGCAATTAAGCCAAAGTAGAATGGATTTAAAGAATTATAATTTTGTTTTAGTAATTCGTCAAAATTATCTTTTTTGCTTGGGTACTCGTTAACGAACTTAGTATAGAACCGTTCAATTTCTTTGCTATCTAAGGCAGAAGGCAAGTAATATTTATTCTTTTCTTGTTTGGGCTCTGAAAAGGTACTTTCTACTAACAAAAACACTGTTTTTGCCAAACGATTACCCGTTACTCTTTCAAGTACCTCTATTTGTTGTCTTGTAATATTAGAATTATCAACTACTACCAAAGTAGGCAACTCTGTTGTTTGAAATACTTTAAGCAATTTTTCCACTAATAGAGTTTCGCTAAAGCTGCTGATGGTTTCATTCATAAATAATACAGGATATTCGGTGTATAACTCAAAAGCAACCCTCTTGGCAACCGTACTCCCACCAACACCTGCATAATGCGAAAGATAGATAATTTCACTTTCAGCTCTCTTCTCTAATAAACTTTTAACAGCTCTAATAATATCTTTTGTAATGTTTCTGTCCACATCAAGCCTATTGTCAAGTTCCTTCCAAGAAATACCTCTTCCTTGATAAAAACTTTTCTCACTAATTTGTTCTTCTGTGCCTTTAAGCATATCCAAATGGATAATTTGAAAAAACTGTTTTACAGAAAGCACATCTGAATTTGGCAGTATAATACTCTTCCCTTTTGAAGAATGGCAAGGCAAATAAATTTCATTGGTATTGTTTGCAGAGAACATAAGGCCCTTTATCTCACGCAATCCATCAATTAAAGTATGCGAAGGAATATCTATTCTTTTGCCTGAAATCTCATCAATTAATGATTGAACTTGGATGTTATCTTCATTAGCAAAAACGAACTCTATATTCAAAGATTGGTTCATTCCTTTGATAGCATAAATAATGTCTTTTATTCGTTCAATATCCTTTGAAAGAATAACAACTTTTATAGGATTATGGGAACGGGAATAATTGTTTTCATAATATTTAATCATCAAATCTTGTGTGTAACGACTATACATTGTACGCCAATCTACAATTTTGGCACTTTTTACTAAACTTTTTTGTCGTCCCACGTTACCCTGTGTGAAATACCAAAATGTAGTGTTGTTTGGAAATGTTGCTGTAACTTTTCCCTTATCATCAGAAGTATGTATAATTTGATGAATGGCTTGTGGGAAGTAGCCCACTGAATTAATTGCATCAATTAATCCATTGTTTTCTGAATTTGCATCAAAGTCAAAAACAAAGTCCCATTTGATGTTTGCAAAGTGTGACAATTGTTCTTTTTTTATATTGAACTTATCTGCTACTAAAAAAAAGGATTGATTTTTTTGAAAGTTGCCACAATACTGTTTCAGAATATTCCAAGTGGATAGGGCCGTTGTGTCGATCTGGTGAATAGTTTTTTGTTTTAACGCATCTGCATACAAGTATGTTATGTAGATGTAAGTTGTCAGGATACTTTCAAGAGTTGAGAATATTTCAGCAAGTCCTATCTCAGCGTAAGAATGTCCCTCCTCATTTCTACTTAAATAAAATTTCTTGAAATGATTTCCTAATTTATGTGCATTTAAAAAGTAGTCGTTAGGGTGGTTATTCCTTGTGAATTCTATTACAAATGCTTCGTCAAAATTAGTAAAATCAGAATGATTTTTATGCTGTTTGAACACTCTAAAAATAGTTTTTAAATGCCCTGCCAACATAGTGTTTTCACCAACCCAAATAGATTGATTGGCAATTTTAAATACTTTCTTTAAATATGCTTCAAGTTTCCCCGATAATACATCAAGTGTGCTACCCGCTAATTTGATATTGCCCTCAACATATACCATTTTCAAGAGAGTTTCAATATCCTCCCTACCATTAACACTACTCTCAACATCATCTTTATCTAATACACCTTGAAAAATGTCTAATATTTGTGCAAAAGGTGTATGAAGAGTAATGCCTGCTTTTGTAAGGACAGGTTCAATATTTTTTTTGAGTTCGGCTTTAATTTTTTGCCATTCTGAATGTGTTAACATCTTTGTTTTTAATTTTTTATAATCACGCCCAACGTCTGGCAGCTACCAACAGTTGTCGTCTGAGGGCGATATGATTCGATTTTGTCAAAGATTTAATGGGCAAGGCAAGGCTTCGGCTAGTCATTAGTTCGCCAATTGCTGGTAGGTTGTTATGCACTGGGCTTTGTGGATGTCTCGGATTTGAGCTTATTAAAGTACTCTAGAATTTCTTTTTTGGCCATCTTTGATAAGACTTCGCACAATATGTCTCTTTGTTGACGCATGAACACTACTGCATCAAATGTTTTATCAGTCCTTTTCATATTTCTCAAATTCTCTGGGTGATCTTATTTCTAATAATCTATAACTGTTCTTCATGTTTATCGAGTTGTAACCTCGAATTCTCTCGACGTTAACGATATGTTTGAAGTTCCAACTAACAAAAAAGTCGGCTCGATTAATTGTTGCTAGAGCGACATGAAGGCCATTAGCAAAACTCGTCTTTCCGACTACATTTTCAG
>CAYRZQ010000015.1:0-70354 GCA_964428835.1 uncultured Comamonadaceae bacterium | reverse complement strand
ATTACTTCACCGCTGTGAAATTCAAACCGAAGAAGAAACGCTCGCGAAGGAAGGAGTTGGAGCGCCATTTTTTTTGTTCCTGTGCAATTACTTCAGCTGTATTACCTCGGAACAAAAATGGAGGATAGAGTCTAACATAGTGAAGTGATTCAGAAGGCATTTTGAAACCTTCTTTTTCAAATAATTTTTTCCACTCCGAATATGGGCGAATGTTTTCATTGCCCAGTTTAATGGTCTTTCCGAGCCTTTCGTCTGTGTAATCTATAATTCTTTTATTTCCTCTTTGAAGATAGAGCTTAAAAGACTGAATGACGTTGTTGCCATTTTCTTCAACCGCTACTACCTTTCCACCAGGCTTGAGACATCCCTTGATTATTTTAATGGCTTCATCGATTGGCTCAGTGTGGTGCAATGTGTCTTGCACTACAACAGCGGCGTAGTATTCAGCCTGAGGTTTGCTATCATAGAGATTTTCGTAATCGAAGGTGAACCCCGAAACATCTCCGATTTTAGACCAGTATTCGAGCCTTTGAGGTATTTCGTTGAAATAATATTCCAACGTTGAGCCGTGGACTTTGTAGCCATTGAGGGCTAAGAAAATGGCTGTGGTGCCGTAGCCACAACCGATATCCCAAATTGGACCATTAACCCCATGAATCTGCTGTTGAATGTACTCAAGACGCTGAGTGTAATAAGCCTTACGAAATTCAAAGGTTTTTTCGTTATTCAGAAAACGGTAATAACCCTTGAGTTTGGGATGAAGCTCCAACTCGCGTATTAAGTGGTCAAAAAATTGGTCAACGGTCATGCTCATAATCGGGGCCGCGAAGATAGTCAGAGGATTGTATGGTTAGGTCATTAACCATGGATTTTTGATAGTCCACCCAATTATAGTCGGAAAAGCTGCGACGCGAACGACGCGGCGGTGAAGGCGAAGTAATTGAAAAAAAACAATTATAAATGTTGATTTATTAAATTTAAAGGCATTGAACTTAGGTTTAATAGGCGCTGTATGCTATGAATCGCCTTGAATTTAGTATCTTTGCACTCCTAAAATTTAAGATCGTTTTATGATTAACATTACCCTACCAGATGGGTCGGTAAGACAGGTAGCCCAGGGAACCACGGCTTTAGCGGTGGCCCAGTCTGTCAGTGAAGGTTTGGCCCGCAATGTATTATCTGCAGAAGTGAATGGCGAAGTAGTAGATGCTACGCGCCCTATCACACAGGATGCTACGTTGCGCTTGTTGACGTGGAACGATGACAACGGTAAATCTACCATGTGGCACAGCTCTGCTCACTTAATGGCAGAGGCTTTAGAGTCCCTATACCCAGGAATAAAACTGGCAATAGGGCCGCCCATTGAGAATGGATTTTATTACGATGTTGACTTCAACGGTCACTCTTTTTCTCAAGAGGATTTTGTGAAGGTTGAAAAGAAAATGCTCGAGTTGGCTCGTGGCAAGAGTGAATTTTTACGTAAAGAAGTTTCCAAGGCAGAAGCAATAAGTTATTTCACTGAAAAAGGTGATCCCTATAAGTTGGAGCTCATCCAAGATCTGGAAGACGGTAATATTACTTTCTATACTCAAGGCGGATTCACCGACTTGTGCCGTGGTCCTCATATTCCTAATACAGGATTTATAAAGGCTGCCAAGCTTTTGAATGTAGCAGGAGCATACTGGAGAGGTGATGAAAAGAATAAAATGCTCACTCGCGTTTATGCGATTACCTTCCCAAAACAAAGCGAACTCGATGAATATCTTGTTCAGTTGGAAGAAGCAAAGAAGCGCGATCACCGCAAGCTTGGAAAGGAGTTAGGACTATTTCATTTTTCACAAAAAGTTGGATCAGGCCTACCGCTTTGGTTGCCGAAAGGCGCTGATTTAAGAGGAAGATTACAGAGTTTTTTACAAAATGCTCAGCGCAAGGCAGGATATCTTCAGGTGATAACTCCTCATATTGGTTCCAAGGAATTGTACGAAACCAGTGGTCACTGGGCCAAATATGGTGCGGACAGTTTCCAGCCGATTGCTACTCCTCAGGAGGGTGAAATGTACATGCTCAAACCAATGAACTGTCCTCACCACTGTGAAATCTATAAAAGTGAGCCAAAATCATATAGAGACTTGCCATATAGATTAGCGGAATTTGGAACCGTTTACCGATACGAGCAAACAGGTGAGCTGCACGGATTGACACGTGTTCGCGGTTTCACTCAGGACGATGCGCATATCTTTTGTACCGCTGATCAAGTGAAGGAAGAAGTAGGGAAGGTAATTGACTTGGTATTATACATATTCAAGACGCTTGATTTTAATGACTTTTTGGCTCAAGTCAGTTTAAGAGACCCCAACAATCCTTCGAAGTATATCGGATCGGATGAGAATTGGGAAAAGGCAGAACGAGCCATACAAGAGGTAGCGAACGAAAAGGGCTTGAAGACTGTGGTTGAGCTCGGCGAGGCTGCATTCTACGGACCCAAACTTGATTTCATGGTGCGCGACGCAATTGGAAGAAAATGGCAATTGGGCACCGTACAGATCGACTATAATTTACCAGAGCGCTTTGAACTGGAATATACTGGTGCAGACAATCAAAAGCACCGCCCAGTAATGATCCACCGCGCACCGTTTGGATCAATGGAGCGATTTGTGGCAATTTTGATTGAGCATTGCGCGGGCCAATTCCCGTTATGGCTTACTCCTGAGCAGGTTAGAATCCTGCCGGTGAGTGAAAAATACAATGAATATGCTAAGAAAGTATCAAGTGAACTAAATATTTACGATATTCGCGCCCTCGTTGACGAGCGCAACGAGAAAGTGGGCAAGAAAATCCGCGATGCGGAAATGGAAAAAGTCCCGTATATGCTGGTAGTTGGAGAGGAGGAGCAATCTCAAAATAGTGTCAGCGCCAGGAAAAAAGGCGAAGGCGACTTGGGAAGTATGGCAATAGCGGACTTTGTAGCTCACGTGAATAAAGAAATTGAAACAATGCTCTCTCGCTAAGAGAAGGCATAATTAGATAAACCCTTTAAAAAGGAGGCAACATTATTAAGAAAGAAATGAGAGGTCGCAGGATCGTAGAACCCGAGCACCGAATCAACGAAAAAATTCAAGCCAATGAAGTGAGATTGGTTGGTGAGAATGTTGAAGTTGGTGTTTATTCAAGATCTGAAGCACTTCGCCTTGCTCAGGAGCAGGAAGTGGACCTCGTTGAGATTTCGCCGAACGCCGTTCCACCGGTTTGCAGGCTCATCGATTACAAGAAGTTTCTTTACGATCAGAAAAAGAAACAGAAGGAGATGAAGGCCAAGCAAGTGAATGTAACGGTAAAAGAAATTCGTTTCGGCCCCAACACGGATGACCATGATTTTGATTTTAAATTAAAACATGCCATCAGCTTCCTCAAGGAAGGAAGCAAAGTAAGGGCTCACGTTTTCTTCAAAGGCCGTTCGATCGTCTTCAAGGAAAGAGGAGAAATCCTTTTGCTGAAGTTCGTTCAAGAATTGGCTGAGTTCGGAGTGCCAGAGCAGTTGCCAAAATTGGAAGGAAAGAAAATGTTTGTGGTGATAAACCCTAAGAAAAAGTAAATACGTTTAATTTTTAATACAATGCCAAAAGCAAAAACCAAATCCGGCGCCAAGAAGCGTTTTCAAGTGACCGGTAGCGGTAAGATCAAGCGTAAGAGTGCGTTCAAGAGACACATCTTGACTAAAAAGTCAACCAAGCGCAAGCGTCGCTTGGGTAATGATTCTCTCGTTCACCCTTCTGACGTTAAGTCGATCAAGGCACAGTTGCTCGCCTCCGCGTAATAACGAAAGAGCACGGTAAGTTTAACCAGACCACCGGTTTTTAAAGATCGAATAAGCGAAAGCGTGATTCGGCACCGCAGTCAAAAAACAAAAAAAAATGCCAAGAGCAAAAAATGCAGTAGCCTCCAGAGCCAGGAGAAAGAAAATCTTAAAATTGGCTAAAGGGTATTTCGGTTCCAGAAAGAACGTTTATACCGTTGCAAAAAACTCAGTTGAAAAAGCGTTGACCTATGCTTATGTAGGTCGTAAGCTGAAAAAGCGTGATTTCCGCGCTTTGTGGATCCAGCGTATCAATGCCGGAGTACGTCAGTACGACATGTCTTACTCAGAATTTATGGGTAAGGTTCACAAAAACGGTGTTGAGCTAAACAGAAAGGTTCTTGCTGACCTAGCAATGAATCATCCTGAAGCTTTCAAAGCTGTGGTTGACAAGGTGAAATAATATTTTCGCTTAAGAAAAAAAAGGTCTCCATTGGAGACCTTTTCTTTTTTCTATTGGCTTGGTTTATGACTATCTTCGAACAACAGATTAATGGTAGAGATTTATGAGATTTTTGATTTTAGGACTATTTCTTTTTTTTCAACTTTTTACAATAGCACAATCATCCTCACGATTTCCTGAAGGGATCTATTGGGTGAACTCATCCTATAACTTATCTCCTGAGACGTTCAAAGATAAATATGTGATTGTGGTATTCTGGAATATGAATGATCCAGTTGCTCAGTCGCAAGTTCGAACTCTTCAAGCCTTTTGCGCGAAGTATCAACAATTCCAATTACTTTCAATAGTTCAGGGTGATGCAGAGCACAAAATAAATCTAAGCGAGTTAACTGATTTTACACAGGAACACAACATCTACCATCCTTTTGGGATTGCTTCCAGTCTCGAGCCTTTCTTCGCTACGGGAAGCGGGGAAATTTTAAAGATATTCACTTATGATAAGTCGGTTTCCCCAACATCGATTGTCACGGATCCGGCGCTGTTCCCAGAATTTTTTGAGCGTTTGAAAACCATAGCCGAAGACAAGGAGAAAATGGCTCAATATGGTGCGTGGCAAATGCGCAGTGAAATTTTACCCCGTGATTACGCTGATCCTATTTTAGAACTTCCATCAGTGATGGCGGCAACAGATGATGGTAGCAGCCTATTCGTTGCAGAAAATACACTCAATAGAATCGTTCAATATAATCCTGATGGCTCTCTTGGAAATCTAATTGGAGGCATTGATAGAGGAGATAAAGACAGCAATCTACGTGGCTTAAAATTTAGTTATATCAGTGGAATGGATTGGGATAATATCACTGAGCAATTATTCGTGGCGGATATCGATAATCAAAAGGTGAAAGCAATAGACTTAAAATCGGGAATTGGATATACTGTAATTGGCAACGGTGCTATCAATCCCGACATCACTGCTCAAATCAAAAATCCCTTGACGACACCATTGAGCTATCCAGTCGATGTCGCTGTGAAAAACAGGTCTCTATATATTTTAATGGCCAATCCCGCGCAGCTTTTAGAAGTTGATATCACAAGTGGAGCTTTGAAAAGCAATGCGGTTTTGGAGACGAAACTTGGAAATTTTGTGAGGCCAGTAAAGCTTTCAAAAGGAACAACAGGATTCTTAATTGTTACAACAAGCGGTTGTGTATATGAGCTGGCTTATGAAGGCGACACACTGAATCCAAAGAAAGTTTATGAGCCAAAAGAATGGTTAGACTTTGCAGGTGATGTGCAGCAGCGGAAGGATGTCATGTTTATTTCCTTGCCTCGAAAAAATCAAGTTGTTAGTTTGAAAAAGGGGAAGTTAAAAATGACCGTCGGTGATGCCAGTCCAGGATATGCAAATTCGAAAAAGCCCGCCGAAGCTCGATTTTTTCAACCAATAGATTTGCTCATAAACGCAAACAAAATAATTATAGCTGACAGAAGGAACAACATGCTTCGTTTTTGCTCAATAGACAAGGGAGTGACGGTTTCATTTGCACCCAAGTACGATTTTGAATACTTTACAGTGGGTGAGGCTTTAAATATTGGTGAGCCAGTTTTTCTGGAATCAGAGATTTTATCCGAAGGTAAAAACGAGATTTTCCTCCAATGGGATATTTCTGGTTATGAGATATTAGAATCGGGATACAATGCTCTTGTGAGTGATTTATCTCCAGGGGTATCCTGGGGCGACAACGCAATTTCAAAAGAAGGAGTTAGATTCGTTGTGGACACAAGGAAGTCTGAGGAATATGTTCAAGTGGAACTTTACCTCACTTTGGTTCCCAAGTCAAATCCTGATTTGATTGTTTTGAAGAGAGCAGCAATAAATCTGAGTTTTGCGGTTATTCCGGGTGAAAGTGACAAGGTAGAAATTCTCTACACTCCAAAATTACTGCACTAGAAATTATTTGCCTTTTAAGATTCTATCAAGCGACATCGCTGCCTCAGTGTAGTCTGGTTGAATATTAAGTGCTGCACGATAATCGCTTTCTGCTTGCTTGCGTTTCTCTAAGCTTTCATTTGCAAGACCTCGGTTATAGTAAGCTTGATAATATTTAGGAAAAACTTCAATTGCTTTTGTGAAGTAAACGATTGCGGAGTCGTATTGCTGAAGGTATTCCAGGTGGATAAATCCTTTATTGAAATGCGCAGCAGCGAATTGATCGTCGATAGATAAAATAGAGTCGTAACAAGCGAAAGCTTCTTTGAAGTTATTTTTATTTCGCATTCCTGACTCTTGATAGAACATTCCAAGGTTGTACCAAGGCTCAATCGAGCGGGGCTTAAGATCGATGGCAGATCTATAGTATTCTTTGGCAAGATCATGCTTGCGTGCGTGATAAAGAAGAGCAACTTCGATATAAGCGTCGTAGTATGTTGGGTCAACCTCGATAGCAGTTTGATACGAAGAACTCGCAAGTGTAGTATCACCAGTTTCTTTATACAATCGTCCTTTTAGGTAGTATGCATAGGGTAGTGTTTCATTTTCCTTTAAAGCTGTATTGATGTGCCCGATCGCGAGGTTGTAATTTTTAAGGAGAATATCTATAGCAGCTTTTTTGAGCAAGCAGTCGGTATTTTTGGGGTTGAGTTGAATGCAGTATGCATAGTCGTTGTAGGCTTCTTTCTCATTTGACATTTTAAAATGTAAATCACCTTTTACGAGAAAGATATCGCTTTGTGTACTGTCGATGAGGAGGGCTCTATCTACATCTTTCATGGCCTCCGTATAATTTTTTAAAATACCAAGATAAGTGGCTCTTTCAAGATAGTTTTTGTAGTTGTTGGGATCCTTCTCAATTTGCTCATTAAGTCTTGCCAATGTCGAATCAACAGCGCCTTGGTTGTTTTCGGCAGTGACAGTATTGGGCTGCTTAGCATCGCCGCAGGCGATGATCAAAACAGCTAATGCGAAAGGGAAATAAAAAAGTGCTTTCATTGCTGCAAAAATAGGAGGTAAAGGGCAACAAAAAACCCATGACTCCGAGGAATCATGGGTCAAAAATTTTGGAATAATTACGCTTTAGCCTTTTCTGCTATGGCTGCGCGCACTTTTGTTTCGATTTCTTCTGCTAATTCAGGATTATCATCGAGCAATTGCTTAACCGCTTCACGACCTTGGCCGAGTTTGGTTTCGCCGTAGCTAAACCAGCTACCGCTCTTTTTGATTACGTTGAGGTCAACGCCTAAGTCAATCATTTCACCCACTTTGCTGATACCGTGACCGAAGATGATATCAAACTCAGCTTGACGGAATGGTGGCGCTACTTTATTTTTTACAACCTTCACCTTTGCACGGTTACCGACTGCATTTTCGCCGTCTTTAATTTGTTGTGTGCGGCGAATGTCGATACGCACAGAAGCATAAAACTTAAGTGCGTTACCACCGGTGGTTGTTTCAGGATTTCCGAACATCACACCGATTTTTTCGCGAAGCTGGTTGATGAAAATGCAGCAGCAACCTGTTTTGCTGATGGTGGCTGTCAATTTTCTGAGTGCTTTCGACATCAATCGAGCTTGAACCCCTACATTGGAATCGCCCATTTCACCCTCAATTTCAGAGCGTGGAGTAAGAGCTGCCACTGAGTCGATTACGATGAGGTCGATTGCGCCTGAGCGGATGAGGTTGTCTGCAATTTCGAGACCTTGCTCACCGTGGTCAGGTTGTGATATAAGGAGGTTTTCTGTGTCAACACCCAACGCCTCGGCGTAGAACTTGTCAAAAGCGTGTTCTGCGTCGATAATCGCACAGATACCACCTTGTTTTTGACATTCAGCAATAGCGTGAATTGCTAGAGTTGTTTTACCAGATGATTCAGGACCGTAGATTTCCACGATTCGTCCTTTTGGATATCCACCAATACCGAGCGCAAGGTCGATACCGATTGAACCTGAAGGAATGGCTTCGATTGCTTCCTGAGCATTGTCACCCAGCTTCATCACCGCACCCTTTCCATAGGTTTTCTCCATTTTGTCCATTGCTAGTTGCAATGCTTTCAACTTTTCTTTATTAATTTCTGCCATGGGTTTAATCGTTTATGAGCGCAAGGTATAAAGGCTCATTGTAACCTATTTACAAGGTTGAAAAGTTTACATATTGTTGATTACTCTGACTTTGCTGGTTTGTACAGATCCCTAATGACTAGATAGGCTCCAAGGTATATGGCGGTGAATATACTCGCATATATAAAGGGCTTATTATTCGATTGCGTCTGGAGCTCATTTGTGGCTAAAGACATAAATCGAAGTTGCAAACGATGTGATATGTACCAGCTTAAGGCAAACCAAACCGGCGCCAGTGCTAAATAAATAATCGTAAATCTCTTCGTAATCATATGCTGCGTTATTGATTCTAAATTCTAAATTCTGAATTCTGAATTCAGAATTCCCGTTCTCGTTCTCGTTCTTGTTCCCGTTCTCGTTCCCGTTCTCTACTTCGGGTAAACGATCACTGGAACCTTCGTCGTAAAAGTCAACTCAGCCGATTTGCTCGGTAAGAATAAACTTTCAAAGAAACCTTTGTTCCTTTTTGTAAACATTACAATAAGGTGTGGCTTATTATCCTTGACATAACGATTTACCTTGTCAACAAGAGAGAGGTTAATGTTGTTCTCTTCAACGGTAAGTCTTGCACCAGCGAATAAATCAGTTGAAAGGATTTTGGCTGCTTTATCCAACTCAAATTTTTCTAAATCTACCATAGAAAAATGCAAGATTTCAACTGCGGCACGCAAAGAGTTATTGAGCTTCACCACTTGAGTCATTTCTTTTTTAATATTTTCAAGATCACTCAGGTAGGTAATTTTTGAAATATCTTTCATCTTAGAGTCACTTGGAATGGCGCACACTGGAATAGGTGAGTTGTTTACCAGATATTCAGTATGCGTACCCATGAGCTTTCTGAGCATTCCTGCTCCTTTGGTGGCAATACAAATAAAATTCACTTTGCTTTTTTTTGCCGCATCAATAATTGCCTTTTCGGTAGAAAGTGAATTTTCTACAAGGAATTTAACCTTTACTTTTTTATCTAGATTTTTCGCTACTGACTTTGCAACAAATGACTGGAGCTCGGTGGTGAGTCTTTTCAATTCTGAATCGAGGTATTTTTTAAAATGACCATCATTCCATGATGTTGGTTTCATTACCTGAACAGCATGATAAAAAGTGATTTCAGAACCTGCTTCTTTATTTGCGAGCAAAGCGGCAAATTTTATAGCCGATTTAGAATTAGCAGAGAAGTCTGTGGTGACAAGAAGTTTCATTATTGAAAAATATTTTATAAAGTGAATACAGAGGCAATATAGCTTTGATTCGCCGATTGCATCGGCTTTTGACAAAAATTAGGCGATAAGGTGATATTTCTCAGATACGATTGCCAAAAATCGAAGAGCCAATTCGAATCATTGTACTGCCCTTATCCACAGCCAATGGCCAGTCTCCGCTCATACCCATGCTCAATTCAACGAATTCATTATGATCTTTAAATAATCCCGTTTTGAGTTCGTCGAATATGTCTTTTAGAGTATTGAACTCACTTTCTATCTGCAGCTGGTTTTGCACAAATGAAGCCATGCCCATAACACCACAAATTCGAATGTTATTGAATTCGTTGAATGGAATTGCATTCAATACTTCTTTATAGGTTTCAAGTTGAAAGCCAAACTTACTTTCCTCGTCAGCGATGTGAAACTGAAGCAAACAATTGATGATACGCCCGTTTTTTTCTGCTTGTTTGTCTATTTCTCGGAGTAATTTTTCGCTGTCCACCGCGTGAATATAGCTAACGAAAGGGGCAATATTTTTTACTTTATTGGTTTGAAGATGTCCAATAAAATGCCATTCGATATTCGAAGGAAGCAAGGGAGATTTTTCGACCAATTCCTGCACATAATTCTCACCGAAAGCCCTCTGGCCAGCATCATATGCGGCCTTGAGGAGTTCAATTGGTTTTGTTTTGGATACTGCTATAATTTTTACTCTCCCCGGAACAGCTCTTCTAAGCTCTGATAAATTTTTTGCAATATTCATTTTATTTTAAAAGCTAGATTCTTCAAACACTTGTTTCGTAAACAACCAATCCGCTTCTAAGTTTTGGTTCAACGTATGTACTTTTTGGCGGCATGGTACCGTGATTATCTGCTATGCTTTTCAATTCAGAAATCCCGACTGGAAAAAGGCCAAAACCGGCTTTAAATTTATTTTTGTCAACCGCGTGCTTTAAACCTTCCATTCCTTTTGGTCCATCGAGGAAGGCGATGCGCTTGTCTTTTCTGAGATCTTTGATATTCAAAATAGGCCCCAGTATTAAATCGCTCAGCACTTGTGCGTCTAACTCATCCGTATGCACTTTGACAGTCAAAGTGTACCAGAGTTTGTCCATATACAAACTAAATTCTCCCTTTTGAACGGGCTTATAATTGCTTGGGGCAAGATTGACGTAAAAGTCTTTTTCAAGTGCCTTCAAGAATTCTTTTTCTGTGAGCCCATTTAGGTCTTTTACAAGACGATTGAATTCAAAAATCCTTACTGTATTTTCATCAAGTATAAATCCGAGGAAGTAATTCCATGGCTCATTTCCGCTACCGTTGCGCTCCGCGTTTCGTTTTTTACAAAGGCTGGCGCTCGATGCACTTCGGTGGTGGCCGTCGGCAATGTAGAGAGCATCTATTTGAGAAAAGACTTGTTGAATTGCTTCGACATCTTTCACATCATCAATGACCCATAATTGATGTCTATCCTTATTTGTAGTTGTGAAATCATATTCTGGACGCAGCGACAAATAGCGAGCATAAATTTTTTCCAAATCACTGCTTCTTGGAGACATGAGTAGCACCGGCTCGGCATTGATATCGGTAATGTCGAGATAAGTGGTGAATGTTTCTTCCCGCTTTGAAAGCGTTTGCTCGTGAATTTTGATTTTGCCATTTAAGTAGTCTTCGACTGCTACGGCTGCAATGATTCCCGTAAAGGGGTGTCCATTTTTTATTTGACGATATATGTAAAAAGAATCTTTAAGATCCTTGATTAATATATCTTCATGTTTGAAGTCAGCATATTTCTTTCGCACCAATTCAAATCGCTCAATCGGCGAAGCTGTTTTATGTAGCTTGGAACTGCCCATATCAGGATGAATGATATGCAAAAAGCTATAGGGATTTTCATAGAGCTTAGAACGCAATTGCGGTCTCGTGTAGCTCACGTAGCTTCTTGATGCTACCAAGTGCGCCTTGTCTGCAGGTGGTCTTACACCCTTGAATGGTACTACTTTGGCCATTGATTAGAGTTTCATGATCTCCTTCACACGATCAGCTATCTCGAGTCCAATTCTTTCTTGAGCTTCATTCGTAGAAGCTCCGATATGAGGGGTAGAGATGATTCCTTTATGCGAGAGCAAAAGGACATTTGGTTTGGGCTCACCTACAAAAACATCCAGCGCGGCAGCACCTACATGGCCCGAATGAATGCTATTCATGAGTGCAGCTTCATCAATCACTCCACCACGTGAGGTATTCACGAGAATTACACCTTTTTTACATTTTGCCAATTCTTGTTCCCCCAATACAGCAGCGCCATTGGCCTGTTTAGGTACGTGTAAGGAAATAAAATCAGACTGGGCAAGAATAGTTTCCATATCCACCATAGGTACTTTTACTTCTACCGCCCCATGACCTTCGATGTGAAGTGTCACTGGAGCATCGGAAGGATACATATCAAATGCGATTACCTTCATACCACAGCCTAGCGCATAAGATGCAAGCGATCGTCCGATACGGCCGAATCCAACAACTCCGAGTGTTTTACCTCTAAGCTCGATTCCTTTAGCGTACTTTTTCTTTAGTGATTCAAATTCTTCTGCTCCTCTAGAAGGCATGTGTGTGCCTGCGTCGTAGATACCACGGCTGGCAGCAAACATGAGCGACATTACAAGCTCAGCGACGCTTTGACTGCTGGATGCAGGTGTATTGAACACTTCAATACCTTTAGATCGGGCATATTCTGCATCGATATTATCAATACCTACACCACCACGTCCAATGAACTTGAGATTTGGACAAGCGTCGATTAAATCTTTACGAGCCGTGGTCGCACTGCGCACCAATAGGCCAATAATGTTATCGCTATTAATAGCGTTGGCCAATTGATCTTGTGCTACTTTATCTGTAATCACAGTAAAGCCCATAGCCTCTAGGGCTTTCTTACCACCGGCATCAATGCCATCATTCGCAAGAATCTTCATAGTTGTAAATATTCTATATTCTAAATTCCGAATTCGGAATTGTTTTCTTATCCTTTTGTTTTTTCGAACTCCTTCATTACGTCCACAAGTACTTGCACACTTTCGATTGGAAGTGCATTGTACATGCTCGCGCGATAGCCGCCCACAGAGCGGTGTCCAGCGATGCCGCTGATGCCTGCATCTTTCCACATCTTGTCGAATTCGGATGCAGCTGCATCATCTACCAATGTGAAAGTCGCATTCATCCAAGAGCGTGCTTCAGGAACAGCATGACCTTTGAACATTGGATTTCTGTCTAGTTCTGAATAGAATAACTTTTGTTTAGCGTCATTGCGTTTTTCCATTCCTTCTAATCCACCATTGGCTTTGATCCAGCGCAGGGTGAGCATGCTTGCATACACGGCGAATACTGGTGGAGTATTGTACATGGAATCTTTGTCTATATGTGCTGCCAAATCCAGATATGCAGGCAGTTTACGTCCAGTATGTCCTAATGCATTTTTGTCAACGATGTACATCACTGTTCCGGCTGGCCCCATGTTCTTCTGAGCTCCAGCGTAGATGAGTGTGAAGTCAGATGCGTTGAATCGCTTTGAAAAAATATCACTACTCATATCACAAACCAAGGGGATGCTTGATTTTGGGAACTGGTGGTATTGTGTTCCGAAGATGGTATTATTTGAAGTAATATGCAAATAATCAGCATCAGATGGTACATCGAATTTTGGTATATAGCTGTGGTTTTTATCTGAGCTATCCCCAATCACTTCAACATTACCAACAAGTTTTGCTTCTTTAATAGCGCCGGTGGCCCAAACGCCAGTATTTACATAGGCTGCTTTGCCACCTTCCTTAAGAAGATTGATAGCAGTAGTATAGAAACCTAATGTAGCGCCGCCTTGAAGGAAAAGTACTTCATAGTTTGCGGGTAAAGAGAGAATCTCTTTAACCAAGCTACGGGCTTCATCCATGACCTTTTCAAAGTTCTTCGAACGGTGAGAAATTTCGATGAGCGAGAGGCCCATATTGTCAAACTCAATTATGGCTTGAGAAGCTTGTTCGATGACCTCTTTTGGAAGTATAGAAGGTCCTGCGCTGAAATTGTGTACTTTTTTCATGTTGCGACGTTGTAAATATTGCGTCGCGAAGGTAAGATACTCTCTTTATTGTAGGATTGATTTTACCTTGTTCTTATTCCTTTCTAAGAAGAAATCATCAACAATTAACATAGCACGGTCGTAATCGTAAATCTTTTCTTTGGCGAGTTCAGTAATTTTCACTTTGTTATCTTCCAATTCGAGCTGCGAAAGGAGGTAGCGAAGCTGATCTACGGTGAGACAGTTGAAGCCAACCACGCCTTTTAGGGTTTCAAAACGCTTGAATTCGAATCCAATTTTGGATAGATTTTCTTTTATACTTTCAAACTCCACAGCTGATACTGGATTGTCACAAGCTTTTCGACCATCATAAGGTGTTTCAATGATAATGGTGGTGTCCGAAAGTCCTGTGGTTTCTTCAGCCAATGGAATAGCGGTGATTTCAGTAAGCTTGGCCTCGGCAATCAAGAAAAGCTGCGTCTTGCCTTTTGCTACCCTAATTTCATATTGAGTAAAAGTGTTGGCCTTGATATCAATGACCTGCTCCAACGACTTCACATTGGTATTGGAAAATGAGATATTGAATTTCGTTTTTCCAGGAGTGGTGACGAAGAAAGTGATATCAGTGCAATAGATGTTGTTTACACTATTATTCTCCATTTGTACTAAAAACGCCAACGAGTCGGCTCCACTAAAGGCAATTTTGGATTGTCCAAAAGTGTTGAGACATATTGTAAAAAGTACAAAAACTAGGAAGTGTTTCATGGTGCAAATTTAGCGGGGCAAGAGCATTTTTTAAGCCAAAGTGGTGGAATCAAGTCTCCTTCTGTGACCAGCGGCGCAATACAGAGCCTAGCAAAGGTATTGATCGCAAACGTGAGGGTATAAAATCAAAAGGATGAATGCCGTTAGCAAGGAGTACTTTTGGTGAAAAGTACAATAAGCCAAGCGTCGAAGCCATCCACAAGGCTGCTGTAATCAAGAGATCGAGAAGCGGTTTAAAATTTGGTCCGAAAATTCTGAATAAAAGAAGGACCAAGAAGGCTAATATTCCCAATTTGATTCCAGGTACCGTCGCTTTTAGTTGTTTGAGGATAGAAACCTTAATCAGTTTTCTACAGAGATAAATGGACATCAAATAATGAATAAATGTGGTGATGACAATAGAAGCAGACACCGCTTTCATGCCAAATGGTATACTGATATAGACACCAACTACCATGATCACCAAATAAAACAACTTGTAGTATGCTCCTTTCATCACCGCATTTTTTGCTCTAAGCAATGCGTCATTAAGTCGACTAAGGGAGCGAAAAATTATAGCAAGGAATAGAATGCTCAGTATATCTGCGCTATCCGCGTAGTTTTTACCCAAATAAATTTCAATAATTGCGCTTGCCGTAAAGATGATATAGATGGTGGAGGGAATAATTATGATAGAGAGGACTTGAGAGGAGGTGAGAATGAGTTTTTTCAGTTTTTCATTTTCATCTTGCATCTTCGACATGCCTGAAAAAAGTACGCTATCCGAGAGTTTTGCCATGATTGTGATTGGCAAAGACATTACATAAGCGCTGCGTTCATACATACCAGCGGCTTCCATTCCTTGTCGGGGTGTGGAGATATCGGGTAGGCGATTGGCGTATTTTGGTAAGAGTGTTACATCAACTTTTGTGGCTGCGTAGTTGAGTGCATTAAAAAGTGTACTTGCTCCACCGTATGAAATGAGCTCTTTTGTATAGGACCATTCCCATACGAGGGGGAATTTTGTTTTCTGAAACATCCAAAAACTTAAAGTCATAAGAATATTCTGAGCAAATAGCGCCCACACGTAAGCCCATACTCCATAACCAAGATAGGCCAGTGATAATCCTATAATCAAATTACCTCCAATTATAGACACCATTCCCGCGACGAAAAACGCTTTGAAGTTCATCGCTTTTAGCATGAGGCTTCTTGGAACGACGGCTAGAGCTGAGATGGTGAAGCTAGTGGCGGTGATTTGTGTAATCGTTATAAGGCGGTCATCATTGTAGAATTTTGCAATCGCAGGAGCGCCAAAAACGAATGCGAGCGTGAATGTAAGGCCGAGAATGAGTGACGTGTAAAAAGCGCCACTGAGGTGTTGGGGATGTAGTTCTTTGCGCTGAATAATTGCAGGACCAATTCCAACTTGGGAAAAAATTTCAGCAAAACCCATCATTGCCAAAACGATTCCCATTAAGGCGAATGCGTCGGTGGTTACCATTCGTGCTAGAAGCCCTGTATAGAGTGTCTGAATGATGATTTGAAAAACGACAGTGGCCGTATTCCAATTGAAACTTGATATGAATTGTTTTCTTTCTGACAAAATACGTGGCAGCTTCCGACAAAGATAACAGCGCAAAACAACGCAGGAATAGATTATTTTCGTGCAAGATTAACAATACTTGGTTATGAAATTAAATGTGGTTTTTTACATGATTTTGGGACTTTCCTTGATTCAATGTAAGTCTTCTAAATCGGGCTCAGGAGGTGGAGGAAAAGTATTTAAAAAACAAATTTTGCTGGGAGTAGAAGTGCAGTCACTTGAGTTGATAAAGTTTCCCTTGTATAGCAAAGATGGCAGCAAGTGGGATTCTATGGCGCCCTTTGCGACTGAGCCAGACTTGTATGTGACGATGAGTCAACTCGGCAATCCAATTTATAAAAGTGAAGTTATAGAAGATTCCAAAGGCGTCGCGACTGTGGGCTTCAAAAGCGGTCTTCCTCTTGAAATTCGTGCATATACCAATGAAGTAAGGTTAGAAGTTTTTGATGAGGACGGAGTGAGTGCAGACGATAATGTGGGGTATATTATTTTTCGTCCTATCGATTTTGAGAAGAAAACATCTTTTGAGCTCCGCAGTGCTGACAATACGGTGATTGTGAAGTTGGGTGTGCGCTGGATTTATGGTGAATAATCTTGATTTTGTACATACAAAAAGGGCAGCCATTGGCTGCCCTTTTTTATTTTCTTGAAGATAATTTCGTTATCTGGCCACGCCCACAGCGCGCTTTTCACGAATCACTGTCACGCGCACTTGGCCTGGATAGGTCATTTCTGTTTCAATGCGGCTTGCCAAAGAGACAGCAAGAGCGTCGGCTTGTTCGTCTGAAACTTTATCAGCCTCTACCATGACACGAAGTTCGCGTCCAGCTTGAATAGCAAATGATTTTGAAACTCCCGGGTATTCAAGCGCCATATTTTCTAGATCACGCAGGCGTTGAATATATGCTTCTACTACTTCGCGTCGTGCGCCAGGACGAGCACCGCTGATAGCATCACAGACTTGAATTATCGGAGCCATCAATGTCTTCATTTCGATTTCATCGTGGTGAGCTCCGATTGCATTGCAAACATCAGGTTTTTCGCCATATTTCTCGGCGAGCTTCATACCTAGAATTGCGTGTGGCAATTCGCTTTCATCATCTGGAACTTTCCCAATATCGTGAAGCAGTCCTGCACGTTTTGCAGTTTTAGGATTGAGACCTAGCTCACTTGCCATTGTCGCACAGAGATTAGCTACTTCGCGTGAGTGCTGCAAGAGATTTTGTCCGTACGAAGAGCGGTATTTCATGCGACCTACCATTCGGATCAATTCAGAGTGCAAGCCGTGAATTCCGAGTTCGATGCATGTGCGCTTTCCAACTTCGACAATTTCTTCTTCGATGTTTTTGCGCACTTTAGCTACAATCTCTTCAATTCTTTGTGGGTGAATACGTCCGTCAGTTACGAGTTGGTGTAATGACAAGCGTGCGATTTCGCGACGCACGGGATCGAAGCATGAGAGAACGATTGCCTCTGGGGTATCGTCAACAATAATTTCAACGCCGGTTGCAGCTTCAAGTGCACGGATATTGCGTCCTTCGCGACCGATGATGCGACCTTTCATCTCATCATTTTCGATATTGAATACGCTAACGCTGTTTTCAACTGCGTGTTCAACAGCAGTGCGCTGAATGGTTTGAATAACAATTTTCTTTGCTTCTTGATTGGCTTTTACTTTAGCCTCATCAATGATGTTTTGGATTTGACCAGCGGCTGAATTTCGAGCTTCTTCCTTGAGTTGCTCCATCAATTGAGCTTTTGCTTGATCGGCGCTCATTTTGGCTAGTTCTTCCAGAAGTGTCACTGCTTTCTGGTTTGCCTTTTCCAAGTCGCCTTGTTTTTTCTGATTGAGTTCAGTGAGTTTGTTTAAGTTCTCACGCTGACCCTCGAGATCTTTTTCTTTCTTCTTGTACTGTTCGATTTGTTGTGATAGTTCGCGCTCTTTGTTTTTGATGCGGTCTTCACCTTGTTGTACTTTTTTGTTTCTCTCCTGCACTTCTTTTTCGTGCTGGGATTTTAGTTCAAGGAATCTTTCCTTGGCTTGGAGCATTTTTTTCTCCTTAAGTGTTTCACCTTCTTTGGCGGCTTCTGCGAGGATGTTTTCTCTTTTTTTATTGAGAACGCTATTGAGGAGGAACCAAGCGGCTCCAGCTCCAACGATAACACCTAGTAACGCAGCAACGGCCATGTAAATTGAGTCCATGTTGCTGATGGTATTTTAAATTAAACATTCCACTTCCTTGGGGAAGTCGTTGCAGCGGATCGAGGAGATTTGAAAATGACTTTTTTATTGAAGGTACTGATCAACAAGAGCTTCCAGCTGTGACAGTTCAGCTGACATATCTGTTGGCACTTCTACGCGTTCGATAACTTTTTCGATCACCGTTTTAGTTTCTACAACGGGGGCACTGGCAGTTGCTACTTGGAGCGCTGTCATGGCCAATAGGTCTTGTTTATCTTTTACAGCGTAGTTTTTCTGGAATGTTTCCAGGCTGGCTTCAATCTTTTGTTCTGCCTTACGAATAGCGTCTTCTTGTTCACTACTGATAGTCAGTGGATAAGAGCGACCTGCGATATTGACTTTGATGGAAATCTCGTTCATATATCTTTTATTTATTGAGTAAGGCGAGGCATTCGTCTATTTCTTTCACCAGATCATTGATCCTCTGCTTGGTAGCCACACGGAAATCTTCCTGAATGGCTGGTTTGAATGATGTGGTGTTCTCCAATTCTTTGTTTTTCTCAGACAATTCTTCCACGCGTGCAAGTAGCTCTCCATTGATTTTATACAAAGACGCATTCTCATCCTTGAGCCTTGTGACTTGGGCTTCAAGTTGACGCTTCGATTCACCCAACTGTGAAATCTTACTTTCTATTCTTTGGAGTATCTCTTGGTGACTCATGATTTTATAGTCCTTAAAACATCGAATCGAGGTCAAATGTAAGACTTTCAGCGCTTCATTTTACAACAGTTTTATTCAAATTTGATGTTGATATTTCAAAAGCAATGGGTTGCAGCGAAAGGGCACGATGGTTGATTTTTGTTTTTGCAATAAAGACTTGATAGCCGATGATGCGTGCGGGTGTTTTAATATTTGTAGCTTTTGTCAATGTTCTGCTGTGCTTCCCAAAAGGATTGAACGCCCAGCAAAATTATCCCAAGGATTATTTTCGCAATCCTTTGGATGTGCCCATCAATCTTTCCGGCAATTTTGGAGAGCTTCGTACCAATCACTTTCATGCGGGTATTGATATTAAGACCATGCAGCAAGAGGGACTCAAGGTATATGCGGCGGCGGATGGCTTCGTTAGTCGAATAAAAGTCTCGCCTGTGGGTTATGGATATGCCCTCTATATCGACCATCCCAATGGATACACAACCGTTTACGGACACCTCAAGTCATATAGTGCCAAAATTGACGAGTATGTAAAAAGAGAACAATATCGCCTCAAGTCATTCAGCGTAGATCTCTTTCCAGATTCGTCTATTTTGAAAGTAACCAAGGGAGAGGTAGTGGCGTTATCCGGAAACACAGGCGGTTCGGGAGGTCCACATCTCCATTTTGAAATTAGAGAAACTAAAAGTGAAAAAATCATCAATCCATTGCTCTTTGGATTTGATGTTAAGGATAATATCAAGCCGTCTGTTTCCGGTATTTGGCTAGTTCCGATGACTGATTCTACTTGGATCAACAATGGCAGAGTACCTGTGAGATACGAAACAGCAGGGTCGGCAGGTTCGGTGAAACTGAAGTCCACCACCGTTCCAAAAGTTTATGGTGAAGTGGGTTTTGCTATCCATACCAGTGATGCGCTGGATGGCAATGCCAATCGCTGCGGTATATATAGAATAGAATTGTGGGTTGATGGTATTCAGGTTTATGGCCAACGAATGGACAAACTTGATTTTACTACCAACCGCGCAATGAATGCTCATACGATTTATGAGCGATTTAAAAAAGATCGCAGCCAAATTCATGGGTCTTACCGTCTCCCCGGAAATCCTTTAGATATATATGATAATCTCGTAGATGATGGCATCGTGCGTTTTAAAGATGGCAAACGTCATAAATTGGATTATGTAGTGGTTGATCTCATGGGAAACCGTTCGTCGGTATCTTTTGAAGTGGATGCGCTTACAAAGGCTTCGGGGCCAGCTCCCAAAGCAGGATCATACCTCGCAGTTTGGGATTGGGAGAAGGACAACGAATACAAAAATGATAAAGTCCGCATTCAAATGCCCGCCCTTAATTTGTATGAAGATTTGAATTTGACCATCACTGAAGGCAAAGAGATTGCGGGCGCTATCACTTCGACATATAAAATAGCTTCACCTTATGAGCCGGTCCACGGCAAGTACACGCTTTCACTCAATGCATCTAAAGTTCCGTCACAACTGTCTTCAAAGGCAGTGGTTGCTCGCTGGGATCCCGACAAGCAAAAAATTATCTCTGAAGGCGGAGTTTATGAAAACGGCTGGGTAACGGCCAATCCCATGTATTTGGGATATTTTGCATTGATGATCGATACAGTCAAGCCAGGCATTCAGCCAGTTGATTTTGCGGCGTCAATGAAAGGAAAGGCTACGTTTACATTTAAAATCTACGATGGACTTTCGGGCGTTGACCAAATCATTCCCAAAATAGATGGAGAATGGGCTTTGATGGAATATGATGCTAAAACAAATCGATTGGTGTATTACTTCGACAAGCGTTTTATTCAACCCGGAAAGCATAGTTTCGAGCTGACTGTAATTGACGCAGTCGGCAATCAGCGAGTCTATAAATCAGATTTTATCTATTAAAGAAAATCTTCCTTTTTTAAATTGAGCCACTCGAGTGCACTGTTGCAAAAGATGTCCTCGACTACTTCATCGCTGAGGCCCATTTCTTCAATGAATTTTCCGATTTCCAAATCGCCGAGTGGGAAAGGATAGTCGGTACCGAGGCTCACTTTTTTAGATCCTTGATGCTTTAATATATAGTGCAACAACTCTGGATCATGAGTAGCACTGTCCACCCAAAATTTTCCAATATAGGAACGAGGTGTGATGTCATTATCAATAGCTACCAAATCGGGACGACAATTAAAGCCATGTTCAATTCTTCCTATAGTAGGAATAAAACTTCCTCCGGCATGTGCAAAGTTGAAGCGCACCTTTGGGAATTTTTCGAAAATACCCCCAAAAATTAATGAACAAATAGCACGGGTGGTTTCAGCTGGCATGCCCACCAGCCATGGCAACCAGTATTTTTTCATTTGATCTTCTCCCATCATTTCCCAGGGATGTACCAGCACGCACATATCCAATTCTTCCAGTGCTTTCCATAATGGATAGAAGAATGGCTCATTCAAATTTTTACCATTGATATTGCTGCCAATTTGAATCCCAACTATCCCTTCTTTCTTTATACGTTCCAATTCTTGAACCGCGAGCTCGATATCTTGCATTGGTAATGTGCCCAATCCCACATAGTTCTTTGGATATTTCTTTACCAATGCAATGACATCATCATTGAGATATCTGGAAACTTCAAAGCCATCACTAGGTTTAGCCCAATAGGCAAAGAGAACAGGAATGGTGCATACGACTTGAACCTGGGTGTGGTACTTAGAATACTCTTCTATGCGTTCTTCGGCATCCCAACAATTTGATTCAATTTCTCTAAAGAACTTTTCCCCTTGCATCATCCTCGCGAAACCAGGTTTGTGATGGTCAAGGTGAATGAAATTGCCATATCCAAACTTCTTCGTCCAATCAGGAAGATGTTTGGGTATGATATGAGTATGCATGTCAATCTTGAGCACAGGCTGTTGGTTTGATGACTGCGAAACTAATAGACTTTCTTGACTTTTTTCAAGTCAATCATATTTATTGAGTTGATTTCCCAATTTTTTATTCGTGGTGAAACGAAATGTGAGACTTGGTCATAATAAAGAGGAATAACAGAAGCGCTTTCAGAAATAAGAGTGTTCATCTTCAAATACAACTCCTGCTTGGTACTATCATCGGTTACTTCCAGAGATTTCGAATAGAGATTTTCAAAGGTTTCATTGTGGTAATGCATATAATTCGGACCAATCGGACAGAAATTTTCTTTTAGAAATAGATTAAAGAAATTCTCAGCGTCAGGGTAGTCTGCTAACCAAGATTTACGAAATGCTGCGAGCTTACCCTTCGCTGAGGCTTCGCGAAAAGTGGAACCTTGCATTACCTCGACTTTCACCTTGATTCCGATTTTATCCAAGTTGAACTGTATGTATTCAATAAGATCTGTATAATCGCCAGTGGTTGTAATAGTGATTTCAGGAAGTCCTTGACCGTTTTTATATCCGAGGCTATCTAAAATGGCTTTAGCTCTTACGGGATTATAGTCATTGAAAGCGTTTGTGGTTTTTGAAAGTAGAGTAGGCGGCACAAATCCCTGAGATGCTGGAACCACTGTATTGTTTCGAAGAAATTTCACCATTTCTTTTTTATTAATGGCAAGTTCTATCGCTTTGCGCAATTCACGGTGGAGTAGTGGGGAATTTTTGGAGACCTCGGCATTCGGGTCGATCATAAAGCCGATGTAGTCTGTTTTTATAAATGGAACTTTATAAAAGGTGATTTTTGATTTGAAAATTTCCGATAGCTCTCCATCAGAATTGAGCAACTCATCTTTGTATGAAGGATGGATTCCGGATATAAAATCATAGGAACCTGCCAGTAGTCCTTGATATTCAACTGCGGGATCTTTTATAAAATCAATTTTAATAGCATCCAGATAAGGAAGTTTTTTTCCAGCTTCATCTGATTGCCAAAAGTTCGGATTGCGATGAAAAACCAAAGCGTTATTTTCATACCAGAAAGCAAATTTGAAGGGGCCTGTTCCAACGGGATTTGAACGAAAGTCGACACCATATTTATCGATGGCTTCATGTGGCACTACATTGCAATACTGCATGGAAAGAATGGAAAGAAAAGGTGGAAAGGGCTTTTCGAGTTGAATGACCAAAGTAGTATCGTTGACTGCAGTGAATGGTGATTCGATATTTTTTTTCGTTTTCGCAAAAATCCAGGCTCCTGGTGACGCAACTTTCGGATCTAAAATGCGATTGAAGCTAAAAACGAAATCTTGAGCCGTGACTTTCCTTCCTTTTCCGTTTGGAAAAACTTCGGAGTCATGAAAGTAAACATCATTTCGCAAAAAGAAGGTATAGGTTGTAAGGTCTTCGGAGAGTTTCCAAGAATGAGCAATGCATGGTACAATCTCGAGTTCACTTGTAATTTCTACCAATCCATCATATAGCTGATTCGTTGCCCACATGATTTCTAAATCGCGGGCGAACGCTGGGTCAAGTGAAGTGATTCCATTGTTTTCATTATAAAAAAAGACATTACTATTCTCTGTAGATTCATTTCGACAACCTGTGTGAAAGGAAATGACAGCTGCTATTATTATTATGAAAATGTGAAATCTTCGCATCGGGTCAAAGGTAATAGAAACAGAATTTGAGAGATTTGATGCATCTTGCGAAAAAAAAGAAAGTGAAGAGACATTTAAAATTAGCCCTTGTAGCTTTATCAGCGGTGATGATGTGGGGCGCATCGTGCAAGGATACGACAAAGAGTGCGGTCAGCGAGCAGAAAGCTGGTGATACGTTGGTCGTGGCTTTTTACAACGTTGAGAATATTTTTGACATCGTGAATGATCCTGAAACCAACGACGACGACTTCACTCCTCAGGGTAAGTTGGAATGGACGGAAGATCGTTATAAAATGAAACTTAGCCGAATTGCTGAGGTAATGCTAAAGATGAATTCTGGACTACCGGATGTAATAGGATTATGCGAAGTAGAAAATCGTAAAGTTTTGGAGGACTTGATTGCCTTACCAGAATTGAAGGGAGCCAATTATAAGATTATTCATAAAGATAGTCCTGACGAGCGCGGGATCGATGTGGCATTGTTGTATAAGTCTTCGTTTATAAAGGAAGAAGATGCTGAATTTTTAAGGGTAAGTATTCCTGAGGACCCAAACGAACGTACCAGAGATATCTTGAAGGCTCGATTGAAGTTGGGCGATGAGTCTGTCTATTTTTTTGTAAATCACTGGCCAAGCAGAAGTGGCGGGCAGATAGAGTCAGAGTTTAAGAGAGTGGCTGCTGCAAGCATATTAAAGTCTCAAGTTGAGCCATTGGAAAAGTCTGGTTCAAAGGTGATCATCATGGGCGATTTTAATGATCATCCGGATAATAAAAGTATTGTGGAGGTGCTCAAGGCAGGTACGAATATGGAATCTGGCCTATACAATTTGGCAGCGGAGTCGCACAAGAATGGGGTTGGGTCTTATTGGTATAAAGGTGAGTGGGGAGCGTTAGATCAGTTTATTGTAACCAATTCTTTATTGACAGGCAGCAAGGGATGGGTCACAAGCGTTTCAGATTTTCGTTTTGTAAAAGATTCTTCGATTTTGTTTACCGACAATAAAGGAGTAGCTCGTCCTAATAGGACTTATGCTGGAGATGATTACAAAGGTGGATACAGTGACCACTTACCGATAGTGCTTACGCTTCGGAAGAAAAAATAAAGGGATAAAAAAAAAAGCCTCTCGAGAACGGGAGGCTTTTTTAATCTTGTTAAAGCAAGCTTAGTTGCTAGCACCAGTTGCTGGAGCAGCAGGCTTCTTAGCAGCAGGCTTCTTAGCAGCTTTCTTAGGAGCAGCTTTCTTAGCAACTTTCTTAGCAGCAGCCTTCTTAGGAGCAGCTTTTTTAGCAGCTTTCTTGGCAACTTTCTTAGGAGCGGCCTTCTTAGCAACTTTCTTAGCAGCAGCCTTCTTAGGAGCAGCTTTTTTAGCAGCCTTCTTAGGAGCAGCCTTCTTAGCAGCAGGCTTCTTAGCGGCTTTCTTGGCAGCTTTCTTAGCGGCTTTCTTAGGAGCAGCTTTCTTAGCAGCCTTCTTTGCAGCCTTAGGAGCTGCAGCTGATTTTGACTTTGTTTTCATTTTAGTAACGGTTGATTTGTTTCCTAATTTATTTATTTCTGATTTTGAATTGCGTGATACGCAACTCAAAACTTTTTGTTCTAAAAATGTAATGCGTACAATTTCACTTTTCCGTCACTCTGCATTTTGAGAGCTGGTGAAGGTAGTTTGATGAAGCTTAAAATTCGTGCTGTAATCTTTATCCACTTCTTCGGCCATCTTACTCGATTCAAATCTGCATCAAATGATAAATAGAATTCACGCGTGCGTTGAAAATTATTAACATCATTAACAACGTTTTTTGCAGTCGTCATTCCATACGCTCCATAACCAAATGCAACATTCATCCATCTCGGGAAAGCCGCGTCAGACGCAAGAAAGGAAGATACGTTGATTGATGCCCAATATGTTTGTCCGTTGTAGTCTTTCAAAACACGTTGTTGAAAATTACGGCCTAGTTGATCAGGATTCAACATTGCAAGAGGTGTATTTGAATATGAAAATTTCAAATTGATTCGTTGTTCTTTCCAAATTTTTTGTTGTGCAATGAACGATGATGTTCCTAAAAAATTTGCTAGTTGATCACCCCATGAGAATCCCCATTGCGAAGAATGTCCATCCAAAATTTCTATACCAGAGAGATAAATTAATCCGAGACTTCCACCTAAATACAAACTTGTATTTTCACTCATGCCGCTCCACTTCATGCTTTCATAACCAAGCACACCAAGCTGGTATGAAGTCATTACGTGACCAATTTTATCCATTTGCAACCATTGATCATTATCATTAATAGTTTGAAATCGTGAACGCGGATAATCTTTATACCAAAGCTCATTCAATCCGATAAGACTTCCTGCTGATAAACTAGAAAGAGTGGCGGCGGTTATAATTTTTCTCTTTCTGAAAACTTCTGAAGAGTCGGTCTCGGTTTTTTGCGCATGGCATGCTATGGATAAAAGCCATACGGAAACGCCATATATAAAGCAGAATGAAGAAATGTATTTCGAAACCTTGTAACCCAATCTCCGTTTAATTTAGATATGAATGCTGAATTAAAACTTGAGTGCAATGTACGGAATGCTATCCGGTAAACGCGAAGGTAGGGCAAGAAAGGTCTACTCTAACACTGTGCTTTGGGGCGCAGCATGCGCTATTGTAAATCCGCTTGTTTTCGAAATCATACATCCGGAAAGTCTCGTTTTAGTTCCGTTGGTAGCGTTTGTTGTTTTGATTTCTCTGATTCTTTTTTACTGTTCGAAAAAGGAGACTATCTCTGATGGAAGGTTGTTTTTTTGGATGGGGCTGTACTTTTATATGTACTCCATACAGCTTGGCATTACGGCTTACATTAATGATTTTCATTTGCTACATTTTGTATCTCTTCTTTTCGGCACCCAACTGTGTTCGCTTTCATTCAGGACCTCTAAAGATTCTTATCGTTTTGTGATAATCATCTTTTCTATCATTATCGCTGCCATCTTTCTTCACCCGGATTTGTCAGATTCTTCAAGGTTGAATTTATTGGTTTTAATGGTCTTTGGATTTTTCACAGAATACCTTCTCTCTGGCTCCAAGACCAATATCATAAACCACATGAGGCTTCATCGAGATGTGTTGGTTGGACTTTCTCAAAAGACAGAGAATGCACTCTTTATTTCATCAATGACAGGAATTATTTTGGATGTCAATACCACTGCTCTCACGATGCTTGGTTTTAAAGAGAACGAAATCATCAATCAAGATTTTGCCATTTTGAGAAGAATTCCTCTCACATCCGAAGAAATAGAAAAGGGCTTAGAAACCATTCACCAAAATAAATTTTGGTCATCAGAAGCGGATTTGGTTTGCAGCAACGGAGAAATCATACATGCATACATATCTATAGGTATGGTTGAACAGGCTGGTATAAAATTTTTGGTCTATCGGGTTCGCAATAAAACGGAAGAAATAAAAACGCATCTTGCTTTGGTAGCTGCCAGAGATCAAGCAGAGGCAGCGGTAAAGGTGAAAAGTGAATTCGTGGCGACCATGAGTCATGAGATTAGAACCCCATTAAACGGTGTTCTTGGTATGGCACAGTTGCTTGAGCAAACCAAACTCGACGAGCGTCAGCAAGATTATGTGCACACTATTTTAAAAAGCGGAAAAAGTTTGATGGTCTTAATCAATGACATTTTGGATTTCTCAAAAATGGAAAGCGGTAAGACAAGTTTGATACCTATTAATATAGATATTCGTGATAAGATATGTGAAGTTGCGGATTTATTACGACCACACGCCGAGAGCAAAGGACTGGTATTGGCTGTAGATATAGCAATGGATGTTCCCGACCAACTAATATTAGATGGGTCGAGACTACAGCAGGTTCTTCTCAATCTCATGGGAAATAGCATCAAATTTACCGAGAGAGGTTCAGTTATCATCCATTGTAAAAGCAAAAAGGTAGATTCGAATAGCGCCGCTTTATGCATTGAGATAGAGGATACGGGAATAGGAATACCGTCAGATAAAATAGAGCATCTGTTCGATTCATTTTCACAGGTTGATTCCACTATTTCTAGAAAATATGGTGGTACGGGATTGGGCTTAGCAATTAGTAAACAGATTGTGGAGCTCATGGGAGGATTCATTCATGTAGAAAGTAAGGTCGATGTGGGATCAAAGTTTATAGTGCATATTCCTAAAATCGAAATAGGTGTTATGCACGAACAAAGTCGTGCTGAGGAAAGTGAATGGGATAGTGCCCGCTTTGAAGACGACATCATCCTAATTGCTGAGGACAATAGCATCAATCAAAAAGTGATTCAGTATATGCTTCACAATTTAGGATTGAAATCAGAATTAGTGTCAAACGGTGCAGAGGTTTTGGAATACTTCAAACAAAAGGAATCCAAGATCATTTTAATGGATATGCAAATGCCGGTCATGGATGGTATTGAGGCAACCAGAAAAATCAGGGAACAGAAACTCGATACATATATAATAGCGATGACTGCAAATCATTCTGAAGAGGACAAAAAACGCTGCTTGGACTGCGGGATGGATGATTTTGTATCTAAACCTTTTGCGGTAGAACAGGTCAAGTCTGCATTAATGCGCTGGAAACAAGCTTCTTAGTAATATTGATGTGATTTGTGTATTTTTGTTACACGAAACACATCATGAAGTTAAAATTTAGATTTTTAAACGGGTTCTTTTTATCGATTGTCATAGCCTGCCTTGGATTAGGTTTGGCGTATTCTTATTTTTCTTACGGTGTTTCTAAGCAACAAATTGCCAGCATAGCAGTAGCGTCCAAACAAAAGTCTCAAGCACATGAGTTGGCCCAAAAGTTATTGTTGCTGCACCAGAAATCCCAGGAAAGTGCTATAACGGAGGCTGACGTTACAGATATTAAGGCAATCATCTTTAGGTGGGATGCTGCACAGAAAGCTCTAGTTAATGGAGATGAATCTTATGGTATTCAAAGATCCAACTCGAAGGAATTGGTGAGCGCTATTCAGGAAACTTCCGCTTCTTTTATCAATGCTACAGAAGGTATTCGGAAAATTTTGAAAAAAGAAAGCAATTGGGATTACAATGAGGTGGTTCAAATCAATGGACAAATTTCTGAGTATGCGAGTCAGATAAATGATGTAATAGTGTTGGTCAACAATGAGAGTGATAGCGCTATAAAGTCCAACTTATTATTATTGGCGTTGCTTTCCTTAGTGTCTATCGCCGCGGTCTTGATAGGTAGTCTTTTATTCTTAAGACCAATATTGAAAAAAGGAATAGAGGCGGATGAGGTAAAAGAAACAGCAGCAGGGGAGCTCGAAGCCGTTCGCAGGGACAAGTCAGAATTTCTTACTCAGCTTAGCAATGAAATCAAAACTCCTCTCACCGGTATTATAGGTATGAGTGAGTTGCTTTTGAAAACTAACTTGGATCAGGAGCAACTTCGTTATGGCAGGAGTATTAAATCTGGTTCGTCGCGATTGATGGATATTATAAATGATATCATCGATCACACCAAGATGGAGTCTGGAGAGTTGGAAATTGAAAAAGACAGTTTCGATTTTACTGAATCTATGGAGCAGGTAATGGATTTGATGCGTCCTCTTTCATTGGAAAGGGGCATCGAACTCATTATTGATGTTGATCAAAACGTACCAGCTCGACTCATTCAGGATGAAAGAAGATTGAGACAAGTGCTCATTAATTTGGTAGGTAATGCTATTAAATTTACGGAGAAAGGGGAGGTGCTTATTCGCATTGAACTTCTTAACGAGGAAAGCGGATTTGTTCAATTGAAGTTTACTGTTTCGGATACAGGCGTTGGCATGGATGCACAATTGCAACGCAGAGTTTTTGCCTCTTTTGCCCAAGGTGCTAACGAAGGAGATCGAACGAGTGGTGCAGGGTTGGGGCTTTTTATTTCTAAAAAGCTTATTGATAAAATGGGTGGAAGGATTTGGTTGGAAAGCACACCTAATAAAGGAACAAAAGTATTTTTCACACTTGTGGCCGAGTCAGAGGGCTTGTTACCAATGTCTAAAGTTTCTGCTCTTAGCGGAAAGAAAGTACTGGTTGTTGATGACAACAAAACTAGCCTCAAGATTTTAGTGAAGCAGCTGAGTTCCTACGGAATGCAGGCTATTCCATTTAATAGTCCCGATCTTGTGGACGATATGATTTCGACTTTGACACGATTCGATCTTGCAATTATTGATCTTGAAATGCCAAAGCTCAATGGTATTTCTTTGGCAGAAAAAATTCGTGAACGATATGATAGTGATGCGCTTCCTATCATTGTGATGAGCCAATTGGGGCCCAAAGTTTACGATAATAAGCTTTCGCTTTTCGATGCATATCTGACCAAACCAATCAAGCAATCCAAATTATTGGAGACAGTAGTTTCTGTAATGGACATCAAGAGCGGAACGGAATCTTCGAGGGGTGGCCATGAAGGAACCTTCTCCCGTAAGCACTTGAATATTCTCATTGCTCATGACAATGAGCTGACCCGAGCGGTGGCAGCTAAAAATCTGAGTCTCCTCGGACATAAAATTGTCGAAGCTCATAGCAGTGATCAAATTATTGAATTAACAGGAAAGGCTGACTATGATTTGCTTTTAGTGGATACCGAAACTGAAGGCTTGAGAGCTCTGGAAGCGGTAAAGAAACTAAGACAAATCACAAGTGAGGAAAAAATGCCTCTTATTGTTGGTCTTGTCAACGACGTTTCTAAGGGCAATAAAAAAGAAATTTCCAAAGAAGTCGATGCCGTTCTCAATCGTAGACTGGACTACGAAGAGGTTCAAAAGACGATTGAAGAGTGGTTTGTTAATCCACATGAATAATCATCGAATATTTTTCTCATTTAGCCAAGCACGATACTTCGAGGCGTAAATCAAATGTTGGGAATATGATTCTGAGAAGTCATGAAATCCCGTTCCCCCTGGCTGGGCGCACATGAATATGTATGGGTGTTTTTCCGCATTTAAAACTGCTTCGAGGAACGAGGTCTCTACTAAATAAATTGGCCCAGGTGGAAGCCCTTTGTTTTTATATGTATTGTAAGGAGATTCCACTTTGAGGTCTTTGAAATAAACGCGCTGAGCTTTTTTAAGATTTAGGGCGAAAGTGATGGTGGGGTCGGCTTCTAAAGCCATTCCGCGTTCGAGTCTGTTGAGATAAAGCCCTGCAATTTTATTTGCTTCCTTCAGTTTAACCGTTTCACCTTTGACCAGTGATGCAAGGGTATACACCTCTGCTTTTGTCAGGTTTAATTTCTTTGCCTTTGCAATTCTTTCTTCTGTCCAAAAATTATCATGTACCTCAATCATTTTTGAAAGAAATTTCTCCGGTGTGATATTCCAATACATTTCATAATTATTAGGTATTATCAAAGTCACGGCCTGTGCTGTGTCCAGACTGTACTTAGTTAAATGCTCTGTATTCAATAAAGCATTTAAGAACGATAAGGAGTCATACTTCAATTGTTTCCCAAGGCTGCCGCATAGACTAAAAACTTCTCTCACGCCATCTACCTTCACCATTATGGGTTCTTGCAGCCCTGCTCTGAGTTTATTGATCAACGCAGAGGTACTAATTCCTTTTTCTATGAGGTAGCGACCCGCTTTGAATTGGCGCACAGATTTGAGTTTTACAAGCAAATCGAAAGAGAAAGTGCCAGTGAGAATAGAATCCTGTTTTAGCTGTTCAGAAAGGATTTCGGGTGAAGTATCTTCTTCAACAAAGAAAACTTTTGTTTCATTTTTAAAGTTTCCCTGAACGGAAGAAGAAATAAAAACACCAAGTGCGATGATGATGGCGCCAGTTAGGGCCATTGCAATGAGTAAAGCTTTTTTTTTCATTTTTTTACTAGCTCCATTTGAATGGCCTTCTTATTTCTAAAATAGCGCATTCCCGTTTTCACAAATTGATTTCTTTCAAATATGGTGAGACTGGGTAGATTATCTACGTGTACCATGCAGTGAAGTCGCTGCAAAGGAAGACTTGAAAAGGCATATTGAATGAATATGGAAAGGCTTTCGCCGGCCAATCCCTTTCCTCTTTTGGTTTTATCTCCAATTAGAATTCCCACACCAGCAGATTTCTTGGCAGAAGAGTATTCGAATAAATCCAAAGCACCAATTGGGGTGTCAAGCTCTTTTGAGCAAATGATCCAACGCATTTGATTTTGCTCAAAGACATTGGTGCTGGATTTTATAAATTCAAGAATTTCTTTTTTAGTGAAGGGGCCAGGTGTCGAGGTTACTTCCCAGAGTTCGGGGTCGTTTTCCCATTCGAGAATGTAGTTTGCATCTTTAAGAGAAACGGGCCGCAGATATACGTTCTTGCCAGGAATCATGGGTACTAAAATTGTTCGGTCGCGAGCATTACTAAGGTACACGCTTCGAATGCATCTATTCCATTCGAATTGGCAAAGTTCATAAACTCTGGATTTTCAGTGCCAGGATTGAATATAATTCTTCGCGGTTTGAGCTGAAGAATGTAGTCTTTCCAATCCTGCTGTGCGTTTGGATTGATATATAAGGAAATAGTATCGACCTCAGAGAGATTTGGACGGTCATTTATGATGTTTATTCCATCAATATCGCCCTTCTTAATACCCATTGGGATAACCGGAAAACCTTTTGCCAACAAGGCTTTTACAGCTTTATAGCTATATCTGTCTGGATTAGTGGAAGCTCCAATAACCAATGTCGCTTTTGCTGACCTTTCTATCATATCGCAAATATGGGAGAAATATTAGAGCCAATATGATTACTTTTGGAGCAAATCTTACTTAAAATGCTTCGTTTTTTAGGCCTTTTGGCAGTTTTAATGGTTTTTGCGCTGTCTTCATGTAATATAAACAAAGACTTAATGTTTCGGACCGATAGCGAATTTGTTTTTGATACCCTCAGAACAGATACATCGCGCAAGGAGTTCAGACTAGCACCCAACGATATATTTGCTTTCGATGTACTCACAAGCGAAGGTAACGTAATCATCGAGGCTTCTTCAGCAACTCAGGCCGTCTTCTTGCCATCATCACGAAGTGTTTATAACCAATATTTGATTCGACCCAACGGCTTTGTAAATCTTCCCATTATTGGTGAAGTGTACGCTGCAGGCTATACCTTAAATGAGTTTCAAATGGAGTTGGCCAAACTCTACTCGGAGCAACTTGTAAATCCATACGTTGTTGTCAGGGTATTAAATAGAAGGGCTCTTGTTTATAACGGTCAAGGAAGCGGAGGTCAGGTAGTAGGACTTGCGGATGGCAATATCACGCTCATCGAGGTGTTGACACTAGCGGGAGGTCTCGCGTCAAGAGCAGATGCCAGTAAAATAAAAATAATTAGAAAAGTGGGTGGAGAAGATGAGGTTTACAGAGTTGACCTATCCACGATAGAAGGTCTGGCAAGCGCTAACATGATTATCGAAAATGGTGATATTATATACGTCACTCCAACTCCCGATATCATGAGAGGATTTACTGAAGAGTTGCTTCCAACCGTTCGTTTACTTTCTACTCTCTTATTTTTGACCATCGCTCTTCAACGCTTTCAATAGTACATCGTGAAAATTACACAAACTGGATTCAAGGACTTATTGATCATTCAGCCATCGGTTTTTGCTGATGAAAGAGGCTATTTCTTTGAAGCATTTAATGAGGCTCAATTTAGAGTTCAAACAGGTCTTAATATCACTTTCGTACAAGACAATGAAAGTATGTCGGCAAAGGGTGTGCTGAGAGGACTTCACTTCCAAACACCTCCAAAAACCCAGGCGAAATTGGTACGTGTTTCGAAAGGCGCTGTGTTGGATGTAGTGCTTGATCTAAGGGTAACACAACCCACATTTGGTCAGCATTACAAAATACTTCTTTCGGCAGAAAACAAAACCCAATTGTTCATCCCAGAAGGCTTTGCGCACGGTTTTGTAGTGCTCGAGGAAAACTCGATTTTCTCATATAAATGCACCAATTACTACAGCCGAGAACACGATCGCTCACTTCTTTGGAACGACCCAGCCATCGGAATTGATTGGGAAGTATCAAATCCAATGGTGAGCCAGAAAGATTCTGAGGCCAAAGGTTTCGAACATTTTAAAGACATCTTTTTTTAAAATAAAATGAAAATGTCTTTTCAAAATACACAATGGTTGAAATACGCGTTGATTGCGCTACTCGGAATTGTGATTGGAGGCGGCGTGGTATCGCTTGTGGCATTCGATAGTAATAAACGTGATGTAGAAGCTGACAGAGAATACCTTCAACATGTCAGTGAGAATTATAGAATCTATGCACTGCCGCTTCCAGAATCAGCTGACTTTTGCGGCGAGGCTGCTCCACTTGAAAAGTGGGACGTAGCCGAAAAACTGGATCGCGAATTACTGGTAAATTCCTATTGGCATTCAAACACGCTACTGGCGATTAAGCGCTCTGCACGCTGGTTTCCACTGATTGAAAAAGTACTTAAAGAAGAAGGCGTCCCAGATGACTTTAAATATTTGGCATTAGTAGAAAGCAACTTTACCAACGCTACTTCTCCCGCAGGAGCGGTAGGCTATTGGCAGTTTCTCGCTGAAACGGCAACCGAATTTGGGTTGGAAGTAAATGACGAAGTGGACGAGCGCTACCATGTAGAAAAAAGTACACGCGCTGCATGCAAGTACTTTAAACAGGCCTACAATAAACTTGGCTCTTGGTCTCTCGCCGCAGCTTCCTATAATATGGGAATGCTAGGTGTGCAAAAACAAATGGATCGCCAAAAGCAAAACAACTACTACGAATTATTACTCAATGAGGAAACTTCTCGATATGTTTTTCGAATTTTATCCATGAAGGAAATCGTAAACAATACCGATAAGTATGGTTTTGTAATTCGTCCCTCGGATATCTATTCTCCAATTGATTCTAAAGAAGTAACCATCACAGGCACAGTCGAAGATTTTGCTGTTTGGTGTCAAGAGTATGGAGTGAGCTACAAAGACTTTAAACTCCTCAATCCTTGGTTGCGTCAGGCTTATTTAAAAAACAAATCTGGCAAAACTTACGTGGTTAAAATTCCGGATTGATATACTCAAAAGCCACGCTGGATAAGCGTTTAGTTATTGTATTTTCTACAATTTCTTCCAAAGTCATCGATTTCCCAAGTGGCGATTCCAAGACTTCGTCGAGCTTCTTTACTTTACCAGCAGGTATATTTTCTTTTTCGAATATGCTCATTAATTCAGAAGTCTCATATTTTGAAAAGGCCGCAGACAGAAGCTTGTATAATTCTTCTCGATTTTGCAAGCGCGCAGTATTTTCCTGAAATCGGATGTCCGAAGCGAGCGAATCGAGTTGCAAGGCTTTCACCAACGATTCAAACTGACGATCGCTTCCAATGGCCAATACGATTTGACCTCCATCTTTGCATTGCATCACTTCGCCATACGGTGCAATGTTGGGATGTAATGAACCTTGTGCTTTAGGTATCACGCCAGTCATCAAATAATTCGAGGCTTGATTGGCCAATGAAGCAATACCCGCTTTTTCTAAAGAACATTTTACCAATGCTCCTTTACCTGTTTTTTCTCTTTCATACAGCGCACACAATATCGCTTCCTTCAATTGATGGGCAGCGAGGATGTCCATCATAGCTACTGGCATCTTTAAAGGCGAGGCATTCTTTTCTCCATTGATCGACATGAAACCAGTTTCGGCTTGCAGCACCACGTCATAAGCCACACGTGATGGATTAGTAATGAAACCATAAATTTCACCAATGATCAATCTTGAATTCATCGAGAAAAGAGTGGCTGGATCTAAACCAAATTTCTTATCATCTCCTTCTTTGAAATTCATGATCACTACATCTTGAGAAGGAATCAAATCATATACAAACTGTCGCTCGCTTGGATTGGAATAATCTAGCAAATGAATTGACTTTTTGTAATTAATAGAAGACCAATAGGCACTTACGGAAGCATCTTTGGATTCGCCCGTTGTTCGCCATGTTCGCGTTACATCGCCTCCTGTTTTTTTATTCTCTATTTTGACAACCGTTGCTCCCAGTTCAGCAAAGAATGTGGCAACAGAGGGCCCTGCCAAAACAGAAGATAGGTCGAGTACTTTGAGGTCTTTGAAAATGGCTTTCATGCCTCAAAAGTAATTTATTCTTTCAAGGCTTTCTTAAAAGTTTCAAGACATCTATTTCTGGCGAATGTATGCTCTACGATGGGCTTAGGATAGGACGGCGTGCCATATTCCGGTACCCAACGCTTGATGTATTTTTTTTCAGGATCAAATTTTTCCGTTTGGCTGCTTGGATTGAAAACTCTAAAGTAGGGTGCCGCATCACATCCGCTACCAGCAGCCCATTGCCAACCTCCTACATTACTTGCCAATTCAAAGTCCAATAATTTTTTTGCGAAATAGCGTTCGCCCAAGCGCCAGTCGAGTAGGAGGTGTTTGGTAAGAAAACTTGCCACCACCATGCGAACGCGATTATGCATAAATCCTGTTTCATTGAGTTCTCGCATTCCGGCATCTACTATTGGATATCCTGTTTTTCCTGCACACCATTTTTCAAAAGCGTCTTTATCATCTCTCCACTCGATGCGGTCGTAAATAGGTTTGAACGCATTTTTTTCACTATGAGGAAAATGATGAATGATCATTTGATAAAAATCCCTCCAGATCAATTCATTCAACCACTTCTCACTTGTCTTCAAAGCAATCTCAGTGAGCTCGCGAATACTCACCGTACCGAAACGAAGGTGGAGACTCAATCGTGTCGTACCGCGCATCGACGGAATATCGCGCGTTTTTTCATAGTTCACGATGATGTCTTTGGCCACGGCCCGCGAGGGAAACTCTGTATTCGTTTTTTCGAATCCCATTTCTTCCAATGTCGGAATAGGGAAGGGCGCATTTTTTATCAGAGAATCAAAATATTTCTCATTCGGATAGGCCTTGTAATGGTAAGGTTTCAATAGTGTCTTCCACTTCCGACTATAAGGCGTGAAAACAGTATAAGGCTTGCCGTCATCTTTGAGCACTTCATTTTTTTCAAAAATCACATGATCCTTCGCTCCCTTGAATTCAATATTTTTTTCTCCTAAAAAAGAAAATAGAAAAGCATCACGCTCTTTCGCATACGACTCATAGTCGCGATTGGTCCAGACTTGGTGAATATTGTATTCATTCACCAACTGCGCATAAACATCTTTGGGTGTCGAATAAAATACTCTTAAACTAGATCCTAATGCTTTTAATTCTTCCGCAAGTCTTGTTACTTCTTGATGCAAAAAGTCAACACGACGGTCAAACTTATCGTCGAGTTTGTCTAAGATATTTTTATCAAAAATAAATATTGGTTGCACCGGAGCGCCAGACTTTAGCGCATGATAAAAGCCTGCATTATCGTGAAGTCTTAGGTCGCGGCGGAACCAAAAAATAGTAGTGGCGTTCATAATTAGGAAAGCGTATGAGCGAGTGCTTCGCGGATCGTTGGATATTGAAATTTGAATCCCGCATCTTGTATGCGTTGTGAGCTGATGCGTTGGCTGTTGAGCAACATGGAGCTCATTTCTCCAAACAGGAGTTTTAAAAAGAATGCAGGTATATTGGGTAAAAAATAAGGGCGTTTCAAAGTTTGAGCGAGCACCTTTGAATATTCGTCATTGGTTACGTTTTGTGGTGCGTTGCCGTTGTACACGCCTTCCATTGGGAAGTCGAGTGCATGGATATACATGTTCGAAAGGTCTTCAAGCTGAATCCAACTCATCCACTGTTTGCCACTGCCTGTTGCGCTACCCAAGCCTAGTTTGAAGAAAGGCAACATTTTCGCCACAGCCCCATCATTTGCGGCAAGCACTACGCCAACACGAATGATCACGGTGCGGATAGAATATTCTTTCGCCTTTAAAGCCTCTCGCTCCCAATCTACGCAGAGATCAGCAAGAAAACCACTACCTGGCTTCGCTGTCTCATCCTGAATTGATTCGGACGGCGTGTAATATCCGCTGGCGCTCGTTGAAACCAATACACGTGGCTTTTGAGACATATTTGATATGAGCTTCATCAGTTGACGCGTAGTATTCATGCGACTAGAAACAATAAGCGCTTTGTTTTTTTCTGTCCAGCGATTTGCCACATTGTATCCAGCCAAGTTGATAACCGCATCTACGCCTTCTATGGTGGGCAGAGGACTGCCGTCATTATCGGGATTCCAATAGATATTCTGGATTTTACCAGATTGCCCTTCTTTGTTTTTTCTTGTAGTGAGATTGATGACTTCGTCACCGCGGGCGATAAGTTTCTTTATGATACTCGTGCCAACGAGTCCTGTGCCACCTGTTATTAAAACTTTCATGTGTTTAGAAACCAACAATTAGGCGGCAAGTTCACCGAAAAATGTCGCATATTTGAATAATGAAGTCCATTTATCTTACTGTTGTCTTATGTGTAGTTTTGAGATTTGCGCATGCTCAAACGCCTTGTGAATTCGGTCAAGCTGCAGGTTATGCTTGTGAAAATATTGATTTTTGGGCGCACGTGCCTCCATCTGCAATTGGTGGTGCCAGCACAAATGAAGTCTGGGGATGGACTGACCCCTTGGATGGGAAGGAATATGTGATTTTGGGTCGAAACAACGGGGTTTCATTTTTTAGTATAGAGGATCCCGCAAATCCTGTGCAGATTGGATTTCTTCCAACGTATAGCGTTGCATCGCTATGGAGGACTTTCCGCACGTATCAAAACTTTCTATTCATAGGAAGCGAAGCGTCAGGACATGGGTTGCAAATTTTTGATCTCACAAGACTTCGTAATCCCGTTACCATACCTGCTACGTTTACTACAGATGCTCACTATTCGGGATTTTCTAGATGTCATACCTTGGTGATTCATGAAGAGTCGGGCCTCTTATTTGCATGCGGCACCAATACTTACTCAGGAGGACTTCATGTTGTGGATATCTCCAACCCTCTTGCGCCTACCATCGCTGGTGGTTATAGCGACGACGGCTATACTCACGAGGCGCAGGTGATGACGTATAATGGTCCTGACGCTGATTATCAAAATGACATCATTGTATTTTGTTATAATGGTAATGCACCTGCGAGTCTTACCATTGTGAACGCTACAGATCCTACCGATATACAGACTGTTTCAATTACGAATTATTCTCCTGCAGCCTATTGTCATCAGGGTTGGCTCACTCCTGATGGTCGTCATCTTTTAATGAATGATGAATTGGATGAAACCAACAACTTAACTGATTTCACGCGCACACTCATTTGGAACGTTGAGGACCTGGATAATCCGATCTATGAAGGCGATTTTCTTGGACCTACAGAGGCAATAGATCATAACTTGTATAACATCGGAAACTTGAGTTTCCAAAGTAATTACACTGCTGGTCTTCGTTTGATTGATTACACGAATATTGATGATTTGAATTTGAACGAAGTAGCATATTTTGATCATTATCCTGCTAATGATAACTCAGTATTTCAAGGCACTTGGATGCATTATCCTTACTTCGAAAGTGGAATCATACCTGTTTCAGATTTATATAATGGAATGTTTTTGCTGGAAGTAAATTTTCTACATCTGAGCCCTTCTATTGTCAATGTCAATCCGTTGCAAAGTGCGATCTATGAAGTGAGCATTTCTGAGGGATTTGCAGGACCCGTCGAGTTGGAGGTATTGGGATTGCCAGACGGATTTCAGGCAATATTTTCTTCGAATAATTTAACAGCACCAGCAACGGTTCAACTGGAAATTATTCCACCTTCTGATGCCGTTGATTCTTATTCTTTTGATGTAATAGCAGCGGGTACATATTTCAATTATAAAAGGAATGCAAGCATCAATATCGTTATAGATGAATCCTTTTGTGCGGACGTGGATCAGAATGGAATTGTTGGTGCTGGAGATTACCTAATCGTAACTGAAAATTATTTTTGTTCAGGTGATTGCATTGGCGATATCAATCAGAATGAAATCGTAGATATCAACGACTTAATTCTGGTTTTGGATGGTTATGGTTCTCCTTGCTCTCCTTGATTTGGTTCGTTCGAACGCAATTGTTGTTCATACATTCGAGCATAGAGTCCTCCATTCATCACGAGGTCATCATGTTTTCCTTCTTCCACGATTTTTCCTCGTTCGAGTACGATGATGCGATCTGCATTTTTTACACTGGATAATCTGTGTGCAATGATGATACTAGTCTTGCCATCCATAATCCGATTGAGGGCGTGTAATATATTCTCCTCCGTTTCGGTATCAACGGCGGATAAGCAATCATCAAATATTAAAATAGATGGGTTTTTTGCGATGGCGCGAGCTATAGAGACACGTTGTTTTTGACCGCCACTGAGGTTAATACCGCGCTCTCCGAGCAGCGTATCAAAACCACCAGGGAAGTCGGTGATGTTGTGGTAGACATCGGCGTCTTTTGTGGCCTGAATCATCGCTTCTTCGCTGAGATTTTCTGTTCCGAAAGCAACGTTATTGCGAATGGTATCACTGAATAAAAAGACCTCTTGCGGTACAAATCCAATGGATTTTCGCAATGAAGAAAGGTGATTGTCTTTGATGTTTTTTTGATCTATTAATATCTCACCTTTTGTGGTATCAAAGAGTCGAAGAATGAGTTGTGCAATGGTAGATTTGCCGCTTCCGGTGCGGCCTACGATGGCCAGCTTCTCGCCTTTATGCACTTTGAATGAAATATCGCGAAGTGCATTCACTCCTGTCTCAGGATAGGTGAATGAAACATTTTTAAACTCTATTTCACCTTCCACCGAATGTTCATTCGGTTGGGTATTAGTGATTTCGGGTGCTGTTTTTAAAAACTCATTTATACGCTCCTGACTTGCTTCAGCTTTTTGAACCAAGCTTGTCACCCATCCCACACTTGCAAATGGCCACGTGAGTTGGTTTACATAAAACACAAATTGCACGATGACTCCGTAGGAGAGTTCGCCCGCTATTACTTTGTTGCTTCCGATATATATAGTGAGAATAGTACTCAGCCCCACGAGCAGCGAAATCACGGGCATGAAAAGGGAGTCTGCTTTGATGAGATCGAGTTGTTTTTTCTTGTAGTCGTTGCTTTCGTCTTCAAAGACGCCTTCATAATATTTTTCTCTATTAAAAGCCTTGAGCACGCGAATACCGCTAATGGTTTCTTGCACCATCGTGGAAAGTTTTGATTGTTGGCTTTGCACTTTTTCAGTGCGCTTGTTGATGACAGTGCTCACATAGAAAATGGCAAGCATCATAAAGGGCAAAGGAGACAAAGTGTAGAGCGTTAATTCCGCATCAATCTTCCACATCACCATCACACACATCACTACGAGGATCACGAGGTTGATGGTGTACATCACCGCAGGTCCGATGTACATGCGCACACGCGAAACGTCTTCGCTGATTCTATTCATCAGATCACCAGTTCTATTCTTTTTGTAAAAAGACATATCTAGGCGTTGATACTGATCATAGATTTCATTTTTCAATTCATATTCAATGTAGCGCGACATCACAATAATGGTCTGGCGCTGGAAGAATAGGAAGATGCCTTTGATGATGTAAAAGATAATGTAACCAATGGAGAGAATGAACGCGATATAGATAATTTCATCATAGAAATTATCTCCTGTGAGCGTAATCGTATTTTGATCGCTGCCGATGAGATAGTTGAAGTCACGGATGCTTTCGGGAGCTGCTACGGTAGTGTTTTGCCCACCGTCAACAATTGTTTTCGCCTTGAGACTTTCTGCTAAAAAATCAATGCCATCACCAATCAACTTTGGAGCATACACGTTGAAGATGTTGGCAAGGAGTATAAAGAGAAACCCCATGAACAGTCGCCCGCGGTATTTCCAGAAGTATTTATTGAGATGGGATAGATTACGCATATTTTGAGGCATCAAAAGTAGGTGGTATCGAAACAATAAAGCCACATGACTTCCGTTAAAGCGGGCTTTATCGTGTTAATTTATTGTTAATGGGTTGCTCGGGTATTCCGAGGGACTCATGCTCGAAAAATTCGCATTCGAAGGAAAATTTAAATTGTGAGTTTAGATTTACAACGTAGAACCAAATACTATTTGTCGTGAGTAACAAAATCTTCTTAGTCTTAGCAACATTATTACTATTTACAAAATGCATTTCCCAATCCTCCAATGAAAGAGGATTGAGCCTAAGTATCATCCCGCACAATTTCATCAACGCTGGAATGATAGACGTTGATGTGAATGACGAGTTTGTCGATTTCAGAGAGAATACGGTTTTTTCTTTTTCAACAGGAGTTGGATATTATTGGAAGAGGAATAAGTGGACCTACCAAGTAGGTAGTAATATTGTAGGGTTGAGCAAGCAGATCTATATCAACACTCGCTTATGGGATTTTTTTTCTCCTGATTCTGAAATCATTTTTAAACCATTAGAGAAGGATGTGAATGGTCGTCAAAATTTTGAACAATGGCGGTTAGGGCTATTTTTTAATGCGTCAAGAAGTTTCAATAGACTGGAGGTGGGTGCTGGATTGAGCATCACTGGTTTATTGAATGCTTCTTATGGGTTTGATCGCGGTCAAAGTTATTCTGCTGTGATGTCAATAATAAGAAATGGAGTATCGGCCGGAGGAGCTAGGTCAAATGGCTTGGTTACAAGCTATAATGCACCTGAAAGGGTTACAATGGCTTCATTAAACTTGATGTATGCGATTAACGAATCTTTCAAAATTGGAATTTCTTCTGCATTCTGGATAAATGCATTGAGATTCGACGCCTTGGTTTACGAAGCCGATCTTTCTTTCAAGTTTGAGGAAGATGGCGGACGTCGTTTCGATGAGGCTTCTATTCTAAATTTAACTATAAAAGACCCCATCTTCCAGGCGGGTTTTAATATTCAGTATTTGATTCCATTTAAAAAGAAAGGAGGTGATCTTGAAAACTAAAAATATCATCGGTGTTGCTTTATTATTTCTAACCGCCAATGCATGGGGACAAGAAGCTTCTAAATTCAGGTACCGATTGGAATTAGCTCCACACCAATTTTTCAGCAGCAGCGGGAATGTTCTCGATTATGATGCATCGCTCACACAGATAGTGTCACGAGTTTATTGGTCGCCTGCTATGGAGTTTAATATTATTCGTGAAAAGAACGATTGGACTTATTCCGCTGGTCTCGGAGCCTACCGCATAAAGCGTGAATTATGGGTGGACTGGAAAAATAATGATGCAAGTTTTATACACGCAGAAGTGGACGAGATACATTCATTTGTTCAAGCAGGCATCACTATTCAAGGTGGCGTGAGTCGTCGCATTGGAGCTTGGGAAATAGGTTTGCGAACGGCAGTGGCACGACAATTACTCTCACGAAATATGCGCTTTGATAGAGAGAAATCATTTCGTCAGATCATTCCTTATGATGATGGAACGACGCGCTACTTAGACGAGTATGCTTTCAAAAAAGAAGTAGCGAATACCAACCGGTATCGAGGAAATTTAGGGCTTTCTGTTTTTTATAATGCAACCGAAAACTTTGCTGTTGGATTTGTGGCAACAGCTTGGCGCGACTTGGATTTTTTTAGTAATGAAAAAAATCTTCCCGAGTTGAGGATGGCTATCGACTACAAACGCTTTGAAGGTGGTACTGATTTAATTGAAGACAGAAGAATCATGGATATCATCGCGGATGATCCCATATTTCAATTGGGAATCGTGCTGCGCTATACGTGGTCAAAATTTAAAATTCCAAGTAACGCTGGGCAGAATGGGGAATAAGCTCACTTGATACGCTTTGATTTCTAAAGTGCCTTCCTGAATATTTCCATCATTACCGAAATAGATGAAGTATGGATTCATGCGATTGTACAAATTGTACACGCTAAAATTCCAGTTGCTTTCGATATTGATCTTGCGTTTGATTTCGTTTCCGTTTTCATCGCGCTTCACTGGTTTTTTCTTTGGATAAAGTGTGCATGAAACATCCGCGCGGTGATAAGCTGCCATGCGGAAACTATTGCGATCGCCATATACATCCACAATTCTATTTTCAAATACATAACGCTCTACTGGAAGCGTGATCGCATTGCCGGTGCCGTAAACGAATACAAATCCAAACTCAAGTCGATCATTCAACTTGTAAGTAGATACTACACTGATATCGTGTCTACGATCCCAGCGTGCGGGAAACCATTTTCCAAAATTGATATCGTCGAATCTTCTTTCAGTGACGCTCCATGTATATCCAACCCAGCCCGACCAATTCCCCAATCTTTTTTTCACGAATAATTCTAATCCATAGCTGCGACCAATTCCAAATACGAGCAAATTGTCGATGTTGTCATTCACTGTTTGTTCTGGCTGCGCTCCTTCGCGGTATTCAGAAACATTGTCCATATTTTTATAATACACTTCCACACTTGTCTCCAACATATCATTAAGGAAGTTTCTAAAATATCCAATACTGAATTGTTGTCCGAATTGTGGGCGCAAGACATCTGTGCTGGGAAGCCATACATCTGTAGGCAAAGAGGTAGGACTCAAACTGGTGAGATGGATGTATTGATAATTGCGCATGTATCCCGCTTTGATACTGCTATTTTTATCTAGAGTCCAGCGAATATTCGCACGAGGTTCGAATCCACCATAGTCCGCTACGATTTCATTGCTTGCATAGAGTGTTTCGATTGGAGGCAGGGGTTGTGCAAATCCAGTGCTTGCTTGTGGAGTGAAACGTTTGAAAGGCCCTACGTGTGCAAAATAGGAATAACGTAGGCCGACATTCAATCTTATTTTTTCGGTGATATCAAATTCATCGAGCACGTATCCTGCTACTTCATGGCTGAGCAAACGTGTTTTTTCTCCCGTATCAAATTCTGTATCGCCGCTGCGCGCATATACGCTATTCGGCGTGAAAATATGGTACGTATAATCGACCCCCCACTTGATGCTATGACGATAGTTGGGATAATAATTCCATTGCACTTTGGCACCCCAGTCTTGAATGCCGCTATTGAGGCTGAATTCAAACTGTTCCTGCGCTCCTTCGAAAGCGAATTTATAATCGGTGAAAGTGAGAATCGTATTCATGAAAAGCTTATCGCTCACGATGCGATTCCATCGAACGGTAGCAGTTGCATTGCCCCATGGGATGCGGCTCGAGAAACCAGAATTTTCACTGTTAAAACCAAAAACATCACGACCGAAATATCCGCTCAAAAAGATTTGATCTTTTTTACTGATTTTATAATTCACCTTTGCATTGAGATCATAGAAATAATAAGCAGAACCATTGAAGTTGCTGTCTTCATTGATAAATGGACTCAATAATAAATCGATGTATGTGCGGCGGCCGCTGATGATAAAACTCGAAGTGTCTTTTTTAATAGGTCCTTCCAGTGTGAAGCGCGAAGAGATCAATCCGATACCACCTTCACCATGGAATTCTTTATTATTTCCTTCTTTCAAATTAATATCAAGCACAGAGGCCAATCTTCCACCATAGTTAGCCGGCACTCCTCCTTTGGTGAGCTCTAGGTTTTTTATTGCATCTGCATTGAATACGCTGAAAAAGCCGAAGAGGTGAGATGCATTATACACTGTTGCATTATCCAGCAAAATGAGATTTTGGTCTACGCCACCACCTCTCACATAAAACCCTGCGTTTCCTTCTCCCGAACTTTGCACACCTGGAAGGAGGGTGATTGTTTTTAATATATCAATCTCTCCAAGTAATACAGGAAGCTTTTTTACTTGGCTAACATCGAGCTCTATTTTTCCAACGTCGGTGCTTTGAGTATTCTTGGACTTATCCGCGGTGATTTCTACTGCCGTGATGGTTTTCACTTGTGAGTTGAGCGAGACATCCCATCGAACGTCTGCACTGAGATCAATCTCTCTTGTTTGCGATTCAAGACCAGTAAAGCTAACTTCAATTGTATATTTTCCTTTGGGTAAAGTCAGAGAGTAAAAACCAAAACTATTGGAGGTCACCGCTCTATTGATGGGTGAAGCTTTGACGACTGCCCCAGGGATTGTTTCGCCTGTTTCGCCATCGAGTATTTGTCCGCTCACGGTAAAATTTCCTTGAGCAGATAGGTTTTGCAAGGCAAAAGCAAAAATGATAGCAATAATGGAACGAAGTGGATGCATAAAAATGTCCGCAAATGTAAGCATTGAACAGTTGTTGTGGATTCTTGTTTGCCGTTGACGAACATTATTTAACCGTTTATCAAATCCATTAGTTAAAGCCGTTCAAAGTGCCGTGAATTACGTGTCATGGATTAACTTTGCGCGCTATCTTTTAGATCTATGACAAGAAGTCTGTTTGGAGTTTTATTTTTTTGTTGCTTGGCCTTGTTGGGTTATGGTCAATATGAAAATAAGACTTTACAAGCGGTTCGCTGTGTAGAGGCGCCCAAATTAGATGGAATCTTAAACGAGGCGGTGTGGTTGAATGTACCTGCCGCCACGGGCTTTGTAATGCAGAGTCCTACTCCCGGAGTTCCTTTACCTCAGAATACAGAAGTAAAAATAATTTATGACGATGAAGCCATTTATGTTGGCTTTATGAATTTCGACACTTCGCCTGATAGTATTTTGAAGCAACTCTCTGGGCGCGATGGTGATGGAAATTCAGATTATTGTGGGATTACTTTTTCATGTTATCGAGATGGGATCAATGGTCTTTCTTTCTTTGTGACTCCTACATCTGAACAGTGGGATGCCCGCATCACCAATGGTGAGGATGAGGATACGAGTTGGAACGCTATCTGGGACTGCCGCACTAGTATCACTTCCGAGGGTTGGATTGCGGAGTTTAAAATTCCATTTGCCGCTATTCGATTTCCAGACCAGCCCGAACAAGTTTGGGACATCAATTTTACGAGAGAAATTAGAAGGACGCGTGAAGTTGGTTTTTGGCGCGGGGTAGATCCTGCTGTTCAGGGATTCGTAACGCAGATGGGACAATTAACGGGTGTTAAGGACGTAAAAGCTCCTACGAGAATCTTTTTCACTCCTTATGCTTCCGCTTATTACAATGTCGCAGAACAAACCAATGCACCCACGCGTCATGAGACCTCATGGAACGCAGGTATGGATGTAAAGATTGGTTTGAACGATGCATTTACGTTGGATGCCACGCTGATTCCTGATTTTGGACAGGTGATTAGCGACCAACAGATTTTAAATCTGACTCCATTTGAGGTGGAGTTTCAAGACAATCGTCAGTTTTTCATTGAAGGTACCGAACTTTTTTCCAAAGCCAATCTCTTCTACAGTCGGCGCGTTGGTTATTTGCCCGACGGCTACATACCAGATATTCCACTCGCAGAGGGTGAGCGTATCACCCGTTTGCCGCAGCAGTTGCAATTGTTGAATGCATCCAAAATTTCGGGAAGGAATAGCAAGGGCTTGGGTATTGGGTTTTTTAATGGGGTTTCTGCAAAGACTAACGCCACCGTGACAAATGAAAATGGCGAGACGCGAGAAGTGGAGATTTATCCACTGACTAACTATAATGTGACCGTGCTCGACCAAAATCTTCGCAACAATTCGTATGTATCTATTATAAATACGAATGTCTTGCGCAATGGAGAGTATTACGATGCCAATGTTTCGGGTCTTGAGTTTGATCTTCGAAATAAAGCAGGTTCCTTCAGTGTCAACGGCAGTGGCGCCTATAATCGAAAATTTGGAGGCGAGTACCGAGAGGTGAGAAGGGACAGAGAGGGATTTACTCAGAATATTAATTTCGAAAAGATAAGTGGTAATTTCAGGATGGGTACTGGAGTTTCTACCGAGTCTGACACCTATGATCCTACAGATTTGGGCTTTTTACAAGCCAATAATAGCATGAATTATTATGTCTGGACATCCTATAATATTTTCAAGCCATTTTGGAAGCTGAATAATTTGAGTACCACATTTAGTTTCAACTATAATCAACTGTACAAGCCGAATGTCTTTACTGACATGATGTTCAACTGGGAGACATTTTTGAATACTAAGAAATTTACTACTTATTTTTTAAATATATCAGCAGGTCCCGTGCGTGGAATGGACTATTTCGAGCCGCGAACCGAAGGTATGAAGTTTGTGACCTACACTTGGCAATATGCGGGTGGCTGGATAAGCACCGACTATCGCAAACCGTTGGCGATTGACGCTGGTGGTGGTTTTGCGACGTTTGAAAATGAAGGACGCTACGAATGGGATGTCCGTTTTTCCCCACGAATGCGCTTTAGCGATAAGTTATTTGTGGTGTATCGCTATCAACTTACCAATCATGATGGAGACTTGGGATTTGCAAACCGCGCGGATGATGGCCGTCCTATTTTTGGAAAAAGAAAAGTCGTTTCTCATACCAATACACTTACAGTGAACTATTCATTCAATCCACTGATGACAGTTCTTTGTAGGGTTCGTCATTATTGGGGCTACTCGAAATACAGTGAGTTTTATGATTTGGATGAAAATGGTCTTCTTGTGCCTACTGATTTTCAAGGGTTTGTGAACGAGTTTGGGGAGACCATAGCGCATAGTAATAGCGATCGGAATTTTAACACCTTTACTATTGACCTTATATACCGGTGGATTTTTGTGCCGGGAAGTGAGGTGAACATCGTTTGGAAGAATGATATTACCAAGGGTGAGTTTGGAGTGCCCATTCCTCGCAGTCTGCGTGAGGATTTCGAATATACACTGGGGCTGCCACAGACCAATAATTTTAGCATTCGAGTGCTTTATTTCTTGGATTATCACCAGCTTAAGCCCAAAAAAATAAAGGGCTGATGCAACCATCTTTTTCCCCTTTTAGTTATTAAGTTGTATGGAGGAAATCAAGAGCATAATCGAGGGTTGTGTTCGGGGCGATAAACGCGCTCAGGACACGCTTTATAAGAAGTATGCTTCTTTGCTCTACGGAGTCTGCCTTCGCTACGCTAAAAATAAAATGGAGGCGGAGGATGTGCTTCAGGAGGTTTTTGTTAAAATATACAACAACATCCATACCTACCATCACGATGGGAGTTTTGAGGGGTGGCTGCGAAGAATAGCTGCAAATACCAGTATAACGCAGTACCGCAAAAATCTCAAACACGCCTATCAAGAAGATGTGGATGATTTGGTAAAGTCCAAGAACGACCCGATTGAAGTAGAGGATTTGGAGTTTACGGCAGAAGAAATGATGATATGCATCAACAAGCTGCCAGCAGGATATAAAACGGTATTCAACCTTTATGTTATTGAAGGTTTTATGCATAAAGAAATAGCGGATATGTTGGATATAGACGTTAATACGTCGAAGTCCCAACTATCAAGAGCTAAAACGTACTTACAAAGAGAATTAGCAGAGATCAGTAAAATCAAAATGATTGGATGATGAGTGAGGAAATGTTTTTTAATAAAGTAAAAGAAACCATGCATGGTTACGCGCCAGAAGTGCCAGCCAGTGTGTATGGAGGCATGCGAAAGAAATATGCAAGAAGCAAGTTTTTTTCGTGGAATGCTTCAACATTCAATGCATGGTATGTAGCATTGATAGCAATAGCGGGTTTGATTACTTTCACTGCGTTACCAACGAATGAGATGAAAGCTTCAAAGGCATCTACTATCAATATGAATGTAGAGCATTTGCCGGCATCAGTTGCGTCATCGCTCAATTTAGAAACTGCGGTTGCCAAGTCTTGCGAGCAAACGAAAATTGTTTCGAAAAACCATAAAGGAGAGCCAAGTTTGATGCCTTCTTCTTTAGTGGAGGTAAAAAAGGAATCTTCATTAAATCAAAATCTAGAGTTGACACAATCATCAGCGGAAGGTGCAACTCCAAAAGAAGAAGTAATCACTACCGAATCAAGTGAGGTTGTATTACCTGTAGAAGAAAAGAAAGAAGAGGCTGCTCCCAAGAAGCCAACAAGAAAAATTAAGGCACCCATTTATAAGGATAAGCAATAATTAAATGTACCACCTATATTAGCCCGAAGTAATTGCGAACTCGGGATGAATACTATGTCAGGTGTGAAACCAAAGGTGAGAGGCAATGCGACTTTAGTCGCATTGCTTTTTATTTTGTGCCTACCCGCCTTCGCTAATGCATCATTCAAGCTTCGCAGCGATACAATAATTATTGGAAATGATGTGCTGGAAATAGAGGTGGATGATGTTTTCACCAACACGGATTCTTTGAGAAGAGCGGCGAGGGACGACATAAAAAAGAAGAAAAAGCCCATCATAGGAGGCTTTCATCTTCACGGGGGGGCGGCTCTGGCATTTTCAAATCTGGAATGGACGCGCACCGACCTTGAAGTGATCAATGAATTTGTAGGGAAATCTTCTAAAACTTCATTTGGCGGGGTTTTCGGCGCAGATCTTAGTCTCTATTTTACATCATATTTTGGGATTAGAGCGGGAGTGTCAGTCTCAAATATTTCTTCGCGCATTTACACCATTGACACGTCTGATTTATCACCCGATAGTCTTCGTAGTTCTTTTGAATTTGTCAATGACGAAATTGTGGAAAATTCAACAGTTTTCATTTCTCCAGGTTTTGAAGAAAGAACGAATATTATTGGATATTCCGATAGACCCTGGCGCTATAGAGTTGTAGATGTCCCAATATCATTTGTGTTTAGCCCCGGAATCAATATCAGTGAAAAGCTTACGGGGACTTTTGAGATTGGTGGTTTAATGAGGTTGACTTCCGAAATAGAAGCTCCTGAGTATTTTGATTTCATAAATGAAAATGGCGATTTCTCCAGAAATCCTCGGCTTCCTAATACTGCACCCAATAGTATTTTCTTAATTACTGCTGGAGCATGCCTGACGTACAAAATCAGCAAGGGCTGGTGGCTGGAATCGAGACTTTCCATGATTTCCAGGCAGCGAGATCTATACAATTCAAGCCTGGTTCAGTGGAACGTAGCACAAGCAAGACTGGAAGTTGGTCTTGTGAGGGTTTTTGATTGGAGCAAGCCCAAGACTATTTTCATAAAGTCATAGACAACTTTTCATCAATTGTTAACGTCAAGCAAATAATTTCATTGAAGTTCCAGTGAATTATTTATATTTACGCTCAACTAATTATAGGTGAAAAGAATATTCCAAATATTATTCTTATTTCTGCTAACCGAGTCTTCATTCGGCCAGCTTGTTAATCCTAGTTTTGAGAGCAATGTGGGTTTGCCTGACAATACAGGTCAGTTTAGCAAATGCATCGGCTGGTCAAATGCAGGAAGTAACGTTGCTTCACCTGATTATTTTCACTACTCGGCCAATGCTGCCGCAGATCTGCCTACAACTCCGCTTGCACAAGTCAATGCGCATGATGGAAATGCTATAATGGGTTTTTGCGCCACCGGAGTTTCCGGAACCAATTTTAGAGAATATGTAAGCACTCAATTTCAGGCTCCTCTTGAAATTGGAAAGGAATATTTACTGGTCTTTAGAATAACTAATGGACAAAAGACATCGGTTTCTACCTCAGGTCTTGCGACTTCAAACTTAGGCGTACTATTCACCAACTATCAGCCGAATCAAACGGGTACGGGTGTTATAATCGGTACACCACAGGTGCGAATTGATACTGTATTGTATTCGCCAAATTGGGTACAGGTGCAACGTAGATTCATTGCTACGCAGGCATTCACACATATGACTATTGGTGTGTTTTTTCAAGACAATTCAATCACTATTCAGGATAGGGTTCCAGGTAATTCTCAGTTTGCTTACTACTTCATCGATAATTTCTATCTCGACGAAGTTGGGGCTAATTTTAATCCAGAGGTACCCGGGCCTATTCGTGATGATGTGACCATCGACAACCCTAAACCAGAAGAAGTTTTAGATGTACGCCCCGTGCATATACCTAATTCATTTACACCGGACGGCGATGGAAAGAATGACCTGTTCATGCCCGTGGCTGGAAGTATCGATAAATGGGAGCTCTGTATTTTTTCTCGCTGGGGACAAAAGGTCTTCTTCACGGCTGATCCAAACTTAGGTTGGGATGGCAGTGTTGATTCAAAGCCAGGCTTACCCGGTACTTATGTGTATGAAATTTCATACAACGTATTTGATGAAGAAAAAGGCTGGGTGAAAAAGACTGAACAAGGAACCCTTCAGCTGATCCGTTAACACCTTTTCTTCTTCTCGTAAAATTCTTCTGCCTACATTCGCGGCAATGTTTTCGTCCTCATTTGATTTATTAAGCATCGGAGCGTTGCCCAATCTCGTTCGCGATTATCTGCAAGATCAAGCAGCAGTAAAGAAATTTTACCATTATCAGCCGAATATTCAGTCTATAATTGAGGCTGCAAACAGCAGAACGTTGGAGTATCGCAATGAGTTGGTTGATTCACTGATTGCACAAAATGCATCGTTCTCCAATAAAGAGCTTATTGAATCACTGAGAGAAAGTAATGCATTCACTGTAACAACAGGACATCAATTATGTGTTGCCACAGGCCCGCTTTATTTCTTATACAAAATTGCATCTACGATAGCACTTGCTAAAAATCTTTCAAAGCAAGATCCTTCCCGTCGCTACATCCCAGTTTATTGGATGGCTTCGGAGGACCATGACTTTGAGGAAGTCCAATCTATTGATGTTTTTCAGAAAAAGATAACATGGCACCAAGATTCAAAAGGCCCTGTTGGGAGATTTGATTTAAGTGGCATAAATGAATTTCTAATAGAGTTGGAAGGCATCTTAGGAGATAGTATTGACGCCAAAAAGTGGATGGATATTCTTAAAGAGTCCTACAAGAAAGCCGATTTAGCGGAGGCGACAAGAAGCCTTGTGTATGCTCTTTTTGGAGAGGAAAACTTGATAGTAATTGATGCGGATGATATTGCATTGAAACGATGTTTTCTTCCCATAATAAAAAGAGAATTATCAGAGCGATTCTCAGCAGAGCTTGTAAAAACGACAAGCTCAGAATTAGAAGCGCTTGGATATAAAGCTCAGGTGACGCCCAGAGAAGTGAATCTTTTTTATATTCAAGATGGATTGCGAGAGAGAATGAAGTTCGAAAATGGAATGTTTAATTGGGGAGAAGGTGCGAAATCATTGGATGAGATGCTGGCACTTGCAGAAGAATGCCCAGAGTGCTTTAGCCCGAATGTCATATTAAGACCAATTTATCAAGAAACAATTCTACCCAATCTGGCCTATATCGGTGGTCCTGGTGAGTTGAGCTATTGGTTGCAGCTCATGCCTGTGTTTCAATCATATCAGGTTTTCTATCCAGTTTTGCTGCTAAGAGACAGTGCCTTACTTGTATCTTCATCGGTCAAGAATCGATTGAAAAAATTGAATTTAACTTTAAATGATATCTTTCAGGGTAAACCTGCAATCATTCAAGCTTGGATAGACGCTATTGGACGGGAAGATTTATCATTTGAAAAAAGTGAAACCGAACGTTTGTTCGACGCGATTGCAGCAAAAATGAAGGCATTGGACCCAACATTGGAAGCTTCTGCCTTAGGAGAAAAGAAGAAGCTTTCGACTGCAATTGAAAATTTGGAAAAGAAGATGATAAAGGCAGTCAAGAATAAAGAGGAAGTTCGAATTCAGCAATTGGATAAAGTTTTCGCTGAGTTGTATCCCAACGATCAGCCTCAGGAGCGTATCACAAACGCATCGCAGTTCTGTGACTTCTTGAGCGGTGGATTAATCGAACACTTGATTGATACTTTTGACCCTACAAAGTTGAAGTTGACGGTTGTTGAGTATTAGTAGAATTATCTACTTTCTAAGTATGACTGCAGAATAATTGCTGCACTGATTTTATCGAGATTTCCTTTGTTCATTCGGTCTTTTTTCTTCATTCCTCCCATTACCATAGCTTGTGACGCGAGTTTACTCGTGAACATTTCATCAATTCTCTCAATCTTTTTATCAGGGAATTTCTTGAGGATTTCTGCGCAAAATTTTTGTTGAGCGAGCGTAATCTCGGATGCATTTCCGTCGAGATGCCTTGCTTCTCCTACAACAATCGTATCTATTTTTTCTTTAGAAAATAATTTCTCTAGGTATTCAAAAACTTTCACGGTGTCGATAGTATCGAGAGGTGAAGCTATTATTTGCATTGCATCAGTAATTGCAAAACCGGTTCTTTTTAAACCATAATCAATACCTAAAACTTTATACATGATACAAAGTTAGGTGCGCAAGTCATTCAATGCTATTTTTGACCAAAAATCACGGAAATGGAAATCAATCAATTGAAAGATATTATAGAAAATACATGGAACGATAGGTCATTGCTTTCTTCTGACACATCGCAAAATGCGATTCGTCAGGTGATTGATTTACTCGATAATGGTAAGTTGCGTGTTGCTGAACCTGTAGGTTCTGATTGGCAGGTAAATGAGTGGGTTAAGAAAGCTGTGGTGCTTTATTTCCCTATACAGCAGATGAAAGTGATAGAGGTTGGTCCATTTGTTTTCCATGACAAAATGGAATTGAAGAAAAATTATGCCGAGCTTGGCGTAAGAGTGGTACCTCACGCTATCGCGCGCTATGGAGCGTTTTTGGAAAAAGGAGTCATCATGATGCCATCTTATGTAAATATCGGGGCGTACGTTGGAAGCGGCACGATGGTGGACACTTGGGCAACTGTGGGTAGTTGCGCACAGATTGGCAAGGATGTTCACTTGAGTGGAGGAGTAGGTATCGGCGGTGTTCTTGAGCCGCTGCAAGCAGCTCCTGTTATCATTGAAGACGGTTGTTTTATTGGAAGTCGTTCGATAGTGGTAGAAGGTGTGCGCGTTAGAAAGGAGGCTGTTCTCGGGGCGAACGTGGTGCTCACGAAGAGCACGAAAATCATTGATGTTTCCGGTAACGAACCTGTGACTTATATTGGAGAAGTGCCAGAGAGAAGTGTAGTGATTCCCGGAAGTTATACCAAGGAGTTTCCAGCGGGTAGTTATCAGGTGAATTGTGCATTGATAATTGGACAAAGAAAAGCAAGTACAGATCTTAAAACATCGCTGAATGATGCCCTCCGCGACTTTGAGGTAGCGGTATAAATTAATGAGAAAAATTCTTGTCATACAAACAGCGTTCATCGGCGATGCGATACTTGCAACAGCCGCTCTTGAGTCTATTCATAGTGCTTTTCCGAATGATCGTATTGATTTTTTGGTAAGAAAAGGCAATGAGTCATTGTTTGTGGAGCATCCATTTATTCATACACTTTTAGTTTGGGATAAAAAAGAAGGGAAATACAAGTCTTTGTTTCGTTTGCTTAAAAGGATTCGCTCCGAAGATTACAACGCTGTCTTGAATCTGCAACGTTTTGCATCTTCGGGAATCTTGACAGCATTTTCCGGCGCGGACTTGAAGGTGGGATTTAAAAAGAATCCACTCTCGTTTTTTTTCAATCATTGCGCCGAACACGAGCTTTCGAAAGATAGAAATCAATTTCTGCACGAGACTGAGCGCAATCACCAAGTGGTGAAGTTGTGGCAGGATATTCCGATGCTAAGTCCGAAGCTGTATCCTTCGCAAAAAGATTTCGATTCGGTAGCACAATTTGTAGTCGATTCGTTTATTACAATAAGCCCAGCTTCGGTGTGGGAAACGAAAAAAACACCACTTGAGGTTTGGAGAAAGATGTTGGATGAGCTCAAGGGGGTGAGGGTTTATCTTTTGGGCGGTCCTGGCGATCGACAATTGTGTAGTGAGTTGAAAGAAATGTGCTCCAATGAAAACATCGAAGTTCTCGCAGGGCAGCTTTCTTTGCTTCAGAGCGCTGCGCTGATGAGTAAGGCTAAAAGAAATTTTGTGAATGATAGCGGGCCGCTTCACTTGTGTTCTGCTATGAACGCTCCTGTTACTGCAGTTTTTTGTAGTACTATTCCTTCTTTTGGATTTGGTCCTCTTTCTCAAGATTCAAAAACTATCGAGACATCATTGAGCCTGTCATGCAGACCTTGCGGACTTCATGGAAAGAAAAGATGTCCAGAAGGGCACTACAAATGCGGTCATTCTATTGAAGTTGAAGGTTTGCTAAATTCTATCTCATGAAATTTCGTACAGAGCTCAACATGACTAAGTCAGGTTTGAACTTAGATCATTCACATAGCACGATGTTCATTGGTTCTTGTTTCAGTGAGAACATCAGCCGCCATCTAAGTAGATTTCATTTCCAAGTCAGTAATGGAGCACACGGAATTCTTTTTCATCCAATGGCCATTTTCAGGGCATTGGATCAATTGATACAAGCGAAGCAATTTGATAAGAGTGATTTGACAGACGCGGCGCATGGATGGGTTTCTTTGTCGCATCATGGTTCATATTCGGATACTAATGAGCAAAGGCTATTAAATAGAATTCAATGTGACCTGGACGGTTGTAAAGATTTTTTGAATTCAGCGAAAGTCGTTGTGCTCACCTTTGGAACGGCGATGGGTTATAAAAGTAAGTTGAGCAACGAAGTTGTAGCCAATTGTCATCGGCTTCCGCAACAGGACTTTGAGCGATCGCTTTCCGAAATGAATGAGCTCTTGATTGCTGCTCAAAAGACCTTGACAGCAATGAGTGATAGATACCCAAACCTTGAAGTAATTTTAACGGTTAGTCCTGTTAGACATTTGCGTGAAGGTTTCATAGAGAATCAACGCTCTAAATCTCGATTGCTTTTGCTCTGTGAGCAGATGGAAAATGAATTTTCATTTGTAAGGTATTTCCCAGCCTATGAGCTGGTGATGGATGATCTTCGAGATTATCGTTTCTATGAAGAAGATATGATTCACCCAAACCAAACAGCAATTAAATACATCGCGAATCAATTTGAGCAGTATATACTATCGCCCAAAGCGAGAGAAGCTTGCGAAATAATTTTACCGCACATTCTTAGGAAAGAACACCGATCGGTGAGTGAAGATAAAGATTCGGAGGAAAAAAGAAAAGCCGAATCTGAATTACAGATTCGGCTCCTTCTGGAAAATATTTATAAATCTTAATTACAGTTGTTGATGCAAGTTGCCGTAAAAGCTCCGTTTTGTTTTGTTAGAATGAACTTTGACTTCGCTTCAGGTGATGCGAGGTTTACTTTTTGAGCTTCGCCGATGACAGTACCAGTAGTAGTAGCAATTTTATAAGATATAGCTACAAGCTTACGCGTATTGTCAAATTGTGGGTTGTAGGTAAAATTAATTCCTTGGGCAGCCAAATTGGTTCTTAACTCCATGAGAGCTTCTCTTGAAGTCTGATTGTTAATTTCCACTGTAATATTATCAGCGGTAATGATATTTTGTGCGCCAACTGATAAAGTGGTGAACAAAGCGATAATGGCAAGGATTCTTTTCATTTTATAAAAGTTTTCTTTGGTGTTATGACATTCAAAAATACAACGAAGTTGCCTCACTCCGAATAATTATCTTTGCAATATGAATAATAGTACGAAGTCTAAGATAACCGAAGAAATTAAGAAGGATCTCTTTAGTGGTGATGATACAACAGTGATGAAAGCCATTCACCGCTGCCAAGAGGAGGGGAGTAGTCAATTGGTTGAGCCATTGATTGCAGTTTTTTGTACCACTAAAAACCTTATTATTAAGTCGGAAATAGGCGAAATGCTGGCGTCGTTAAAGGTTTCGGGTGTTGATGATATCTTTATTGAAGCCTTGAAGAATCCAGCTTATGCAGCGAGCAAAAGAGAGTTGCTAAGCTTTATTTGGAGTTCGGGTTTACAACCGGTATCTGATGTGGCATTTATTGTAGAGCTAGCGATTGACGGCACTTTTGAGGAAGCAATAGAGTGCCTCACCATTATAGAAAGTATGGATGATGCTATTCCTGAGAGTGAGCTTTTGGAAGGGTCTTCTCTTGCAAGGGCATTTATATCAAGCAATAAAGAAGATCAAAAAGTAGGACTTATCGCTGACTTACTTGTGGCTTTGGAGTCCCGAACAGAACAAGACTAGTTTTTCTTTCGGAAAATATAGCCGCCCTTTACAGCTCCCCAAACTTGTTTTCCTTCTTTATCAAAGCCTTGATCCCAACTGATCATGAGCCCTTCTTCGATGGTGACAATAGAGCTTGCGTAACTAGCTCCGCGCAGGTCACTCGGACAGGTTTTGTTGCCTGTAGAACCCTTGAAATGCTTCTTTTCAGAGTCAAAAGATAGATACACTTCACAGCCATCCTTTCTCTGAAGTGAATCAGGAGAGGTTTCCTTAAAAATAACATCATTTTGACCCTTACCAATAAATCGCTCTGGGCTATTCATGGTGTATATATGGCTCACGAAATTGTTTTCGTCAAGCTTCTCAACTTTGTAAATACGCTGTCTATAAGGCTTGTCAAGGCTTGACGCAACTGCTTGTTCTACATATAAGAAGAATTGCTTTTCATTGGTGTACTCTTCCCAAATAGGGGTCATCCTTAAATTAATGTGAAAGAAATCAGAATCTTGCTGGCTCTGCAGTTCGCTATCGAATGTGCCTTGCATACACTTTTTCAGGTACTCGAAGTTATTCGTTATGCTGTCATTGAAAGCAACGGATTCACTGGAGGTATTTCCCGTTGTATTAAAATCAACCAAATGGATTTGGGAAATCGAAAAAACTGAGAATAGAAAGGGTATAAAAAAAATGCGGCTGCTCATATTTTGAATATTTGGCAGCCGCAATATATAATATTTTGGATTTGTTATCTCACCACTTGTATTGTGCCTACACGTTCGATTACTTCATTTCTAAATCCTATAACTTTTAGAGTATAGCTGTAGATTCCGGTAGAAACGTAATAGTCACCAGATTGGAAATCTCCGAGCCATGGATTTTCCATTTCTGTAGATTCAAATACCACGTTACCCCAACGGTCAAATACTCTAAACTCAAATTCTCTCACGCTATTTCCTTCAATAATGAATACATCGTTTATTCCATCACCGTTTGGAGTGAATGCACTTGGAACATAAATCAAAGGTGAAGAGAAGATGACTCTGCTAATGGTGTCCCAGCATCCAATTTCGTTTGTGGCTCTGAGTGTAAACAAGCTTTCGCCAAGTCCGTCGAATTGGTGCTCAATGGAACTACCAACGCCAACCAACTCACCATCTGCAAACCATTCTTGAGAAATAACTCCTTCCACTGTCGTCGATAAATCCGTGAAAAGATATCTATCTGTATCTATTTCTTGTGAATTGAAAGAGGCCTCAACAGGTGAAACCGTAACATTTATAGTGGTTGATTCTTCTTTACCGCAGATATCTGTTGCTGTGATAGTTGCGAGCATGCTATTGAATACGTTGTTGTAGCGCACATGAGAAGTATCTGCACTGTTTCCTGTCCATGCATAGCTAAATCCACCTTCACCACCAGAAGCGATGGCAAATAAATTGAGGTTGGTACCAGGGCAAACAACTGTGTCAGGATGTTGAATGAAAGTGATTGGGATATTTGGGATATTATAATTCAGTTGATCTGTTGCCTGAGTGCCGCAAGCATCCGTCACTGTAAGCGAAACGGGGATTGTTTCGAATGACTGCACGGTGATGGTAGCTGTTGTTCCAAATAATGTATCAGCAACAGCCCATGCATATTCAAAACTACCACTACCACCCGAAATAGTTGCACTAAATAGAGTTTCATCAAGGCAAGATCCAAATACATCTGGACCAAGACTTAAATTGATGGCAGGATTTTCTAGAATGATATCGGTTGTTCCCTGACCTGTTTGACTGCACGCGTCTGTAAGGATCAAAAGAACGGTAGAGTTTTCATCGAAATTATCCGAGAATATAGGCTGAGTAGAAACTTGTACTCCATTCACTTGCCAACTATAAGTAACTGTTCCAGAGCTCACGATGTTGGTAGGTTGAATTTGGAATATTGTGGCGCATGTTCCAGTAAGTTCACTTGGAACATCAAATGTTACGGGTGCACTGGTTATAGTGAAGGGCATTTCTACGCTTACGTTTTGTCCGCAAGCATCACCGACGCTTACTTCCAAAACACCTGGTTCATTTGCATTTAAAGTATAGGTGTTACCAAAGAAATTCCAATCCCAGTTTCCATTGAGTATCCAGCTGTAATTGAATGGTCCTTCGCCGCCGACAGGTGAAACAACTACATCAAAGTTTGTGTTACAAGGAATACTCAGCGACGTCGGAACGTCAACCGATAGAGGGGGAACGTTGAGGGTGACGTTTACCGAATCGGAGACGGAAAAATTACACCCATCGGTCACAGTAACGATTACGGTACCGGATCCATTCCATGAGCTGTAGAATAAAGTATTTCCGAAGCCCCATAGGTTGTCTCCTTCTCCATTTTCCCATTCATAAGTGTAGTTAGAATCTCCACCAGATGTCGCTGCAACGAATTCGACATTTCCTCCACATTCAAGCATTACATCACCGTTAGTGATCTCGACTTCAAGCGGAGGGAGTTGAAGCACAGTTATTATAAAGTCGGCATCTGCCGGAGGCATACCGCATGTATCCGATACCACGACATTGTAGGATGTGTCGAAGCCTGGAGTAACTTCAATCGTTGGTGTATTTTGTCCGGTGCTCCAGTCAAATACAAAGTTTCCGTAACCGCCTGTGATGATTGGCTCAAGTTCGAGGGTGATTCCATTACAAATTGTTTGGTTCCATCCTTCTACTACGAGAGGTTCGGGTTCATCGGCAATGAAAAAGCTGAAGTTAGAAACAAGTCCAGATCCACCGCATGCACCGAGGTTCAGAATGTCAAGCTCCACTAGTTCAGCGCCCTCTATGGTTCCGTCCATTACAGCGTCGATTGTATATACTACGCTTTGAACACCTGGAGCAAAGATGATTGTGTCTGGCATTTCATTATAATCAACACCCATTGTGGCGCTACCGCCCCATGTAATGGTGATCATATCTTCTACGTCGAGTGGAGACTCGGGAGCGCGTGTGAAGGTAATTTGCGCTTCACCGCAATCTTCAAATACTACTCCAGCGTTTGGACCACCCACGTTAATACTGAGATCTACATCAACCACTGCATTTGAAGAGAAAGAACCTTCTTCTAAAACTACCCAGCTACCCAGTTGGCTATCGGTTCCGTCGGCGATGGCTAGTTTTATGTGATAAGTTTCACCGCAAATAACCTCAGCTACAGCTTCCAGAACAACAGTAAATCCATCAGGCTGCCAGGGTTCTACATCAGAATTGTCAACGTAGAACTCAGAGTTAAAATCAAAATTTACGGAGGATATAGTAATCGGAAGAGCAGGATCAGAGTTGGGAACAACTGCAATATTCATTGCACCATCAGGAAAACCCGCTGGAGCAGCGTATGGACCAGAAATACCGGGGCCACTTAGCAAGAATGCGAAGACGTCATTGAAGTTTGAATTTTCGAAAGCATTATACTCTGAGCTGGCAAAAATGTATCTGAAACGCAACGTATCACCTGTGGGTGTGAAATCAAATTCAAGTATGGATTGCTCATTAACGCTGGATACATTGAAATCTTCGCCAATGAGCGGTGGTACTGAACCTGCAATCGTCAACAAATCTGGGTCGCCGCCAGATGTGGGACATTCAAAAGTATCCATAAACTGCTGCTCATCTGGAAGCACGTTGAAAACGTGCTCAGTTCCAAGAACGAGTCCGCTATTTAAACCGTAGCCTAGTTCATTTGCGTTTTGAAGGTAACCGATTTGGTGAAGACAGCCACTGTAAGATATGTTGGTGGCTTGAATACCAGATCCTAAGAGAATGTCTTGAACGTATTCCTGCACTGAAAGGGAATCCATCGTGGCCTGAGAATATAATTTGCCACCTTGAAATAATAGGAGGAGGAAGCTCAATTTGTATAAAGCGCGCATCGGTTATATAGTTAATTGAAAGGTAGACAACAAATTTACTCAAAAAGGTTGCTTATAACGAATATTAAATTCTTTTGAGATAATTTTGTGCACATGAGTCAGGTCGCGAGTGCAAGTGAAGAGATGATTATCCAGGATCCCCTAGGTGCGGCCATTCATGACTATTTTCATTTTGGAAAAAATCAGAAGATTCAGGTATTCATCAACGGAAAGAAAGATGATGACATGTTTCCATCACTTTTTTTTAGGCAATATCAAAATATGCGCGGCTACGAGCGATTGGCGCTGCGATATGCAAGAGGAAGTGTTCTGGATGTTGGCGCCGCTGCCGGCTGTCACTCTCTCATTTTACAAAAAAGAAAATTAGATGTCACTGCACTCGAAAAATCTGCCCTTGCGTGCGAAGTGATGAGATTGAGAGGGGTGAAGAGAATACTCAATCAGGATATTTTTGAGCTTAAAGGAATTCCGTATAACACGATTTTACTATTAATGAATGGCCTGGGATTAGCGGGTTCTGAGGAAGGTACGCTCAAACTTTTGAAGCATCTCAAGCGCCTATTAGCTCCAAAAGGTTATATCATTGGCGACTCTACGGATATCCTATACAATACAATGAATGCTGAAGAAGCTTTCAACTCAAAGACAGACTATTACGGCAGGGTAACTTTCAATCTGAAATACAAAGGGATCGATGCAGATCCATTCAAATGGATGTACATCGATCCCGCTTTGTTGGCAGAACTTGCTGATAAAGCTGGTCTGCATTGCGAAATAATTCAACGCGATGCGAACTTTCACTACCTCGCAAAACTTCGCGCTATTTAATTTATCTGAAATCTTTCAAATCTTCCATCAGGCGCTTGCGTGCATGGAATATTCTGCTTTTCACGGTTCCCATTGGAATGGACATCGCGTTGGCAATTTCATCATAGTGATATCCGTCCATAAACATTTGGAAAGGAGTTCTGAATTCATAAGTCAAACCAGAAATCGCTTTGTTGATGTCCTTTTCGTTGGCGCGCATGTTTACCAAGTCCTCTGAAACTTTACCATAATTCAAATAGAATTGGTTAGTGGTCTGGTCAGTGATGGTATTTTGAAGTTTCTTACGCTTGTAGTTGTTGATGAAGATATTGCGCATGATGGTAAACAACCAACCTTTGAAATTGGTGCCTTCTTGGAAATGCTCTTTATAGCGTAGTGCCTTGAGCATGGTATCCTGAAGTAAATCCTCAGCATCTTCCACATTGCGCGTAAAGTTGTACGCAAAGCCTTTGAGATACTTGGCGTTGCTAGTCAACATTTGGTTAAACTCTAAGGTGCTCATTTTTTTGCTTGTTTAATTATTGATGACAAATATTAAACAGAAAAAGTCACCTTCCAAATTTATGTTTAAGTTTTTTCTTAAAAAGATTAAACAAATTTAGTTTTTTGAGCTCTGGCAAGCCTTTCACGTTGTGTTATGTTTTTGTAATCAGGCTTTTCAGAAGGTGTAACAACAAAAAAGCCCTCCAATGGGAGGGCTTTTATAGTATGCTATTGTGATCAGAGGTGTCTGGAAAGCTCCTCGGAATTACTGTAAATATTGATGATTGATGGGTCAGGAGACTTGATTCCCTGCAAGTTATTGCCAGTAATATGGAATTCGCAGCCCGTGTCTGCAAAAATTTGCGATATTTTCTTGAGGTAGTCGGGAACTAAAACTGTTGAAGGATTAGTGGTGAAAATTGAAACAAATTTCACCTGACCCAAACGTTGATAAACCTGAAGAAGGTCTTCGAAAGGCACACTTTGACCCAAAAATATACTTCTATATCCACGGAGCTTCAGTAAATAATGCATCATTATCAAAGACAACTCATGGATTTCCAATTCTGGAAGATATAAAACATGGGGAATGTAATTAGTCTTCGGAATTAAGGGTAATGTATCGATTTGGGAGAAAATCTTTTGACGAACCATAGAGGAGATGAAGTGTTCTTGGGCAGGGCAAATCACATTCGCCTGCCAGAGAATTCCAATCTGCTTCATAAATGGAATGATCACTTCCTTAAACGTTCTCTCCAGTCCATTTTCCTTAATGTATTGCTCGATGACTTCGTTAAAAAGTTCTTCGTCGTAATTGAGCATGCTGATTTTCAGCATGTGTAAGAAGTGTTGCTCGGGTTGCTGAGCAGCTGCATGACGACTGATGGCCTCCCTCATCTGATCCTCAGACATGGTGGCGATTTGGGAAATTTTATATCCCAAGTTGTTTAACAACGAAACATTCAGGAGAAATTTCAGGTCTTTGTCTGTGTACTTTCGGATGTTGGTATCCGTCCTATCGGGTGCAAGCAGCCCATAGCGCTGCTCCCATATTCGTATGGTGTGCGCCTTGATACCCGAAAAATTTTCGAGATCTTTAATGGTAAATTCTTGCATCTTCATGTCGTCGTACTCCTTATTTCCAATTCCAAACATAGATAAATCACTTTTGTTCAACGCGCTACAACCCCTGATTTTTGTAGCCATGCGTTGTTAATTTCGCAGTGGTTTTTTAATGCAAATTTTTTGTCTTTTGAGGAAGAATTGGAAGCCGAAAAAAACCTGCTTTTGAAGCTTTAGAGCCGTTATATTTGTGCGCCTTAACAAAAATCAAATGATAAATGTGGCAATAATCGGTTTTGGCTATTGGGGCCCAAACCTCGTGCGTAATTTCGCTTCTATACCCAATGTGAGGGTGAAACGTGTGATTGATCTTCGTGAAGAGCGTCTTCAAGTAGCGCGTTCTATGTATCCAAGTATTGATGTTACTTCTGACATCGACTCAGTTTGGTCTGATAATCAATTAGACGCCGTAGTCATTGCCACCCCTGTTTTTACACATTTCGAATTAGCAAAAAAGGCCTTAGAATCAGGTAAGCATGTGTTGTTGGAAAAGCCCATGACCGATACAGTTGATCATGCGCTCAAACTAATAGAGCTTTCTCAAAAGTATGAGAAGGTATTGATGGTAGATCATACCTTCCTTTACACGCCTGCGGTACAAAAAATGAAGCAATTGATAGATGACGGTACCATCGGAAATATCAAGTACTTCGATTCTACTCGAATCAACCTTGGTTTGATTCAGCAAGATGTAAATGTGCTTTGGGATTTGGCGCCACATGATATTTCTATTCTCGATTATTTAATTCAAGACGTGCCTGTAAGCGTGAATGCTACCGGTGTAAGTCACATCCATAATGGGATTGAAAACATTGCATATCTCACGGTTAATTATCAGTCAAGTATTATTGGGCATTTCAATTGTTCGTGGTCCTCTCCAGTAAAAATCAGGATGATGTTGGTGGGTGGCGATAAAAAGATGATTGTGTTTAATGATATGGAACCAACAGAAAAGATTCGCCTGTATGACACAGCACATAGCGTGAGTTCAGATGAAGATAGACAGCGAATTTTAGTTGATTATAGAGTTGGCGATGTGTTCATTCCTAAATTGAATAATGCGGAGGCTTTGAATGGAATGGCAAAGGATTTCGTTTCAGCCATTGTAAACGGTACCACACCGATTGCTTCTTGGAAGAGTGGTTTGAATACTATCAAAATTTTAGAAGCTTCTCAAAAGTCGATCAAGCAGGGAGGTAAAGAAATCAAAATCGAACATTAAGATGGAAGTTGTAACGATAAATAATGATAAGCAGTCTCTAAACAATGTCACCATTGGCAAGGACGTGCGTATTTTTAATTTTGTCAATGCTTACGGATGCACCATAGATGATGGCACCAAAGTCGGTGCTTTTGTTGAGATTCAAAAAGGAGCCTACATTGGCAAGAACTGTAAGATATCAAGCCATACGTTCATTTGTGAAGGGGTGCATATAGAAGACAATGTCTTTGTAGGACATAACGTGACGTTCATAAACGACCGATTCCCCAGAGCTACGAATGCTGATGGGAGCATGCAAACTGATGCAGATTGGCACGTAGAAAAAACGAGGGTTTGTAAAGGTGCCTCCCTGGGAAGCAGTGTCACAATTCTTTGCGGTGTCACTATTGGCGAGAATGCCATAGTGGGAGCAGGTTCCGTGGTGACCAAAGATGTGGCCGCAAACACAATCGTAGCGGGCAATCCCGCTAAAGCAATTAAGAAAGTAACAGACAGGTAAAATATAATGAGTACAGAAAGCAGCACGCTGGTAAAGATTCCTTGCCTTGATTTGAAAGGTCAACACCAACAGATAAAATCCGAAGTTTTTGAATTGTTTGAAAAAGTTTACGAGAGTACCGCGTTTTCCGGTGGTCCTTTTGTAGAGCAATTTGAAAAGGAATTTTCAAAATATGTCGGTTCGCCTTATGCGGTTGGTGTCAACAATGGTACGACTGCGTTACATTTAGCAATGATCGCATTGGGTATTGGTCAAGGTGATGAAGTAATAATTCCTGCCGATACATTCATAGCAACAGCTTGGGGTGTTTCTCACGCAGGTGCCACACCTGTTTTCGTGGATTGCACTGCTGATACTTGGGAGATTGATGTCACGAAAATTGAAGAAAAAATCACACCACGTACCAAAGCCATTGCCGGGGTTCATCTCTATGGTCAACCATTTGACATAGATGCGGTAAAGGCAATCTGTGATAAACATAATCTCTATCTAATCGAAGACGCGGCTCAAGCTCAAGGCGCCAGATACAAGGGCAAAACCGTGGGCACCTTCGGAGAGATGGCTTGTTTTAGCTTTTATCCTGGAAAAAATTTAGGCGCATGTGGTGAGGCTGGTGGTGTCACCACGAACAATGAAAAATACTATAAGCATTTACTTTCGCTCAGAAATCACGGAAGTACTGTTAGATATTATCACGACGAGATAGGATACAATTATAGAATGGGGGGGCTCGAAGGAGCTTCTCTCCAGGTTAAATTAAAATATCTTGAGGGCTGGAATAATCGCAGAAGAGAAATTGCAAAGAGATATTTGAGTGAAATTAAAAATGACAAAATTGTAATGCAGCATCAGCCAGAATGGGCCGATAGTATATTTCATCTTTTCGTAATTACAACTCCAGACAGAGATCATTTAATCAAGTATTTGAATTCTCTCGAAATTTATCCAGCTCTCCATTATCCTGTTCCTTGTCATCTTCAGAAGGCATACGAATATTTGGGATATAAAAATGGGGATTGTCCTAATGCAGAATACCTCGCGGCTCATTGTGTGTCGCTGCCAATGTTCGCTGAGCTTACAGAAGCTATGGTTGATCGCGTAATCGAGGCTCTAAACAAATACTGATGATAAGCTGTACCCTCGTTCGCAACATAACACCTTATGCGGATGAACTAGAAGACTTCCTCAAGAAGTGCGCTGGTACCTCTACTTCTATTCTGGGATATCACTATCCTCTTTATATAGAAATGCTGGAAAAAATAGGTGTAGGCGAACCATTTTGTGTTTTGGTAAAAAACGAATCGCAATTGGTTGGCTATTTACCTGGATTCATAAAGTCTTCAGACCTTGGCGTAGTGTATAGCTCGATGCCTTTTTTTGGACCCAACGCAGGCTTGATTTATGACCCATCGTGGAATAATATTGATCAGATTCATATCGAAGCATTTGATTTTTTATTCAAAAATCTAAAAGAACTGGATATTGTTTCGGCATCAATTTATTCCCCTTTCATGAATGAAAAGATTTGGGAGCTTTACGAACGTTCAATTCAACCGACACATATCATAGATAAGTTTACAAGTTTCATTGACTTAAACAATTTGGAGCTCAATACAAGTCTGCAATATGATATTCGAAAGGCACAAAGATCAAATGTAGAAATCAGAACAGAGTGCACTGAAGATGCGATTAAGGGCCTCTTTGATATTTATAAAAAGAATTGCCTTGATTATGGAATCCCATTAAAGCCAATCGAGTGCATTGAGTTTCTAATGAATAGGAGCGGTATAAATAGCACTACAGAAACATATCTAGCTTATCATCAAAATGGGTTAATCGGTGGATTGATTATGATGTATTCGGATATCACTGCTAGTTATTATTTGCCATGTTCCATTCATGAGTTTCGAAGTCTCCAACCCACTACATTACTCATTAAACATGCAATGGATAACGCTCTGCAGAGAGGAGTAAAAATATGGAATTGGGAGAGCAGCCCGTCAAAAGATAGTGGTGTTTTTAAATTTAAAATGAAGTGGGGAAGCCAAGATGGAAGTTATAAGATTTATGTGAAGTCATTTAGAGATCCAGAATTCTTTCGACAACTTGGGTCAGAAGAAATAAGTCGTAACTTTCCGTTTTTCTTCGTTTACCCTTTTAATCTACTTTGACCTTTACCAACGCTATGAAAGCACCAGAGAAATTATCAGTGATTATTCCAGTGTACTTTGAAGGGAAATTGGTACACAAGGCTTATGAAATGGTCTCTGCTGAAGTATCAAAACAATTTGAGGATTACGAGGTACTCTTTATCGATGATGGCAGTGGCGACAATACTTTCGAAGAACTTCAGCTTCTTGCCAGCGAACATAAGAATGTAAAAGTTGTCAAGTTTGCGACCAATGCCGGATCGCACATGGCAATCAGAGCGGGTATGGATTATGCTTCTGGTGATCTCGTAAGTTTTATAGCTTGTGATATGCAAGAACCACCAGAGCTTATTTATAAAATGTATCAGGTTTTGGAAAAGCCTTATGAAATTGTATGGGCAGTTAGAAACTCCAGAAAAGACAGTTGGGGTTCGGTTTTATTTTCAAATACATTTTACTTTTTTGCTAGACGTATCGTCTCCAAGAATATTCCACCAAAAGGCTCGAGCATGTTTCTTATGACAAGAAAAGTGGTGGATAGCATTCGTAGGTATCACGAGCGAAATTTGACCTTAGAAGGTTTGATGGCGACCATGGGGTACAAGAGTACACACATTTTATACGAGCGGCAAGAAAGGATGGAGGGAAAATCGAAATGGACACTTGCCAAAAAAATCAAGCTCTTTGTTGACTTCTTTGTTGCATATTCTTATTTCCCTATAAGGTTTATTAGCGTTACAGGAATTTTGTTTTCTATAATAGGGTTCGCATGGACAATATATATCATCCTCCGTCACTTCCTTGTCGGCGATTTGAGCAGTGGATGGCCAGCACTGATATCGGTTTTATTAGTAGGGTTTGGAATCACTAATATTAGTTTGGGTATAATTGCTGAATACCTCTGGCGAACCCTCGATGAAGCTAGAAAACGACCAAACTATATTGTAGAATACGAATTAAATATTGATTCGAAAAAGTAAAGAAATGAAAATTTTAGTAACTGGTGGCGCAGGTTTTATCGGCTCTCATTTAGTGGATCGATTATTAGAAATTGGACACCACGTAATAGCGGTCGATAACCTTGTCAATGGTAAGATTGAAAATCTTCACCAAGCAATGACATATCCCAACTTTCAGTTTGAAGAGGCAGATATACTCGAACAAACAAGCATGATGGCTTTGATGAAGGATGTTGATGTAGTCTATCATTTAGCTTGCTTGGGTGTCAGACATTCAATCCACAGTCCGTACGAAAATCATCTTGTAAATGCAGAGGGAACCCTCAACACTCTGGAGGCAGCGCGGTGGAATAAAGTGAAAAAGTACTTTTATATCTCCACATCGGAAATTTATGGTGATATAAAGAGTTTTCCAATTGACGAATTGGGCGTTCCACTGCCTAAGACCGTTTACGGAAGTAGCAAGTTAGCCGGAGAGAATTATGCATATTCTTACTTTAAATGTTATGGGTTGGATGTGACCATTACCAGAATTTTTAATAACTACGGTCCGCGCGCGCATTACGAAGGCGACGCAGGAGAGGTCATTCCAAGAAGTATCGTTCAGATGTTATATGGAAAGGCACCGATCATCTTTGGCGATGGCAGTGTTACCAGAGACTTCTTTTTCGTGAAAGACACTGCACGTGCACTTTCTCAACTGCTTTCTACTAACCAGATCACTGGAGAAATAATCAATATTGGTACAGGTGAAGAAATCACGATGAAGCAGTTGTTGCTGGACTTAATCGATGCGATGGATTTGAATGGAAGAATGGAAATCGATTACCAACCAGATCGGCCAGCTGATGTGCCTAGACTTTGGGTCAACCCCGAAAAGTTTATTAAGCTTACAAATTTTAAACCCTCTGTAGATTTTAAAGCGGGATTGAAAGAAACAATAGAATACTACAAAGTTCTCATGCAGGATAAGAATCTCATTGAGGAAATTCAAGTAAAAAATTGGGAAAAATGAGTGAAGTTAAGTCGATGAAAATACCAGTAGCAAAGCCTTATTTAGGTAAGGAAGAGGCGCAGCTTGCCTATGACACGATTCTTACTAATTGGGTTACGCAAGGCCCGAGAGTAGCAGAGTTTGAGGCAAATTTTGCGCGCTATACAGGAGCAAAGTATGCGGTCGCGGTTAGTAACTGTACAACAGCGCTTCACTTGGCAATGATTGTAGCTGGAGTAGGTGAAGGAGACGAAGTAATCTGCCCGAGCATGAGTTATATTGCTACTGCCAACTGCATAAAATATGTGGGAGCAAAGCCTGTTTTCGCAGAAGTGAATCCCCAGACTTACAACATCGATATTGAGGATACAAAAAATAAAATAACATCTAAAACAAAAGCAATTCTCATTGTTCATCAAATAGGTTTACCTGCTGATATTGATGCCTTCAAGAATTTGTGCGAAGAGCGCGGGCTTATTCTTATTGAAGATGCCGCTTGCGCTGCTGGATCGGCATATAAAGGAAAAAAAATTGGTTCACATTCTGATTTGGTTTGTTTCTCATTGCATCCGCGAAAAGTTATAACTACTGGAGATGGCGGTGTCATTACCACCTCCAATGAAAAATATAATGAGAGATTAAGGCTCCTTCGTCAGCACGGCATGAGCGTCAATGATAGAGTAAGACACTTGAGCGATAAAGTAATCATTGAAGATCATTTAGAGGTAGGATATAACTATCGTCTTACGGATATTCAGGCAGCTGTGGGGATCGAGCAATTGAACAAATTGGATAGAATCATCGAAGAGCGAAGAAC
>CAYRZQ010000014.1:0-71764 GCA_964428835.1 uncultured Comamonadaceae bacterium | reverse complement strand
GTGATTCATTTCCTGAGGCAGATATCCCACGGTACTCCCCTTTGCAAACGCCACACTACCTTCGGTTGGCTTTTGTATTCCAGCCAGGGTCTTGAGTAGGGTTGACTTACCAGCTCCATTCTTTCCAACCAATCCAATGCGCTCGCGAGGGCCAATAAAAAAACCAATCTTCGAGAATAACTCCCTAGATCCAAAATGAATACTCAAATTTCCAACTGTTACCATAAGTGCTATAAAAAGGGGTGCAAAGGTAGTGAAGACTTTTTGCTTGGATAGGAGCAAAAAAAAGCCCCGACGATTGTCGGGGCTCTTTTTATCATTTTCTTAATAATGCCATAGGTCATGTTCCATTACGAAGAGATCATTCTTGATTCTCTCGCTTTCCAATAATGCATCAATACCACGCGCATAGTCCACAATCGGACGGTTAAACACGTTGTCTTCCTTGATGATATATCCCGAAAACATTCTCTTTTGGAACAAATCGTCAAATGTCATACGCTGTGCCTCATTATGCGAATTGTAAACTTCGTTGTTGGCAAATACGTAGCGACACTCGGGGAAATAAAGCCAGAATAAATCTTTCTTACCCTTTACTTCACCTTGATCACTCTTTACGAGGATAACGGGAGCGATACCAAGAATTCTAACATAACGCTCAGATCTCTGCTTATCAAATACCCATACCTCTTTGATTTTGTAGGCTACTACATCACCTGAGCTGATAGGTTCTACGTTCTCTACTGGTTCCTTTTCTCCAGTCTCTAGGTTTTCGCGATAACGAATCACAACTGGGTTCAAAAGTGAATCAACCTCCGTGCTGCTCATTGGATAACGAAACTCGTCATCTTCCTGAGTCGGACCTAGAGAATAGGCGGTCAAAGAAAAGTCCTCAAGGATTCCCTTTCTCATTACGTCAAATAGACTCTTTCTATTGTTGATCTCTTCCAAAGGAAGGTAGAGAGCTTGATTCATCTTTTGCTTAAGATCAATCACCTCCCAAATTCTTCTTTCCCACATCACATCTGCTTGACGCAAGTGCGGGTAAGGAATCACCTTTCTTGTTGGATTATGTTCAGGAACATAGGCTCCGTCAAGAACAGTTTGGGTGCCTGCCCCTTGAGCTGAGCTCATTACAGAGATCAACATCATCGGGAGAGCAGCAATGAATAGAATCGATTTTTTCATGACCATTCGCATTTATTATACTATCTTCAAAGAAATCGGGGCGAGCTTTCTCGACTTACCGTCGGGCATATCCACCATAATTTCTTCAATGAAAATCTTTTCTCCTTTTTTCGCCTTTCTAATCGCCTCACGACCAGCATCACTGAGTGAGTTTCCTGTAGCAGGATATTCCTTCAATGTTCCTCCGCTACCAACAATGGTCAATTTGAAGCTCTTAACTACAACTTTTACGTTGAAGTCAAAGTTTTCCATGTCCGCTCTTACACCTGCTGCAACCGACGCATCACCTTGAGCGATAGTAGTTTCAGTTGGTTTCTTACCACCAAATGATGGTACTGGATCTGGAATTGACTTTACACGGAATTCTTTAGTTCCGATGCTTTTCTTTTCTCCATTTATTGTAGCGCTCACTGAGATTGTAGCTTTTGTTTCGGTTCCTGGACGCAAGTTCCAAGTTCCCTTATCTCCTTTTGCAAAGGTTTGACAACCTGAGCATGAAGCTTCAACGCTGCTTTGAGGAACGCCTGGTACTGAGATTTCAACCGGATTATCCAAGCCGCGGTAGAACACGTTCATTTGAACTGGTGAAACTACCAAAGCTGGTTCGCCGACAAATACTGGAGGCACGATAAAAGGAATATATTCCTCTTTTCCATCTTTCATATAGGCGATTTGACCTCTGTAAGAGTGCTCACCTAAAGACATACCACCTGTATTTGCTTTGAAAATACACTTACCATCTGAATTAGAAACGATAGGTGACTTGCCGCTTACATCGAAAATTGCTGGCGTTGACGTTGGAGATGTTTCTCCTCCCATGTAAACTTTCGTTTGGCTAGTTTTATTAAAAGCCGCAAGATAAATTTCCACTTCGAATTCGCCACCACGCAATACATAAGACTGCTTAGGCACCACGGCAACGGTAACGTCGGTAAACTTCAAGTCACTGGCGTTGATACCAGCAGCGAGAGCAGCCACCACGTTATTTTTAGCATTCATTACGTCAGTCTGAATCTTCGAGAAATTAGCCAAAACTGCTACAAGAGGCATGTGATAGAAATTATTCACCTCCCACTCCTCTTCTACTCCATCGTGGTCAACTCCTTTTGGGAAGTCGAAAGCGCCAGAGATTGCAGCCTTAACGTCATCGGGCAGGGTCCAAGACTTTCCAGAAGAGTCAGCCTTAGTAACGCTAAGATTTAAAAGTCTATCGCGATATTCGGTTAGCTTTTTTCTGAGTTCTGCTGCTGAGAAAGCATCTTGTCTTGGATTCGCGGGATCACTACCAATCAACATTGAAGTTTGATCTTGGCTGTCAGGAGTTTTTACTAACTGATCACCTTCTGCATTCTTATAGTCAGGGTAAATTGCTTTACCGTCCACGATGAACTCCTCGAAGCCTTCACCAGTCTCATTTCTCTTTACGGCACAAGCCATCGAACGAGCTTTAATCTCTTCGATATACTTCACCATGTCAGTTGTCCACTGGTTTACTTGAGCTGCGGCCTCTTGGAATGGCACTGCCTTAGCGCCTTCCTTGGAGTTATTAATTGACTCAATTGTCGCTGCAGCTTTATTCTCGAGGATTTCATTCGTTTTACCCAAACCTTTATTGATTTGGATAAACGCGTTCAATACATCTTTAGAGATATTCATTGCAAGAAGAGCGGTGAGTACTAAGTACATCATACCAATCATCTTCTGTCTGGGGGTTTCTTTACCGCCTGCCATTTTTTTCTTCTTTATTTATAAGGTTAATCTTTGTTTAAGAGGCTACAGAATAGCACATTTAACATTGATTATTGGCGGGCAGTACCCATTGCGTTAAGCATATTGCTGTACACAGTGTTGAGCGCCTTAAGGTTTGTAGCAAGTTCAGCGATGTTCTCTTTGTAAACCTTCGTATCTTCAACTGAATCTGCGAGATTTTTAACCAAAGCAGTCATATCACCAAACATCACACGTGACTTTTCAAGCTCCGTCAACTGTAATTCATACATATTATTGAGGGCAGAGAGGTTCTCTGACATCTTTTGCAAGTGCATACCAGCTGCTTTGCCTTCTTCAGCGTGTGAAGTGAGACCCGTTAGTGTCTCAGAAGCTGCTGCATAAGTATCTGACAATGCAGAAACTTTTGAAGAAGCAGTTCTCAAGCTTGAAGCATATTCAGTTGAAGCTGCTGCCGCCTCTGTTGAGTCAGCCATTTGGCGTGCATTTGAACTGAATGTTCTCATTCCGTCACCTAGGCTAGCAATCAATTCAGGTTCGATTTTCGCCTCAGCGAGCATATTATCCAATTGAGCAGTGAGGCTTCCAGTTGCCCCGCCACCTGAGATATTTGCACGCTTACCTTTGTTTTCCTCTTTCATTAACTTCTTTTGCTCATCAGGCATTGCGAGCTCAGGATACACGAGCGACCAATCTGGTTCTTCATGTAATGGTTCGAATGCTGAGAAGAAGAAGATCACGGCCTCAGTAGACAATCCAAGTACTAGGAAGGCAGATGCCCCAGGCCAGTGTTGGATTTTAAACATTGCTCCGATAATTACAACGGCTGCTCCAATACCGTAGAGCTTTGCCATAAACTTTTTCCAGGCTTTACTTCCAGGTTTCATTTTTTTCTTGCTTGTTGGTTATTTATTGGTTTTAATTGTGAGGCCTTATTCAGGTTCATTGAAATCTTCAGGCGCTACGTTCTTACCGCGTCCGAGATAGCTCATTGCGCATCTAAATCCAATATAAGACTTAGCTGTGTCTTGATACTCGTAACTGCGTGTTCCTGTTTGGATAAAGTATCCGATATCTTTCCAGCTACCGCCGCGAATCACTTTACGCTTCATTGCGGGAGGATCTTCGGCTGTGGCGCGATAGTCGTATTCAGACGACATATCGTGAGAGAACTCATAAACAGATGGATCGAATGCTGTGTTGGTCCATTCAGCCACGTTTCCAGCCATGTTGTATAGACCATAGTTATTTGCACTGTAAGATGCAATCGGAACAGTATGACATCCATTATCTTCTACATAGTCCCCGCGCATAGGCTTAAAGTTGGCCAATGGACATCCGAGGTTATTACGGATGTATGGGCCTCCCCATGGATAAGGGGCAAGTTCAAGACCACCGCGTGATGCATATTCCCATTCTGCTTCACTTGGAAGACGGAAACGCTGAACGAAGGTCTCGCCTACTTTCATTTTATAGTCATTCATAATCTGGGTTCTCCATGCATTAAATGCTTGGCATTGACCCCAAGTAACACCGACTACTGGATAATCATCATAGGCAGGGTGCCAGAAATACGTTTCAGTAAGTGGCTCATTAAACCCATAAGTGAAATCATGAACCCATACCAGAGTATCCGGGTAAACATTGATTACTTCTTTGATCACGAATTGAGATCTATCGCTATGACCGCGAACAGAGTGTAATTGATTGAGCTGGTTTACTTCGCCGTACTCTTCATCTTTTCCTGCTTTGTTTGCAGCGCTCTTCAAATCAATCCACCAATAAGTGTATTGAAGTTTGCGTGTGTCGATTTCTGTTTTGTTGTAGAAACGATCTTGACCTTGAAGATAGAAGGCGTTATAAATAAGTTCATAAACTTCTTCATTCTCCATGTCAATTTCCTCTTCCCAGTTGAGAAGATAGCCCTTGTCTATAAGGCCTTCCAATTCTCTGCCTGTGTTCTCGTCCTCAGTAATTGCGAAACCTTCAATCTCGTTTTGAGCGAGAAGGTCTCTCATTAGAGAGTCGCGAACGTAGTACACGAATTGGCGGTACTCGTTATTAGAGATTTCGTGCTGGTCGATGTAAAACGCCGGCAACGTGATGGTCTTGGAACGAGCATCAAGAGCGTAAGGTACGTCTTGGTCGCTTGGTCCCATGGTGAATGAGCCGAAATGAATGTAATTCATTCCATATGGGTTTACCTGCACCCACTCCTCGCGCGGATATACTCCAACGAGTTCACCTCGTGGTCCAGAGTAACAACTAGCAAGGGCTACAACAACGATTAAATAAAACAACGATTTTTTCATGATTTCCCTTTTTTAGTAACTAAACAACACATTTGTGGGTTTTTACTAAAACTTTTAACTTCTAAAGGCAGGTTCCTATTCTTTACGTGTCTATAACTATTTAGGTTACGTTTTATTTTACAGGAAGCGTGGGTTGTTATGACGTGACCTGATAGGTGCTGTTTCGAAGTTGAAACAATATGTCACAAAAACCTCATGCGAACCTGAAGAATAATTCCTGAGTTCAGAAGTTGTAATATCGTATGAATATCCTAGTCTCAAACATTGATTAATAGTAGTTCTTCCTCCATTTGATGCCTTCGGTGAAAAGCAATATTCCATACCAGCCATCGGGCTAATCGCGTCGCCAGGACGGAAAGTAAGACCACCAAATAATAAATTATTCCAAAGAACATTGGCATTCAAATCAAAGGCTGGCTGTGCAGCTAAGTCAGATTTAACCAAAGCATTGGTGCGAATGACAAAAGGAGATGACCCGACTGGGAAATTGTAACCCCCCATTGCATAAAAGTGACGTGCAGACTTGAAGCTCAATTCGTCTAATTCAGGCGCTGTTAGGTGTGTTGCAGAAACACCGAAGTAGTATTTGCCTTGCTCATAGATCATTGCTCCAAATGACATATCGAATGCGATTTGAGAAACTTCTCCGGTTGGAATTACCTCATCCACTGGATCGATTGGATTCCAATCGTTACCCAAGGCCTTGTTCATAGCACCCAAAGTCACACCAAGTGCAAGCGTTTTTCCGCCTAGGTCAAATTTCGGTGCAATGTGTAATCTAAAATTATTGTTTGTTTCTTGGCCAAGTTGGTCATTGAAAAAAGTTATACCAGCGCCGAACTTGAAGTTGCTAACTGCATAATTTCCGCTATAGTTAAATAATGTCGTGCGAGGGCTATTGTCGAAACCAGTCCATTGGTTGCGATAAATCAATGTGGCACAATGATTCGGATCGAAACCCGCTCCAGCTGGGTTGAATGATTGCTTATCGTACATCCAAAACGTCAATTGCGGGTCTTGCTGCGCAAACAACGCTAGAGTAAAAGAGACTATTGCAGTAGTGAGTAAACTCTTCTTCATATTGGTTTCTAATGAGTTAAGCTTTATATTGGTATAAAGGTACTTTTTGGAAAGTCGCTAAAGTAGTAACTTTTTCGCACTTGCAAAAAAAAAATCGCATTTACATATGTGCAAAACATGAGTCCTACTGACGCCAAAAAAGGGAAATTGCCGCCATAACCTAAAAAATCGTCGCTGAAACGCGATATTGCTTATACCAATTTTTGATAAGTTTTCCACCATCTATCTGGCATTTCATCATTTGTGGCCTGTTGGTACTCCTCGTAGGTGCAAGGCACTAAGTGATGTCGCTCATACTTGTTTTCCTGTCCAGCAGGATAAGGTACATCCATCCACCAGCGATCACTTCTATTGCTCTTATAAAAAACCAATTCATGAGACTCTTGGGCAAGATTGACAATATATCTGAGATATTCGCTGTGATCACCAATTGGATAATCAGATTTTCTATTCAAATACCCATCTACAAAGCACCAAATCATTTGTGCAATCAATTGCGATGTCTGATTATCTCGGTCGTATTCAGGATTGAACTCATAGATTCCAAAGGAAGTGAGCTTATCGCTCAATCCTCCGTACCATGCAAGTTGAGCAGCTTCATGACCATAAAATCCATTTGGCCCTGCATCCGCGCAGCCCGGACTCTCTGATCTGCGAATTGCACTAATGTCTATACTCAGCAAATCAGCATTACGAATGATTGGCTCGTTTCTCAAAATGTGACTATGTTGCATTTCCCCTAAGCGGAACGTATCGAAATACATCTTGCTCATTAACTCTATAAGCTGAGGATCTGTAAGATAACGTTGATGACCAATATTCGAATAATTGAAAAGAAAGTTTGGTTTGTGAAGAACGATTTTGTTCAAGTAACCTTCATTTGTCAAATCATCAGGACTTTGGCCAAAGTTGAGCTTGGGATCAACCGTTACGAGATTCACAGTTTGCTCTAAAGTCTCATATGCGAGATAGTTCGCATAAGTAAGATCCTGAGATCCACCAATGATTATTGGTATTATGTTCTTCTTTAGTAAGAACTGACAGGTGTGATTTAATGCATAGTAAGTGTCAGTTATTTCATTTCCTGCTTCAATATTTCCGAGGTCGATAATATGGGCGTCTCTATCGAAAGGAAATAATTTATAGAACTCCCTCCTCACATAATCTGGGGCCTTGCTGCAGCCTTTGTTGTTTACACTATTGCGATCTTCTTTGACACCGATAAGAGCGATTCTCTTTCCTTCAAGCTCTGCTAAATCGCCTGTAAAGAAATGAATTGAGTTAACCAAACGATTGCTCAGAGTACCATTTAGATCAAACTGTTCTTTCGAACAAAAGGAAAAGAAAACTGAAATATCCATCATAAAAAAGCGCTGTTGAATGGCAACGAAGTTACCTCTTCAACAGCGCTATTATCAGTCCTTGTTGATGATGTATCAACAAAGGATTTTTAGCAATCTATTTTTTCTTAGCGGCTTTTTTAGCTGGTGCCTTCTTAGCCGCGGCCTTTTTTGCGGGCGCTTTCTTTGCAGGAGCTTTTGAAGCTGCTGCTTTTTTAGCTGCGCCAGCTCTTCCGCCTCTAGCGGGCTTTGCAGGAGCTTCAGCCACGATAGTGTCGATTTCCGCTAAGGTTAAGCTCTTTGGCTCTTTTCCCTTTGGAATCTTATAATTGTCTTTACCAACTTTAATGTATGCACCAAATCGGCCGTTGAGCACCTGAACTTCCGGTCTTTCATCAAAGGTCAGAATGAGATTAGCGATTACACCAGCTTTTTTGTCCTCTATCAACTGCTTCGCTCTTTCGAAATCAATAGTATATGGATCGTCGCCTTCTTTCACTTTCAATGAAGCGAAAGTACTGCCATGTTTGGCGTAAGGACCAAACCTACCTACTGAGACTATGATTGGTTGACCTTCCCATTCTCCGAGATTTCTTGGTAAATCAAAGAGTTTTAGTGCGTCTTCTAGGGTAATGTTTCCGATGCTCTGATCTGGGCGAAGAGAAGCGAATTTTTTCTCTGTGTCTTCGCTAGAACCAATCTGAACGATTGGTCCGAATCGTCCGATACGTGCAATGACTGGCTTACCAGTGGCTGGGTCAACACCTAAATCACGCTCACCCGTGGCTCTTTGCGCCGACTCGATAGTATCTTGGACATTCTTGTGAAAAGGATTATAAAACCTCTTCATCATATCCTGCCATTGAAGTTTGCCTTCTGCTATATCATCGAACTCTCCTTCAACTTTAGCAGTAAAGCCATAGTCAAGAATATTTGGAAACTGATCAACCAAGAAATCATTCACAACTATACCAATGTCTGTTGGAAATAACTTAGACTTTTCAGCTCCGGTATTTTCTGATTTATCCTCTTTGCTTATCTGAGCGTTTTTCAAAGTTAGTACCTCGAAAGGCCTTGGAATTCCTTCCTTATCTTTCTTTTCTACATACTCCCTATTTTGAATTGTCGAAATTGTTGGAGCATAAGTAGAAGGACGACCTATTCCCAATTCTTCCAATCGCTTCACCAGCGCAGATTCGGAGTAACGTGGTGGCTTTTGTGTGAAGCGCTGTGTTGCGGTCATATCAATTAACTGCAACTTTTGGCCAACAGTAAGTGGAGGAAGCATACCACTGCCACCATCTTCGTTTTCTTCGTCGTCTGTGCTTTCGATGTAAACTTTTAAAAATCCATCAAAACGAATCACTTCACCTTTCGCTTGTAGCACGTCATCCATCGAAGAGATGCCAACCGTTGCGGTTGTCTTCTCGAGCTCAGCATCAGCCATTTGAGAGGCAATCGTGCGTTTCCAGATGAGTTCATACAAGCGTTGCTCGTCGCGCTCTCCCTCTATTTGATGGGCACTCATGTCTGTAGGGCGAATAGCTTCGTGTGCTTCTTGGGCGCCTTTGCTTTTATTCGTGTACTGTCTCGTTTTCGAGTATTTATCTCCGAAAGAAGAATTGATTTCATTGCGACATGCGTCGATTGCGAAGTCAGACAAGTTAACACTGTCTGTTCTCATGTAAGTGATTTTTCCACTTTCATAAAGTCGCTGTGCAACAACCATGGTGCGGCTCACGCTGAAACCAAGTTTACGACCAGCCTCTTGCTGAAGAGTTGATGTCGTAAACGGTGCGGCTGGAGTTCTCTTAGATGGTTTCGTCTCTATACCTTTTATAAAGAAATCGGCACCAATACACTTATTTAAAAACTCACGGGCGGCATCCCCCTCTCCTATCTTTTTGCTCAGATCTGCCTTAAGTGTTGCTGTGCCTAAATCGAAATTACCTCTTACATTATAAAAGGTTGACGACTTGAAATTTTGAATCTCTCTTTCCCTCTCAACAATAATTCGAACGGCAACAGACTGAACACGCCCCGCAGAGAGAGACGGTCTAACCTTTTTCCACAACACAGGGGAGAGTTCGAATCCCACTAGTCGATCAAGCACTCGCCTTGCTTGTTGGGCATTCACTAAATCTATATCAATGGTGCGAGGCTTCTCTATGGCATTCGTAATTGCCTTTTTGGTAATTTCTGAAAATACGATGCGCTTTATTTTATTATCAGAAAGTTCTAAAGCTTCCTTTAGGTGCCATGAAATGGCCTCTCCTTCGCGGTCCTCATCCGTTGCCAACCAGACAATCTCTGCCTTTGATGCCAATTTCTTGAGTTCTTTTACAACTTCTTGTTTGTCGGCGGTAATCTCGTAAACGGGTACAAACCCTTTTTCGACATTGATCGCCAAGTCATTTTTAGGCAAATCACGCACGTGGCCATAGCTGGACTTCACAGTGTAATCCTTTCCTAAGTAGCCTTCTATGGTCTTGGCTTTCGCCGGTGACTCCACTATAACAAGGTTCTTTGACATTCTTTAAGCTCGTTTTCTGTTGTCTTTAATGACAAAAATAATTATGTATGGTCGGGGCAAAAATAGACGGATTTGTATCCGAACAACTATTTGCATAACAATCCATATTCTATTCGATATTCAAAATCACCCTTAAAAGGATTGAAAACGCTATATTTGCGCCCCAAATAAATAATTTCAAAACAGCCAAACACTGTGGAAGAAAAAACAATCGATGAAAATCGTCAAGGCGAATACTTGATGATTGACACTCCTACTCAAGTGGTAGGACGTAAATTATTATTAGAAAGCTACGGCTGTCAAATGAATTTTTCAGACAGCGAAATTGTAGCTTCAATTCTCTCAGAAGCTGGTTTCTCGACCACCAGAGATCCCGAGGAAGCAGATTTGATTCTACTGAATACCTGCGCTATTCGCGACAATGCAGAGCAGCGTGTGCGTGGTCGCCTCGACTATTTCCGATCCATAAAAAAGCGAAAGCCAGAAATGGTAGTGGGTGTCTTAGGCTGCATGGCAGAGCGACTGCGCGAGAAACTTCTCGAGGAAGAAAAGCTTGTAGATCTTGTTGTAGGTCCAGATGCCTATCGCGACTTACCCAACCTTATCGACCAAGTCGATACTGGCCAAAAAGCAGTAAATGTTTTGCTCAGTCGAGAAGAGACATATGCTGAAATTACCCCAGTGCGCCTCAATAGCAATGGCATTACAGCCTTTATATCAATCATGAGAGGTTGTGACAATATGTGTTCCTTCTGCGTTGTTCCATTTACAAGAGGACGAGAGCGCAGCCGCGACCCGAAAAGCATTGTGAAAGAAGCTGAAGATCTTTTCAATCAGGGCTATCGTGAAGTGACACTTTTGGGTCAAAACGTAGACAGCTACAAATGGAATATCACCAATAAAGGTGAAATCGTAAATCCTGGCGAGCCTACGGTCAATTTTGCTCAACTCATGGAAATGGTTGCACTTGTTTCACCAGATCTCCGTGTTCGATTCTCTACCAGTCATCCTAAAGATATGACGGATGACGTGCTTCACGTAATGGCGAAGTATGAAAACATTTGTAATTACATTCACCTGCCAGTTCAAAGTGGAAATTCGGAAGTTCTGAAACGTATGAACCGAGGCTATAGCCGTGAGTGGTATCTTCAACGTATAGACGCAATTAAGCGAATCTTGCCAGACGCAGCGATAAGTACCGATATTATCTCTGGCTTCTGCGGCGAAACCGAAGAACAGCATCAGGATACGATTTCCTTGATGAAGGAGGTACAATATGACCTCGCCTACATGTTTAAGTACAGCGAGCGCCCGAAAACACTTGCAGAAAGAAAGTACGAAGATGATGTTCCTGAAGAAGTTAAAGGAAGAAGGCTGAAAGAAATCATCGACGTGCAAATGGAATGCAGTGCCATTAGAACAAAGACATATGTAGGTCAAGTACATCGGGTATTGGTCGAGGGCACTTCTAAAAAGTCGGATCAACACTATCAAGGTCGTATTAGTCAGAACGTGGTAGCCATTTTCCCTAAAGGTGACGCCAAGCCAGGTGACTACGTGGATGTACTGGTAAGTGATTGCACGGCAGTAACTTTATTGGGTGAAATCACAGCAGTCTATCCTCGAGTGATTGCCGGACAAAACTAATTTTACCTTAACATGTTTTTAGGCTCGAATACTGACAGTTCGTCAGTATATTCGTAGCCCCAAATCACTATGGACATTCAATCAGTAAAACAACGTTTTGAGATTATTGGTAATTCTCCATTGCTCAATCGCGCTCTCGATGTGGCGGTGCAGGTAGCTCCCACAAACATCTCAGTTTTGATAAACGGAGAAAGCGGTGTTGGTAAGGAAGTGATTCCCAAAATTATTCATCAGCTCAGTGCACGCAAACATGGACCTTACATAGCTGTAAACTGCGGTGCAATTCCCGAGGGTACTATAGACAGCGAGTTATTCGGTCATGAGAAAGGCAGTTTTACTGGAGCTCATGAAGCCCGCAAAGGTTACTTCGAAGAAGCTAATGGCGGTACTATATTTTTAGATGAAGTAGCAGAACTTCCGCTTGGAACTCAAGTAAGGTTGCTGCGTGTTTTGGAGACTGGCGAAATCATCCGTGTAGGATCTTCAAAAGTGATAAAAACAAATGTGCGTGTTGTGGCAGCAACCAACGTGGATTTCAGCAGTGCTTTACAACAGGGGAAGTTTAGAGAAGATTTATACTACCGACTTAATCAAGTTCCTATCAACATGCCAGCGCTTCGTGAGCGTCGTGGTGATATTGAATTACTCTTTAAGAAGTTTACTACTGATTTTTCAGAGAAATATAAAATGCCTCCCCTACAGCTCACCGCTGAGGCTATTCAGGTGATGACGTCTTATAACTGGCCTGGGAATGTGCGCCAGCTTAAAAACATTACGGAGCAGATGAGCGTTCTCGAAGAAGATCGCACTATAACTGCACAGTCGCTCACCAAATATCTACCCTCTGAAAGTTTCAACAGTAAACCGATGGTGCTAGGAAAAAATGGAGGGCAAGATTATACTGAACGTGAGATTTTGTACAAGGTTTTGTTTGACATGAAGAGTGATCTCCAAGACCTTAAAAAGTTGGTACTTGGCATGATTCAAAGCGGCGGAAATTTTGTTCCAAGCCAAGAAAACGCGGCATTGTTTGACCGTGTATTTCAAGAAGAGACTACCATTGAACATAGTCATCAAGAATACAGCGCTCCAATAACCAATAGTGTCATTCATCTGCCCCAAACCAGATCTGCCGAAGTAAGTGTGCAACACACTTCGCATGAAGAAGTAGAAGAATCGCTGAGCCTTACCGACAGCGAAAAAGACCTAATTAAAAAGGCGCTACAAAAGCATAAAAACAAAAGGAAGTATGCCGCACAAGAGCTTGGCATATCCGAGCGTACATTATACAGAAAGATTAAAGAATATAACCTTGCAAAATAGATGAAACGCTTTGTTGCATATCTCTTTTTGCTTGTAATGATGGTCGCTTGTACTGTTCGTTACTCCTTATCCGGCGGACAATTTAGTGGTGCCTCAACATTTTCTGTAGATCTATTTAAACCACAAACAGCACTTGCCAGTCCCATCTATGCACAGCGACTCACGGAAAGTTTGAAAGATCTTTTGTTAAGTCAAAGCCCTTTGAAGTTGGCTGAAACAAATGGAGACTTAAGGTATGAGGGCTATATCACCGACTATCGCATAGCGCCCGTAGCTATTCAAGGGAACGAAACGGCTTCATTAAATAGATTGTATATCACGATAAAAGTAAAATATACAAATACCTTGGAGCCGGATTTGAGTTTTGACAAAACCTTCTCGAAATTTGCAGACTTCGAAGCGAACCTCGACTTGTTGGCGGTTGAAGAAAGATTGTGGCGAGACATCAACGACCAATTGCTCCAAGAAATTTACAATGCAAGTGTAGGTAACTGGTAATTCATGGATAGGAATCTCATCTATAGCGCGATTACAAATCCCCAATTGAGGGAAGGCATTTCCATACAGGAATTGGAGGATGTGCGTGAGATGTATCCATATTTCACAGCTGCACAAATTTTACTTGCAAAACTCTATAAGGAAAATAACGACCACCGCTTTGCAGACCAACTACAAAAGGCGGCTGTGTATGCGTTGGATAGAAAAGCTTTGTACCAGTATATAACGGGGGAACGAGAACGAGAACAAGAACGAGAACGAGAACAAGAACGAGAACAAAGAACAGGGGAACAAGGGGAACTGGGAACAAGGGAACAAGGGATACAGGAACAGGGAACAGGGGAACAAGGGGAACTGGGAACAAGGGGACAAAGGGAACAAGGGGAACTGGGAACAGGGGAACAAGGGGTGGAGGAACCAGGAATACAGGAACAAGGGGACAAGGGGGAGGTTCTGGAAACCATTCATGCAAAAGACTTGGATGACATGACGCAGAACATTCTCGTCGAGGCCATTCAAAGCACGATTGAACTAGAGGTGGAAGAGGAAGAGGAGGATGAGAATGAGAATGAGAATGAGGAGGAGAATGAAAGTGAGAATGAGAGTGAGAGTGAGGAGCCGAAAACATATGCAGAATGGATGATGTGGAAGGCTGCAAAGCAAAAGGGAGCCACTGCTGTATCTCCTAAGAAAGATGCAGAAAAACACATCGAAGAAGACACGGAATCTCTTGATACACCTGCAAAGGTCGCTGCGGAAAAAACTGATGTGACCGGGCCAAGCGTTACGGTGCAAAAAATGCAAGTAACAGGACCACGTACCCACCAGCAGAACCTCATCGACAAATTCATTCAACTCCAGCCAAAGATTACCCCCGGAAGGGCTACTGACTATCCAACCAAGGATAATCTCGGAAAAGATAGTTTGGAGGATGATATGACCTTTGTAACCGAAACAATGGCCAAATTATTCGCCCAACAAGGAAAAATTGACAAAGCCAGAAAGGTTTATCGTCAATTAATGGTGCTTCATCCAGAAAAAAGCGTTTACTTTGCAGCCCAATTAAAAAATTTGAACCAACTTAAAAAGTAATTATTGATATGGCAACGTTTATCATTGTACTCATCATCATCGTTTCCCTTCTTTTGGGAGGCATCGTATTGTTGCAGAACCCAAAAGGTGGTGGTCTTGCAATAGGTTTTCAAGGCTCAACACAAATCGGCGGTGTTCAAAGAACAGCAGATTTCCTTGAGAAGGCTACATGGTACCTAGCGATTGCCCTTTTCGTTCTTTGTCTTGCATCGGCGGCTTTTTACACTCCAAACACACCTCCTGTAGAAGAAGCTGTACCAGCGACTGAGCAGACAGACGGCGGAGCTGCTGGAGCTGAAGGACAAGAGCAGCCTGCACAATAAGACATAACTTTTTTCACCAATATAGAATGTCAGTGTGTCAATCGCACTGACATTTTTTTTGCTCTTCACTGCCATTTTTTGCAGAGTAAAGAAGTATTTCCGCGTTGGCACAAAAAGTGACATCCGCGGACACAACCCAAAAAAATAGTTTAACCATAAATTACAATAAGTATGTCAGTTTCAATTAAACCTCTAGCAGACCGTGTTATCGTAGAAGCCGCTCCGGCAGAGTCTACCACTGCAAGTGGAATCATTATTCCGGACACCGCGAAAGAAAAGCCACAGCGCGGAACCGTAGTTGCTGTTGGAAATGGCAAAAAGGATGAGCCAATGACTGTAAAGGTCGGTGATACTGTTTTGTACGGAAAGTACGCTGGAACAGAAATCACTGTTGAAGGCAAGGAATATCTCATCATGCGCGAATCAGATATTTTCGCTATTGTTTAATCAAGTAAATCGTAACATAAAAATCAATAATCGATTATGGCAAAAGAAATAACCTTTGACACCGTAGCACGCGAAAAGTTAAAGGCCGGTGTTGACGCTTTGGCAAACGCCGTAAAAGTGACCCTAGGTCCTAAAGGTAGAAATGTAGTTATCGACAAAAAATTTGGTGCTCCACAGGTCACTAAAGATGGTGTTTCGGTAGCAAAAGAAATAGAACTCAAAGACGCCATCGAAAACATGGGCGCTCAAATGGTGAAAGAAGTTGCTTCCAAAACAGCAGACCTCGCTGGTGATGGAACTACTACAGCAACCGTTCTTGCACAAGCAATCGTATCTGCTGGTTTGAAAAACGTAGCCAGTGGTGCAAACCCAATGGATCTTAAAAGAGGGATCGACAAAGCTGTTGGTGCTGTGGTTGCAGAATTGGCTAAGATTTCGAAAACAGTCGGGAGCGACAACGATAAAATCAAACAAGTGGCCAGTATCTCAGCAAACAACGACGACGCCATCGGAAGCCTCATCGCACTCGCAATGGAAAAGGTGGGAACCGAAGGTGTTATCACTGTCGAGGAAGCAAAAGGTACAGAGACTGAAGTAAAGACCGTAGAAGGTATGCAATTCGATCGCGGTTATCTCAGCCCATATTTCATGACGAATGCAGAAAATCAAGAAGCTGAACTCGAAAATGCGTTCATCTTGATTTATGATAAGAAAATCAGCAACATGAAAGAATTGTTGCCTGTGCTCGAAAAGACAGCTCAGGCAGGTCGTCCTCTTTTGATTATCGCTGAAGATGTAGATGGCGAAGCTCTTGCAGCTCTTGTAGTAAACAAAATCCGTGGTGCACTCAAAGTGGCAGCTGTTAAAGCCCCAGGCTTTGGAGATCGCAGAAAAGCAATGCTTCAGGATATTGCAATTCTTACAGGTGGTAATGTGATCAGCGAGGAAACTGGTTTCAAACTTGAAAATGCTGGTCTTGAAGATCTAGGTCGCGCTGAGAAAATCACTGTTGACAAGGACAATACTACCATCGTTAATGGTGCAGGTCAAAAAGAAGCCATTCAAGGAAGAATTGCTGAAATCAAATCTCAAATCGAAAAGACCACATCTGATTACGATAGAGAAAAACTCCAAGAGCGCCTTGCTAAATTGGCTGGTGGTGTGGCAGTACTCTATGTTGGTGCCGCTACTGAAGTAGAAATGAAGGAGAAGAAAGACCGTGTGGATGATGCCCTTCACGCTACCCGTGCAGCTGTTGAAGAAGGAATTGTTCCAGGAGGTGGCGTTGCCTATATCCGTGCTGCTGCGGCTTTAGAAAAGCTCGCTGGTGCTAATGAAGACGAGAATACTGGTATCCAAATTATCCGTCGTGCGATTGAGGAGCCTCTTCGTCAAATCGTGGCAAACGCTGGTGGCGAAGGTGCTGTAATAGTGCAGAAAGTGCGTGAAGGAAAAGATGACTTCGGTTATAACGCGCGCTTTGAGCGCTTCGAAAATCTCTACGCTGCTGGTGTAATCGATCCAACAAAAGTGAGCCGTGTTGCTCTAGAAAATGCAGCATCGATAGCTGGTATGTTGCTCACCACTGAGTGTGTAATTTCAGATATCAAAGAAGAAGGTCCTGCGATGCCGGCTATGCCAGGCGGCGGAATGGGCGGAATGATGTAATACCCAACGAACATTCATTCGGTTTAAAAATAAAAAGGCCTTCTCGTTGAGAAGGCCTTTTACTTTATTATATAAAAATTAGAATATCTCTATTTCATTTCCTGAAAAGTTCAACTGGCGGCCTTGGTAGTTGTCATCTACCGTTCTTTTCACTTCAAGATTGCTTTTAAATGAAAGTGAAAGATCATTGATTGCACTTATAGCGAAGTGATGTGGCAGAGGTTGCTCGATCTGTTGAGTGTAGAGATTCTTAATTTTTTCACCATATCCAATTACCTGACTGATGTTCAGAAGTTGATTTTCTTCAGTGGTAGAAGAAGTTCTTTTTCTGAAAATCATTGCTAGATGTCCTTCATGCAAGCCTGTTCCTTTATAAGGATTTACTCTTGCCACCGGTTCCCAACCGTTTGACCATGCAAGTAATGCCAAGCTATAGGCGTTAAAATTACTGTTGTGTGCTAAATAGAGGGAATCATTCCAGTCTTTAACATGATCCAGAGTATCTGGAACTTCGACATATAAAAGACCGTCAGGCTTTGCAAGGCGAGCGATTTCCTTTAGAAAAACTTCTGGATCATAAAAGTGCTCCAGTGAATGTACACAGGTTACTACATCGAAAAGTTCTTCGGTATGGAAGTCCTGCCAGCGTCCGACGAATACGTCGAGACCTAGCTTCAATGCGTATGAAGCACGCGACTCGTCTGCATCAATGCCTTTGGCAGTAAGACCTACTTCTTCCCAGGCCTTCAATCCCGATCCTGGTCCACAGCCAACATCGAGTGCCCTTTTTACATTGGGATATTCCTTTGTAAAAAAAGAGCCAATCGCATGATATCTTTTAAATCTATCTTCTTCGATTACGGGGTTGATTGGGTTGATACCAGCAGCTTGTTGTTCGGCATGACGAATATCAAAAGCCTTCATGAACCACGCTTCAGTTGGTCGAATATTTCTAAAGACATGTCCACACTGTCTGCACAATGAGGTCGCCAAATAAGTAACTCCATTGCTGACTTTCACATCACTTATGAGCTCGATATCATTGCTATGACATACAAGGCAATTTTCAAAATGCTCAATATCTTGTGCCCCTACGGGAAATGTTATCATCTAAAAACCTAAATTAAAAACTACTACTTTTTCAAAGCAGTGATTGTCATCTCCGCAATTGCTTCGATTTCTTTCTTTGAAACTTTCTTTTTTTGCGTTACCAACTGCATACGAGCGGAAGTTAATGCAGCATTGAAGAAGTACTCGGCAAGCACTTCAATTGGCATTTTCTTCAACTTTCCAGCCTTAGAGCCTTCACGAAATACGTCCATCACTGGTTTTGAAAAGAGTGTTGATGCTTGTTTGGAATCGTACGAAGGAGACGATTGGAATTGATCAATAAATGCAAATTCCAAAGGATTCTTCACGAAGAATTGGTTTAGTTCGATGAACATTGACTCCAAATTTTTTGGAGCAAGTGATTTTGAATTTATTGCCGCCTCCATTGCCTGCGACATGTTCTCTTTGGTCATCGAGCTCAAGGCCGCCATCATTTCTTCTTTGTTGGAAAAGTGATGATAGATTGTGCCCACAGCAACCTTTGACTTAGCTGCCAACTCAGCGATTGGTGCCCCTTGAAACCCGCCATTAGCAACAAGTTGCAAGGCTGTACGAAGAACTTTTTCTCTTCTAGAAATGGTTTTTTTCATAATAGCAGAATGAACGTTCGGTTACAAATATAAACAGACTTTACATTTTTATTGACTTAAAATCAATCGATTCAGGGAATTAAGAGGATTTACTATTTTTACAAAAAAAACAACAATGAACTTAGCAGACAGAATAAACGAAGACATCAAAGCAGCCATGAAGGGTGGAGAAAAGGATAAATTGATGGCATTGCGTGACATCAAGAGCAAGCTTCTGCTCGAGATGACGAAAGAAGGTGGCGATGGAAGCATTGACGACGCCAAAGGAATGGCTATTCTCAACAAGCTTTATAAACAACGCATGGAGAGTATCGAAATTTATAAATCTCAAAATCGCCCTGACCTCGCGGAAGAAGAACAAAAGCAAGCCGATGTAATTGCGGCCTATCTTCCAGAGCAACTTACTGGAGAAAAGTTAGAATCGGCAGTGAAAGAAATCCTTTCTCAAATCGGTGCTGCAGGACCAGCAGACATGGGTAAAGCAATGGGCGCCACGACTAAGGCTCTCGCGGGAAAAGCTGACGGGAAGATGATTTCAGAGATTGTAAAGAAAATTCTTTCGAACGGATAATGACAAAATCACACTCACCACTTCAGATTATTGGGAGAAGGGAAAGAATTGACCTTCCTGATCTAGGTGTGAGCGATGTTGTATCCAAAATTGATACTGGCGCTTTTCGAACTGCTTTGCACTGTGAATCGTGCAAAGTAGTTCGCAAAAGCGACGGCAGTGAAGTACTGGAGACTATTTTTGATCTTGATGGAGCAGGACCAAAAATTTTTCACTTCAAAAAATTTTCTATTAAAGAAGTGAAGAGTTCCTTCGGACAGAGTGAGTCGCGATATTGCATTCGCACGAAGCTTCGAATAGGTGGACGAGACATTCGAAGTGAAGTAACTCTCACCGATCGTTCGGGAATGAAATATCAAGTGTTGATTGGAAGAAAAACGCTCCTTAAAAAATTTCTTGTAGATGTCAATCAAATTTTCTTGTTAAGCAAACATTAAACGTGTTTCTCAACGTACTTGATAATTTGACCAGCAATATCTTTTCCAGTAGCCGCTTCGATACCCTCCAGGCCTGGTGAAGAATTTACTTCAATAATAAGGGGTCCGCGGTCACTTTGTAAGATATCTACACCTGCTATACCGAGCTTGAGTGCATTCGCTGCTTTGATTGCTGCCAATTCCTCCTCACGTGAAAGTTCTATCACTTCTGCAGTTCCACCTCTATGGAGATTTGATCTAAACTCTCCTTCTTTCGCTTGTCTTTTCATGGCACCAACAACGTGCCCATCTACTACAAAAGCGCGAATATCTGCGCCCTTTGCCTCTTTTATAAATTCCTGAACAATAACGCGTGCCTTAAGGCCATTGAAAGCCTCAACAACAGACACAGCAGCCTTTTTATTTTCTGCTAATACTACACCAAGACCTTGTGTTCCCTCAAGCAGCTTTATTACCACTGGAGCGCCACCTGCCTCTTTGAGTATTCTTTCGACATCTCTTGAATAATTTGTAAAGACAGTTTTTGGAAGTCCAAGACCTGCTCTCGATAGAATTTGAAGGCTTCGCAGCTTATCTCTGCTTCTTACGAGCGCCTGTGATTCTACGGCAGTGAAAACTCCCATCATCTCGAATTGACGAACTACCGCAGTACCATAAAATGTAACTGAGGCTCCGATTCTAGGAATTACTGCCTGAACATCTCGGATCTCCTCACCATTGTAGATTATTTTAGGATTTTTCTTCTCGATAACGAGGTTACATTTGAGATGATCCAATACGCGCACATTGTGCCCTCTGGCCTCACCTGCTTCTACCAAACGCTTAGTACTATAAAGCTTGGTATCTCTGGAAAGTATTGCGATATTCATAAAGTCGAATTCGTGTCTAAATTACGATAGAAAATAGGAAACAATATTAATACAATGTGAAAATGTTCTACTTGAATAAATCATTCGAATTTATTCGAATAATCTTTCATTTGCCTTTATAATCTCTGGGTTTCTCAATATGTTTTCGGCGTATGTCAACGCGCCCTCACTCCATTGTTGGTATTGAGTTTCGTCCATATCACACATAAAGTTAAGTGCCGTGGCAAATTTATGTGCATCCAAATCCAGATCGAATCCAGCCATATTTTCTTCTAAGCCTCTCCAAGGGGTCCTATTTGAAATGATGACTGGTTTTCCACTCAGCAGTGCTTCACTAATTGCATGACCATAATTTTCTCCCCAAGTTGGCAGAAAAAAGACTTCATAATTCGAGTATAATTCTCTTATTCTGGAAGGCGGCACCTCCCCTTTCAAGCTCACTCTATTACTCTTTTTTGACTCCGTCAGACAAGCCTTAGCGTACTCATCGTCCGGTATTGCACCATAGATATCCAAGGATACATTCCTTTCATCGCTGATAGAATTGATTGTTCGAATTGCTTCAATAATTCCTTTCTCAGCGCTAACCCGCGAAAATGTCACCGCTTTTAACACTCCAGACCTCTTGGGTGCGGACCTATCAAGAGGTTTATCCGCAGATGGAATCACCGGAGCGATGATAATTTTTGCCTTTGGAAATTTTTGTACAATTTCATTTGCCTCCTGCTCATTCGTTGCGTGCCACGTCACATTCTTATACAAAAACCGAAGATATTTTAGGAAAAATGCTTTCTTTCCTGCCTTAATTGTTAGCGCTCCAGCCTTGAGCATGCCTCGTGGTGCTACAATAACTCTATCATTAAGGCCACAAAAGAAAGAAACTACTAATGGCAGAATAGTAAACCGAATCGAGAAAAGTGAATTGAGATAAATTCTATCAAAATCTCTCTTTCTAAGAATTTTCAAAACCGAGCGAACGTTCATTCGGTTTTCTCTAAAATATTTTACCGTACAGTTATCCGCAATCTTAGTATCTGCTCCCTCCTCTATTCCTTCGTAGGGAACGACTGAGTGGTAGTCAGTGATTCTAGTGAAGACATGAAATTCACAATTCACAGAAGAAATGAGATTCTTCAAAGATTTGATTGGACCACCAGCTTTATATCCTGGAATGAACCAATCACTGAATACTATAACTCTTTTCCTACTCATGAATCTCATTTTGGCGGATCCAATGACCTAGAACAACTAATGGCCAAAGTCGACTCCAGGTTGTAGTATTATTACCAGATAGAAAATCACTCCATTTTGCGTCTACGTCAAACTCATTTAAGACTTGCAAACCTTTAAGAGCGTCTAAGCCTTGAACACAAAAATCCTTGAGCTCATTTTGCATCCAGTATTTCCAAGGAAAAGTAAAACCCATTTTAGGACGGTTTACTATTTCTTGCGGAATCAAATCACCTACACTTTCTACAAGCAGTTGTTTCGGTGAATGAGGGAACTTTATATCATCTTTTAAACCCAGCACATATTCAACTAAACGGTGATCCAAAAATGGAACTCGCACTTCAAGGGCATGTTTCATACTCATCTGATCGGTATCCCGCAATAGCACATTTTGCATGTACGTGTTCATCTCTGCGAGGCTAACCTTGGATAGAATATGCGTGCTATCATCAGGAAGCGTATCAAATATTTCCTTAACTCTATTTGGGCTAGATGAAATACCTTTAACATCAGTCAATGCGCCATCCAGCCAAAGTTGTCTAGATAGAGCGTATGCCAAAGATGTATTGGGTTGCGAATCTTTTAGTAACGCGGCTATCTTTTCTGCTGCGATTCCAGGCTTAAACTTCTGCAAAGTCGATGCGGCTAGAACACGCAAGACTTTGGGTGTTGACGCAATCCATTTTTTTTGTTCAAGAGAATAAATTCTTTTAAACACATCATACCCAGCAAACAGCTCATCACCACCGAGTCCAGACAAAGCCATTTTCACCCCTTCTCTTCGTGTAACTTCGCTAACCACATAAGTATTTGGGCCATCTCCACTTGGATGATCCATTGCAGCCACGGCGTCTGGAATTGTTTTCAAAAAATCAGATGCTGAGAGCTGAATTTCGCAATGGTCTGTATTAAATCTTTTGGCAATCAACTTTGAGTATGGGCTCTCATCAAACTCTTGCTCTTTGAATGTAATTGAGAATGTTTGAACGGGGTGATTCGATGCTCGAGCCATCAGCCCTACAATTATACTCGAGTCGATTCCTCCGCTCAAGAATGCTCCAAAAGGCACATCAGCTCGCATTCTGAGCTCAACTGCACTTTGTAGTAAATTCAACACTTCAGGCTTAACATCAGACTTTGTTCTATCTTGATTCGAAACTATAAATTTGGATGCATCCCAGTATTGATGTTGTCGCATTTCTTGACCATCCCAAACAAGATAATGTCCGGGCATCAACATTTTTATTTCTGAAACTATAGTATCTGGTGCATGAACAGTTTGATACCGGAGATAATCTATTACTGCAGTGCGATTAAGTTTTCTGGGCACATGTCCGCTGGCCAGCACAGCACGCAATTCAGAAGCAAAAAAGAACGTATCGTCGCCTTTGTAATAGTACACCGGTTTGATACCAATTCGATCGCGGACGATGAACAATTTACCCAAATTCTGATCATAGAGAGCGAATGCAAACATTCCAATAAATTGATGAATACACTCTATACCCCATTTTAGATAAGCCGCGATAATAACTTCAGTATCGGTTGCGGTTGTAAAATTGAATCCCGCTGCGAGTTCTTCTTTTAGTTCTTTGTAATTGTAAATCTCGCCATTGAAAATGAGGGCGATGTTGTGTTGACTATCAATAAAAGGTTGATTCCCTGCAGCGCTGGTATCGATGATGCTCAGCCTGCGATGTCCGAGTGTGATTCTATCGTTGTGAAAAAAACCTTCTGCGTCTGGACCTCGGTGTGCGATCGCATCAGTCATTTTCTTTATAATCCCACTTGCTTGCTCTTTTGTGAAATTACTGATAAAACCGCTTATTCCGCACATAAGTCATAATTAAGGAAAGCGCTAATTTAGTTACTCTCTATCATTTTAAGAAGCGTTTGAGCATATTGTTTCTCATCCAATTTTTCCGACAACATGTTGGAGATGCTACCCATTGAAAGGAGTTTTTCTTTGGGAGTGGCCATCGCCTGTCGAAGCACATCCGTAAGTTGTTCTTTACTACCAGCAGAGAATAGCCAACCATTTTCTTTAGTAAGGAGTGCTGTTCGAGCACCAACTTTATCAGATAAAATAAGAGGATAGCCTGCGATTGCAAACTCATTTACCACAACACCCCAAGGTTCATAAAGGCTGGGCAATATAAAAATCGCACCATCTATCATGACTTGAGAAAGTTCTGCAGGCTGCAAAAAACCGTGATGAACAATTTGAGGATGCTGTATGGCAACATCCGATAAAGGCCCTGTTCCGATGCAATGCAATTCCCATTCTGGAAAATCACCTGCAATCTCAATGAAACAGTTCCAAAGCACTTCAATTTGTTTCTCCTTTGCATATCGGCCCGCGTAAATCAGGTGATTTTTTGGAGGTTGTGTCATTCGAGCACTATGAACCTTTTTAAACCTTTTGGTTTCACAGATATATAAACCCTTATAAATCTGCCTTCCCTTGAATCCGGCGTACAACGCAAATTGTTCTTGTTCAATTCCAGGAACAAAGGCGTAATCAAACAGACTGGTTACTTTTAATCTCAAAAAAATCACTCCAAGGTAATCACGCAAACTTCCGAGCCATTGCTTATCAAATGCTATTACGGATTTTATATTTTGATTTTTCTTTACTAACTGAAGGTATTCTTTGTCGAACCAGCCGCCGCAATAGATTAAATCATAGTTTCTCTCTGATGCGAGTCTGAATAATTTATCTCCTCTGTATTCTTCGCGGCGTAGAAGCGTAATATTAGAATGTAAATCAAATTTGAAAGGCGCGTCAGCAACTACTGGATATGCTACTATGGTAATTGAAAAATCATGCTCTTCGCACAGATGATTAACGGCATTTACGAAGTAGCCCGCAAGTTCTCGATATAAGACGAGGATACTTCTCATGCGGAAGAGCTATTGATTACTTTGATTAGATTTTGATGCCGCTCTTGCTCTTGTTTCTCCTGTTCTACAGCCCTCAGTGCCCAATTTTCTTTAGCGATGTAATAGAATAGCCAGAGATAGAATGGGAATCCATTAATGAAATAGTGACCTTGTCGCAGTAGAGAAAGTACGATGATGATAGCAACAGAATTCGACATTACCCATAACTCATTGTCAGATGTTCTCTGCTTTGGAACCCAGCATTTAATTAATAGATAGAGCATAATGAATAATCCATACAAACCCGTTTCAGACATAAGTCTTAAAAACATGGAGTTGGCGTCTTGCTTATTGAACTCAATATCTACTGCACCTTCCAAATTAGTCAAAGAGTACTTATCGAAAGCAACAGGGTGTGATCCTAAGCCGGTTCCAAAGAGGGGATTTCTTTTAAAGTTTTCCAGCGCGACGTGATAATTATTGTACAAAACGAAGCTACTACCGTGGATGTCGTAACTTCTATATTCTCCTGTTTGAAAGATTTCTACTGTTCCATCGTATCGTTCGCGAAACTCGGGAACGCTTTCATAGGAATAGTTGAAGAATACAATAGAGAGAGGGATGAAAACTATGGCATATTTGATAAATCCAAAATTGAGGAGCAAGAGTGTGATGGTGATGAAAATCCCGATAATTCCGACGCTGGAGAACGTGGATACGTATGCCAGGATAATTACAGCACTCCATTTTCGATCAATGAAAATTGTCTTGCCACTGGACCAATTGTAAATCGCTGTAAAAAATGCAGGGCCGATACTTGCGGCAAAGTAAGCTGGTTCACTGAATATAGAATTCACTCGTATCCCTAATCCTCCTTGTACAAGGGCCCACTTATTGAATCCAATCCATCTAAGGTCGTAGCCTGGTTTAAAACCAACCCAAAAAGAAGCCAGCTGCATTAGCCCGATAACGGAGATGATTGTTGCAGCAATCATATAATATTTATATAGCGCTTTTAGGTTGAATTGAAATAACTCTACGACATAATGGTAAAAAAGAACGGAGGTAAAAAAGCCTATGAAGATTTTAAAAAACTGACCCGACGTGTTGTAGCCCATGGCTACGTAGGTGATTCCAGAAATTAGTATTGGAATAAAAAGTAAAACCGGTGATCTAGGAATTCCAAATTTCACGAAGAAAATTGGGAAGAACATTAAAAAAACCAAGTAACTAAAATACGCCTCGAAAGGACTCGTAAAGAATCTGTATGAGCTTATGAAAATGCTCATGAATATCATAACTATTACGAAGAATCTAAACATAGTTACTGCTTTGCATTCTCTCCACTGATGATATTAGAAACAGCTTTTTTTCTATTGATAAAAGGTTTCTCAATGATATAATAACTTAAAGTGGCTACTAATATAGTGATTCCAAGGACTAACGAATAAATGATTATTGACTCTATCGGACTCAAGTCACGTCCAAACTTCCAAACATCTCTGGCTATGTGAATGATAAACGTAGCGACAGCCATGTGATACATATATATCCCGAATGAAATCCTTCCCAAAAAATCTAGTATTGGGTACTCCAATTTAAGTAGTGATTTGCTATTACTACCCACATTTAATATGATAATCGCAAAGCAAATAGAGTAAAGGACATGGACACCATCCTGTAATTTCATTGGTATGAAAACAACTCCCAGTGGAAGGATGGCAATACTCAGGATTAAGACGATTGGATGGTAAATAATTTTTAAAATACTCTCTTTTTTGAAATAGAGGTAATAAGCCGCTAACGCACCAATAGCCATTGTTTCCAACTTGGACATTGCCAAAAACTTTTTCATCACAATAAAAACTTGTGCGTCTGATATCTTGGAAAGAAATAATACCGTGGCTTTAACTATCAAGATGACCGCTATGAAGCCAATAATTGTCCTAACAAAGTTTTTTGACTTGGTGATAAACCATGGCCAGATAAGATAAAACTGTTCTTCTACGCCAATCGACCATAATTGTCCAACATTGGGCACGGCGGTTCGATAAATACTAAACGCCAGGTTTGGCAAGAAAAGAAGGAAGAGAATAAAATTTTGCCAAAAATTCGCTTGGAAATTGGTCTCCTGGGCTGGTATCCGAAACACATCGAAATGAGGGAAAACGAAAAATCCTAGAATGATTAGCACGAAGTATAAGGGCCAAATACGGAGTATTCTTCTAATATAAAATTGCTTTATATTAATCTTCCCAGCCAGCTCTCGCTCTGCAAATAGCAAATACGTGATCAAAAAACCCGAAAGAACAAAGAACATGATTACTCCGAGAGGACCAGCGTTTGAAATGAAGGGGGTCAGGATACTGATTTCTCTTCTAACAACTGCTTCAAACGGAGTATCAAAACTGATTAAATCCATATCGAGCCAGTGACTCCCGAAACCTAAAAACCGTTTGATTAATTCAATGTGAGTGAAGATGACAACACAGGCCGCGATAAAACGCAGCCCATTCAAACCTGGGAAGTAAATTTTCTTCTGACTCATCTCACAACCGAGGCGCGAATTTAGTGATTTCTGAGTCTTTTAGCTACTTCTTCCACAAGCTGCGCTGCGATTGTGCTCCACGAGAATTTCTCTCTAGCATAGTTTCTTCCAATCATACCTTTCGCTGCAAGCTCCGCGGGGCTTTTTTCCTTAATTGAATTGATTGCGGAAAGAAGTTCGTGTTTATTTCCGGGCTGAATTAGTTTTCCATTTTCACCGTCCTTCACCAGCACATTTGTAGCTCCAACATCAGTTGCTAAAATGAATAAACCCCTAGCCATCGCCTCTAGAATAACATTGGGCATTCCCTCTGAGTGAGAAGGACAGATGAGAATATTGCAGTCATCCAAAATTTTCATTAATTCGTTCATGTCTTTTACCTCTCCATGATAAACAATATCTGAGCGCAGGAGACGCTTGCTATGAGGAATAGGCCCAATAAATTCAAAAGTTACACCGTCTTTGGGAGGTATTTGTTTTAGAACCTCCATCAATTCTTCAATGCCCTTTCTTCTCTCATATCTTCCGATGAAGATAAATCGATGTCCTGAAATTGTTTCTTTTCTTTTTTCTGTAAACCACTCTTCAGAAATTCCCGATGGAATTTCGACAATGTTCTTCATAGGAACACCAACTTCCAAAATTAAATCTGTAACCTTACTTCCATAAGAAAATACATAGTCGGCATTTTGTGATATCCATTTCGTAGGGCCTTTTAACAGCCATTTTTTTAATCTCATAGAGATTGTTCCACCATGCTGAAACATTTCATATCCGTGAAACTTGACTCCAATAGGAGGCATTTTTCGCCCCTTCGTTTTTTGATGAATGAAATACCAAGGAGTGAATCCTTTGGCGTAGATAAAATCAAAGCTATTTAAGGTAGGCTCCACAGCTTGATAAATATCGTGTGAAAAACTATAGCTCGACTTAAGATAGTGACCAGGCATTCCACCGCCCTTTGGAAACCTAAAAGACAATACATTAAGTTTATCATCAATTTTAGCTCCAAGTGACTCTTTTACCTCATCATTGCTTGGGAGACGTTGCCCTTCATAAACACAATGCACCAGCGTTAACTCGACGCCTGCCTTCAGCAATTCCTTTGCAATTCCATTAGAATGCTTCTGCATTCCACCAATTACAAAAGGAGTAATTCCATCGGTGAGTAAGAGTACTTTCATTGATTATTGACTGATTTGGTAGCTTGAATGGTGATAGCCCCAAAGATTATTTTGAGTAAAAAAATCGTTCGAACTCAAATTCAAATTATCGTATACCATTTGTTTCATTTGTTCGCGACTTGAAAAATAAACTTTACTCAGACTGCTATTATCCATTGGAAATCCATCGTGATGATAACTTCCAACCAGCATTTTAAATCCTGAGAAAAGCCTTTCATAAACGATACTGCTATATGAGGCTAAGCCCAATTCTACGAGGTGAAATTGATCTACTGAACGTTGGTCGTAGTCAGCTACATCGAAGCGATCACCTAAAATAGAACGATAATAGTCGAGCACTTCATCACGATTAGATTTTTTTTCTTTCGGGTGAAGAAAAACTAAGAGGTTGAGGCTTTCATCTTCATTCATTAACTGTGCTATGTTTTCAAGCACCCACTCCTCCAGCTTTAGTGACACATCGCTTCCGAGGTGTTTAGCTTTGTTTCTTGCCCAGCTTCCATGAGAATAAAATCCCAACGCGAACTTCGGTTTAGGTTGACTGATATTCCTATACTTTGAAATGTAAGTGAAGCCTGCCTCAGGAATCCATCGATGAATCTTCGTGCAGCGAATAGTTGAGCGAAACAGTCTTTCCATTTCCTCCAATTGATATGGTGTCACCAACACAACTTCATCTGCAATCATTGTATGATTGTGATCCCTCAGAGGATTGAGCGAAGGAATGAAAACTACTTTTAGACGATTCTTTCTTAGAAAATAGCTCAGCAGATTAGCGTCTTTTTCGTAAGGTAAAAAGTCAAAAACGCTTTTAGCATCTTGCTCGACTAGAAGTTGGACAGCGAGATCAGTCTCATAAACATCCCGAATCATCAGAGCTTTGTTCGCTCTATTAGTTTGACTCAATGCACAAGTCCATGCATTAAAAAAAAGGAATAATACAAATCTAACTGTTTCAAAGACAGAATAAGGATTTCCGGTTGCAGTAGACTTATACAGCAGATAGCCTACATTCTCTCCAGAGGACTTCAGGATATAATCGAGTATTAACTCTCTATTCCATTTTTCGTAAAAAATCAAGACATTTTTTCCATCGGAAATTTGCTTCACTCCTGAGCGTTTTGACGTGAGTCTTTTTAAAACTCTCCAAGCCTCTTTGAATCCAATAAAGACATCATTATTCGCAGATCGATCAAGTCGGAATGACTTATTATTTAACAAACAATTCCAAATCAGTTGCTCGTCAGACTCCGCGTCAAAACTACCATTTCTTCTAACAAAATCAAGCGCTCGCTTCATCTATGCTTTAAAATAGAGCCGTTCGTAATACTTTGTAAAATCGGTTCCCAGGCTCCCTGTTGTTGTAAAATTTTCTCGACAAACTCTCTGAATACTCCATCGCCACCATTCTTTTTTAAAACCCATTTTACCAGCGCCTTCACATATTCAGGGGCGCTTGCAGGACAGGCAGAGATAGCAACTTTTTGAAGTAGCTCGATATCATTTAGATCGTCACCAATATAGGCTACCTCTTCCCATGTTAGTCCTTTTTCTGCGATGAGTTTTTCTGTTAATTCAAGTTTGTTTTTTACCCCTTGAAACAACAAATCAACACCTAGCTTAGCAGCTCTTCTTTTTACGATTGCAGTATCTTCTCCTGTGATTATTCCAACTTCAATATTCGATTTTTTAGCAAAGAGTACACCTGCGCTGTCGTAGGTATGAAACTTCTTTAGTTCGTTTCCTTCATTGTCGTAGTACATACCACCGTCGGTCCAAACACCATCGATATCTGTAAGAATTAACTTAATGGATGTATTCATTCAATCATTTCATTATAGATAATTTCCCCTTTGGCGATGGGGGACTTTACTTTTTTTCCAATCACCTTATCCTTTTCTGCCCATTTGAACCCATCGCCTGGAGAGAGCATGCACAAATGATGTGCTTCGATTACTGTTCCTGCTGGAAGGTCAATCACGGTAGCAATAGATCGCTCGAGTTTCATGCGAGCTGCTTTGACGGAATCATCAATAAAAATATCCTCGACTCCAAAAGATAGCTCGAGATTTCGAATATCCCTCATCATTCTAAACATACCATCTATCGCCAATGAACCTGCTTGATCGGTTCCTTTCATTTTCCGATCTATGGTAATGTGTTTTTCAATAATCTTAGCACCCATTGCAACCGCAGCAATCGGAGTAGAAATTCCGATTGTGTGATCGCTATATCCAATGGTATATTGAGGATAATTCTTCTGTAAAAACTTAATGGTGTTTAAGTTGACATTTTGATATTGTGTTGGATATTCCGAAACACAATGTAAAATAGAAATATCTGAATGGTGCTTTGATATCACTTCCAGTGCCTGGTCCAACTCAGTTTTACCGGCCATACCGGTAGATACAATGATGGGAACTTTCGTTTCAGCGAGTGCTTCGAGAAGAGGTAAGTTAGTTAAATCTCTTGATGCGACTTTTAGTCTATCTGGTGTGAAATATTTGAAAATACTCAAACAACCTACTGCGCAAAGGGTCTCTACAAAATCAAGACCTTTCTCTTTGGCGTACTTATAACATTCAAAATGTTGCTCATCACTTAACTCCAAAAAAGCGCGATGCTCTCCGTATGTTTTACCAAAGGAGTGAATGCTATCATAAGGCTTTTTCATTTGAGAAAATGAGAGCTCCTCGTTGAGATCTCTCTTTGTCAACTTCACTGCATCCATACGGCGAAGTTCATAACCGAATAATTGATCTGTTACTGGACGCGATGCAACATCAATTAAAAGTTTGGCTAAATCAACCGAACCATTATGGTTTTGACCGATTTCACCGATAACGTAAACGCTATTATTCATTAGGTTTAGATAAGGTCTATTGTAAGAATAGCGACAAATCTACGAAAACTACAATAATGAAAAACGGGAGACGAACATTATGCAGTAAACTTTGAAACTCTCATCTTAAGCTCTTGTGCTTTCTTAAATCCAAGCAATCTATGGATTAACAAATAAGCTCTGGTAATAACGGGAGAAGATTGCGGCTTGAATTCCGATTCACTAAGCCATTTTTCATATTTCGCTAAAGCCAATTCAGGAACGAAGCGATAGCCAACGCAGAGAGCCTCAAAGAACAACTGTTGAAACTTTTGCTTGTTTTTCAGAAAATAGTCGGATTGATTTTCCGACAACCACTCTAACATTTTACACCTTAACTCTATAATCCTTGTCCAACGACCCGCAGCATCTCCTTTTGAAATTTGTCCGTCCCTATCATACGCCTCTGTTAGTGGCTCTTTGAGAACGATATACTTTGGTCGAAGTTTTAAAATTTCGAAATACAAATTTGTTTCCTGACTGCTTTTCAATTCAGCGTTCCACCCTCCTATTTGCTCCAATAAACTTCGGTGGATAAGGTTACTTGAAGTATGCCCAAATCTAGACATGAAGAGCCCTATCCAAAGGTCTGATTCTGGTCTAACCACCGTTTTTCCACCTGATTCATCAACTCTTGTATAGCCATTGATGACTAGCTGTGCAGCGTTATTAACGACCGCCTCTTCCTTCAAAGCGAGGCTTTCGGGCTGAAGTACATCATCAGCGTCTAGAAATTGAATGTAATCACTTGTTGTATTTCTCCATCCAAGATTTCTCGCCGCGCTAGCGCCGGGAACGGGCTCTCTTAAAGACTTCACTATATCAAACTCCTCTACCAAAGACTCAATGACCTTCATCGTGTTATCGGTGGAGTTGTTGTCCACTAATACGATTTCATCAGGCCGTTTACTTTGTGATAAAGCGCTTTCTACAGCTCTTCTCAGATACTTTTCTACATTATGACAAGGGATTACAACCGCGATTGATGGCATTCTAATAGCGAGTTAAGGAAGAATCCACGTCGTTGATCCAACCGAGAATTCCACCTTTCAAATTTATCAAATTTGTGTAACCATGTTGTTCTGCTAAAAATCGGATAGCGTTGGCGCTTCGCACTCCGCTGCGGCAATAAACTACAACTTCTTTGTCGTGAGGAATTTCTTGAAATCTAATGGTAAGTTGGGATAGTGGAATAAGCGTTCCACCGATAGAGGCTATTGCAGACTCATCTTGTTCGCGAACATCCACAAGGACAAAATCTCTAGAAGAGTCTAGCCACTCCTTTAATTCTTTTGGAGAACATTCTTTCAACATAGTTAGAGATAGATTGGTACGATTGCAAAACTCGTCATAATCTATCAAACTTTCAAGTGTTATTTCTCCTGTACGTAGCGGATTTAAAGGCTTTCTATTGATTTCGAAACGAATGGTTTCATAATTTTTTGAGTTATAAACTAATAACGTCTCCGCCAATGTTGGCTTATAAAGCAAAGTCATGAGCACTTCTTGCGCCATAACGTTGGAAATAACACCACAGATGGAGGCCATCGTGCCGGCTTCCGAACATGCCGGTGCCAAATCCAACGCCGGAGGCGTTGGAAACACATCGCGATAATTGGCACTTCGAGTGATGCCATCAGCGCTAAAATTGAGTGTTGTCACTTGACCCTCCCACTGATGAAGGGCTCCCATAATCATTGGTATTTTTAAAAAAAACGAAGTATCACATATACAGTAGCGCGTTGCAAAATTATCCGTAGCATCCACGATCAAATCCACATTCGAGAGCAGTTCTATTGCATTTGAACTATTAAGTCGTGCTACGCATGTATCTGCATGAATGCTGCTATCGAGCGAACGTATTCGCTGTGCCGCACAGATTGCCTTTTTTTGGCCTATTTCACTCTCAGTGTATAGCCATTGACGCGAGAGATTCGAGGCCTCCACTTCGTCAAAATCAATTAGTCTTATGTATCCAACCCCTGAGCTCGCTAATGACATGATGAGCGGAACCCCCAGTCCGCCGCAGCCCACCACCGCCACGCGTGCTGATTTGAAGCGCTCAATGGCAGTAATTCCTATACCAGGTAATTGGGCGATTGCGCGATATCTTGGATGATTTTGCTGCATAAATCGGAGAGAAAGGTATGCCTAGAGTACTTTTTTTACCAAAAGAGAGTGTTAAACATAGGCATAAAAAGACACACCAAAATACCATAAGAGTCTATATTTCAATAATTTATTCGGAATTCAGAATTCAGAATTTCGTTGTGAATGAAAAATTTGTTTGGGGGTAAACGAAAAGATTTACTTTTGACCCCGCATTTAACCATTAAAAATTTTTACAATGTCTGAAATCGCAAAGAAAGTCACCGCTATCATCGTAGATAAGCTTGGTGTTGACGAAGCTGAAGTAACACGTGAAGCTAGCTTCACAAACGACCTTGGAGCGGATTCTTTGGATACGGTTGAACTCATCATGGAATTTGAGAAAGAGTTCAATATCGCTATTCCTGATGATCAAGCCGAGAAGATTGCTACTGTAGGTCAAGCTATTGACTACATCGAAGCTAACGGTAAGTAATAATCCGAACTTATTTTTTAATTTATGGAGCTCAAAAGGGTTGTAGTAACCGGACTTGGAGCCCTTACCCCACTAGGGAACACGGTCAATGAATATTGGTCTAACCTTATTGCAGGCGTAAGCGGTGCTAACCTTATTACCCGTTTCGACGCGTCCAAATTTAAGACCCGTTTTGCGTGCGAACTCAAGAATTTCAATGTGGAAAACCACATTGAAAGAAAGGACGCACGCAAAATGGATCCTTATACACAATACGCGATGGTGGTGGTGAAAGAAGCCATCGAAGATTCAGGAATGAATCTCGAAACCATCAATAAAGATCGCGTAGGTGTGATATGGGGTTCAGGCATCGGTGGTCTTTTAACTTTCCAAGAAGAGTGCTTCAACTACGCTAAAGGCGACGGCACACCACGATTCAATCCTTTCTTTATTCCAAAAATGATTGCAGATATAGCTTCTGGCCATATCTCAATTAATTATGGTTTTAGAGGACCGAATTACACTACTGTTTCTGCTTGTGCAAGCTCGACCAACGCTCTCGTTGATGCGTTTACTTATATCCGTCTTGGAAAGGTGGACATGGTGGTAAGTGGAGGTTCTGAAGCAGCAATCACCGAAGCAGGTGTTGGTGGCTTCAATGCCCTAAAAGCACTCTCCGAAAACAATGACAATTTTGCGACCGCATCGCGCCCATTCGATCAAACCAGAGATGGTTTTGTGCTCGGCGAAGGTGCTGGTTGTATCATACTTGAAGAGTATGAGCATGCTAAAGCCAGAGGAGCAAAAATTTATTGCGAACTCGTAGGCGGCGGTATGTCTGCAGATGCTTATCACATCACAGCCCCACACCCAGAAGGTATCGGTGCTACTAATGTGATGCGCTATGCACTTGAAGACGCAAACATGAAGGCAGAAGACATTGATTATATCAATGTACACGGAACCTCTACTCCGCTTGGAGACGTGCAGGAAGCCAGAGCTATTCAGAATGTCTTCGGTGAACATGCATATAAGCTCAATATCTCTTCGACCAAATCGATGACAGGACATTTGCTTGGTGCTGCTGGCGCAATTGAAGCCATTGCTACCATCCTAGCAATTAAAAATGACATCGTGCCTCCAACAATCAACTTCACCACTCCAGACCCGGAGTTGGATGCAAACTTGAATTTCACATTCAATAAAGCACAGCAAAGAACTGTTAGGGCTGCCATCAGCAACACGTTTGGCTTTGGCGGTCACAACACCTCTGCCATTTTCAAGAAGATCTGATGCGTTGGAAGTTACCTTTCTTTAGAAGTTCAAAAAAATCTAATCACCAAATAAAGGCGTTCGTTAAGGACGCCTTTGGTGTTTCTACTCGCGAAACTTCCATGTATGAGCAAGCACTCAGACATAGCAGTGCTGCGCAAAAGATTAAACCCGGCCTTAAGAATAGCAACGAACGTCTTGAATTTCTCGGTGACGCCATCCTTGACTCTATCGTAGCACACTACCTCTACAATAAATACCCAACCATTGCTGAAGGTGAACTTACCAAAATGAAGAGCAAAGTGGTACGACGTGAAAATCTCAACATGATTGGCTATACGCTGCATGTAGATGAAATGCTCGTTCTGAATCTTGGCCGCCAAGAAATGCATGATTCCCTCGTAGGGAATGCCCTGGAAGCCCTCATTGGAGCGCTCTATCTCGACAAAGGATATGATACCACTCGAGATGTTGTCTTGAAATTGCTCAAGCAACATGGATTAGACACCAAGGTTCATGATGATGTGGACTACAAGAGCAAACTCCACGAATGGGGACAGAAATACAAGCGTTCGCTGGAATTCAAAGTAGTATCTCATCGCAATGAAGGCGGTGCCAGTCATTATGAAATCATATTGCTGATTGATGAGAAAGAATACGGCCGCGGAGAAGGTGGTTCGAAAAAAATAGCCGAACAAAAGGCCGCGAAACAAGCGGTAGATTCTTTATTCAAGTCTTAAGCACTGCGCTGTATATTAGCGCAAAATATCCAACTACATGTACGGTAAACTTCAAGCCCATTTGCAGGCGGAGCTCCAATCCATTCAAGAAGCAGGATTGTATAAGAGAGAGCGCGTGATCATTACTCCACAAGATGCGGCCATTCGCACTTCTGATGGAAAAGAAGTGCTCAACTTTTGCGCAAATAATTACCTCGGTCTATCAAGCCACCCTGTGGTACTTGAGGCTTCGAAAAAAACAATCGATACACACGGTTTTGGCATGTCGAGCGTGCGCTTCATTTGCGGTACACAAGACATTCACAAAACACTTGAAGCTAAAATTGCAGAGTTTCTTCATACGGAAGATACCATCTTATACGCCGCAGCGTTTGACGCGAACGGCGGTGTTTTCGAACCATTGCTCAACGAACAAGACGCCATCATCAGCGATGCACTCAATCACGCTTCCATCATCGATGGCGTGAGATTGTGCAAAGCACAGCGCTATCGTTATGCAAATAATGACATGGCTGACTTGGAAGAGCAGTTGAAAGCTGCATCTGGTGCACGTTTCAAGATGATTGTTACTGACGGCGTATTTTCAATGGACGGTTACGTAGCACAACTCGACAAAATCTGCGACCTCGCTGATAAGTACGATGCACTCGTGATGGTAGACGAATGTCACGCAACAGGATTTATCGGAAAGACTGGACGCGGCACAGTTGAATTGAAAAATGTACTGGGAAGAGTGGATATCATCACTGGTACACTCGGTAAAGCCTTGGGTGGAGCGATGGGTGGATTCACCACAGGACGCAAAGAAATCATTGAAATATTGCGCCAGCGCTCACGTCCGTATTTGTTTTCAAACTCGCTTGCACCTAGCATCGTAGGCGCTTCTATAGCTGTGTTTGACCTCTTGAGCAAGACGACAGAACTTCGCGATAAATTGGAAAAGAATATTCGTCAATTCAAAACGGGTATTCGTGCAGCAGGATTTGAAATCAAAGACGGCGATAGCGCCATTGTACCCGTGATGCTCTACGACGCAAAACTCTCACAAGACTTTGCCGATCGCCTTTTGGAAGAAGGTATCTATGTGATTGGATTCTTCTTCCCTGTAGTGCCGAAAGGACAAGCGCGCATTCGTGTGCAACTCTCGGCGGCACATGAACCAGAGCACATCGAAAAAGCCATTGCAGCATTTACCAAAGTGGGCAAAGAACTCGGTGTTTTGAAATAATCCATGAAGAAAGATATACTAATCATAGGCCAGGGAATCGCAGGTACATCCCTGGCTTTTTCTTTGTTGGAACGTGGACATCGTGTGCAATTGGTGGATGATGGACACCGCAGTGCTTCATCCAAAGTTGCAGCGGGCATGTGGAACCCAGCAAGTTTTAAAAAACTCAGCCTCGGCTGGAAAGCCGCAGAACAAGTGGTGATTGCAGAGGCTTTTTACACCAAAACCGAACAAACGCTCGGTGTAAAATTTTATCATCCGATGCGTTTGTATCGCATCTTTCCTGACCAACATTCGGCGAACGAATGGGATGAAAAATCGGCGCAAAAAGAATTTTCTTCTATCCTTTCACCAGAGATTGGATCGCCTCTAAAAGATGTGAAAGCCCCTTTCGGATATGGTATTGTAGAGCAAGCTGGTTGGTGTGATTTACCTGTTTATCTCCAAGCTGCCGCAGAGTATTTTAGAGAAAATAGAATGTTGGTAGAGGAAAAATTCGAGGCGACGCAACTTGAAATGCGTGATGATTATTTTTTTTATAAAGAAAAAAAATACGACCGTGTGATCTTGAGCGTTGGATACATGAATCAAGCGATACCGTACTTCGAAGACATACCCATTTATCCCAATAAAGGGCAAGTGCTCACGCTTTCATTTGAAAATTACAAGGAAGAAAAACTATTAAACTACGGTAACTTTTTACTCCCTGTGGGCGATGAAAAATACCGTTTGGGTGCGACCTATGAATTCAACGATCCCAACCCCGCGCCCACTGAGGAAACGCGAGATAAGCTATTGGAAAAATTGACTACGGTTCTTCCTACACATACACCGCAAGTCTTGGAACATAAAGCAGGTTATCGCCCCACGGTGCCCGACCGCAAGCCCACCATCGGCGAACATCACAGCATCCGCCATCTGTATTTATTCAATGGTTTCGGCTCCAAAGGCGTGATGTACGTGCCCTATTGCCTCCCTTACTTCATCGACCTCCTCGAAAACGCCACCCCTGTCCCCGCGGAGCTGAATCTTTATCGGTTTAGGAAATAGAACGGGAACGAGAACGGGAACGGGAACGGGAACGAGAACGAGAACGGGAACGGGAACATGGGAACAGGGGAACAGGGGAGCCACTATCATACTATCATACTACCATACTAGCATACTAGCCTACTACCATACTAGCCTACTAGCCTTCCCTTGTTTAGAATGAACCTAATTTATTCAATTCGGTTTCATAGATGTGGAAAGACATTATTTTTGTCTTGGTGAATTTGTAACGAATAAAACAATATACCATGTTAAACAAGAAAGTAGAAAAAGCGCTCAACGACCAAGTAAAGGTTGAAGCAGAAAGCAGCCAGAGCTATCTTGCAATGGCATCGTGGGCGGAAAGTGCTGGTTTTTCGGGCACTTCGGCGTTTTTGTATCGCCATAGCAATGAAGAGAGAATGCACATGTTGAAATTGATAAAGTTCATCAACGACCGCGGCGGCCAGGCCATCATTCCTGACCTCAAATCGCCTGGTAAGGACTTTAAAAATCTTCAAAATGTGTTCAAACTCCTTTTGGAACATGAAACGCGCGTGACCAATGAAATCAATGGAGTGGTAGATATCTGTCTCAAAGAAAAAGACTACACCACCCACAATTTCATGCAGTGGTACGTGGCCGAGCAAATCGAAGAAGAAACGCTCGCTCGCAACATCCTCGACAAATTGAAGCTCGTAGGAAACGATGGCGGTGCCCTCTACCTCTTCGACCGCGACCTTCTCGCCATGGCTGCAGCGCCAGTTGAAGAAGCAGAATAAGCATAGATTTTAGTTAACAATCAGCCGTTTAGAAGAATTTTCTTTTAAACGGCTTTTCTTTTTGTGCAAGTCTAATTTTGGTACAAGGCAAATTGTTTTCAAGTACTTGACCAAAACGCTTACATATCTGGCTATTATCGTGGCGCTATGCACCCTTGGGCGCACCACAGCGCGTGCCCAAAAGCTTGATGAAAGTGATACTCGAGCTCTCATTCACGCCAACTACCTTTACCAATTTGCCACCAATTGTAACTGGCCAGCAGAAACAAAAAAAGGAAAATTCTATATCGGAGTTCTGGGAAATTCCGACGTTTTCAATGCAACAAAAGAAAAGTTCGGGGCAAAACCTGTGGGCAATCAAACCATAGAAGTGGTTTCCTTGACCGATATTCCGACCACACAGTTTTTTCAAATCATTTTTATTGACAAATCAAGAAAAAATGATCTCGCTAAAGCTACGCGTGATTTAAAAATGAAAAGTACCCTCATCCTCACCAATTGGGATGGAGCACTTGGAAGTGGAGCGCATATCAATTTTAAAAATGTAGATAACAGCGTCCGTTATGAAATGAACGAAAACGCCATCAACGATAGGAAGATCACCCCTGGAGTTAAAATCATTCAATGGAAAGTACAATGAAGACTTTGACCATCATTTTTTTCTCCCTCTTGCTAACCGTGGCTACTAGCGCTACAGGGCAGGAAACTCTTCCATTGACCCAACTGGCGGCTGAACTCTGCAGTCAGCACCGCCTCATCGAAGCATCACGCGAGGCGGAGAAAGCTATTGCTGATCCCGTCGAAATGAAGGATGCTCAGTCCTGGTATATCGCCGGATTTATTTACAAAGAGCTTTACAAGGATCGCGAATCTGAATTGAGAGAAAGTCCATATAGGGAAAAGGCTCTTCAATGCCTTCAAAACGCGCTCACCCTTGATAAAACAGGAGAAAACATTCAAAATACCAAGGCGGCAATCCGCTATCTCGCGATAAGCTATTTCAACGATGCCTTGAAACGCTCGAAAGAAATCACTTCAGCCACCGCAGAAGAGCCCGAGGCGCTCTATCAGAAATTCAGATACAGCATGCGTCTTGTGAATGTGCAGACTGACTTCACGGAATACGACAAACAAATATTCAAATCGCTTGGTCAGGCTCACTATAGACTGTGGGAACAAAATACCTCAGCTTCCGGTATCGCAGCTCGCAGTGCCGATTATTTTCAACGCGTACTAATCATTGACGAAGCTGATTGTGAAGCGAAATTCAACCTCGTAATCATCTATTATAACCAAGGCGTTCACAAAATTCGCTCTCTGGATTTACAATCAGATTTAAACGATTTGATCGCCTCACAAGAGTCGGCCATCCGATTCTTCAATAAAGCGCTGCCTTACGCACAAGCTTGTTTTGACTCCTGTCCTAGCAAGGCTGAATATTATAAAGGCCTTATGTTTTGTAATCGTGCACTCGGAAGAGAAGAAGAATACCTTCGCTTGAAAACACAATTGGAAAGCCTTATCCAAAGCGGACAATTACAAGAGAGAAAATGAAAGGAATAAGATTTACCATAGCACGCAGAATCACCCTAGGATTTGGGTTGTTCATCCTCGTGGTGGCTATCCTATTTCTCATCACAACTTCTACTCTGCGTCAAAGTCGCGAGATCAATCAACGTATCAACGAAAATTTCGTCCCTTCCCTTTCTTCTTTGCAAGAGCTTGACAACCGCCTTATGCGGAGTCAGGACCTAGCACGACAGTGGGCATTCGTGCAGCGACTCGAGGACGACCGCGAACGTAGAGAAATGGTGCAACTAGTGGATAAGATCATTCCAGCGCAGCTTTTCAAACTCAATGAATGCGCCATCAAATGGAATCAATCCGACAAGGCTGTACATGAACGACTCGTCGGCAATACTCGCCGCATTCTTCGATATTATAAAGAAATAAAAAATCTTCTTCCTTCTTTCGATAGCTATGCCGATCCGATAGCCACCATGAGTGCGGAGCAATATTTTATAGAAGGTGGTCAAATCCCCAATGTCTATGAAGAGATACGCAAAGACATCGATCTTCTCATCGCGCATCATCAATCATATATGCAATCGGACATTGCCTTGATGAATAACAGTTTTGACCAGCTCAAAATGTTATTAATCAACATCTCCATCAGCGTCATTGTAGCGGGTATTCTCATCGCGTTTTTCACCACGCGTTCTATTGTGAAGCCCATCAATCACTTGAGAAAAAAATTAGCGAATCTATCACAAGGTATTTATTCTATACACCCCGCGAAAGCTGGGAATGATGAAATTGGTGACATGGCCAAGGCGGTCAATAAACTTGTGGCAAATTTTGAAAAAACAAAAGAGTTTTCTATTAACGTAGGAGCTGGTAACTTCAATATTCCCTTTGAACCGCTCAGTGATCATGACGAAATGGGAAAAGCGCTCATGCGCATGCGCGATGATTTGCTGTCATACAGAAGTGAGATGGAACAAAAAGTACGTGCGCAAACACAAGAGATTCGCCGTCAAAAAGAAGAAGTAGAAATTCAAAAAGAAAAGGTCACTGCACTCTACATCGATCTGCAATCGAGTATTGATTATGCGCAGCGCTTGCAGGAGACAATATTGCCAAACGACGCGAGTATCAAACGTATGTTCCCTGACTCGTTTGTGTTTTTCCGTCCAAAAGCTACCGTTAGTGGAGACTTTTATTGGTTTAAAGAATTGGGTGGAAAAAAAGTGTTTGCTGCCGCAGACTGCACTGGACATGGCGTTCCAGGGGCGTTCATGAGCCTCGTGGGACACAACGTACTAAATACGGTAACAAAAGTATTTACCAAGCCTTCTCAGATTTTGAACAACGCCAACCGCCTCGCTGTGGATGTACTCAGGCCTGTAGATGGAGAAACGTATATGCGCGATGGAATGGATATCGCTTTATGCACTATTGACCAAAAGGCGATGACACTTGAGTTTAGTGGTGCTCATAATCCCGTTTATATCGTTCGAAATGGTGAGTTGATAACCATCGAAAGTGATCCGTTCAGCATCGGTAGCTATATCAATAACGAACGTGAATTCACCAACCACAACGTAAACCTTCAAGAAGACGATTGCCTCTACATTTTCAGCGATGGATACGCAGACCAATTCGGCGGACCAAAAGGAAAGAAATTCATGCGCAAGCGATTCCGTGAGCTATTGCTTGAAATATCGCACTTGCCTATGCCTGAACAAAAGTGGCGCCTCATGGATACGCTCGACCGCTGGCAAGGAAATCAAGAACAGGTCGATGATATCCTCGTTATAGGAATTCGGATTCAAAACTAAATCAAGGCACAAACATCGCCTTATCGATTACATAAGTATCGATAGGATTCACGCATAATACTGGGATCTGCGCTTCATTTGTGATGATCTGTTGCTCGTAGCTCTGATTGAAAATGCTCATGATGCTGTTGTCATGGAAATTCATAATACAGATTAAATCTGCTTCTACTCCCGCGCTATACTTCAATAGAGCTTTTACAAATCCGTCTGACTTACTTTCTGTGACCTCTGTCTCGTAAGGAATGTTTTTACCGGCGAAATACTCACCCGCAAAACGCATGTTGCGATCGAGTTGGTTTCTTAAGAATTCATCTGTTTCACCTGGAGAAATCAAATGCACCTTCGAACCGAAGTACTGCGCCATATCGGCTACCAGACTAAGTTTTTGCTTGGTCTCTTTGTGCAAATCGAGTGGAACCACCAGTTTGTGATATCCGTTGGGGCGAATAGGGCGCTCTTGCACCACGATGAATGGAACGCTGCTTTCAGTGACAATTTTCAAAGCTCTGCCTCCTGTGAGGAATTGCATGCCACGAAGACCATGCGTGCCCATAATGATGAGTGATGCATCGATTTCGGTTGCTACCTTATCGATGTCCTCGAAAATACTTCCGATGCGAACGATGGTTTGAATCTCGACTTCATTTTCTCGTTGGATCAACTCTTTCAAAGCTTGAAGGCGCATTCTTGCCTCATTGATATTTTTTTTATTATCAATAATGTGAATCACGTGGATTTCAGCTCCAATGGTACTACCCATTAATAGCGCGTGACCAAGAGCGTTGTCGCTCACCTTTGTAAAGTCTGTTGGTACAAGGATTTTTTTGTCGTAAACCATAGCGATGTCAGAAGTTTCGTGGAGTGCAAATCTAATTCGATTTTCCTATTAAAATAGGACTTAAATCATAGTAAGTAAGTTTCAACAGCCTCAATGAATGCTGCGGGCGCCTCGGCGTGCACCCAATGCCCTGCGGACTCGATCACTTTAAACTCAGCATTCGGAATCAGCTCTGATATAGAATCAAAGTCTTTTGCTGGAACATAACCGCTCTGTCCGCCAGTAAGCATCAGTGTTGGCGTATCTATGGTTTCATCTGGCATAGCAGACAAAATAGCATTAATCTCTTTGTTCAAAACATCCAAATTGAAACGCCAAGCCAGTTGTTCAGGTGTTTTCCAATAGAGATTTTTCATCAAAAACCGCACTGTGGAAGGTTCGGTAACAAATTGCGTCAGACGCTCCTCTGCTTCTTTTCTTGACTTCACATGATCGACGTCCACATGAAATAAGCCTTGAAAAATTTGGTCGTGATGCGGGCGGTATTGTTTGATCCCCATATCTACCACAATCATTCGATCCACCAGAAATCCGTTTTTCTGTGCGAACCGCATGACAGTCTTTCCACCCATGCTATGACCGAGGAGTATCACATCGCGCAGACCTTCTGCGGCGATAAGTTCAAATAAGTCATCTGCCATAGCATCATAAGACATAACAGCATGATGCGGAGAATGGCCATGATTACGCTGATCGACAAGGTACACGGTAAAATTCTCAGCGAATTTTTTAGCATGCGTTTGCCAGTTGTCGCTGCTGCCGAAAAGGCCGTGAAGTATAATGAGGGGTTGACCCTCGCCTATTTTTCTGAAATGTAAATTCATTTTATCTCAATTCGCGTTTGTAAAGCGCTACGGTATTTTCCAAACCAAAATACAACGCATCGCTAATCAAAGCGTGCCCGATAGAAACCTCTAGGAGATTGGGAATGTTTTGGTGAAAAAATCTCAAATTTTCTAACGACAAATCGTGCCCTGCATTCAGCCCTAAACCCACTTTAGTGGCTGCTTCTGCGGCCTTTATAAATGGCGCAATAGCACTGTCTCTATTCTTTGCATACCCAGAAGCATAAGCCTCTGTGTAGAGTTCGATGCGGTCGGTTCCTGTATCTGCTGCGTGTTCAACCATTTCAACTACCGGATCTACGAAAATGCTGACGCGAATACCAAGGTCTTTTAGTCTTTTGGTGATATCCTGCAATAGTTTTTTATGGGTAATGGTATCCCATCCTGCGTTGCTGGTGAGCACTCCCGGCGGATCGGGAACCAAGGTGACTTGGTGTGGTATTACTTCACAAACCAAATCCAAAAACTTTTCGTCAGGATATCCTTCGATATTAAACTCTGTGGTCACAATTTTTTTTAAATCTCTGACATCTTGATAACGTATATGGCGCTCGTCGGGCCTTGGGTGAACAGTGATACCCTCTGCACCAAAGCGTTCGATGTCGGCTGCGGCCTTGATCACGTTAGGGGTATTTCCTCCTCTTGCATTACGAATCGTAGCTATCTTATTGATATTCACACTCAGCTTGGTCATTCTTGCTGTATTTGTTATTAATGAAACTTATTCTGTGCAAAACTCTAAACTATTTGGCTTGGCTGTACGTTTATATACTGCAATTTTTGGCTCAATATTTATATCAACAAACATGAACCATTTTTTATCGCTCGCGTTATAAAATGGTAGGGTAACAAAAACGCCCGATGTAAAAAAGAAAATAGGAACCTAACACCCTAGTACATTGATCATAGCACAGAACATAATCAGTCCCGAGATACCTACCCTGATTCCTTCAGAGAATCCAGTGGAGGCACTCAACCTGATGGATGAGTTCAGAGTGGCTCATCTTCCAGTGGTTGAGAATGGCAAATTCATAGGGATGGCTTCGGAGACAGCTATGATGGCTGCTTCGGAGAGCGTTAGTGATGCCAATTTACAATATGGTAATCTTATTGATGGCAGCGTAGAGCCACACGAGCACATTCTCGAAGTACTCAAGTCTGCAGGTGAATTTCACCTCACCGTTATTCCCGTTGTTGATAATGAAAAGAACTACATTGGGTGCATTACCCTTGAAGATTTAGTAGAAAAGCTCTCTCAAATGCAAGGAGCTCACAGCCGTGGAGGCATCATTGTATTGGAGATGAATGAAAATGACTACAGTCTTCAACAAGTGGCTCGCATTGTAGAAGAGAATGATGCAAAAATTCTCAGCACGTCGGTAAACCCTGGCGACAACGGAATGATTGAAGTCAATCTCAAAGTAAGTGAACCAGATTTAAATGCAATTCTTCAAAGTTTTGGAAGATTCGGATACTCAATCAAGGCGAGCTATCAGGAGCCTGAGTACACAGAAGACCTCAAGAAACGTTATGAAGAATTGATGCGCTATCTCAATATTTAATCTCGTACTTTCGCATTTAATTAGAAAGTCGGGAGTCTCATGAAATTTTGTGTTTACGGCAAAAAGTTCGATCCGGAATTTACCAGGCACGTTCAATATCTTATTGATTGCCTTGTACGTCGCGGAGTAAAAATCAGTATTTACCGTCCTTTCAAGAATTTTCTCGGCAATTCGGTTGCGCTAAATGAGCACATTGGTGTGTTTGACACGCACCAAGAGATTGCTGACAGTGATTTCTTGATTAGTGTGGGCGGCGACGGCACCTTGCTTGACACAGCCGCATTCATTAGAGATACTGGTATCCCTGTACTTGGAGTCAACACAGGGCGACTCGGATTTTTGTCACTCGTTGATGTTGGAGAAATTGAAAAAGCTATTGAGGCGCTTATCAATGGAGACTTCACGCTCGACAAGCGTTCACTCATTGAAGTCTCTTGCAATGGCGAAAGTGTGGGAGAGTTTCCGTTTGCGTTAAATGATATTACCCTTCTGAATAAAGATCGCGGCAGCATGATTTCGGTGCACGCTTCGGTGAACGACCAGTATGTCTGCACTTTTTGGGCTGATGGTCTCATCGTGGCGACTCCTACCGGATCTACTGCCTATAGCCTCAGTTGCGGTGGCCCTATTGTCGCTCCCGATTCGAACAACATTATTTTAACCCCAATTGCACCGCACAACCTCACGATGCGGCCAATTATTTTACCCAATTCCAACAAGGTAAACCTAAGAGCTGAGGGGCGTTCAAGAGAATTTGTTCTCACTATTGACAGTCGCTCCTATTCCATTGAGCCCGAGTCTGAGATTGAATTAAAGAAAGCCCGATTTGAAATTAATTTGGTGAGTCTCGAGGGTCAAAACTTTTTCAACACCATCCGTAATAAAATGGGTTGGGGCCTCGACAAAAGAAACTGATTCAGCACTTTATCTTTGAGCGCAGCACAATAAAAATGATATTTCACCGATAGACACGCGATGATAGCCCGCCTCCTAGTTTTATTTATTTGTTTTTCAAGCCTTTACTCTTTTTCTCAAGACAAAAAATATGAAAGGAGTAAAGAAATTGGGCTTATTGTGGGCACATCCTATTATTTGGGAGAAGTCAATCCTTACCGCCATTTTGGAACAGACCTAAAGCTCGGTGGAGGTATTTCCTTTAGAAATAATTTTAACAAACGATGGACTGCCAAGGCATCGGTTCTTTATGGCCACGTGGAAGCATACGACAACAATAGCTCTGACCCATGGAATAGGAACCGGAATTTGCACTTTCGCAATCAATTTTTAGAAAGCAGTCTTCAATTCGAGCTAAATTACTTTCAATATCAAATTGGTAGCGACGACTGGATCAGTCCTTATTTGTTTATGGGATTGTCGTACACTAACATGCGCCCACAGGCGAACTATAATGGAATTTGGTATGAAACACAACCTTTGGGTACCGAAGGTCAAGGTACCTCGGAAGGTGATGCCAAGTATGCGACGAATGTTTTCGCGATTCCATTGGGAATGGGTTTGAAGGTGAATATTTGGAAAATCTTTGGATTCTCCGTGGAATGGGGAGTTAGGAGGACTTTCACGGATTATTTTGATGACATTTCAGGTAATTACATTGATCCTGAATTCTTATTGGATGAAAGTGGTGTGGCGTCTGCAACGCTCGCAGATCAAAGCCTGCAGCCCGTTTTGCCTGATGGAACGAATACGGGAGTCCAAAGAGGAGATCCCGGACGCAAGGACCTTTACTTCTTTGCACTCGCATCTTTAAATATTCGGATTGATAAAAAAGCTACATCTTGTTGGAATGGTAGCATAATTACGCCTTGAAAATCGTACCTTCGCGAGCCCTAAACCATTGCGCTTATACCTTGAGATGAGTTTTTTTGAGCAAATAGATATTTCAAATGTCCCTCAGCATGTAGCCATCATTATGGATGGCAATGGGCGTTGGGCAAAAAGTCAAGGAAAAGAAAGAATATTCGGTCATTTCAATGGAGTTGAAGCCGTGCGCGCTTCAGTGAAGGCAGCGACGAGAGCAGGTGTAAAATACCTTACTCTATATGCCTTTAGTACAGAAAACTGGAATCGTCCGAAGGAAGAAGTCGAAGCACTCATGAATTTGCTTGTTCATACAATCATGCAAGAGATTGAGGAGCTGAATAAAAATGAAGTTCGCTTGCATACTATCGGCGATACGCAGTCGCTTCCGGCTTCATGCCAAGAAGAATTGCAAAGAGGAATGGAAAGAACGTCGGGTAATACGCGATTGAATCTCATCCTCGCCTTGAGCTACAGTGCCCGCTGGGAGCTGACCGAGGCAATAAAAAAAATGATTTCAGATAAAGTGACACCAAAAGAAGTGAATGACTCCTTGGTGCATTCTTATTTGACAACAAATAACTACCCAGATCCGGAACTCCTAATAAGAACAAGTGGGGAGAAAAGAATAAGTAACTTTTTGCTATGGCAAATCGCCTATGCAGAGTTACATTTTACCGAAACCCTTTGGCCGGATTTTAATGAAGAAGATTTTTATAAAGCAATCTGTGACTACCAATCTCGAGAGAGAAGATTCGGAAAGACTTCCGAACAACTTAACACTGGCGGCAATGTACTCACAGAAAAGCAATAGACGAAAGCAAATGAAGAAGCCATTTCCCCTATCCTTAATGGGGATTCTGTTTTTAATAGTTACAACGATTATAAGTTCTGCGATCACTGTGAACGTAAGCGCTCAAACCATGATTGGTTCTGGCGTTAGTTACAAGGATCCAAAAGCATATCGCATCGCAGGAATTTCGGTGATGGGAGCCAAGTTTGCCGATGTTCAAGCCATCAAACTTTTCAGTGGACTTCAGGAAGGTCAAGAGATTATGATTCCTGGTGATGAAATCACAGATGCTGTCAGGAAACTTTGGAAACAAAAGTTATTTACCAATATATCCATCTCTGTAGCCGAATTCCGTGGTCAAGATGCATATCTCTTGATAGAGCTGGAGGAAATGCCTAGGATGGCGCGATATACTTTCGAAGGCATCAAAAAATCATCTGCTGAATCCATTCGCGAAAAACTAGATCTCCGCACTGGCGTAGTGTGTAATGAGAATTTAAAATCCAATGCTGTGAATACTATTCGCAAGTATTACATGGAAAAAGGATTTTACAATGCACAGGTAAAAGTGATTGAAGTTCCCGATGAAATGTTAGCGAATAGTGTGAAGTTGATATTTGACGTAGAGCCGGGTAATAGAGTAAAGATTGAAAATATCGAATTTATTGGGGTCAGTCAAATGCCTGAAAAGAAGATTCGCAGGGCGATGAAGAACACCAAGCAGAAAAATTTCTTCCGTGTCTTTAAATCGTCGAAATACAACGAAGAGGAATATGCAGACGACAAGCGTGCTATTGTAGCCAAGTACAACAAGGAAGGTTATAGAAACGCAAAGATTGTATATGATAGCGTTTATGTGATCAATGCAGAGCGCATTGGAATCAAGATGAAAATTGAAGAGGATAAAAAATTCTATTTTCGAAATATCACGTTTGCTGGCAACGTAAAATATCGCACCAGTACGCTCGATAGTATTCTCAATATCAATAAAGGCGATGTATATGATTTGGAACTTCTTTCTACAAGGATAAGTTTCAATCAGAATGGGCGTGATATTTCAAGTTTGTACACGGATGATGGCTATTTGAATTTTTATGCATTTCCAGTAGAAACCATCATTTTCCCTGATAGCATTGACGTTGAAATCCGCATGGAGGAAGGCCGCCAATACCGCATTGGAGATGTGAAAGTGGTTGGCAATACAAAAACGAATGACAAAGTTGTTTATCGCGAGATTAAAACGAGACCGGGCGATCTTTTTAATCGCAGCGACTTGATGCGTTCGCAAAGGGAATTGATGGCCCTTGGTTATTTCAATGGTGAAGCAATGGACATTCAAACCAACGAGCGACCTGAGGAAGGGCTTGTGGATCTCACTTACGTGGTAGAAGAAAAACCGAGTGACCAGATTCAATTATCTGGCGGATGGGGAGCTGGTCGAATCGTTGGCTCTCTAGGACTTAGCTTCACAAACTTCTCGATGCGTAAGTTTTTTAAGTTCTCTGAATGGACGCCTTTACCATCAGGAGACGGACAGCGTTTGAGCATTCAAGCAACTTCTAACGGTCTATTTTTCCAATCCTATAACCTATCATTTACAGAGCCTTGGCTTGGAGGAAAAAAGCCGAATTCTTTGACTATTTCAGCTTATCACTCAGTACAAACCAATGGTCAGCGTAAGTTCATTTCAGATGGAGTGCCCAATCCGGCTCGTCAATCTTTGAATATTACCGGTGCTACTGTAAGTTTTGGTCAGCGCTGGAAGAGACCTGACGACTGGTTCGTATTCTTTGCTGGGGTTCAGTATCAGCACTTCGACTTGAATCGTTTCGGATCTTTCTTTAGTTTTAGTGAAGGTTTTTCGAACAACCTTGCTTCAACGTTTACCTTAGAGCGTAATTCAGTGAGTGAACCGATTTATCCCACGTGGGGATCTAAGATCACCTTGAATACAAAGGCTACTCTTCCTTACACTTTGATCGGCGCGAAAGTATTCGGCAACGAATATGATTTTGAGAACATGCCAGATCAAGATCGATTTGACTGGGTAGAGTATTACAAAGTGAAATTCACCGCCAACTGGTACACTGCACTCAATAAGCACAAGACTCATAAGCTTGTCTTGAATACGAGTGTTGGTTTTGGATTCTTGGGTACATACAATCAACGCCTTGGGGAATCGCCTTTTGAGCGATTCTATTTAGGTGGTGTGTTCTTGAGTGGTTTCTTGCTTGATGGCCGTGAAATTGTGAATCTTAGAGGATATGATGATTTGTCATTGACGAAGCCAAGCGACCGCGTAGGAGCTCCAATCATTGCAAAGTATGGCGCTGAATTGCGCTTCCCACTATCCACTAATCCCAGCGCGACTATTTATGCTTTAACCTTCCTTGAAGCAGGTCGCACATGGGAAGATTTTAGAGACTTTAATCCATTTAATCTATATCGCTCCACAGGTATGGGATTGAGAATTTTCCTTCCAATGTTCGGGCTCCTTGGCTTTGACTACGGATGGAGATTGGATGATTTGGACACAGCGCCACAAATGGCGAGAGGACAATTCCACTTCTCAATCGGTATGAACCTTGGAGAGTTGTAATAAATTCGTTTTATGAAAAATATTATTTTAACCCTTTCACTCTTTGTTCTATTCGGATTTCAGGCTGATGCGCAGAAATTTGGATATGTCGATTCAAAATATATTTTGAGTCATATTCCCGAATATCAAGAAGCTCAGAAGCAAATCAATAAGATGAGCGAAACGTGGCAAAAAGAAATCGAAGCTAAATACGAGACGATTGAGAAGTTAGAAAAAGCCTTTCAGGCGGAAAAAATCCTTTTAACGGAAGATATGCGTCAAAAACGCTCAGAAGAGATTGATGAGAAGAGAAAGGAAGCAAAAGAACTTCAAAAACAGAAATTCGGTGTGGGCGGCGAGTTGTTCCAAAAGCGTGAAGAATTAATCAAACCCATTCAGGAGCAAATTTATACAGCCATTAAAGATGTGGCTAGTCAGAGTGCCTTGATGGTAGTATTTGACAAAGCCAATCAGAGTAATATGCTCTATACCAACCCAAAGCACGATATTAGTGATAAAGTCCTACGTAAAATGGGATTGAAGCCTGGTGATGTGCTCGAAGAAGAAGGTGGAGACGACGATTCTGAAGAGGAAGAAAAAGGTGGTCAGAGCGGCGGAAAGCAGGCTGATGGCGGAAAAAGCCCATCACGAGGGGGAGAAAAAACAGTACCAAAAGGTGGTGGAAAGTGATGAATTGAATTTTTGGTCTTACTTTTGATTTCGCGCTTGCGCAATATTTATTTAGAAACGTTAACCTTTAAAAAATGAAGAAATTAATTTTAATGTCTGCTGTAGTGTTTATGAGCATCGCAACATTTGCTCAAAAGATCGGACACATTGATCGTACAGCCCTGATCAAAGCGATGCCTGAAACAGCAGAAGTAGAGAAGAGACTTGCAACAGTACAACAAGAATATGCTACTGCTTATCAATCAATGGAGCAGGAATACAATCAAATGGTACAAGAAGCGCAAGCCAACCAAAAAACATGGCCAGAAGCCATTTTACAAGCGAAAGTAAAAGCCATTCAAGATAAAGAACAGCAGATTGCACAGTTTGAACAAACTGCATCAGAAGATCTTCAGAAGCAGCAAGCTTCCTTGTATCAGCCCATCATTGATAAAGCTTCAAAAGCGATAGAAGATGTGGCAAAAGAAAACGGATTCACATACATTATTGACAGCTCTGTTGGTGTATTGCTCTATGCTGGTGGTGAAGATATTCTTCCACTTACAAAAACAAAGCTTGCTATTCCAGCAACTGCTCCAAAACAGTAATCGAAAAGTTTGATAATAACTTACTAAAATCCCGTCCAAGTGACGGGATTTTTTTTTCTTTGCTTTTATGAAAACATCCGAACGCCCAATTGGAATATTTGACTCAGGTATTGGTGGATTGACCGTTGCAAGCGCAATCAAAACGCTATTACCTCATGAGTCGTTTATTTATTTTGGGGATACCGCACATTTGCCTTATGGCGATAAATCACCCGAAAGCATACGTCACTATGCCGCGCGTATTGCAAGTTTTTTAATAGAAAAAAAATGCAAGGCAATTGTCATCGCATGTAATACAGCATCTGCGCATGCATTCAAAACAGTGCAAGATGTTTGCGGTCCAAAGATCCCGGTGATTAATGTGGTGGATCCCGTGGCACGATATGCTTCTGAAAATTATCGAGAAGGAAAAATTGGAGTAATTGGAACGAAAGGAACCATTCAATCTCGCATCTATGTGAATCGAATTGAAAAGCTGAATAAAAAACTTAAAGTGCTTTCTAATGCCACTCCCCTACTTGCGCCGATGATTGAAGAAGGTTACTTCAACAATAGTATTTCACAAACTATCATCAATAGTTATTTATCCAAACCAAGTTTCAAAGATATTGATGCACTTATTCTCGGCTGCACACACTACCCTCTGATAAAAAAGGAAGTTGAAGTATTTTACAAAAAGAAAATAGAAATTATTGATAGTGCTAAAGTAGTAGCACAGTCCGTGCAGCAAGAATTGCAAGAAAAAAAGCTCATTAATATTGGAACAGAAAAAGGGAATTATCAGTTCTTCATTTCCGATTTTACTGAATCGTTCGAGAAGAGCACAAAGATATTTTTCAAAGAAAAAATAGAGCTTAAAGAAGCACGCATCTGGGATTAAGCCTCGTGATTGACCGTGACTGTAGTCTCTCGAGTAGTGTTATCTTCTTTTGATTTTTCCAGATTTTCAAAAAATCTTTTTTGGAAAAGAAGGATGATGATTATACCAACAGTGATAGCTGAATCTGCTACATTGAAAACAGGCGGAAACAGTTCAATGGTGTTTCCATTCCAAGTAATTGTTTTATCGAAGTGAAACATATCCACGACGTTTCCCATAAGTGGAGGAGCGTAGCCATTTCCTCCAAATTGAGCCTTACCGAAATACATGGTGTAATCTTGAATATCGGGGTCGAATGTTGAACCTCTGTCGAAGATTAAACCATAGACTGCCGAGTCGATAATATTCCCCAAAGCACCAGCTACGATCAGTGAAACGCAAATGACGTAACCCGTATGAGCCTTTTGTTTGATGAGTTTCCATAGGTAGTAACCGATACCGGTTACCACCACAATTCTGAAAATGCTCAGGGTTAATTTTCCTGCATTACCAGGAAGCATCCACCCGAATGCCATACCTGGGTTTTCTACGAATTGCAGATCAAACCAGCCAGGAATGAGGGTCACGCTTTCACCGTAATGAAAATTTAATTTGACCCAAATCTTTAAAATTTGATCAAATAATAGAACACCAAGTATGGTAAATAGCGCCTTTTTCAAGAGTCACAGAAGGAATTAACCTTGCATATTTTTGGCTTCGATACTCAAAGTAGCGTGCGGTACGAGGCGCAAGCGTTCTTTTGGAATCAGCTTGCCTGTTACGCGGCATACACCGTAGGTTTTGTTTTTAATACGGAGCAATGCGTTTTCGAGTGCTTGAATAAATTTCTCTTGACGTGCAGCAAGCTGAGCTACTTCCTCTCTACTCATTGTATCGTTGCCGTCTTCCATCATTTTGAAAGTAGGCGAAGTATCATCAGTGCTATTGTCACCTTCATGAGACAATGATTGGCGCAGCTCATCCAAGTCTGATTTTGCTTGAGCCAATTTCGTATGAATTAACTCTTGAAATTCTTGAAGGTCTTTATCCGAGTATCTTGTTGCCTCTGGCTTTGTACTTTCTTGAGTTGTTTCTTTCTTTTTTGCCATAATTCTAATTCAATTTTTGGATTTGAATAAGTGTTGTCAATCCCTCTTCAATTTCCACTGCCTGTCCATTTGGAAGTTCATCTGCTACGATAATCTCACCTGCAAGGACTTGCGCGCGAATATATTCTGAATTTGATTCGATTGCTTGGTTTAGACCAACATTCGATAAAATCTTCACACTAATTTTATCTGTCACATCCAAACCTGATTCTTTTCTTAAATTTTGTATTCTATTAACGAATTCACGGGCATAGCCTTCGCTTTTTAGCACGTCTGTGATGGTGACATCCAAAGCCACTGTCAATGCTCCTGTATTCGCCACTTTCCAGCCTGGAATATCGACTGGAATTATTTCTACATCTTCTTCTACCAGATCAATATTTCCTTCACTTGTTGGGAAAGAGAACTGGCCTTTCGACTCAATTGCGTCGATTATTTGCTGACCATTGGCTTGCGCAAATTGCTGAAGGTCCTTCATATACTTTCCACATTTCTTGCCTAGGGTTTTGAAATTGAGCTTTAGCTGCTTCACGATTTGCGCTTGCGACTCATCAACAAACTCAATACGCTTTACGTTCACCTCAGAAAGAATTAAATCTGTGACTGCCTCTATCTTGTGCTTCACAGCATCGTCTAACACGGGAATGCGGATAGCAGCCAATGGCTGGCGCACGCGGATATTTTCCTTTTTTCTTATAGAAAGAATCATGGACGAAATCTTCTGTGCCAATTCCATTTTTTCTTCTAAAGATGCATTTAAATTGGACGGATTGGAAAGGGGTAGGTTCGCCAAATGGACTGATTCCACACCTTCCTGATTAAGTTGTTTAAAAAGCCAATCCGCAAAAAACGGAGCGAAAGGGCTCATCAATTTTGCAACTCCATCGAGGCACTCAAACAAGGTATCATAAGCAGCTTTTTTGTCAGCTGTTAATTCTCCGTGCCAGAATCTCTTTCTAGCGAGGCGCACGTACCAATTGCTCAAATGCTCATCAACAAATTCTTCGATCGATCTTGCCGCAGGTGTTGGATTGTAATCATCCATATTTTTTTGCACCTCATTCATCAAAGTATTGAGGCGCGACACAATCCATTGGTCGAGCTCTGTGCGCTCATTAACGGGTACAGCAGCGGCTGCTGAATAAGCGTATGTATCAATGTTGGCGTAGATTGCAAAGAAGTTGTAAGTATTGAATAGTGTTCCAAAAAACTTACGCTGCACCTCTGCTATTCCCTCCAAATCGAACTTGAGATTATCCCATGGTTGTGCATTGGTAATCATATACCAGCGTGTGGCGTCAGGACCATACTTGGCGATTGTATCAAATGGATCAATAGCATTACCCAATCTCTTGGACATCTTATTTCCATTTTTATCCAATACCAATCCATTGGACACAACATTTTTAAAAGCGACGCTATCAAAACACATTGTAGCTATCGCATGAAGCGTATAAAACCAACCACGTGTTTGATCAACGCCTTCAGCAATAAAGTCTGCTGGATAGAATTTTTTATTATCAACTAATTCTTTATTCTCGAAAGGATAATGCAGCTGGGCATAAGGCATCGCTCCGCTGTCAAACCACACGTCGATCAAATCAGATTCACGCGTCATTTTTTCACCTTTCGAAGAGACTAAAATAAAATCATCGACATAAGGCTTATGTAAATCGAACGAAGAATAATTCTCGACCGAATGATCATTCGGTATAAAATCTGCGAGAGGATTTTTCTTTATAAATCCAGCAGCTACAGATTTATCTAATTCGATTTTCAATTGTTCTAAACTTCCGATACAAATTTCTTCTTGACCATCTTCTGTTCTCCAGATTGGAAGGGGAATACCCCAGAAGCGTGATCTTGATAAATTCCAGTCGTTGGCATTCTCAAGCCAATTTCCAAAACGGCCCGTACCTGTGGCTTCTGGACGCCATTGGATGGTGTTATTTAACTGCACCATTCTTTCTTTCACCTCAGTCACTTTTACAAACCACGAATCGAGTGGGTAATAGAGTACAGGTTTGTCTGTGCGCCAGCAATGGGGATAATTGTGCTCATACTTCTCGATTTTGAATGCTTTATTTTCAAGCTTCAATTTTAACGCAATGAGATCATCTGCGCTGATGTATTTATCGAGATTGGGTATGATCGATTTCAGTGCTTCTTTTTGAACAAGCACCTCTGCAGCTTTCTCTTCGTCGGAGAGATACGCTTCTTTAACAAATTTGTTTGCTAGCGGAAAAACGGCATCATTTACATCCTTCGTAAAACGACCAGTTTTATCGACGAGTGTCAACGAACCGATGCCATTTTGTTTTGCAACACGGAAGTCATCGGCACCAAAACTGGGAGCGATGTGTACGATACCTGTGCCATCTTCGGTAGTAACGAAGTCACCTATAATAACTCGGAAAGCATCGCCATCATTTGGCTGCGTGTATGGCAACAATTGTTGGTATCGAATATCCTTTAATTGTTCACCAGTAAATTCTGCGATGAACTCAAACGGAATATTTTTATCTCCTTCTTTATAATCTTCGAGTTTTAATTCTTTATTTTTTTCACTGAAATATTTCCCTGCTAAGTCCTTAGCAAGTATCACTACATTTTTTTTGTGCGTGTATTGGTTGAAAGTTCTAACCGCAACGTATGAAATATTCTTTCCAACTGCGAGTGCTGTATTAGAAGGCAAAGTCCACGGAGTTGTTGTCCAAGCGAGAAAATAAACCTCATCGTTGTTTGCATTGATCCCCAATTTTTTCACATCATCATCTGATGTAAATTTGAACTGAGCAACAACTGTAGTATCCTTAACATTCTTATATGTACCGGGCTGATTCAGTTCGTGTGAACTAAGACCAGTGCCAGCAGCGGGTGAATAGGGTTGAATTGTAAAACCTTTATATAGAAGATTTTTTTGGTAGATATTTGAAAGTAACCACCAAACTGACTCAATATATTTATTGTCATAGGTGATATATGGCTCTTTCATATCCACCCAATAGCCCATAATGCGTGTGAGCTCCTCCCATTTGTCGGTGTACTTCATCACCTCACGACGGCACGCTTGGTTATATTCTTCAACCGTAATTTTAGTACCGATATCTTCTTTTTTGATACCGAGTGTTTTTTCAACTGCAAGTTCGATTGGTAAACCGTGAGTATCCCAACCTGCTTTTCTATTGACTCTGTATCCTTTTAGAGTATTGTATCGACAAAAGATATCTTTAATAGTACGTCCCATCACGTGGTGAATACCGGGCATACCATTGGCAGAAGGCGGGCCTTCATAAAACACGAAAGATTTGTTGGGGTCTTTTTGCTCAATGCTTTTTTCAAAAACATTGTTATTCCCCCAAAAATCAGATACTTCCTGAGCAATGTTCGGAAGATTCAAACCCTTGTATTCTTTGTATGTTTTGGCCATTTCGCCTTTCTTTTTTGGACGCGCGAAGATACGAATTTCACTCCACATATTCCCTTAAACACCTATCTATTTGAAAATCAAAGCTCTCGATTTTAATATCTCTTAACAATATGCTATTCATAACCTCTTTAAATCACTTCATACCCACTGGAATGTATTTCATTGTTTTGAGATTGGAAAATCCTTGGCCACACTCAAAAAAAATCTAATGGACATTTTGTGTATGAGCTCATTGCATTTTTCGGAATAAGAAAATGCTTCAACCTGTAATGAAGCATGAATGAATAAGAAAGAAAAGGCGAACCAATGATTTCAAATTTTAAAGCATTCAAAACCATGATGAACCGCTCCCAGTCGTCATTAATCGTGTTGCTTTTATTGCTGGTTTCAGTATCCAGCTTCGGACAAGTTACCTATACTTGGAATGGTAGCACATCGACCACTTGGTCGGTAGCCAGTAACTGGACACCGGCAGGTGTACCGACGGTTGTCGATAATGTTATCCTAAACATCAACACGGGTAACCTTCCAGTGATGGATGCAAACAATGCGATTGCGAATCTTACTCTTTCTAACGCAACCACATTGAACTTGGGTGGGTTCACATTAACTGCGGAAGGTAATGTGAGTATTACAGGAAACAGCCAGGTTAACAACGGTACTTTGAATGTAGCATCGGGGGTAGCAAATACTACAACAATTACTCAAAGTACGATCAACGCTACGGCTACAATTTTTTCGGGGAGATTATTATTGACAAGAAGTACTTTTAATTCTGTGGTGAACGCGACGAAGAGCGGTGGTGGAAATGATGATTGTGGTGGTAATACTTTTAATGCTGAAGTCACTATTACAAATGCTGGTTCAGGCTATATAGCTTTTGCAAACATAGGTGCAACATTCCCAGATGTTTTCAATGCTAATTCTACTTTTAATAATATTGGATCTTCAGACCTGTACATCGCGCATAATGCGGCGAACAACGTATTTAATGGAGTGGTAACTTTGAACAATCAACCATCAACAGCGGGGCGCTTTATATATGCATACGCTGCAAATGGAGCAACAAACACTCAGTTTAACAATGACGTTATTTTAAATAATACAAACACTGGTAATATACAATTTGGCGCTGCTACCTCAAGTGCGATTCTTGCAACTGGTCGTACTATAAGCATCGGTTCTGTTGGCTTTGAAACGGGTACATTTTCTATTCGAAATTTCACACAACTTGGTACAACTGCTCAGACGCTAGCTTTTCTTTCTACTGGGACTGCCAGAATCAACTTAGGTCCGACGCTTACATGGAATGGAGCTGTATCGGTGACTGCTCCTCGTATATTCTTGAATGGAGGTACTTATAATGGAAGTGCATCTTTCACGAAGACAGGAGCTGGAAATGATAATGCTACGGGTGGTCAGACATTCAATAGCACTTGTTCTATGACAAATAGTGGAACTGGATTTTTCGGAACTGGATATACAAACCCTGATATTTGGAATGGAGATCTTACGCTAACGAATACTTCTACCGAGCGATTGATCATGGGATGGCAAACGGCAGGTAACCAATTAAATGGTAATTTGATTGTAAATTCAACTGGTGTTGGCGGGGGAATTCATTTTTGTGGGGGAACAGCGGCGGCAAATATCACATTAGCAAGTGGTCGTAACATTAGCGTAGGCTCCCTTGGGCTGACCGCAGGATTTTTGGCGTTTGAAGGATTCATTCAGCAAGGTGCAGTACCTGTAAACCTTACCATGGATCCCGCAGCTGGTTTCATACAAATGGGCCCGCGCTCACAGTTTAATGCAACTGTCACTATTACAGCGCCGGGTATCAGACTAAATGGTGCAACGTATGCTAGTACTTCAACATTCACTAAGACTGGTGCGGTTAATGACAACGGTGCAGGTAATAACACATTTAATGGTGTTTGTACAATTACCAACAATGGAACAGGTTACTTTGGGTTAGGTTGGACAACAAGAGATATTTGGAATGCGGATGTTTACTTTAATTCCAATGGTAATGAGCGCATCTTGCCAGGTTGGAATACTGCGAACAACGAATTTAATGGGAACGTTTACTTAAGCACTGGAGCTGGAACAACGGGTATTAACTTTTGTAATGGTACGGCAACGGCAAGTGCGACCATTGCTGCAGGGCGCACCATTTTTGATGGACCTGCTGGAAATAATGGTGGCTACATCATCTTTACAAGAGTTACCCAACTTGGAACGGTACCGATCAATTTGAATATGAGCGCAACTGGCAACTATATTCAGTTTGGTCCCACAGCTGTAATTAACGGAGCATTGACAGTGGTGAGTCCTAGAATTGTTTTGACTCAATCCACTTTCAATGGAACAACCAATTTCACGAAGACTGGTGCCGTGAATGATGCCAACTTTGGTGGCAATACATTTAACGGAGCTTGTACTATCAACGCCACTGGAGCAGGATACTTCGGTAGTGGTTGGAGTAGTCCTGACATTTGGAATGGTAACCTAACGCTGAATGCCTCTGGAACCGAGAGGATCATATTAGGTTGGGTAACGGCAGGTAACCAAATCAATGGTGATTTATTTTTAAATACAAGTGGTTCGGCGCTTGGTATTCACTTCTGTGGCGGTAACGCAGCTGCAAGAATAACTCTAGCAAGTGGAAGAACAGTAGCCGCTGGGACAGGAGGTCTGAATGCTGGGTACGCCATTTTACAAGGATTCATTCAATTGGGAACAGTGCCGGTGAATTTGACAATGGCAAGCACCGGTAATTATCTCCAATTTGGACCTAGCTCTCAGTTTGCTGCGGCAGTCACAGCAACTGGTCCCGGTATTCTTTTGAATGGTGCGACATACTCTGGCGTAACAAACTTCACCAAGACGGGGGCAACTCAAGATAATGGTTTTGGTAATAACATCTTTAATGGTGTATGTACATTGACCAATAATGGCTCAGGTTATTTCGCTTTGGGTTGGAATGCTCGAGACATTTGGAATGCCGATGTTTATTTCAACGTCAATGGAAGTGAGCGAATACTCCCTGGATGGAATACGGCAAATAATGAATTCAATGGAAACGTATATATCAGTACCAATGGAAGTGCGATTGGTTTTCATTCATGTGGTGGATCAGTATCAGCAAGCGCAAGGATTGCTGCTGGACGTACGGTTTTCACAGGGCCAGGTGGTATGAACGCTGGTTATGTAATTCTTTCCAGAATCACCCAGTTGGGAACAGTTCCTATTAACCTGACAATGTCGGGTACTGGAAATTACATTCAGTATGGTCCAGCGTCCACCTTTGGGGGTAACGTAACTTCCGTGAGCCCAGGATTATTTTTTGCATCTAGCACATTCAATGGAACAACGACATGCACTAAGAATGGAGCCTCAGATAATGACAGCCCTGGTGGAAACACTTTCGTTGGGAATTGTATTTTGAACAATTCAGGAAGCGGACGACTACTGATGGGTAATGGAACGCGTGATGTATGGCAAGGAACGGCAACATTTAATAATAGTGGTCCGAATGTTATTTATTTAGCGCATAACCACCCAGGACAAACATCAACGTTTGCAGGAACGATGACTGCGAATAATACCGCTGGTGTTTTCCCTGGTAATCCAGGAGCTGGAGTGAGATTTGCGGAGGGTACGAGTAACGTGACTTTTAATGGCCCAGTATTTACCAATAATGGTGGCGATGGAATCAGCAACTATATTTTATTTAGTAATGGTGGGGCCGCAAATACGATAATTTTCAACGCAGCTGTAACGGCTGTACAAAATGGAACAGGAACCGGTCAGATCACCTATTTCGGAAATTTTGCAAACGTACAATTCAACTCAAACGTTCAAGTTTCGAATTCTGCACCTAACAATTCATACATTGGATTTGCAATGAATGCCGGCGGGTGTACTATGGCAGCTGGCAATACAATCAGCATCGGCCCTGGCGGATTCAATGATGGATTTTTATATATAAGACGATTCACACAATTGGGGACTGTTCCAGTGAACCTCACGCTCACTGGAGTAGACGCTCAAGTTCAATTTGGACCAGCATCTAACATAGGCGGAAACGTTACGGTAGTGAGTCCTGCAATTTGGTTGCAAACGACCACTTTCAATGGCACTTCCAGCTTTACACAAAACGGAGCCGCTGACATATCAAGCCCAGGTGGAAACACATTCATTGGTATCTGTGAGATGAGCAATGTGGGTAATGGACATTTCTTGATGGGTAACGGTGCGAGAGATATCTGGCAATCACAAGTTACCTTCAATAATAGTGGAGATGATGTATTGTATTTAGCACATAATCATAATGCACAGACCACCATTTTCAACGGGCCTGTAATTGTAAACAATACTTCGCCAGTATTCGCAGGTAACCCTAACGCTGGTGTGCGCTTTAATCAGGCTAGTACAACAGGTATCGTTACATTTAATAATACACTTACCATTAATAACGCAGGAAGTGGAGTGAACAATGGTGTATTATTCAATGGTGCGGGCCTATCGAATGTTGCAAATTTCAATGGACTTGTAACGGTGAACCAAACATGTACTGGCTCAGACCCACAAGTATATTTTGGAAATACGAACACCATGAACTTCAATGCGAATATTCAGGTGAATAACTCGAGTCCAGCAGCATCTTACGTAGGGTTTGCTATGAATGGCGGTATTACTAATTTGGCAGCAGGAAGAACTATTACAGTTGGTGGCGCTGGTTTCAGCAGTGGCCGTCTGATTATTAGAAGATTCAATCAACTTGGTGGTACTGGACAGATATTGAATTTGACAGGAACAGCCCGAGTAGAGATTCAAGCGAATAGTTTATTTACTGGAAACCTCACTGTGAATTCTCCACAAATCATTTTAGATAATAGCACCTTTAATGGAATTTGTCGCTTTGTAAAAACTGGTGCTACTGATAATGCCTCTGGTGGTGGAAATATATTCAATGGCAATTCCAGTTTCATCAATACCTCAAATGCAAACTTCATTTTGTCGAGTACTACTGGTGATGACTACAATGCTCTAGCGCGCTTCGTACAGCGCGGCACGGGATTGTTGCGTCCCGCGTTTGATGCGGTAAGTAGATTTAGTGGTAATATTTCTACTGATAGTACCACAACAGCCATTGTATTCGGTGCTGACAATAATGGTGTTGTGCTTATAGATGGAAATGGCGTTCAAAATTTCAATGGTGACGCAGCATTTATTCCTGTAGTGAATCGTCTGAGAATGGTATCTGGTGGAACAGGTAGTTTAAACTTAAATGTTCCTGTTATCTGTGGTGTATTTACCAATTTTGTAACTGGAAACATCACTACTTCTGGAACCAATTATTTACAATTCAATGCTGCAGCAACTCATACTGGAGCAAACAATCAAAGCCATGTTAATGGTTTGGTAAGGAGATTAGGAACAGGAGCCTTCACATATCCTGTAGGTGATGGAACAGCACTCAATTCTATTGCACTCAACCTAACAGCAAATGCCGGAGGTATGAACGTGAGATACCGTCCTACTGACGCAGGCGCAGGAGTATATTTTGGTGGTGTCGCATCTCCGCCTAATTTAACTGGATATAATACATTAGAACATTGGGATGTTGCGCCAGTATCTACTGCGACGGGCACGATTACCGTTAATTGGAACTCTTACAGGGACTGTGGGGTTACCGATCTTGCCCAAGCGAGAGTAGGTCAACGTATTGGTGGCAACTGGAGAAACGAGGGTGGTACTTCCAACACAGGTTCACTCGCCGCAGGATCCACAACAAGTCTATCAGTAAACACCTGGGGATTAGTAACTATGGGACTTGCTTGTCCAAACAACGTAGTTGTTAACTGTCCTACAAATGTTACGGTTTCTTCATTACCCAATGCTTGCAATGCAAATGTCACCCTTCCTCTCTGCACAGCAAGTGATGGCGGAGCTACCATCACCATCACGAATAGTTTTAATGGTGGTGGCGCGAACGCATCAGGGGTCTATCCTGTTGGTGTGACAGTAGTAACCTTCACAGCCACGAGTTCAAACGGTGGTTCATCTTCGTGTTCAATGACTGTAACGGTGGTAGATAATGCTCCTCCAGTGGTGACCGTTCCTTCTAATATTACAGTAAATACAGGGGCGGGGATGTGCGGTGCACCAGTAACTTATACTGTATCGGCTACCGATAATTGTTATTCAGGATGTACAACTCCACCACCAACTCTTCCTGGTTTCAATTTTATTGGAACTTTTGGACAAAATTATTATTACCGATCTACTACAAATGCATCATGGGGCGCAGCCAATACAGCGGCGCAAGCCGTAGGTGCTCACCTTGTAACTATTGGAAGTGCTGCTGAGAATGCTTTCTTAGCAGGCCAAGGTCTTGCTTGGATGGGCTTAACCGATTTTGCATCAGAAGGTAACTGGATATGGGTAACTGGAGAGCCAGTAGTGTTTACATCATGGGCGCCAGGTGAACCCAACAACGCAGGCGGTCAGAACTTCGCGTTGTTAAACTGGTCTGGTGTGAACTGGGACGACCAGGGATTGACTCCAACAAATAGTGCATCATATCCATATGTTATAGAATTGGAGTGTGTGACACCACAACTCGTAAGTGGATTAGCATCTGGAAGTGTGTTCCCAATAGGAACTACCACTGTTACATATAACGCAACTGATGTTGTTGGCAATGTATCGCCACCAACCTCATTTACTGTGACCGTAGTGGACAATATTAACCCAACTATTCTTTGTCCTCCAGATATTACAATACCTGCAGGATCATCTGTATTTGAAAATTTTGAGAGTGGTGCCTTTGGTTGGACGCCAGCAACTACGGAGACAGACCCTGCGACCACACGCGTGCTCGGAAGATTCGGCGGTAGCGGAGGCACACAACAAGTTAGCAAGACCTTTACGTTGCCTGGCACAGCCCCTAAAACAGTTGAGTTTGATCTCTATCGTATCGACTCATGGGATGGTGAGCAAATGAGAATATTCATTAACGATGTTCAGGTCGCGGCTTTCACACCTATTGCAAATGCAAGTGGATCGGTGGGACCTGTCTCATGGACCAGCACTTTTGTTGGACTAGTAAGTCCTAATGCCTTCTCCGGTGCTTGGAATGATGGTTTGAATAGAGTAGTTATAAATATTAACGATAACAATCCTACTTTGAAAGTAGGTTTCGGTTCAACGCTTGATCAGAGCATACCTGACGAGTCGTATGCAATTGATAATTTCAGAATTATATATAGTGGAACGGGAGGTTGTGAGGCTACGGCTTCTTATTCTTTGCCAATTGCTTTTGATAATTGTTCGAGTTGTACAGCAGCGCCTGCACAACCTGGCTTCACCAGCCTTGGCCTCGTAAATGGAGTTGCATATTATCTTTCTGATGCTACCGCCACGTTCAGTGCTGCGAGCGCTGCGGCCCAGGCATTGAACGGTAATCTCGCAAGTATTGAAAGCGCAAGTGAAAATACACAAGTAAGAGCTTGGGTAGATGCCATTGCGCCTGGTATAACATATTATATTGGCTTTAATGATATTGCAACAGAAGGAACTTTTGTTTGGACCACAGGCCAGCCTGTTTCATATACCAACTGGTCAGGTGGACAACCTGATAATAGCGGAAATGTTGAAGACGCAACACAAGTACTGGTAAATGGTCTTTGGAATGATATTAACCCTGCAAGTGGCTTTAGATATGTGATAGAAGTACCGTGCGGATTGCCAGTAACTCGCACATCTGGCTTGGCATCTGGAAGTACTTTCCCACTTGGCGTAAATCCTGTAACGTTTAGCACTACAGACGCAGCTGGAAATACAAGTTCGTGTACATTTAATGTGAACGTTGTGGATCAGACGAATCCGACCATTACCTGTCCAGCGAATATCACAGCATTTGCTTCAGCCAGCTCATGCAGTGCTTCCGTCGTTGTGCCTAATCCTACAACCGCAGATAACTGCGCAGTTACACGATTGACATGGACAATGACTGGAGCTACTACATTAAGCTCACCGACTACAGGAATCAACAACCTTGGAACACAAACATTCAACACAGGTGTAACAACTGTAACTTATGTGGTTGCCGATGCAGCTGGTAATACAGCCACCTGTTCGTTTACTGTTACTATTAACGACAACCTTCAACCCGTGTTTACTTGTCCTGCAAACTCAACTGTGAATGTTGATGCAGGTACATGTAATGCTTCGGTGAACATTCCTAATGCCGTGGTAACGGACAACTGCGGAGTTGTCACTCTCACTTGGGCCTTGACCGGAGCGACTGCTGCTACATCTCCTACTACTGGAATAAATAATCCTGGTACAAGAGTATTGAACATAGGCACTACCACTATAACATTCACTGCAACAGATGCAGCTGGAAATATTCGCACTTGTGCCTATACCATTACAGTAACAGACAATATTGCACCAACTGTAACATGTCCTTCCAATATTTCAACCACCACTGGAGTGGGTTCTTGCACGGCAAGTGTTGCAACGCCTAATCCAACAACTGGAGACAACTGTGGTGTTACTGCTTTGACTTGGGCTCTAACTGGAGCTACGATAGGAGCTTCTGCAACAACTGGTATTAACAACTTAGGTACATTCATTTTCAATTCTGGTGTGACCACAGTTACATATACAGTGAGAGATGCTGCTGGTAATACCAGCACGTGCTCCTACACCGTGACTGTTTCCGAAACAATTCCACCAACTATTACTTGTTTGCCCAATATCACTGTAAGCGCATCGGCGACATCTTGCAATACGAATGTTACAGTGCCTCAATATGTAAATGCTCTCACACAAAGTACATGCGTGATTCCTAATCCACAATCGTGTGGTGGAGGTAATGGTCAGGCTACTACTGGAATTACGATAAGTGCAGGTCAAACTTTCTGGTATTCTGCAAGCGGAACCTTGAATGCGTTGACCATGACTGGTGGAACGCTTAATGTCTGCGGCAACTTGACCGTCACAACATTCAACTATTCTGGAGGAACAATTAATATTTCACCCGGAGCAACATTAGTTATGAATGGTGGTGGTACCATAACATTAAATGGTGGGGCCGTTATAAATAACCACGGAAGTTTGACGATTAATCGCAGTATTACTCTTCAAGGAGGAAGCGCCAATTTCATTCATAACGCCGTTGGTGCAACTTTAACCTTCACTACTGGTCGCGTCTTGAATATTTCAAACCTTTCTCAAATAAACAATAATGGTACATTCAACGCACCAGTATTGACTATTCAAGGAGGTAGTTCAGGAACTATAATTTGTCAGGGGCCGGGAGCTACATTTAATGTAGGAAATCTAACCAACAACACAACCAACTCAGTAACGAGCACAGCAGGACAATCTTGTTTTGTAGTAACTGGAACAGTGACGTTGAATAATTCACTCACCACAAGTAGTAATCTCAATGTTTGTCGCACAGGAACCACACCAACCGCCAACTGGGGTGCAGCTACTGTATCATTCAACTGTACATCATGTACGTCTGCCGGAATCATCAGTGACAATTGCTCGCTTTCGTCAATAACTAATAATTTCAATAATACAAATAACGCCTCTGGAGTATATCCTATTGGTACGACTGCGGTAGTTTGGACAGTGACTGATGCTAGTGGAAATACAGCTACATGTACCCAGAACATTACTGTTGTTGATGCTATTTTACCTACAATTTCTTGTCCTTCAGATATCACAGCAAATACTACTTCTGGTGCGTGTAACGCATCGGTTGTGACCCCAAATCCAACTACTAGTGACAACTGCAGTGTGACAGCTTTGACGTGGGCACTGACTGGAGCTACTACTGGTGCATCGGCTGCTACTGGAATTAATAACCTTGGAACGTTTACATTCAATACTGGTGTGACCCTTGTGACATACACAGTGCGTGATGCTGCCGGGAACTCATCGACATGTTCATATACAGTAACGATAACTGATAATGTTAATCCAACTGTGACATGTCAAAATGCTACTTTGAATTTGGGAATCACTCCTCCTACTCCATCTAATGCAAGTATCTCAGGTGTGATCAATACATATGCTCCAGTTACAGCTTTGGGAACCAATACTGTTACCATTGGTACTACAACTGGTGCCAGCGCAGCCTTTGCAGCTGGTAATAAAGTATTGCTCATTCAAATGAAAGGAGCTACATATAACACCTTGGATAATGCAGTTCACGGTGATCTCATCAATATCGGAAATGCTGGTAATTATGAATTTTCGCGCGTCGTAAGTGTAGCAGGTAATGTCATAACACTTCAGCATAATCTTGTAAACTCTTATGATATAGCTGGAGTAGTGCAGTTAGTTAGAATTCCTGAGTATGCGAATGCTACAGTAACTGCAACATTGAATGCCCTTGATTGGAATGGCACCACTGGTGGAATTCTTGCTTTTGACGCAGCAGGAACGCTTACTATGAATGCTAACATAACTGCTCAAGGTAATGGATTTAGAGGTGGAGCTGTTTCAACTAATTTCTTTGATGGTTGCCCTGGAGTATCAGGTTTTGTCTATCCAAGTCCATCAGGATTCTCTGGGCAAAAAGGAGAGGGAATTGCAATTCCGCAATCTATTGCGGGTGTGCCTCAGAATTCAGGAAGAGGTAAGATTGTCAATGGTGGCGGCGGTGGTAATGACACCAACACTGGTGGTGGTGGTGGATCAAATGCTGGACTTGGAGGGAATGGTGGTTTTGAATGGTCTGGCTGTGGATCAATTGTTAGAGGTGGTGTAGCAGGTATCTCATTGCTTTCACAAATTAATAATGCAAACAAACTATTCCTCGGTGGTGGTGGCGGAGGTGGTCATCAGAACGATGGCGCATCCAGTCCAGGCGGTGATGGCGGAGGAATTGTTATTATTCAAGCGAATAGCATTACACCAAATGGATTTAGCATCATCGCTCGCGGAGATAATGCCATTAGTGGAAATAATGACGGAGCTGGTGGCGGAGGAGCTGGTGGAAGTATTTTGATTTCTACAAACACTGCAACTGCCGCGCTCTCTCTCAACGTGAGTGGAGGTAACGGAGGTAATGCACAACTTGGACATGGTCCTGGAGCTGGCGGTGGTGGTGGCTTGGTGTGGCACTCAGGTACTAGCTTGCCAGCAAATATCACCACAGTTCTTACTGGTGGAAACCCTGGCACCGATACCTCTGGCCCAAGAGGTTCGACGGCAGGAAGCAATGGAGCTACTCGAAACAATTACGTTTCTGCTTCTTCCATTTTTGCAACATTGGACGCTGATCAAGTAGTAGCGACGTCTGGTGACAACTGTGGTGTAGCATCCATCAGTGTTTCACCAAGTGTATTTGATTGTTCTGATATTGGACCAAACACTGTAACAGTTACAGTGACAGATTTAAGTGGTAATGTAGCGACATGCACGGCTACTGTTAATGTTACCGAAACAACCCCCCCAACTATTGCTTGTCCTGCGAATATTACAGCGAATGCAAGTGCAGGTGCTTGCTCAGCATCGGTTGTCACTCCTAATCCAACCACAAGCGATAATTGCGGCGTATCTAGATTAACCTGGGCACTTACAGGTGCGACAGTTGCAACTTCGCCGACTACCGGAATCAATAATCTCGGAACATTCACATTTAATGTGGGTACAACCACTGTAACCTATACAGCACAAGATGCTGCGGGAAATAGCGTTAACTGCTCCTTTACAGTTACAATAACAGACACTGTTATTCCAACTGTTACTTGTCCTGCGAACATTACTGCTAACGTGGGTACAGGAACCTGTACTGCTTCGGTTGTAACACCAAACCCAACAACTGGTGACAACTGTGGTGTGACTACCTTGACATGGGCATTGACGGGTGCAACTACAGGTGCATCTGCTGCCACAGGAATCAACAATCTTGGAACATTTACATTCAACGCGGGTGTTACTACTGTGACGTATACTGTTCGTGATGCTGCTGGCAACACAGCAACATGCAACTACACTGTTACAGTTATTGATTCTGCTAACCCTGTCATTACATGTGGGGCTAACGTGACCGTTAACACTGATAACAATTCTTGCCTGGCAACAAATGTTGTAGTTCCAAGCCCAACCGTTACTGACAACTGTTCGGCACAAGCCGCTCAAAGTGGTATCCGCCTAGATGGCACTAACGACTTTATTAATGTTAATGCTAACGTTTCTACGTTGACAGCAATTACAGTAGAATGCTGGGTAAACCCTGCCGCTTCCCAAAACTGGTCTAGAATTTTTGACTTCGGAAATAGTACTACAACCGGATATTTATTCTTTACGGTAAGTAACAGCTTTACTGGATCAATGATACCAAGGTTTGGAATCGCCCCATCCGGACAGCCTGAACAGACCGTAACTGCGCCAAATCCAATTCCAATTAACCAGTGGACACACTTAGCGGCCACTGTTGGAGGAGGGGTTGCACGACTTTACGTTAATGGTGTTCTAGTAGCAACAAACAATAGCTTTACTTATACCCCTGCAACTGTAGGCGCTACAACCAATAACTGGATAGGTAGATCACAATTCACAGCTGATAATTTCTTTAATGGAACAATTGATGAATTTAGAATTTGGAATGTTGCAAGAACAGCAGCTCAGATTTCTTCCAATATGAACACTGAAATTGCTGATGATCCAAATCTTTTCATTTATTATAGATTTAATCAAGGAAGACCTCTTTCAACCAATACTGGCCTAACTAATGTCATTGACCATTCGTGTAATAATCGAAATGGTACTCTCAATAACCTCGCATTAACCGGCACTACATCCAATTATAGCCCAGGCGCTCCAATAAGTAGTTCATCTGAACTTACAGTAGTGAACAGCGTCAACAATACATGCAGCGCAAACGGAACATATCCTATAGGTACTACAAATATTACTTGGACAGTATTTGATGCATCCGGTAATTCTTCAACTTGTACTCAAACGGTAACAGTTAATGATGCGACATTACCAACCATCACTTGTCCTTCGAACATCACTGCAAACGTGGGTGCTGGTACTTGTACCGCATCGGTAGTAACGCCGAACCCAACAACAGGCGATAACTGCGGTGTGACAATATTGACATGGGCGCTCACTGGTGCCACCACTGGTACATCTGCCGCAACTGGTATCAATAACCTTGGTACATTCGTATTCAACGTGGGTGTTACTACTGTGACTTACACTGTACGTGATGCTGCTGGTAATACTGCAACTTGTAACTACACCGTTACTGTTTCTGATAACATTCTTCCTACCATCACTTGTCCTTCGAACATCACGGCAAACGTGACTGCGGGCGCTTGTAACCGATCTGTGGTGACACCGAACCCAACAACAGGTGACAACTGCGGAGTGACAGTATTGACATGGGCACTCACTGGTGCCACCACTGGCACATCTGCTGCGACAGGTATCAATAACCTTGGAACATTTACATTCAACGTGGGTGTAACTACTGTAACATACACTGTGCGTGACGCCTCTGGTAACACTGCAACTTGTAACTACACTGTTACTATCACGGATAACATCATCCCTACAATAAGTTGTCCGTCTAACATTACAGCCAACGTCGGTGCAGGAACGTGCGTAGCCTCTATAGCAGTTCCAAATCCAACGACGAGCGATAATTGCGGAATTGCACAACTTACTTGGATATCCTCTGGTGCCACCATAGCTGCATCTCCAACAACAGGGATCAATAATATTGGTACTCGTAATTTCAACGCAGGTGTTTCAAACATTACATATATTATTGTTGATGTAAACGGACTCGTTAATACTTGTACGTTCACTATTACTGTTACTGACAACATTCTTCCAACCATCACTTGTCCTTCGAACATCACGGCAAACGTGGGTGCTGGTACTTGTACAGCTTCGGTAGTGACGCCGAACCCAACAACAGGTGACAACTGTGGTGTGACTGTATTGACTTGGGCACTCACTGGTGCTACCACTGGAAGCTCACCTACTACAGGTATCAACAACCTTGGTACATTCACATTCAATGCGGGTGTAACCACTGTAACCTACACTGTGCGTGATGCAGCAGGAAACTCTGCAACATGTAACTTCGATGTTACTGTCAACGACAACATCAATCCAACCATCACTTGTCCTGCTGCTCCAGCAGCGGTGAACGTGGTGGCAG
>CAYRZQ010000013.1:0-73091 GCA_964428835.1 uncultured Comamonadaceae bacterium | reverse complement strand
TTTCAGCTACGCTGATGTTGAAGCGGCCTTGGTTGTCGAGGTGTTCTTGAATGGCTTCTTTTAATACGCCTTGCCACTCATTCTCATCCAACAATCCACAGCGGTAGAGTAGAAGGTCGCCGTAGTATGTAGTGACGCCTTCTGCCACATAGCCGAGATCAGAATAATTTTCTTTGGTAAAATCATAAGGCATCATTTCGTGAGGCCTAATGTTTTTGATATTCCAAGTGTGAAATAATTCATGACAAGAAATGGCCAAGAGATCGGTATAACCAGCGCCAGCAACGAATTCTGTTGCAGGTCCCATAGCGATAACGGTAGAGTTGTGATGTTCTACACCATGTCTGATAAAGTAGGGCGGGAAGTGAAATAGAAAGTGATACTCGCTGCAAGGGATGTCACCAAACATCTTGAAATGCTCGTCGGTGAAGGCTTTGAAATCACTAATAATTTTTTCTTCATTGAATTTTATTTTGCCAGAAATCCAAATGAAGAAAGGAATATCATTTGCTGAATATTTTAAACATTGTAAATGTGGAGATGCTAATATGGGCGCGTCAGCCAATTCATCAAAACCACTTGCAAGAAGAACGAGTGGTGATTCCTTTTTTAAACCACAAGCGACTTTATAAGTATTGTTAAGATTCAATGATACACGATAAGCTTGCTCTTGTTTTTCTTTATCATAAAAAAAACAATTGACAGGATTCATATAGAGTAAATCTGTATCGATATATGAGCTTCCTGCATTGAGTTCGGCGCAATAGTACTCGTAATTGATGGTGACATTTGCAGCGTCATTGGCCGCTATTTCCCACAAGTCTTTTGTGATTTTTCTTACAGCTAACCTCTCTTGTTTATCATTGAATGCCTCAAATCCGCGAATATTTTTGGCAAAATTTCCGAGCTCATATCTTCCAGGTCTCCAAGAGGGCAACTGGAGTTGAAGTGTATTCTTAGCATCATTTGGAAATACAGCCTCAAAGGTGATGAATTTGCGATGAGGATTTTGATGATAAACCTTGTACTCTACCATACTTACTTCACTATTTTTTCAATGGGTTGACCGATGGCTGCACTTGGCAGCGGTATTCTACAAATTGCAGCGACAGTGCTCGCGATATCGCAGATGGTTTGCGGTTGATGGGTTTCTCCTTTTTTCACTCCAAAGCCATAAAATAAGGCTGGCACGTGAGTGTCGTAGGTGAAGGGACTGCCATGTGTAGTGCCCTGCAAGCCATATTCAATAAAACCTGGATTGGTGATATAGACAACATCACCCGAAAGACGTTGGTTGTAGCCCAATTGAAGTCTCGATACGATAGGTGATTTTACGTCGAGACGATCGAGGTCTGCACCGTTCATTGCCATCAGTACATTATCCATTTCAGATACAAGTTGAGCGACTTCCATTTGAATGGTTTTTAGGTTTAAATTTTTCTCCCGAATGAGCGTTCGGTTTAGAAAAATGTTCAAGTTGGATTCATTGATTACCCAATTTCCTGCGCCATATTTTTGTGTCAAGTAGGCATTCACTTTCTCTTCTAACAAATCACTTTTCCAATAACCCGCTGCTCCTTTTCTTTCTGCCATATAACTAGGCGTGGGCGCGCCGGCGTGGTCGGCGGAAAGGAAGATGAGGTAATTTCCTTTTCCAATTGTTTCATCCAAAAATTTTATGAAATCTGCAATGTCACGGTCGAGACGCAAATAGCAGTCTTGTGCTTCTTTGGAATGAATTCCAAATTGATGTCCGATATAGTCAGTGCTTGAAAAAGACATGCACAACATGTCGGTGAACTCATCTTTTCCAAAATTTTCTTTTAGAATTACTTCTTTGCCAAAGTCGATGGTCAATGAATTTCCGAATGGAGTACCTTTCAAGAGATCATAACCGCCATTCATTGCTTTCAATTCTGCAAGATTGTACGGGAATACAGGGCGTGTCAAGGTTTTGAAAGGAAGCTCATACGCATTATTATCATCAATGCTCTCATCGTATTTGGCAATGTCGAGCAATAATTCCCACTTAGAATTGATGTATTGATCTGCTACACGCTTTGCATTGTAATCTTTCACCCATTGTGGCAGATCATTCATATACCAAGTGCTCGTGGCCCAAACTCCTTCTTGACCTCCGACGAACCAATAGGCGGCATCAGCAGTGCGACCAGCGGGCAAAATGGCACCGCGGTCTTTCATGGCTATACCAATCACTTTTGAGCGTTGATTGCTAAATAGCTTGAGTTCATCACCAATGGTGGTGCTGGTGAGGTAGTGAGGAGACATTTTTCCGGCAGCCGTTGCTGTGCCTACACCTTGGACGGTTGAATCTGAGGCGCAATAAACAACTTTCCCCGAAGATCTTTCGAACCAATCGTTGGCTATGATGCCGTTGTAGGCAGGGGTTGTACCGGTAAATACCGCCGCATGCCCAGGTCCCGTTACGGTAGGCATATAATTGTAGTGAAGATTTCTTGCGAAGAAACCTTCGTTTACAAGCTTCTTGAAACCATCATTTGTGAAATCATCCCAGTATTTTTCGATATAATCATAGCGCATCTGATCCACAGTGATACCCACGATGAGCTTGGGCCTACGCGCTGAAGGTGTCGTTTCCTCTTTTTCTTTTTGTTTGCTTTTTTGGGCCACAGAGCATGCGTTGGCCATTAGAAAAACTGCAAGCAATAGGATGGTCTTGTGCAAGGATGTTGATCTCATGCCACAAGTTTACGACGATTATTCGTAACGAAGGGCTTCTATCGGGTCAAGATTTGCAGCCTTGCTAGCAGGATAATATCCAGAGGCGATGCTGACGAAGAAACAAATGGTGGCGCCGAGGAAAAGCCAGAGCCACGGAATAGTGAAACTAGTCCCGATTACGAGGGATACCACATTTCCAACCAATATGCCTAGAATGATTCCTATGATACCACCAATTTGACCGATGACGATTGCTTCAATTAAAAATTGACGTCGAATAAGCTTTGAGCTGGCTCCAATGGATTTGCGAACCCCAATCTCTCTAGTTCTTTCTGTTACAGACACAAGCATGATATTCATGAGGCCTATTCCAGCACCCAAAAGTGTTATCAATCCAATGCAGATACCACCAAAGGTGATTCCCGAGATGAGCCCAAGCAATTCTTCAACCAATGAGTTGCTCATTCGTATTTCAAAACTTTCTACCTCAGTAGGTTTGTCGCGACGGATGACACGCATGATACCGATTGCTGAATTGACTGCTTCATCTAGCTTTTTGGCATCGGCAGATCTCACATTGATACTATAGTCTGTTTCGTCTGTGGCAAATTTTTTCTTTGCGGTTAATAGTGGAATCATGCATTGATTGTCGCCCGCAAAGCCGAATGTGTTTCCTTTCGATTTGAGAACGCCTACTACCAAATAACGTTCGGGACCCACGCTAACAAATCGACCTACAGGGTCCGAAACATTTTCAAAAATGCTTTCCATCAAATCTGCACCGATGATAATTACATTATCGCCAAGGCTTAATTCTGACTCGGAAAACATTCTTCCTTTATCCAATTCATATGAAGAAAGTTCAAAATAATTTTCGTCGCAGCCGAGGATGGTCACGTTGGGATTGGTCTTCTTGCTTTCGTATTTTATGGTGGCAGCCCCTTTTGCAAATGCTGAAACGCTGACTAAGCCACGATTTTGAAACTGTTCCTTAAATTTTTTAGCTTCTTCATATTTGATCACGGGGTTGGGGTTGTAGGATTGGCCGTGCCTGCCGCCGCGCATATTGCCGCCGGATCGAACTGTGAAAGTATTACTCCCAAGTCGGCTAAACTCAGCGTTGATTTTGTTTTGAATGGCCTCGATAGCTGTTATCATTCCTACTAAAGCCATGATTCCGATGGCAATGATACTTACCGTAAGGACGGTACGAAGCATCTGACTTCGAATGGCTCGGAAGGCTATTTGAATATTTTCCCGTGTTTGGGCACTCACAAATCGCATAGGTCAAAGATGAATAGGAATTTCTATTCGATGAAAAAATTGTGATGAATGGCATCCTGATGTATTTTCGCGCGCAACAACAAGTATCGAACAAATTAAATCCATGAGCAATAAAGTATTCGATCTGGATATGATCAAAACGGTTTACAGCCGTTTCCCTGAGAGAATAGAGGCTGCGCGCAAAGCGGTAGGACGTCCTCTTACACTTTCTGAAAAAATTCTCTACGCCCACCTTTGGGATGGCAACGCCACTTCGGCATATGAGCGAGGCAAGTCCTATGTGGACTTCGCTCCAGACCGCGTCGCCATGCAAGATGCAACAGCACAAATGGCGCTTTTGCAGTTCATGCAAGCAGGTCGCAAGCGTGTTGCTGTGCCATCTACAGTGCACTGCGATCACTTGATTCAAGCCAAAGTGGGCTCTAATCAAGACTTACAAGAAGCTTTGAACAAGAATAATGAAGTGTTCAACTTCCTTTCTTCTATTTCAAATAAATACGGAATCGGTTTCTGGAAGCCAGGTGCAGGTATCATTCACCAAGTAGTACTAGAAAACTATGCTTTCCCTGGTGGAATGATGATCGGTACTGACTCTCACACTGTAAATGCAGGTGGACTTGGTATGGTAGCTATTGGTGTGGGTGGTGCAGATGCAATGGACGTGATGGCTGGCATGGCTTGGGAATTGAAGTTCCCAAAACTTATCGGTATCAAGCTTACCGGTAAGATGAATGGTTGGACTAGCGCTAAAGACGTAATTCTCAAAGTAGCTGGTATCCTCACTGTAAAAGGTGGTACAGGTGCTATTGTTGAATATTTTGGCGAGGGTGCGAAGTCCTTGAGCTGCACAGGTAAAGGAACAATCTGTAACATGGGTGCTGAAATTGGTGCTACCACTTCAACTTTCGGTTATGACGAAAGCATGGAGCGTTACCTCCGCAGCACTGGTCGTTCAGAAGTGGCTGACCTTGCAAATGGAATCAAGGCTCATCTCACAGGTGATGACGAAGTATATGCAAACCCAGAGAAGTATTTCGATCAAGTGATTGAAATCAACTTGACTGAATTAGAACCACACCTCAATGGTCCATTTACTCCAGACTTGGCTACTCCAATTAGCAAAATGAAGGAAGAGGCTGCTAAAAATAATTGGCCTACAAAAGTGGAAGTCGGACTCATTGGTTCTTGTACCAACTCTTCATACGAAGACATCGCTCGCGCTGCCTCATTGGCTGAACAAGCGGTGGCGAAAGGTCTCGCGCCTAAAGCTGAGTTTAGTATCACACCAGGTTCAGAACTTGTTCGCTATACCATCGAGCGTGATGGTTTTATTGAAACATTCAATAAAATCGGTGCTACTGTTTATGCGAACGCTTGCGGACCTTGTATTGGTATGTGGGCTCGCGTAGGTGCTGAGAAGAAAGAGCGCAACACTATTGTTCACTCATTCAACAGAAATTTCCAAAGCCGTAATGACGGTAACCCGAATACGCTTGCTTTTGTGGCTTCTCCAGAACTTACAACAGCTTTAGCAATCGCAGGTGACTTGACATTCAATCCAATTACAGATACGCTTATCAATGATAAGGGTGAAGCTGTGAAACTTGATGCACCTAGTGGAGATGAGTTGCCAACAAAAGGTTTTGATGCAGAAGATGCAGGATACCAGGCACCAGCAGAAGACGGTAGCGGAGTACAAGTAAACGTTGCGGAAGATTCTGAGCGTTTGCAATTGCTTGCACCATTTGCGAGTTGGGACGGCAGCAACATCACTGGAGCACGAGTGCTCATCAAAGCAAAAGGCAAGTGTACTACTGACCATATCTCAATGGCTGGTCCTTGGTTGAGATACCGCGGACACCTTGATAACATTGCCAACAATACGTTGATTGGTGCTACCAACTTCTTCAATGGCGAACAAAATAAAGTGAAGAATCACCTTACAGGTGAATACGGAGAAGTGCCTGCAGTTCAACGTGCTTATAAGGCCGCGGGTGTTCCAACAATCGTGGTAGGTGATACGAACTATGGTGAAGGTTCATCACGCGAGCACGCAGCGATGCAGCCACGTCACTTGGGAGTAAGAGCGATTTTGGTAAAATCATTTGCTCGAATTCACGAAACGAACCTGAAGAAGCAAGGTATGTTGGCGTTGACATTTGCAAATGATGCCGATTATGATAAAATTCAAGAGAATGATATCATCAACTTTACCGACCTCACTTCATTTGCACCTGAAAAACAGTTGCATTTGGAACTTGTCCATGAAGATGGTTCGAAGGATGTGATCGCGGTGAATCACACTTACAATGCGCAACAAATCGAATGGTTTAAGGCTGGTGGAGCTTTGAATTTGATTCGCATGAGTCTTGAGAAATAATCTAAACTTTGAGATAAATAAAAAGAGCTAATCATACGATTAGCTCTTTTTTTTTAATAAGACTGAATTACTTCAAATTCAAGCAAACGCCCACACTTACCCAAGCGATGGAGTAGCCGACTTCTGCAAAAGCAGTGAATTTTTCAGAAATATTGTAGCGGCCTCCGACATAAGCACCGAAGATCACTCCGCTTTCAGCCTCTGGTTCGATTCCGAATAGACCGCCCTCATTTTCGAAGGACACAGAGGCGCGGTTGAAACCTAGCATCGCACCTGCATACACATCATATTGTGAGGTGTTTAAGAAGTGATAATTTCCACGGGCACCAATGATAAGATAAGAGTACTTTGCTTCGCCGAAGAATGCCAAATCAGCGCTTGCAGAAGTGTAGCCGATGAGACCGCCTACGCCAATTTTGTCGGAAATACCATACTCATAAGAGGCATGAACAGGTGGTACTCCCATCTTAAGGCCACTTCCGACGTAGCCGCTACCGATACCAACACCGAGGTGTAATCTTTGACTACCAGCTTCGAATTGTGCAGAAACTTGAATGCAGATCATCACTGCAATGATTGAAAATAACTTTTTCATGAGGTTATAATTATTAAATGTTTAGTGATGCAACGTTAGCCCGCTGGTTGGAGCCGTTTCTACGTGAAATACCCTAATTTTAAATTTGATGCGGGTTTACTTTTGGAAATGAATAATTATCCAATGTGATTTGTGTCTAACAAGGGTTGAATTGTGCATTGGCAATCAATATTCCTATTAACTTCGCGTCATGAGTTCAAAGCAAAGGACCCTGAAGTCCCCCGTCCATTTAAAAGGAGTCGGATTACATACCGGAGCTCCTGTAAACCTTAGTATTCTTCCAGCCCCGGAGAATCACGGCTACAAATTTCAACGAATGGATCTGCCTGAGCAGCCCATCATTAAAGCTGATCCGGACTTGGTAGTAAGCACACAGCGCGGAACAACCTTAGAACAAAATGGAGCTAGGGTGTACACCACTGAGCACGTACTTGCTGCCATTTATGGTTGTAAGGTGGATAATGCACTTGTTCAAATTGACGGCCCGGAGATTCCTATTATGGATGGCAGTGCTTGGCCATTCGTACAGGCTATTGAGGCTGTCGGTTATGAAGAACAGGATGCAGAGCGTCAGTACTTGACCTTAACCGAAAATCTCACCTACGAAAATGAGGAAAAGGGAGTCGAAATGCTCGCGGTACCAACAGCAGGAGGAGAGTTTAGGCTTACGGTTATGGTGGACTACAATTCACCGATATTGGGTACTCAGCACGCTCACATGTACCAACTCAATCATTTCATTGAGGAAATTAGCCGCTGCCGCACATTTGTCTTCCTTAGAGAGCTCGAATTGTTGGCAAAAAATGGACTCATTAAAGGTGGAAGTTTGGATAATGCGATTGTAATGGTCGATCAGCCTTATTCTGAAACTCAGATAAAAGATATCCTTAAATTACTAGGAAAGGAAGATTTAGAAGTGAAGGTGGAGGGCATTGGAGTTTTAAATACCATAAAGCTTCAATACGAGAATGAACCAGCGAGACACAAATTACTCGATATCGTTGGGGATCTTGCATTAGTCGGTAGATTTATCAGAGGCCATATTCTCGCAGCTCGCCCAGGTCATTTTGGAAACACTGAGTTTGCGAAAATTCTCAAAGGGCTTATTAAGCAGCAACAAAATGCGGCGCCAGTTTTTGACTTGTATAAAAAGCCGCTTTACGATATTAATGATATCACAAAGATGCTACCGCATCGCTATCCTTTTTTATTGATTGATAAAATCATGGAAATGGATGAGACATCAGTGATCGGTGTGAAAAATGTAACAATGAATGAGCCGTTCTTCCAAGGGCATTTCCCCGGAAATCCCGTAATGCCTGGAGTTTTACAGGTAGAAGCAATGGCGCAAGTTGGCGGAATATTCGCGTTATCACAGGTTAAAGATCCAGAGAATTATAGCACCTACTTTATGAAAATAGACGGTGTGAAGTTCAAGCAAAAAGTTCTTCCAGGAGACACCGTTGTATTTAAACTTTCTCTGGAATCACCCATTCGACGCGGTTTGGTGAATATGAAAGGAATTGCTTACGTCAATGGTAAAGAAGTATGCGAAGCAATCATGCTAGCACAAGTTGTGCGCGATAGAGTCCCCGCCGAAACCCAAGTTAATTGAATTCAATGAGCAATCTGACAGTAATACACCCCGATGCGAAAATCGGAAACAATGTGACCATCGGCCCTTTCACTACCATTGAAGGAGATGTTGAAATAGGTGATGGAACTTGGATTGGACCCAATGTCACAATCATGGATGGAGCCAGAATCGGACGCAACTGTAGAATCTTTCCTGGAGCTGTTATCAGCGCCGTTCCTCAAGATTTGAAGTATGAGGGAGAAAAGACAACCACAGAAATTGGAGATAATACTACTATACGCGAATGCTGCACGCTAAATCGCGGCACAAAGGACAAATGGAAGACAAGGGTAGGAAATAATTGTCTGCTTATGGCTTATGTGCACGTTGCTCATGATGCGATCATCGGCGATAACTGCATCATTGCAAATTCAGCAAACATTGCAGGCCACGTCGATATCGAAGATTGGGTGGTGATTGAAGGAGTAGTGGCAATCCAGCAGTTTATTAGAATCGGTCAACACTCTTTTATCGCTGGCGGATCTCTGGTTAGAAAAAACGTTCCACCCTTTGTTAAAGCTGCACGCGAGCCTCTGAGCTACGCAGGCGTGAATACCGTAGGACTTCGTAGAAGAGGCTTTGCCAATGAAACAATTGCGCATGTAGAAGACGTTTATCGAATGATATATGTGCATAATAGCAACATGAGCAGAGCGCTTCATGCTGCAGAAATGGAATTGCCAAATACTCCAGAGAAAGAGACAATCTTAGATTTCATAAGAGAATCAGACAAAGGGATCATTCGCGGTCCTCAAGGTCTATAATTTTTAGAATGTGAATATCACATTAAAGAATATCGGAAAGAGATTCCAAAAAGAGTGGATCTTCCAAGGTATTGAAACTACTTTTCATCAAAATGATAAAGTAGCTATTCTCGGAAATAATGGAAGCGGTAAGTCAACGTTGCTGCAAATTATCAGTGGTTATCTCACACCTTCTGAGGGGAGCATCAGTTGGACAAATAGAAATCAAAAAATTGGTGTAGCAGAAGTTTATCGAAGCGTGAGTCTCGCTACGCCTTATATGGCTGTATATGATGAGTTTACGTTAAAAGAAAACTATGAATTCTTTACAGCTTTCAAATCGTTACAACGTATTTCCAGCGCCACAGAATTTGCGGAGGAGGTAGGTCTTGGGCATGCGCTCAACAAGCCATTGAAGGAGTTCAGCAGCGGCATGAGACAAAGGGTGAAGCTCGGTCTTGCAATCATTGCAGATTCTGATTTCTTATTGCTCGATGAGCCATCATCACATCTCGATGCGAAAGCTATTGACTGGTACAATCAATTGGTTCAGAAGTACGCTGCCGATAGAATTATTTTTGTCGCTTCTAATAAGGAAGAGTCGGAGATTCCATTCTGTAACCGAAGAATTGATATTCTCGATTTTAAGCGGTCTGATGTCCAGGCCTGAGTAAATCGTTGACTGTCTTTACAGGATTAAAAGTAGAGATCGGAACTTCTACAAATACTGTATTCCACAGAGCCATAGAGCCATTCCAAAGCCCTGGTAGTTCAAGCGCTTTAATGACATTGCCCTCAATGAATTTTTCACTTATGAAGCCAGTGCTATGATCAATATACTCGTTGAGATCATATTTTTCTCCAAATCTGTTTTTTATAGTGCACACAATGTCAACAGGATTGAAGTGTGTAGAGCTAGAAAGTACCTTCATTTGTTGCAGATTATGGTGATCAACCTGCGACTTTTCTACAATTTGCTTAGAAGTAATTCCGCCGTTCATCTTCACCCAAAAAGGCCCACCTCCGGGTTCTCCTTCATTCTTCACCATACCACAAATTCTCATTGGACGGTCTAGCTGTAGTTTGATAAAAGTTTTTACTCCGTCGTCACTGAGGGAGTAGGGCAGCACTGGCTGAAACCATTTTTTGATGAAAGCAATGGATTCTTCTATTACCGAATGATCATTCTGTTCTAATCTCCCTAATAATTCGTCAGCTTTTCTCTTGAGTTCGAGCAAAATGCCTGCAAGAACTTTTTTGTAGAAAATGGACTCGTGTTTTTGATCTTCGGTCGTAACGTTATCGATGTTTTTAATAAAGATTAAATCTTCATCTAGCTCTTGAAGATTATGGATAAGGGCACCATGACCTGCGGGCCTGAAGATGATGTGTCCATCTTGATCTCGCACAGGTTCATTGTTGCGGTCCACAGCGGGAGTGTCGGTGCTATTTTTTTGTATGCTTTGTTCTAGAATGAACTTCTCATAAGGAAAGGTTGCAGTTTTTTCTTGCAAGAATTCCATTACCATCTCAATTTGATGAGGCGCAAGCGTGAAGTGAATTCTACATGTCCCATCGGCTTCCCTTCCATAATCCACCGCCTCATGCATGTGTTCTTCGAATGCCGTTCTAACGATACCGTTTTTATATCTATGAAATGGGACAAGTCCTTTGGGATATTTTGCGTAATCCAGACCTGGAGAATGCAATAGGAATTCGAAAACTTTATCCCATTTATTTTCTTTGATAAGCACTTCAAGATTCAATCCGGATTTTGAAAGCTCCTTTTTTAGTACATCGTAAAATGGGAATAAATCAAAATTCAATACGAATTCTTCAACTAGCTCAGAAACTTTGGAAGGGTCATATTGAAAGAGATGGTTGAACATTCTCGTGGCGGCTCCGGAGGCCGGCACGAATTTGATTATGGTTTTTTTTAAACTCTCTTTATTAAATACTTCTGAGTATTCTATGGACTGTGAGGGAGTTAATTGAATAATTCCATCGTTTGGCGTGCAGGGACGCTCCAACTCTATGGTTGAAGTTTGGTGGGTAAACCTATATATCAAATTGATCAATTCGGCAGGGGTCATTTCCCTTGCCGCAAGATCCCGTTCATCGGTTGCAGAAAATTGCATAGTTGGCTTAATCAAGAGAAGGCAGCGGATCATTGCCGACTTCCTTCTATGGTATGTCGGCGCAAGTTAAGAATTCTAGTTGATAAAATAGAAAAACCGCTCTCCTCAGAACCATGTTCCTACCGAGAGCGGCCCTCCACCCTATATCGTTTGCACATGCGTGTTATGATGCACGCTGCAATTGCTCTTTGAGCTGATAATACACAATCTCACAATTCGCCTTCACTCTATGTACCAGCGTCGGTAGTTCATCTAAATTTCGTAAATGCTTACTATCATTTTCAATCTGAAGAATATCGGTTTCCATGTCTTTGATGCCAAGCATCGAAATCGAACTCTTCGCCTTGTGTGCAAGAGGATGCAGTGACAAGGGTTCATTCTTTTTGACACATTCCTCCATCTCTTTTATATACTCTGGAACTTGTTGCAAGAAGAGATGGATGATATTATTGATCATCTCACGATTCCCCTGAAATACCTGATTAAGGTACGAGAGGTCGTATCTCTGCGTATTCGTATTTGTGTTCATGTTGTTAGGTTAGTCTCTCATTGTTACTGAGCATCCCATTAAAAGGTTTCATTTTTATTAAAAAAAAATTCATTCCTTACCTTTGGTCAAAATCTTACTACCTATTATTATGAAAGTATTGGTTACCGGCGGCACTGGATTTATTGGTTCTCATACTGTTGTTGAATTGGTTAGCGCTGGTTTTACCCCTGTGTTGCTTGATAACTTTGATAATTCGAATCACCACGTATTAGATGGCCTTAGTGCAATTTTGGGATTTACGCCAATCTTTTATAAGGTAGATTGTAATAATAGGTTGGAGCTTGAAAGGGTTTTTTCTGAGCAGTCTATTGAAGCTGTTATCCATTTTGCCGCGCACAAGGCTGTCGGCGAATCAGTAGAAAAGCCACTTAAGTATTATCAAAACAATATCGGCTCGTTGCTTACTCTTATTGAGGTAATGACGGCAGCAAAGGTTAGTAAACTTGTTTTTTCAAGTTCTTGCACCGTGTACGGCCAGCCAGCACAAAATCCCGTGGATGAAAAAGCACCCGATAAAAATGCTGCTTCACCTTACGGATATACCAAGGTCGTTTGTGAACAGATTCTTCGAGATTTTAACACTTCAGGTGGCGATCTACAATCTGTAATCCTGCGCTACTTCAACCCTGTGGGTGCTCATCCTAGCGGAAAAATTGGGGAATTGCCCAATGGAGTACCTAGCAACCTCGTTCCTTTTATTACTCAGACAGCAATAGGTATAAGAGAAAAGCTAGTGGTACACGGAAACGATTACAATACTCCAGATGGAAGTTGCATTCGAGATTTTATTCATGTCATGGACTTAGCACAGGCACACGTCTCCGCATTGCAATTCATTAATGATTCGAATCAAAAGCTCGAGACGTTTAACATCGGACAAGGATTTGGTAATTCTGTTTTGGAGGTTGTAGCAGAATTTGAAAAGGTGAGTGGTATAAAGCTCAATTACGAGATAGGACCTCGCAGAGCTGGCGACATTGAACAGATTTGGGCGAACGTCGAACGAGCAGAACGAATGCTCGGTTGGAAGACGAAGCTAACCATCTCAGACGCTCTTCGTGATGCTTGGAACTGGCAACAGAATCTTGTTGCAAAAGCCTAAAACATCAGCTTCTCACTAATAATAATATAATTCATCACGGCTCCCAGACAAAAACCGGCATAAGCTTGCCCATGCGTGTGTGCGTCTAATTTCACTCGAGAATAGGCCGTAAGTCCTGCGGCTAGGGCAGAGGCCATTAAGAAAACTTGAATATCTGACTTATGAAGTGCATTCAGAGCGAGGATGGTACCAAACACTCCACCTTGCGCGAGAAGATGTACGGATATTTTCCAGAACATGTTTATCGTGAGCGAGGCAATAAGTGAGAAGATTATACTCACGAAAAAACTAAAGACCTCTGGTGGCAAGATGGGGCCTTTCCAGCGAAGCATGAAATAGGATAGTATGTAATAAAAGATCACGAGAAGATACGGTCCGAACCTTTCCTTCCTATCTCGCAACTCGATGCTACTCAACATTCCATACTTGATCATGATGAGCATGCTCAGAGCAGGAGCGATAATATTGATGATTAATAATAGAATGACAAAATTATCTGCCTGTGTTGGTGCTATGTAATATGGATCCAACCATCTCACCAATATGTATATAATGAGAGGCATCCATAGAGGATGAAATATTAGTGAAAGAATCTTAGCAAATTTTTCGGTCATAATTCTTTGCGCAATCGAGCAACAGGTATTCCCAACTGCTCTCGGTATTTGGCTACTGTTCTTCTGGCAATATTATAACCCTTTTCGTTAAGAAGCTTACCCAGTTTTTCGTCAGTAAGTGGTTTACGTTTACTTTCGGCTTCTATCGCGTCTTTTAGAATCTTTTTAACCTCTCTGGACGATACCTCCTCACCTTCATCTGTTGAGAGGCTCTCGCTGAAAAAGAATTTCAATAAATAGGTGCCATACGGTGTTTGAACATATTTGCTATTCGCCACGCGGCTAATGGTACTAATATCCATCATTACCATATCAGCAATATCTTTCAAAATCATCGGCTTTAGCTTCGTTTCATCACCGCTCAAGAAAAATTCTTTTTGGTAATTTACGATTGCTTGCATGCAAAATAGTAAAGTCTCATTTCGTTGATTTATCGCATCAATAAACCACTTTGCACTATCTATTTTCTGCTTCACAAAAAGCATTGCCTCTTTTTCTTTCACATCCTTTGTTTTCGAATGAGAATAATGCTGAAGCATCTCTTTGTACTCTCTACTAATTTTTAAATCCGGCGCATTACGCCCATTTAAGGTCAGCTTTAATTCGTCATTTTCTACGATTAGCAGAAAGTCAGGAGTGATGTGTTGAACCGCGCCTTTGGTTTCAATCATACTATTACCTGGCTTTGGATTCAGGTGTAATATAAAGTCAATGGCAGGCTTGAGTTCCTCCTCTGATAAATCGAGTTTTTTTGCTATCTTTTCGTAATGCTTTTTGGTAAATTCATCAAAGTATTTTGAAATGACCACGTGTGCCAAATCTGTGTCCTCATCAGGATTCTCGGCACGCTTAATTTGTAATAACAAACATTCCTGTAGGTCGCGCGCGCCAACTCCAGCGGGATCCAAATCTTGAATAATTTCTAAGACAGCGGTCAACTCTTTTAAATCAGTTGAAATATTTGCTGTAAATGCGAGGTCATTCACAATAGAAACCAACTCTCTGCGCAAATAACCAGCGTCGTCAAGGTTTCCTATGAGATATTCAGCGATGAGCATTTCGCGCTCATCCAAATCACGAAGGCCAAGTTGGGAAAACAGCAAATCTTGAAAGCTGCGCCCTGCGCCTAATGGACTTTCTCTCTCTTCATCATCTGAAGAGTGGTTGTTTGCATAAAGCTTGTATTCAGGGATATAATCTTCGTCTAAATAATCAGAAATGTCGAAGTCCTCATTGTTGTCTTTCTCGTCTTGGCCGTCATTTTCTATTTCATCAGAATTTGATGTTTCATCTTGCGGTTCTTCTTCACGACCTTCTTCTAAGGCAGGATTAATCTCCATTTCTTCTTTGATGCGTTGCTCAAGCTCCATCGTAGGAATCTGCAACATCTTCATCAACTGAATCTGTTGGGGAGAAAGTTTCTGCTGTAATTTTTGCTGTAAGGTCTGTTTCAACATATCCTAACAAAGATAATGGTTAAAGATTAAAACTCTGCATTTTGTGGTGTTCTTGGGAATGGAATTACATCGCGGATGTTTTGCATTCCTGTAACATACATGATTAATCTTTCAAAACCCAAGCCAAATCCGGCATGCGGACAGGTACCGAATTTTCTTGTTTCCAGATACCACCAAATATGATCTTCTGGGATATTAAATTGTTTGCACTTTTCCAAAAGCACCTCATATCGCTCCTCTCTTTGGCTACCTCCAATGATTTCTCCAATGCCAGGAACGAGAATATCCATTGCCGCAACCGTTTTTCCATCCTCATTTAATCGCATGTAAAAAGCTTTGATTTTGGCTGGATAGCCCGTTATAATCACTGGTTTTTGGAAATGCTTTTCTACTAGATAGCGCTCATGTTCGCTCTGCAGGTCAATGCCCCACTCGACATTGAATTTGAATTTTTTCTTTTTGTAATGTGGGCTAGCTAATAAAATGTCAATCGCTTCGGTATAAGTGATGCGTTCGAACTTATTGTTTACAACAAACTCTAAGCGCTGAATCAAAGGCATTGTTTGTCTTTCATCTACAGGCTTTAGTTTGTCTTCATTGATTTCTCGTTCTTGCAAAAACTCTAAATCTTCTCTGCCATGATCCAATGCATATTGAATACAGTATTTTAAGAACTCCTCTGCCAGATCTTGGTTGTCGTGAATGTCATTGAAGGCGACTTCCGGCTCAATCATCCAAAACTCAGCAAGGTGGCGACTTGTATTACTATTTTCGGCTCTAAACGTGGGACCGAACGTGTAAACACTTCCAAGTGCCAATGCAGCCAATTCAGCCTCTAATTGTCCGCTCACGGTTAAGTTGGTTGTTTTGCCAAAGAAGTCTTGTGAGTAGTCGATTTCGCCTTTCTCGTTTTTGGGAAGATTTTCAAGATCAAGATTGGTCACTCTAAACATTTCGCCAGCTCCTTCCGCATCACTGCCAGTGATGATGGGAGAATGGAGGTAAAAGAAACCACGATCATTGAAAAATTTATGGATCGCGAAAGCGAGATGATGGCGCAATCTAAATACTGCTCCAAAGGTGTTGGTGCGGAAGCGCAGGTGAGCCTTTTCTCTCAAAAATTCAAGGGTATGACGCTTCATTTGAATTGGAAACTCGTTGGGATCACTTTCTCCAAGAATTTCAAGAGCATTGCACACTAATTCTATTTCCTGCCCCTTGCCAAGACTTTTTTCCAAGGTTCCGCTCGCGCTGATACATGCGCCAGTTTGAATTTTTTTGAGGGTTTCCTCTTCAAAATTCTCTTTACTGATTACAATTTGAATCGTTTTGATGGTCGAACCATCAGTAAGGGTAATGAATTGATCATTTCTAAAGGTGCGCACCCAGCCCTTCACAGTGACGCTGGTCCCAATAGGTTTTTCTTGAAATAGATGGGCAATACTTGGATGTTTTGGCATAACTAAACACAATTAAGGCTGCGAAAATACAACCTTAGTTGGTTCGTTGACCTCATCACTTTCAATCACTCCATCTCTTAACCTCACAATGCGGTGCGCATGGCGGGCGATATCCTCTTCGTGAGTCACTACAATAATCGTATTCCCTTGTTTATGAATCTCTTCGAATAAGAGCATGATTTCATAACTTGTTTTGGTATCCAGATTTCCGGTTGGTTCATCGGCCAAAATAATGGAAGGAGTGTTAACAAGAGCGCGAGCCACGGCAACACGTTGACGCTGACCGCCCGAAAGCTCATTGGGCTTGTGTTTCATGCGATCACCAAGTCCCACTTGGGCAAGAACTTCAGAGGCTTTTTTATTCCTTTCTTCTTTACTGAATCCTGCGTAAACTAAGGGCAAGGCAACGTTTTCCAGAGCAGAATATCTGGGAAGAAGATTGAAGGTTTGGAAAACAAAGCCAATTTCTTTGTTACGAATTTCGGCCAATTGACTATCGGATAATTTAGCTACATCGGGCCCATTGAGGCAATATTTTCCTTGAGTTGGAGTGTCAAGACAACCCAAAATATTCATCAAGGTGGATTTTCCAGAGCCCGAAGGCCCCATTAATGCCACATACTCATTTTTGTTTACGGTGAGATTTACGCCGTTCAAGGCCTTTACTGTCTCATGACCAATGGTGTACCACTTGGTGAGGCCTTCTATTTCGATGATTGGTCTTGCCATGAGTCAAAGGTAACGGGCCGTTGTTTAAAATCTTTACCTTTTATCACGCTATTTGACCTTGAAAAGAATATTTTTGTTGGGCAACTTTTTAACCGAAGGTGGCGTCACCCTAAAAAAAACATCTCTATGAGAATTTTTAAGAATCTATTTTTTCTCGCTTCTGTTATTTTGAGCAGCCTTACAAGCAGTGCTCAGATTGTGATAAACAATAACATAACCTTGGACGAAGCCATAACGAATTTGTTGGGTCCTGGAGTTCAATATTTTAACGTTGAGTTTTCTGGGCTCGCCCATCAAAGAGGAACATTTCAGGGAACTAACTCCAACGTTGGCATAAGCAATGGTTTGGTTTTGGGCACAGGTGACGTGGCCTTTGCCGTAGGACCTAATAATCAATCAGGTGGTTCTCTGGGAGGTGGCCAATTTGGTGCAAGTGACCCTGACCTTGACGAACTTGATGGACTTACTCATAATGACGCGGCAATTTTAGAATTTGATTTCATCGCCACAGGATCAACTGTTTCGTTCACTTATGTTTGGGCGTCGGATGAATATCCCGAGTACACAGGTGCTGGTGATAATTGTGCAGGAAATATTAGTGATGTTTTTGGATTTTTCCTTTCAGGCCCTGGTATCAACGGGAGCTTTACAGACAACGCAGTGAACATCGCTTTAATTCCAGGAACAACCCAGTTTGTATCCATCGCGAATCTAAATGCGGGTTGTGAAGGCCTCGCTGTAGTTGGTGACCCAGACTGCAACAACTGCCAATTCTACATTCATAACGGTAATGGTGGAGAAGCGCCTTTTAATGCAGGTAATTATATTCAATATGATGGACTTACAATACCCATTCAAGCGACATACGAAGGGCTTGAGTGCGGCCAGACTTATCATATCAAATTAGCTACAGCGGACGTTTCGGATAGTAGCTTCGATTCTGCGGTTTTCTTCGAACAAGGAAGTTTTAATGTAACTGGTGATTTAATCACCCCCATCACAGACGATGCATCTGGTTTATTCCCTGAGCTCACGATTGTTGAGGGCTGCATACCCGGCGAGTTTGTGATTTCTGCCCCTGGATGTTTAGTTGAACCGCTCACCGTTGATCTTGAATATTCAGGAACGGCATTTCAAGGTGATGATTACGACACAAACTATCCTCTTACTCTCACCTTTGAGCCTGGTGTTGATGAGTACTTTGTAGAAATTTTACCTCTCGATGATGATTTTGAAGAGGGTCCGGAATCTATCACTATTTCATTTACATACATTGATTTCAATGGTGAGGAGCAACTTGAAACTGCAACGGTATTCATGCAAGACTACGACGTGAATGAGCCATTTATTTCAGATATCCCAAGCTCATTTATTTGTCCAGATGAAATAGCTGTCATTACACCGGTGCCTAATCAAGGATATCCTCCTTACAGTTTCACCTGGTCAAATGGCGCTACGGGTCCTGTCCAAGAGTTTGGATATGGTAGCGAAGGAATGTATGAGGTTACACTCACAGATTTGTGTGATTACACGTGGACAGAAATATTCCAAATCTTTGAACCAGATACCTTCAAGTTTAATAGGACAACAATTTGTTTAGGTGAGATTGGATCGCCAGTTCAAGGTGGTCAACCTCCTTATACTTATGTCTTCGACCCGAACGTGCTCATTGAGGAAACGAACACAGTGCTCCGTGCTCCTGTTTTCGGTACTGTAAACGTGACTGTAACCGATGGTTGCGGGCAGGTGCGCTCAGGAGTAATAGAGGTTCAGTCTTGCAAAATTCCTGACGTATTCACTCCTAACGGAGATGGACGTAATGACTTTTTCGTAATTGAGGGCATCGATGCTTATCCCAACAGTAATCTAAAGGTTTGGAATAGATGGGGCGTGATTGTTTACGAAAGTGAAAACTATGAAAACTTCTGGTCCGCCGAAGAACAGCCTGACGGAGTGTACTATTTTGTACTACAACGTTCGGATGGAAAAGTATTCGAAGGTCAGATCAGTATTTTAAGAGATGAATAAGTCTTAAGAAATTAATAAAGAAGAGCCCGTCATTTCGACGGGCTTTTTTATGCCCATCATTTCTAAAATAGTTGGTGCCACATCGGCTAATTTGCCCGACTGACATTTTTTAATATCATTATCAATAATCCAAATGGGAACAGGATTCGTGGTATGCGCAGTATTGGGACTGCCGTCATCGTTTACTGCAAAGTCGGCATTGCCATGATCGGCTATCACGACAAACGAATAACCTTTGTCTGAGAGATTTTCTACTACTGCTTTTAGACACGAATCTGTTGTTTCTACGGCCTTTACAACGGCTTCAAAAACACCTGTGTGACCAACCATATCAGGATTTGCGAAGTTTAAGCAAATAAAATCTGCCGGATATTCATCCGTAGTTTTAATGATGGTCTCCACAATACCGTACGCCGACATTTCAGGTTGTAAATCATACGTGGCAACTTTTGGCGATGCCACCATGGCTCTGCGCTCTCCTACAAATTCAGCTTCCCTTCCTCCGCTAAAGAAAAATGTCACGTGCGGATACTTTTCGGTTTCTGCAATGCGAATTTGTGTTTTATTCGCATTACTCACCACTTCTCCAAGTGTCTTCACGAGATTGTCTTTATCGTACACCACTTCTACGTTTTTATATGTATCATCGTAGTTGGTCATTGTGATGTATTTCAAAGAAAGTTTTTTCATCCCAAAGTCAGGAAAGTCTTGCTGCGTAAGCGCTTCAGTAATTTCGCGACAACGATCTGTTCTGAAGTTAAAACAAATGACAACATCCCCTTCTTCTATTTTTTCTTCAGCTCCTATCACGGCAGGCTTGATGAATTCATCCGTAATTCCAGCATCATAAGCGGCTTGTATAGCTGCACTCGCAGTGCTGAATTTTTCACCTTCTCCAGCAACCAGCAAGTTGTAGGCAAGTGCCACACGCTCCCAACGTTTGTCTCTATCCATCGCATAATAACGTCCACATACTGATACAATTCTTGTGTTTTGTGATTCGTTACGTTTCTCAAATTCTTGGATGAATGAAAGCCCCGACTTAGGATCTGTATCTCTACCATCAGTGAATGCGTGAACACATGTTTTTACCGACGCGTATTGTTTGGCAATACTCGTGAGCGCCACCAAATGATCGATATGTGAATGAACACCGCCATCACTTATCAATCCGAGTAAATGAACTTTTTTATTTTGACTTACAGCATACTCAAACGCAGATTTGAAAGCAGGGTGTTGTTGAAATTCGCCTTCGCGAATGGCAATATTAATTTTTACCAAATCTTGATACACCACGCGTCCTGCACCAATATTCATGTGCCCAACTTCACTGTTACCCATTTGCCCTTCAGGCAAACCTACATTCTCTCCATCGGTGCGGAGTTCTGCATTGGCATAGCGAGCGTATAAACTATCTGTAAAAGGCGTATTAGCAGCGTAAACAGCATTGCTTTTATCCTTTTTTCCATGTCCCCAGCCATCGAGAATGATGAGCGCAACTTTTTTATTCATAAAAATAATAATCTATTGAATTATCGGAAGCTTTACCACAAATGTGCTGCCTTCGTTGAGATTCGATTTCACTTCGACGCTTCCGCCGTGCAATTTTACAATGTTTTTAACGATGTACAAGCCCAAGCCAGTTCCTTTCGTCTTTCGTGTATCTTCATTTCCAACTCTATAGAACTTTTCAAAAATGCGCTGCCTTTCTTCAGGTGCAATTCCAATTCCATTGTCTTGGACTTTCATTACAAGATATCCCGACTCTTCCTCAAGACTCACCAATATCAATTTCTCTTTGTGTGAATACTTGATTGCATTTTCGATGAGGTTATTACAAACCGCTGAAAGCAGTTGTGTGTCACCCTTGGTTTCTCCCTGAGTTTTGATATTCTTTTCTAGAATCAAATTTGGAGATAAACTCTGATAACGACTGAGACTCGAATTTAAAATATCGGCAAGACTTATTTTCTCAATGAAAACATGATCACGAGAATCATCCAAACGCGTTACCAGTAGTATATTTTCGCTCAGTACCTGAAGTCTCGTATTTTCTTTAAGAGCATCTTCAATAATTTTTTGTTCTTGTTCAGTGCTAAGTTTTCTTGTTTTTAGTGTTTCTAAAAAAAGCTTCACTGCAGCTATCGGTGTTTTTAATTCATGAGTCACTGACAACAAAAAGGACTTTTCCCTTTTTGCAAGTCTCAACTCTTTGGAAACATTGCGTTTGATGGTGTAAAATCCGAAGGCAAGCAACAGGAAGAAAATCAACCCTTCTCCCAGAATCATCCACACTTTGGCTTGATACACTGATGAGTGATTAACTCCAAGAGTGATGGTTCTGAGTTCATAGAGTTCACGGTTGATATCAATGAGGTGATAAGCCCACCATCCTGCCTGAAATAAAATATACAGCCCTAGAATGTACAAGATGTACAATGTTCTTTTTTCTTTGGAGTCCACCATGCAAACAAAGGTACATAGCCAAAGGTTATACGCTCATGTCATTATTAAAATTTACAGATTCAGGAATTTACTGTGAGGCTGGCGGGTTTTATATTGACCCGTGGCGACGCGTGGACAGGGCGGTAATTACTCACGCTCATAGCGATCATGCACGCTGGGGTATGGGGCATTACTTGGCTCACCCCATTTCTGGTGAGGTTATGAAGCTCAGGCTTGGCGCAGATATATCGCTACAGACAATGCCCTATTCTGAATCTATCAACATCAATGGTGTAAAAGTGTCCTTTCATCCTGCAGGTCATATTCCAGGTTCCTCTCAAGTGAGAGTGGAATACCGCGGAGAAGTATGGGTGGCTGCTGGCGACTACAAAACGCAACCCGACAATGTGAGTGATGCTTTTGAAACTGTCAAATGTCATGGTTTTATTACTGAAAGCACCTTTGGACTGCCCGTTTATAAATGGAAAAGCAATGACCTAATTCTCGGAGAGATCAACCAGTGGTGGCGGGAAAATGCCGCGAATGACGTGACCTCTGTGATTTTTTGTTATAGTCTTGGAAAGGCACAAAGAATTCTAAATGGACTTGAAGAATTAGGCCCCATATTCTGCCATGGAGCAATCATCAACACCAACGAAGCATTGAGAAATGCAGGATTAATGATTAAGGATGGCTTGGCCATTACTAAGGACACCAATCCAGAGCTATTCAAGAAGGCAATCATTTTAGCACCTCCGGGAGCCGAGGGAACACCGTGGATGAAAAGGTTTAAAGACGTGTCGACTGGTATTGCCAGTGGTTGGATGCAGCTTCGTGGCACGCGCAGAAGAAGAAATGCGGACAGGGGCTTTGTAATGTCGGACCATGCTGACTGGCCAGGCCTTATTGATGCGGTTAAATCAACAGGAGCGGAGAAGGTAGTAGTAACCCACGGGTACACCGATGTTTTCGCTCGCTTTCTTTCAGAAAATGGCTGGAATGCTATTACCGAAAAAACGGAGTTCGGCGCGGAAGAAGAGGAGACGATACAAACTGACGCGTCATGAAAGAATTCACTAGCTTATTTATAGAACTCGATCAAACCACAAAGACAAATGCAAAGATCGAAGCTCTGGTCAGGTTTTTCGAAACGGTAGCTGATGAAGATAAATTATGGTGTATTGCCTTGCTCACTGATAAGCGTCCTCCACGACCTTTGAACACCACTTTGCTTCGACAGCTAGCTGCAAGGGAAGCCTTGATAGACTTGTGGCTATTTGAAGAGACTTATCATGTAGTTGGAGACTTGTCTGAGACCATCAGTCTTTTGGTGGAGCAACAATTCGATTGTCCTCAACGCTCGTTGAGCGAATGGATGCGAGATATCGCAGCGCTGAAGAAAAGGGAAGAAAATGAACGTATTGAATTCATTGTAAATGCCTGGAGAGGACTAGATAAAGAAAATAAATTCATCTTCAATAAACTCATTGGTGGCGGATTTCGAATGGGAGTTTCTTCTCAAATTGTTATTAAAGCCCTCTCAAAACATACCGGTGTAGCGTCTGAATCCATTGCTCACAAACTAATGGGCAAATGGTCTCCCGAACTGACTACCTTTTATGACTTGATTTTTGGTGAAAATTCTAAGGATAATGATGCGATCCCTTATCCATTTTACCTCGCTTATCCAGTCGAGGATTTGGGAGAGCTGGGAGATGTGGGGGATTGGATTTTTGAAAGAAAATGGGACGGAATTCGAGGACAAATAATCCATCGCAATGGCAGCGTTTATGTATGGAGTAGGGGAGAAGATTTGGTCACTGATCGATTTCCCGAAATCAACACAGGCTTTGCGCAAGATATAAGTTTTGTTATTGACGGTGAAATCATTTGCCATGATGGCAATTCACCACTGCCCTTCGCTACACTACAGACTAGAATTGGCAGAAAAACAGTTGGTAAATCGAGCTTGTTGAAGGCACCCATCAAATTCATTGCATACGATTTACTGGAATTAGATGGCCAAGATCTTCGAGAAAAAACTCTAGAGGAGCGAAAAGAAATGCTGCAGAAGTTGCTCCATGACTTGAGCCATCCCAATTTAATTTTTTCTGAAGTATTGAAATTTGAAGATTGGCAAGCGGCTGCGACAATTCGAGCGAAGGCGCGTGAAGATTTTTGCGAAGGATTGATGATCAAACACAAAGCAAGCACTTATAAAGTAGGTAGAAAGCGGGGCGAATGGTGGAAGTGGAAACTGGACGCACTCACCATAGATGCAGTGATGATATATGCTATGCGTGGCCACGGACGGCGCGCAAACCTCTATACAGATTTTACGTTCGCTGTTTGGCAAGACGATAAACTCGTTCCATTCACAAAAGCCTACTCTGGACTCACCGACGCTGAAATGAAAGAGGTAGATGCTTTTGTGAAAAAAAATACCATAGACAAATTCGGCCCAGTAAGAAGCGTTAATCCCGAATTGGTGTTTGAGATTGCATTCGAGGGAATTCAAAAATCAACTCGGCATAAAAGCGGCATCGCGCTGCGTTTTCCGCGTATCCATCGCTGGCGAAAAGACAAACTCCCTAACGAAGCCAATACTCATCAGGACTTATTAGATTTGCTTCTAAAATACGGAGCTTAAAATGTCATTCCCCCAACGCATCATTTCCCTCGTGCCCAGTAAAACTGAATTGTTATTTGATCTTGGCTTGAACGAAGAGGTGGTTGGAATTACTAAATTCTGTATTCATCCAGAAGCGTGGTTTCGCTCAAAAACACGAATTGGTGGTACTAAAAATCCCAATCTCGAAAAGATTGCAGCTCTCGAACCAGATTTAATTATTGCTAATAAAGAAGAGAATTCTCAAGCAGAAATCGAATGGCTTATGCAGCGATTCCCTGTCTATATGTCCGATATATTGAGCGTAAAAGATGCCTTGGATATGATCAACAAAGTGGGTGAATTGACGGGAAAATCAATGCAGGCCGCAGCAATCGTCCAAAGTATCGAACATGAAAGACAAGTTTTTTCTAGAAAGATTCCAACCTATGGTAGTGTAGTTTATTTGATTTGGAGGAATCCTTGGATGGGCGCTGGTCGCAATACTTTTATCAATTCGATGCTAAGAGAAGGCGGTTGGGAGAATGCGTTAGAAGACGAGTTTGAGCGCTATCCAGAGCTAAGTATGGATGACATCATCGCCGCTGCACCTCAACACGTATTTCTTTCAAGTGAGCCATTCCCATTCAAGCAAACTCACATTCAAGAGATCAAAGAAAAATTGCCAACAGCTAACATTCAGCTCGTTGACGGTGAAATGTTCAGTTGGTACGGTAGCCGCATGCAGAAGGCATTTTCTTATTTTGACGAGATAAGAAAACCAACATTTTAAGTTATCTTAGTCAAATTGTGAATACCTTGCAAGCCATAAATGGTTTGCCTTTCTTTGCAATCGAAAATTGAAGTCGCTTGAGAAGTTATCTCCTATTGTTATTAGTCATCTTTACGCACAGTATCAGCTATGCGCAGCGAGTTGGCGTTGTTTTAAGTGGCGGCGGAGCAACAGCACTTTCCCACGTTGGATTTTTGAGGGCGCTCGAAGAAAATGATATTCCAATCGACTATATCGCGGGTACAAGCATGGGTTCGGTCATCGCTGCATTGTATGCAGGTGGCTACAGTGTGGAGGAAATAGAAAGTTTTGTGACAAGCGAAGATTTTGCAAGAATGAGCGATGGAGAGCTGCCTGATGACTATCGCTACTTTTTTCGTTCGGCAGATCCATCTGCTGCAATGGCCACCATTAAATATTCAAAAGGTACATTTATCACAGGGGCAATACCAACCAATCTTATTGATCCCGCTCCACTGGACTGGAATCTGATGGCGAATTTCGGTGCAATAGATCAAGCAGCGAATTATTCGTTTGACAGCCTTTATATTCCTTTTCGATGTATTGCCGCTGATGTGCAAAACAAAAGAGAAATCGTTTTTCGCAATGGATCATTAAACGTTGCGCTTCGGGCATCCTCGACTTATCCATTCTATCTGCCGCCGCGCAGAGTGGGTGGTGTTCTCCTTTATGATGGGGGTATTTATAATAACTTCCCTGTCGATATGCTCTACACGGAATTTATGCCAGACGTCATTATTGGCTGCACTGTTTCTTCTGAAAACCCAACTCCAAAGGAAGGAGATATTCTATCCCAACTTGAGAGTATGATCATGTTTAGAGACATAACACCGACACTGTGTGATGAAATGATAGTGATCAAGCCAAAAGGGGAAAGTATCGGGACATTTGAATTCGAAAAAGTAAAGGAAGCAATTGAACTGGGATATAGAGCAACCTCAGATACCATGGCCACAATATTGAATATGGTACAAAGGAAGCTCACAAAGGAGGAAAGGACCAATAAACGCGCAGCGTTTAAAAGTAAGGTTAAGCCCGTTAAAATTGAAGAAATATTCCTTAATGGTTTGGAGAATAGTCAGAAATATTATATTAGAAAATTAATTAACAAGAAGAATCCATTGATGTCGCTGGATGAGCTTCGCAAGCCTTACTTCCGACTGTTTAGTGATGTTCGAATTAAGTCTATTTTTCCTGAATTAAAATATAACAATTCCACGGGGAATTTTAAATTAAATCTCGATGTAGAAAAGGAAAAAGACCTATTTATTTCCTTCGGAGGTAATTTCTCTTCCCGCTCTATCAATACAGGTTTTGTTGGGCTGAAGTATAATTTATTTGGAAAAACTGGTGCGACGTTATCAGCGAATAGTTACTTCGGCCGCTTTTATGCGTCGGTAAAAGGTGATTTGAAGTGGGATTTTCCTGGCTCGTACCCCATTTCTTTGAACGGTTCATTCACGCAGAACCGTTGGGATTATTATAAGTCGCTTGCTACTTTCTTTGATGATGTTAAACCATCATTTATCTTGCTAAACGAGCGTGTAGGAACGCTCGGTATTTCCCTTCCGTCGGGCAATAACGCGAAGTTCAATGCGTCTGCATCGTATGCTTATATGTTTGATGAATATTATCAGACGCAACAATTTCTATCCGTAGATACGGCCGACCGCACGGATCTCGAGTCATTTGTCTTTAGGACCACTTGGGAGAGGAGCACGCTCAATCGTCCGCAATGGGCTAGTAGCGGAAGCTATTTTCTTATTTCTGGAAAATATCTCAATGGAATGGAGTCAACCATTCCAGGCACCACCAGCGCAATCAGAGATACCACCAATCGCTTTCACGAATGGTGGATTGCTCGTGTTCAATACACGAATTATTTTTTATCAGAAAAGAAATTGCATGCAGGTTTCCACTTTGAAGGAGTTGCTAGCACTATGGATTTCCTCAATAATTATATTTCATCGACGATTATGGCGCCGGCATTTCAGCCTATTCCAGAGAGTAGGACATTTTTCCTGCCCCAATTTCGTGCATACAACTACGTAGCTGGCGGCTTGAGCTTAATTTATAATATCAGTCGAGCCGTGGATTTTCGAGCTGAAGCATACTCTTTCGCTGCATTTGGAAGAATAGCAGCCGATGAGCTAAACAGAGCCTCTTATAGAACTGGAATTGAGCCTGTTTATATGTTGTCATCCTCGCTAGTGCTGCATTCTCCTCTCGGGCCAATAAGTATTTCGGCCAACTATTATGATCAAAAGGAAGACCCCATCAGCATCCTCTTCAATTTCGGCTACATCATCTTTAACTCCAGTCCAAGAGACTAGTTTTTTTAGTACCGCTGGAATGTTTAGCTTTGTGGCTCAATCCGCTGTATGAAAAAAATTCGTTTTGCTATTATTGGTGCAGGTCATATAGGTAAAAGACATGCAGAAATGATTCTGCGTCATTCAGAAAGTGAACTTGTCGCAATGGCTGACGTTCGCTCAAAAGAAGAGTGCTCGGTGACTTTCGACGTACCCTTCTTCAATGATCCTGTCGACATGATCAATAATGGGCCTGAATGCGACGTGGTTTGTATCTGCACACCCAACGGACTTCATGCCGAACAATCCTTGTTGGCGCTCAATGCGAAAAAACACATCGTAGTTGAAAAGCCAATGGCACTCAATAAGCTCGACTGCGAAAGAATAATATTCACATCTCTGCAGGTTCAAAAACAAGTGTTCTGCGTGATGCAGAATCGCTATAGTCCGCCAAGCGTTTGGATTAAGGATATCATCGAACAGAATTTATTAGGTAAAATATTTTTTGTGAATATCGATTGTTACTGGAATCGAGACGATCGATATTACAAGAAAAGCCCATGGAAAGGTTCCACTCATTATGATGGAGGAACGTTGTTCACTCAGTTCTCACATTTTATTGATATCATGTATTGGCTTTTTGGTGATATTGATAATATTCAGGCCCGATTTAAGGATTTTACACACCAACATTCAACCAATTTTGAGGATAGCGGAACGGTTTCTTTCGATTTCCTATCTGGAGGTATAGGGAGCTTTAATTTTTCTACATCTGTTCACAACAAGAACTTTGAAAGTACTCTAACCATAGTGGCCGAAAAAGGTACTGTCAAGATTGGAGGTCAGTATATGAATGAGGTGGTGTACTGCGATATTGAAAATTATGAAATGCCCGTTTTACCTGAGGGAAATCCGGCAAACGATTACGGAGATTACAAAGGAAGCGCAGCCAATCATGTTTTTATTATTCAAAATGTGATAGACACTCTCTTGGGAAGAACAAATATTACCACCAACGCGCTCGAAGGTCTGAAAGTGGTTGATATCATCGAACGCATGTATGCGGCCGCACCGCGAAATATCAAGAATGTCGTCAGCGCCGAAACATATCTCAAATGAAAATAGTTCCTGTTGAAGAATTAAATGAGAATTCATTTGACCAAGTACAAAAAGGGTCAAACGAAATATATTCTTCATCAGCTTGGGCCAGTGCATATAGCCACGGATTGAGACGATTTGCAATTCAGGCCGATAATGGAGAAATACTTGGAGGATGGGCTGCTTTCGAAAAGAAAAAATTCGGTTTAAAAATCTTAATCACTCCACCTTTTGCCTCGCACTGTGGGCTTTTTTTTGTTTCTAATAAAAAATCCATCACCTCACTTCAGTCTGATCTGAAGAAATGTATGGAGGCGATAGTGGCATTCTTAAATGATTCAAGATATCACTACATCCACTTGGAGTTTCCACCAGAGTTCACCGACTTTCAAAGCTTTATTTGGAAAGGCTTTAAAGTCGCCACTAAATATACCTATCTGCTTTCTTTAGATTCTCCTCTTGAAAGAATTGAGGCTGAATTTGACCCCAAACTCAGAAATAAAATTAATAAAGGAAGGGCGGCAAGTCTGGAAGTGAAATTTGAAAAGAATGTTGATGCGGCTCATGGTCTTTTTACCAAAAACCTTGAGAGAAAGGGGCTTCGATGGAATGATCAATTGTTGAAGTCATTGATGAATTTATCGGAGATGCACGCAGCCACCGTTTTCGAAAACGGTCGAGCAACTGCGGTAGCAATGATCGGAGGCCAAAATGAAAAGTGCTATTATCTTTTTGGCTCCACTGATAAGGATTCATCTAACAATTCGGTAGGTCCTCTCGCCATTCATGGCGCAATAGAGCTCGCAAAATCACTCGGGTACAAGACATTTGATTTTGAAGGCTCAATGCTTCCCGAGGTAGAACAATTCTTTAGACAATTTGGAGGTGTGATTACTCCTCTATATTCTATAAAAAGCGGACGGGGCCTGTGGCCCCGTCTTATAAGCTTTTATTTGAAGTAAGGCTTATCCAGCAATGCTGTCATAAGTCACTTTGTATTCCTTATCATTCTGGAATAATTCCAATCCCAATTCCATCCATTCTTTTGCAACACCTTTGCTGCCCTCGTCATTCAAACGCAAAGAATAAGTAATGAGTGCGTTCTTGAGTAAATCCGATAATTCTTTTGAGTTTGTTTTTGCAGTCTTATCTGCCAACATTGCTTTGGCAGCTGCAAATGCTGTCTCAGCTTCTTTTTTACTCTTAAGTGCAATGAATGTCATTCCGAGATAAATGTGCGCACCCGCATCTTTTTCTTCAATATTAATAAGATAGCTGTACATCGACTTTGCTTTGGTGTATTTCGCCTGATCCATCATCAATTCACCTTCTGCAATTATCGCATAGCGCAATTTCCCAAAGAAGTCTTCATACTCAGCATAATAAACGCGATCTTTATCTTTTGAAGCGTATGCTTTGACATACTTCAAACATAATTTGAAGGCATCAGGGAAGCGCGCTCTTAAATCATCCTTTTTATTGATTTCAAAATAAGACATGCTCAAAAAAAGATAGGGCATTGCATCCTTTTTTGTGTCTTCATCTTCGGTATAGCTTGTGGCTTTTTGAACAACCTTGTCATATTTTTCACTTACGAAAAGTGTCAATAGATCTTTGTACTCTCTTGAATCTTGAGCTGAAAGAGAGATTGAGCTTGAAATTATTATGGCCAACGCCATCACGATTTTTTTCATTCCTTTGGATTTTGAGACGAAATTTTCAAAAACAATGCCTAAAGTAATATGTCTTTTAGCATATTGCCAAATACAAGGCGAATTATGAAGAAAAAAAGTAATTCCTCCACAACTCAAGATGCAAATATCGTCGAACTTTCTCAATCTTGGATGCACAAGAGGGGGTGGAGTCCTTTACAATTTCAAATTGAGGCATGGAATGCTTACGCGGGTGGGCGAGAAGGATTAGTGAATGCACCAACGGGAAGTGGAAAAACATACAGCCTGCTGTTGCCAGCACTCATAAACGCCGCTCAGCATCCCCAAGAGTCAGGCCTGAGAATCATTTGGATTACCCCAATCCGCGCTTTAGCCAAGGAAATTCTTCAAAGCGCTCAACGCGTCATCGATGAACTGGGGCTTCCTTTGAAGGCAGGCATTCGGACGGGCGATACCACGGAGGCGGAGAGAGCAGCTCAAAAAAAGCAAATCCCTCATCTTCTTATCACAACGCCCGAGAGCCTTCATCTTTTATTGGCTTCTAAGAATTGCTCTAACATATTTCAGGATTTGGACTTACTTGTGGCCGATGAGTGGCATGAACTACTGTCTTCAAAAAGAGGGGTAATGCTCGAACTCGCAATTAGCAGAGTCCGTGCTCTTTCAGTAAAAGCAAAAATTTGGGGAATCAGCGCAACGATTGGAAATCTCGATCAGGCGCTGGAGGTATTGGTCTTCAATAGGTCGGGTGTTATTATCAGAGCGAGCCACGAGAAAAAAATTGAAATAGTTTCAATAATGCCAGAGGAGGTGGAAAAAATGCCTTGGGCCGGCCATCTGGGCATAAAAATGCTTCGAAAAGTCATTCCAATTATTCAAAATAGCCAGAGCACGCTTTTATTTACAAATACTCGAGCCCAATGTGAAATTTGGTATAGAAACGTTCTGGAGGAGGACCTGAGTCTATCGGGTATCATAGCCATGCACCATGGTAGTATTTCCAAAGAGCTGAGACATTGGGTAGAAGATGCCATTAGCGACGGTCGATTGAAGGCGGTGGTATGCACTTCAAGTCTTGACCTTGGCGTCGATTTCGCCCCAGTAGAGTCCATTGTTCAAATCGGTGGTCCAAAAGGAGTAGCCAGATTCTTGCAAAGAGCAGGTAGAAGTGGTCACCGCCCCGACGCGCTGAGTAGAATCTATTTTCTACCAACGCACTCCCTTGAGCTTATTGAAGCTGCCGCTTTGCGTGAGGCAGTGCGCACTTCATTCATAGAAAATCGCGAGCCTGTAATTAGAGCATTCGACGTTCTCATTCAATATTTGGTAACACTCTCCGTAGGTGAGGGTTTTGAGTCAAACACGATTTATCACGAAATAAAAAATACATATTGCTTTAATTCAATTAGTGAAGAAGAATGGAAGTGGATTATTTATTTCACCGCATCTGGCGGAGATTCGCTTAGTGCCTATCCTGATTACAATAAACTTGTACTAAATGAGGGACGCTATTTTATCGCAAATCAAAGACTCGCCCGGCGCCACAGAATGTCTATCGGCGCCATCGTAGGAGATACAATGATGATGATAAAATATAAACGAGGTGGTCTTATCGGACATGTCGAAGAAAGCTTCATCGCATCCTTAAATGAGGGAGATTGTTTCTGGTTTGCTGGAATTGGTCTTGAGCTGATTCAAGTAAAGGAACTCACGGCTTACGTTAGGAAATCAGAGAAAATGACGGGGAAAATTCCAAGTTGGCAGGGTGGAACATTACCACTCTCAAGTAGAATGTCCCATATGATTAGACGAAAACTAACGGAGGTCGTCAACGATCTAAATCACGAAGACCCTGAGTTGGGAAAGATTATTCCAATCATCAATCTCCAAAAAGAGCGAAGTCATGTTCCTCAAGAAAATGAGTTTTTGATTGAGATTTTTGAATCTAAGGACGGCCACCACGCAATGTTTTATCCTTTCGAAGGAAGAGCAGTGCACCAGGGTCTTGCCTCTCTTTTTGCATATCGAATCGGCAAATTGTTCCCAATTTCTCTGTCTTTGGCCTACAATGACTATGGTTTTGAATTGCTTTGTGATCAAAGAATTCCAATAGAAGAGGCCCTGGGATCGGCTCTTACGGATATCAACGATCTTGAGCGAGATATGCTGGCCGGGGTCAATGCCACAGAATTAGCTAAAAGAAAGTTTCGTGACATAGCTGCCATTGCAGGCCTCATTTTCAAAGGGTTCCCAGGTCAACAGCTCAAGGATAGACATTTACAAAGTTCTAGTCAGTTGATTTTTAAAGTGTTCGAAGATTACGATCCCTATAATTTATTGTACAAACAGTCCTATGAGGAGGTTTTGCAACACCAATTGGAGCTGCCACGCCTGAGAGAAGCGCTGCTGAGAATCAATGGTCAAAGAATTATTTTAAAGTATCCTGATAAGCCTACTCCATTTGCCTTTCCAATAATGGTAGATCGCCTGCGTGAGAAAATGACAAGCGAAACTTTAGAAGATAGGGTAGGGAAAATGTCACTGGAGTTTGAAGAATAGTGCACAGACCTGCTACAATTCAAAGATATTGTTGTGGAATGTTGAGATTAACTCTGTAGGATGCATTACTTTCGCGTCCGCACGAAACCTGTAAAAATGCTACTTAAAAATTTATTTCTTACCCTAGCCACTTTCGCCATTAGCATCACCGTGTTGGCGCAAGGAACGGTTAGAGGTTTCATCAAAAATGCCGAAACTGGAGAACCAGCTATATTTATCACTATTGGTTTAGATGGTACAACATACGGTACTGTGACAGACGAAAATGGCTATTACTCTATTACCAAAATTCCTCCAGGATCTTATACCCTACTTGTAAAGTCTGCTGAGTTTAAAGAATTTAGACAGGCGATATTAGTTGAGTCGAATAAAATAACCAATGTCAATATAAACCTTGAGGTTGCTGTAAATGAGCTCGGTGAGATTGAAATTAGCAGCGACAAGAGTGATCAAAAAAATAACGTCAATATTTCTGTCGAGTCTATAAGGGCACAAGACATTAAACGCATTCCCTCTGTAGGTGGTCAGCCAGACTTGGTTCAAGTTCTCACCACACTTCCTGGTTTTGTGAGCACTGGAGACCAAGGTGGACAAATTTTCATTCGCGGTGGAAGTCCCGTTCAAAACAAAGTTCTCCTCGATGGAATGATCGTGTATAATCCTTTTCACAGTATTGGTCTTTTCTCTGTTTTCGATACCGAAATTATCGCGAATGCGGATGTGTATACAGGCGGTTTTGGTGCTCAATACGGGGGAAGAATTTCATCTGTGATGGATATCACTACCCGAGACGGTAATAAAAAGGAAATCAAGGGAAGGGCAGGAGTGAATCCATTTGGAGCACGAGCGCTAGTAGAAGGTCCTATCGTAAAGCAATCCGATAAGCGCGGTGGTATTTCTTTCGTGTTAAGTGGAAAACATTCGTACTTGGATCAATCATCACAAGTTTTGTATCCTTATGTGAATGACGGTGATGGCTTACCATTTATTTATTCCGATTTGTATAGCAAAGTTTCATTTAACGGAACCAATGGTTCAAAGCTTAATCTCTTCGCATTCTCATTCGACGATGAAGTAACGCGTTACCAAAATCTATCAAGTCTCGGATGGAACAACACGGGATTTGGGGGTAATTTCGTCGTGGTGCCTCAAGGATCCCCAGTGTTGATTAGCGGTAATTTCTCAAGAAGCCGTTACGGAATAGCCTTGATAGAAGAGAATAACGCACCTCGCTCAGACACCATTACGAGCTTTAATTTTGGTTTGGATTTCAAATATAGTATTGGTGACGATGCGTTACAGTATGGTATTGATGTAGTTGGTTTTAACACAAAATTCAATAGCTTCAATCCTCTTGGAATCATCATCGAGCAGGAGCAAAGTACAACAGAACTCAATGGTTATGTTAGTTACAAATTCAACAGAAAGCGCTTTATCCTTGAGCCTGGTTTGCGTGTTCAATACTACGCAACACTTAGTGTGTTTAGTCCAGAACCACGACTAGGTTTTAAATTTAAAGCAAATGAACGTTTACGAATCAAGGGAGCTGCGGGTATTTATTCTCAAAACTTAATGGCCACTAATAGCGACCGCGACGTTGTAAACTTATTCTATGGATTTTTGGCCGGCCCCGAAAACTTGCAAAGCGATTTCGTAAGGCCAGACAACTCGGTAGTAGAGGTGGCTAATCCGCTTCAAAGAGCGGTGCACTATGTGGCCGGTTTTGAATACGATATTACCGAAAAAATCAATCTCAATGTAGAGGGTTATTATCGCGACTTTAGACAAGTAACCAACCTAAATAGAAATAAGCTGTTTCCTGACGATGCGGCGAATTTCTTCAGACCAGCTGTACTCAGAAAAGATTTTATTGTAGAGAGTGGTTGGGCCGCTGGGTGTGACGTCGTTCTGAAGTATGAAGAAAAGAATACCTATCTCTATTTGGTTTATTCACTCGGGCGCGTTCGCCGCTGGGATGGATTCGCTTGGTATGATCCAGTGTTTGACCGTCGTCACAATGTGAACTTTGTTGCTGCACAGAAGTTCGGCGAAAAGAGAACATGGGAGATTTCAATGCGTTGGAATCTCGGTAGTGGTTTACCATTCACACAAACACAAGGTTATTATCAGGCCACTGGTACCACCGGTGGTATTGCTACTGATTATCTCACGCAAAATGCTGACGCCCTTTCTATACAATATGGCACACTCAATGGAGGCAGACTACCATACTATCACAGACTTGATTTTAACCTTAGAAAAGACATCAAGTTCAAACGAAGCGCGTTGGAATTAAATGCAGGTGTAACAAATGCGTATAATAGAGAAAACGTATTTTACATTGACAGAATTTCAGCCGAGCGTGTAGATCAATTGCCTATCCTTCCGACAATTGGAATAGACTTTTCATTTTAATCTAAGTTCATAAAATATTAAAAGAGCTCGTGCTATTGCATGAGCTCTTTTGCATTTTCTAGAGATGCCTTTGTGATATTTTTTCCACTGAGCATTTCGGCAATTTCTTCTATGCGCTTATCTCGATTTAGAGCAAACACTTTGGTCGTTGTGGTTTTATCATCGGTTTCTTTTACCACCTTTAAATGCTGTTGCGCTTGACCAGCAATTTGAGGAAGGTGTGTTATAGTAATGAGTTGCATCTCATCGCTCATCCTTTTCAATATAAGCCCGATTTTCTTTCCTACTTCGCCGCTCACGCCCTGATCTATTTCATCTAAAATCAATACAGGTAATTGGTTCAATCTACTTATGGATGCTTTCAGAGCTAGCATTACGCGAGATATTTCACCACCGGAAGCGACTTGTTTGATTGGTAAAAGTTGACCTCCTTTATTAGCCCTAAATAGGATTTGAATTTCATCTTTACCATAATTATGAAAATCCTTAGATGGCTTGAGGTCAAAAATGAGCTCTGCATGCTGTAAGCTCAATTCCTCAAAGAAAGCTGACACGTCTTTAGCCGCGTTGATACTTGCTTTCTCTCTGCTCACGGTTATTTTTTCAGTCAATAGACCGAGCGTTTGTTCGGTTTTAGAAATCTCTTCTTCCAAGCGAGTGATTTCTTCATCTACTGAAGCATATTTTCCAACTTTATCTTCCTGAGCATCACGAAGTTCAATCAGCTCTTGCACTCCCGAAATGCGATGCTTTTGCTGTAGGTGAAATAATTGACCAAGTAAATCATTTATTTCATCCATTCTTTCAGGATCTACGGACACGCTGTCGCTGTAAAGCTCTAGGTCTCTGCCAATCTCTCTTAATTCTATGCTGACAGAATCCAATCGCTGCAAAAAATCATCGAGCTGTTTGTTGATAGTACTAATTTTTTGCAGGCTATTTTTTGCAGCTGATAATGATGACAGCACACCACCTTGGTCTCCGTCGATTGTATCTGCAATGCCGGAAAGCACGGTTTTAATCATACCTGCATTACTCAGCGTACTCTGCTCGTCTTCTAGTGCCGTTTGATCTATATTTTCTAGTCCAATCTTCTTTAACTCTTCTAATTGGAATGTGAAATAATCTAAGTCCTGTTTCATCCGTGCCTCATTCTCTTTGAGGTCGTGGAGTTCTTGTAATAGGGATTTATATACTTTGAATAAATCTCTATACTCCTTGATCAGGTCGTCATTCTGAGCGTATGCATCTAAAATTCCAAACTGAAAACTTCTTTCACCGAGAATCGAATTTTCGTGTTGGCTGTGGATATCCACCAATTTTTCACCGAGTGACTTTAAAATTTGTAAGGAAACCGGTGTGTCATTGATAAATGCGCGAGACTTACCTCCAGGGGCTATTTCTCTTCTGATGGTGGAGTTTTTATCGTAATCGAGATCATTCTCTTCAAAAAACTTTTTAAGTGAGAACTTCTCAATATCAAATACTGCTTCTACAATGCACTTTTTATCTTGATTTTTGATAGACTTACTATCAGCTCGTTCTCCGAGTAATAGACCAAAGGCTCCCAAAAGAATGGATTTGCCGCTTCCTGTCTCGCCGGTGATGGCTGTGAATCCGCGATCAAATTTCAACGACACTTCATCCATCAAACCGTAATTGATCACATGTAAATTCTTCAGCATATCATTTCATCATTTGATCGTATTTTATAATATTTCCTGGATCCAACTTCTTTAGCATGTCGTACACCGCTTGCTTTTCAGCAACTGGCAGAGGCTTAAAGATGTTGATAATCTCATCAGACTTTGCATAGAAAAAGACCTGCATGTTATAAGAACTCGGCTTAATTTTATGAATTTCGTTGAGAGCGAGAATGGCATCTGACATCACTTTGCGAGCGGCATTAAGCTCTGTAAACATCTTGTCCATGCCTTTGCGGTGATAGTTGTAAAGACAATCTCTAAGAGGCTTGAATGTTTGAGTCACCAAGTTTTCGATGAGCCAATATCTATTTTGTTGTCCTTTCTCATTTGCTCTCCAACCTGGTTCAGGTGCGTTTTGAGCGTTTCCTACGATGGTCTGACAAATAAGATAATGCTCCGTTCCCCCTTCAGGAGAAAAGGAATCATAATCGCTTGCGAGGATCAGGTTAGCGTAGAAGGCGAGGACACTGCTTAGATTGTCGCGGTGTTGATCTACGCTCCAAACAATTTGGGTATTTTCGTTGAAAGTGAATTCAAAATCTCGGTCGTTAATGCTAACCACGGGAGTTTTGTAATCTGAATTATAGACAGGTCTACTACTTCCAATTTGAATACTTCCTTTAAACTGACGCTGGCTCGGCTGCGATTCGACGGTTATTTGCATATTACAGTCGATGCGCTCACTTTGCTGCCAGTCGTCTTTTGTCCATCTTCTGTTATTAATAAACTCTTCCATTGCCAATTCCATTGTCTGAAAAACGACTGGATCAGCCAAAATAACTTGAGGTTGAATAATTGTTACGTTGCAGTTCAATTCCTGACTCATCGCAGTAGGTGCAATGAATGCAACAAACACTAAGCTTAAAAAAAATACTCTCATGAATTAAGAAGTTCAATCAATTCTTTCACAATATCGTGGGCTACTTCGGACTTGCGCTTTAACCCGAAATCCTTTCTTTTATTGTCAGGCCAAAATAAGGAGATTTTATTTGTTTCTCCACCAAATCCGGCACCTTCGTTTTTCAAAGAATTCAACACAATCATATCAAAGTTCTTACGCTTCATTTTTGATTGCGCATTGGCTTCTTCGTTTTCCGTTTCAAGGGCAAATCCAATTAGTATTTGTCCTTCTTTTTTAATAGCGCCTAAGCTTTTTGCGATATCAGGAGTCGGTTCGAGCCTGATGTTCAATGCGTGTTCTGATTTTTTTATTTTTTCAGAAGCCACCGACACCGGGCGATAATCCGCCACCGCTGCCGATAAAATCGCGCCATTACATTCTTCAAAAGACTGTGTACACGCTTCAAACATTTCCTCAGCCGATTCGACACGAATCACATTTATCGCGGGATGTTGAATGTGAAGGTGCGTGGGGCCAGTAACCAAAACAACCTTGGCTCCTTGTTCGGCGAGAACCTTCGCAATTTCAAACCCCATTTTCCCACTAGATCTATTGCCAATAAAACGCACTGGATCTATGGCTTCATAGGTTGGCCCAGCGGTTACCAGAATAGTTTTTTCCTTTAATGGCAGATCTGGTCTAAAGTAGTTGATGACTGCATCAAATATTTCCTCTGGCTCTGCCATGCGACCTTTTCCAATCAAACCACTGGCAAGTTCTCCATTCTTTGAATCTAATATGATATGGCCGATATTCTTGAGTTTAGCAATATTGTCCTGTGTGCCTTGGTGTAAAAACATATCATGATCCATCGCTGGAGCAACCATCACAGGGCAGCGCGCGCTCATATAGGTAGTGATGAAAAAATTATCACTCTGACCATTCGCCATTTTGGAAAGAGTATTAGCCGATGCGGGTGCAACGATCATCAAGTCGGCCCAAAGGGCGAGATCTACATGGTTGATCCACTCTCCTGTATTTTTATCTTCGGTGAAATCGGAGTAAATAGGGCTTTTCGAAAGGGTCGATAATGTGAGTGGAGTTACAAAATCCAGGGCATTTTTGGTCAGCATTACTTTCACCTCGGCGCCTGATTGAACCAACAATCTCACTAGCCATGCGCTTTTGTAGGCCGCGATGCTTCCGCTTATTCCGACTATTATTTTTTTTCCCTCAAGCATACCTAGGTTATTAAATGACAAAAGATGGCCTGAGCCATCTTTTGGTTTTGGATTTTTATATGATTAGCGCGCTTGCTCCTCATCTGGGTAGCGGTAAAATACCTTGCCCTCAATCAATTCTTGAATTGCAATTGAATGTGGCTTTGGTAAGCGCTCATAATGACGTGAAATTTCAATTTGCTCGCGATTCTCAAATACTTCTTCCAAATTATCTTGAGATGTTCCAAACTCCTCCAACTTGTGGTTGAGTTCCTCTTTCATTTCTTTAGAGATTTGATTAGATCTCTTTGAAATAAGAACAATTGTTTCGAATAAGTTACCGTTCACCTTGTCATACAATTCATTTGTATTTCTGGTTACAGTTGTCTTCGCTGCGTTTGAATTTTTATAATTGCTCATTGCGTTGATCAATTCATGGCCGATAATTTATCTATTTGCTTTCTGCTTTTCTCGTAAAATACTTCGGCCTCTTTAAGTAGTTTACTTTCTGGAAAAGCGGTGACAAAGGTAATATAAGATTCGGTTGCTAGGCGATATCTTTCAAGTTTCTTCTCTTCAATACTTCCTTCTGCGTACAAATAATAGCTTTCCACGATTAATGCATAAGCATTTTCCTTGTATTTGCTTGAAGGATAGTTTGTTATAAAAGATTTTAATGAGTTTACTGCACCTTTGTAATTCTGAGTGGTATAATACAACTTTGCATTCTCAAAGTCCTTTTTCTCAAGTTTCGCATTCAACTCCGCAATCATTTTGTTGGCAGAATCGCGCAATGCGCTGGTGGGATAGGTATCTAGAAACAATTGAAACTCATCGATAGCCTTTCTTGTATCTGTTTGATCCAGAGTGTATTCGGGTGATAATCGATAATTGCAATATGCGCTCTGAAAGAAACATTCCTCTGCTCTTGGGCTTTTGGAGAAGGTTTTCGCGAAATTTTTTAGGTAATAACTAGCTAAATAGTAATCGTTGACGCAGTAATGGGTCTTTGCATAGTAATAATAAACGTCCTCAGCCATGGCTGTACCGCGCGTCAACCCTATGCATTCCTCCAATAGTGGAAGCGCCTTAAAACAGTCATCTTCATTGTAATACTTGACTGCGGCCTCGTACTTAACTTTATAGTCGTTGCTCTTTAAAGCCTTGTTGTACTCGCTGCATCCAGTGCCAAGTAAGACGCTATAAACTACCAAAAAAATGAAACAAACTTTTCTCATCGGGGTGGCGAATTTAATCATTTTATTCCATTGGACGTTCATCATCAATTTTTACATACAACCATTAACTTATTTGTGTTGATTTTTCATAGCAATCAATTCATTACGGCTTCTTATCTTTGCCGAAACATTAAATTTCTGAGTCTTGGATATTTTTGAAAGAATCAAAAAGAATCGTGGTCCACTTGGACAGCATTCTAAAGAATCGCATGGCTACTTCACCTTTCCTAAATTGGAAGGCGAAATAGGCGCTCATATGACTTTCCGCGGCAAGCCTGTATTGGTGTGGAGTCTCAATAACTATATTGGTCTTGCCAACAATCCTGAAATTCGTGAGGTGGATGCAAAAGCCGCTGAAGAATGGGGAATGGCATACCCAATGGGTGCGCGCATGATGAGTGGTCAGACAAAGTATCACGAACAACTCGAGTCTGAACTTGCAGCCTTCATGGGTAAGGAAGATGCATTCCTTCTTAACTTCGGTTACCAAGGATGCCAATCGGCAATTGAGGCGCTCGTTGGTCGCAATGATGTAATCGTTTATGATAGCGAGTGTCATGCTTGCATGATCGATGGTATTCGTCTGCATCAAGGCAAACGTTTCGTTTTCCAGCATAATGACATGGAAAGCTTTGAGAAGCAGCTCAAGCACGCCAAGCGTCTCACCGAACAGACAGGTGGTGGAATACTTGTTCTTACAGAAGGAGTATTCGGTATGGCCGGCGACATGGGCAAGCTTGCAGAAATTTGCAAATTCAAAGACGACTATAACTTCCGCCTTTTTGTAGATGACGCCCATGGTTTTGGTACCATCGGTCGCGATGGCCGCGGCGCTCCTGACCATCAAGGTGTGGCCGATAAAGTGGACGTGTATTTCGGAACATTTGCGAAAGCAATGGCTACGATCGGCGCTTTCGTTGCAAGTGAAGAGCACGTGATCGAATACCTTCGCTACAATATGCGTTCGCAAACATTTGCAAAGTCGCTTCCAATGCCTATCGTTATCGGTGCGCTAAAGCGTCTTGAAATGATGAGAACAAAGCCAGAGCTTCAACAACAGTTGTGGCATGTAGCGCGTACTCTGCAAAAAGGTCTCACTGAGGCTGGTTTCGATATTGGAAAAACAGACTCTGTCGTGACACCTGTATTCCTTAAAGGTTCGTTGGGAGAAGCAACCAATGTAACACTTGATCTTCGCGAAACATACGGTGTATTCTGCTCTATAGTAGTATATCCTGTGGTGCCTAAAGATGTGATCATGCTACGCTTGATTCCAACAGTTGTGCACACTATCAAGGATGTGGAATATACAATAGACTGTTTCAAGAAAGTACGCGAAAAACTCGAGGCCGGAGCTTACAAGGCAGAAAAAATCGCAAGCTGGGCTTAGTCTTTTTAAAAATATATTTAGAAAAAAACCTTCTCCATTGAGAAGGTTTTTTTTTGCATGAATAATGTTCAAAAGTTAATGCTAATGATGCAACCTTAGGGCTTTTTTGATGTTTATTGTACAGTAATTCAAATCATTAAATCATTTTTATGAAAAAATTCTACTCTCTACTCTTCTTGGCAATTCCCGTGTGGGTTTTCTTAACGTCTTCTGATGATAATGCAGCTGGAAAGGCTGGAAATACAGGGTCTCCGGGAGAACAAACATGCAGCACCACTGGTTGCCACAGCACTTTCCCAAGTAATTCTCAAAGCGGAAGTATTACCATTTCTGCCCCAGGTATGACTGACTGGCAATATGTGCCAGGAGAAACTTATACGATTAGTGTCACAGTAGCAGAACAGGGCCGTGGTCTTTTCGGACTTGGCTTTGAAGCGCTAACCTCAAACAATAACAACGCAGGAACGTTAACTCCAGGCGCTGGTACTCACATTCTTACAAGACTTGTTCAAGGAGTGAATCGTATCAATATTACTCACCTCAATGATGCCGGTCTTAGTCCAAATTCGCACACCTTTACATTCACTTGGACAGCACCTTCTGAAAACATTGGTCCTATCACATTCTACACAGCAGGTAATGCGGCGAATAACAACAATACTGCTTCTGGAGACCATATCTATAATACCTCACAGGTGGTGACTCCAGCCTCTACAATCGGTTTGAATGAACTCTCCAATCGTGTTGATATCAGCGTGTATCCTAATCCTGTTGTAGATCAACTTCGTGTTGACTATAGCACCAAAAAAGAAGGACGCGTTCAGGTAGTATTGTATGATACCATGGGTCGTAAAGTAATGACTTTAGCTGATCAGAATTTGCCAGCAGGTGATCACAATATTGCTGCTGATGTTTCTGCGCTTTCAAGAGGTCAGTACATTCTTCATGCGATGATTAACGGAGAAGTGCTCAATACCGCACTTGTCCAGAAGTAATATTATTTCTCATTTTCAAAGCCTCTTTTCCAAACGGGAAAGAGGCTTTGTCATTTTTTATAGTTGAATTCAAATCTTTCGATGCATTTTTGTGCCTATGTATCAACGTTATTTCATGCGAATCGCTTACGATGGTTCGGTGTTCCATGGCTGGCAACGTCAGCCGAATGCCGAATCGGTGCAAGAGGTGATAGAAAAGTGGCTCGCAAAAATCCTTCATCTTCCAAGAGTCATCACTACGGGCTGCGGTCGCACCGATACTGGAGTTCACGCGAAAGATTTTTATTTGCACTTCAATCCTGAAGTTGAAACGCTGGATATAAAGGATCTTCTATATAAGTTGGGACACGTTCTGCCAAAGGAAATTGCAGTTTACGACTTGTTTCCAGTGCATGACCTGGCACATGCACGATACGATGCCACTGAGCGATCGTATGAATATCACATGCATTATAAACGCAATCCCTTTATCAAGAGCTTTTCAACTTATTGTGCCTATCCTCTAGATATACAAAAGATGAATGACGCTGCTCAATTGCTTATAAAGAAAGGTGACTTCGGAGCGTTTAGCAGAATGGGTGGAGGTCAAAAAACGAACATTTGTGACGTAAGAAGTGCTTATTGGGAGGACAATGGAGATAGACTGGTTTTTCATATTACAGCAGATCGTTTTTTGAGAAATATGGTTAGGGCGGTTGTTGGAACATTGATGGATGTGGGGACAGGAAAAATTTCTAAGGAAGATTTTCAGCAAATCATTCTTAGTCAAGATAGAAACAAAGCTGGTGATAGCGCCCGTCCAGAGGGCTTACATTTGTCAAAAATAATTTATCCATATATCAATAATGGTGTTTACGACACTTCATTCTTGAATAAAGAAAAAGCATGAGCGCAAGCGGCAAAGCATTTGAATGGGGGATTTTTAAACGATTGTATGGCAGAAGCAAACCATACCGGATGTCCTTTTACATCACAGCGGCCTTAGTGCTTATCATTGCTTTTCTCAGCCCTGTTCGACCAGAACAAATGCGGCATATCATTGACGTAGAAGTTCCCGCAGGAAATTATCGCGGCGTTTTGAACTACACACTTTTCTTTATAGGCTTTATAATTTTCGAATCAATTCTTCAATACTATCAAACGATGCTTGCCAATCGTGTGGCGCAAAGTATCACCATGGATTTGCGCGCCGAACTCTACAAACACGTTGTAAAGTTTCGGTTGAGTTACTTCGATCGCACGCCTGTTGGGCAATTTGTGACACGATTAATATCCGACATAGATGGTATTGCTGAAGTATTCTCCGTCGGTTTGCTCGACATCGGTCGTGATATTCTAAAGCTTGTTGTGATTGTGGGCTTTATGCTTTATCTCGACTGGAAAATGACGCTTATCGTAATGCTGCCTATCCCTGTTTTAATCTATGCAACACGAATCTTTCAGCAGGCGGTGAAAAAGTCTTTTAATGATGTGCGAAATGAAGTGGCGCGAATCAATGTGTTTATTCAGGAACATGTCACTGGCATGAACATCGTTCAAATCTTTAATCGTGAGAAGAAAGAACAAGAGAAATTTGATATTATAAATAAAGAACACCGCAATGCGCATATACGGGGCATTTGGGCATATAGTGTATTTTTTCCTGTAGTGGAGTTGTTATCAGCAGCGTCAGTTTCATTGATGATTTGGTGGGGCTTGCACAGCTCGTTGGAAGGAGTCATGACCCCAGGAATGCTACTTGAGTTTTCAACCTTTATTAGCATGATGTACCGCCCGATTCGTCAAATGGCAGATAATTTTAATGTACTTCAAATGGGAGTTGTCAATGCAGAACGCGTATTCAAAGTATTTGACACCAATGAAGCTCCCGTGAATCAAGGTGCTCAACATCACAATATCAAGGGAGATATTCACTTTGATAATGTCTGGTTTGCATATAAGGATGAGGATTGGGTGCTGAGAGATATTCAAATTAAAATTAAGGAAGGACAAATGGTAGCATTTGTTGGCGCCACGGGTGCAGGTAAATCAAGCCTTGCAGGACTACTTAATCGCTTTTATGATTATAATAAAGGAAGCATTACCATTGATCAAAGATCGCTTCACGACTACTCAATTGAAAGCCTTAGATCGCAGATAGGACTTGTATTGCAGGATGTCTATCTGTTCAATGATTCTATTTTGAATAATATTCGTTTGCACAACGAGCATATCACCGAGCAGGAAGTAGTTGAAGCTTCGAAGGCGATTGGTACTCACGATTTTATCTCTTCGCTGCCCGGGGGATATCAATTTAAAGTCGGAGAGCGAGGTTCGCAATTGAGCGTAGGACAACGTCAATTGATTTCATTTGTAAGAGCGTATGTACACAAACCTGCTGTGCTCGTTCTCGATGAGGCAACTTCAAGTGTTGATACAGAATCCGAAATATTGATTCAAAAGGCAACTGAGAAGTTGACATTGGGCCGCACCAGCATTGTGATTGCTCACCGATTATCAACTATTCGCAAGGCGGAGCTGATCGTGGTTTTGGATAAAGGAAAAATTGTAGAGAAAGGAAGTCACGATGAACTGCTTGAACTTAACGGACAGTACAAGCGACTTTTCGAGTTGCAATTCCAGAATCAAGAACTCAATTAGTATTTTAGTCCACTAATATTTTACACCTTGGATGCGATAGAAAAGGCCAAAAAGATTGTTGACGCCATGTACAACAATGACCCTATGTCTCAATGGCTAGGAATTGAGCGCATGGAAGACGCTCCTGGCAAGTCTTCACTTAAGATGAAAGTGAGGGCAGAGATGCTGAATGGTTTTGCGATAGCCCATGGAGGAATTGCGTACGCCTTGGCTGACAGTGCCTTGGCTTTTGCGGCGAATGCCCATGGCATCCAAAGTGTGTCTGTAGAAACATCAATTTCACACGTGTTTCCTGTTAAAGAAGGGGATATTTTGTCCACTGAGGTCACCGAGCTCAATCTCACCAAAAACACAGGCCTTTACTCGGTAATCGTCAAAAACCAAGAGGGACGGGCGGTTGCGCATTTTAAAGGCACCGTTTTTCGCACCGGAAAAGAGTGGAATGTTTAGTCAATAAATTGCTACTCTTTTGGGCTTTATACCGCTCTATTTTCCTAAGTTTGCCGAGCCTTTTGAAATGAGCGAAAGGCAATAGTGTATAATGAATAAAAATAACCCACGAGCAGGACAGGTTTCAAGTCTGCTCGCTCAAATTACAGAATCCGCTACTCTTGCCATGGCGCGAATGACGCGCGAACTGGCACAACAAGGTCATAAAGTAGTTGGACTTTCACTTGGTGAACCAGATTTTGATACACCAGACTTTATTAAAGATGCAGCCAAGGCTGCTATCGACAACAATATCACCCATTATCCACCGGTAAATGGGTTTTTGGATGTGAGAGAGGCCATTTGTCGAAAATTCAAACGCGATAATGGTTTGACTTATACAGCTGATCAGATCGTAGTTTCGACAGGAGCAAAGCAGGCCATAGCTAACGCCATTCTCGCGCTCGTAGAGGAGGGAGACGAAGTGATCATGCCGAGCCCGTTTTGGGTTAGCTACGCAGAAATCGTAAAAATCGCCGGCGGGACTCCGATAGAACTTTTGGCGAAAGTCGAGAATGATTTTAAAATCACTCCAGAACAATTGCGCGGAGCAATCAACGAGAAGACTCGCCTCATCATTTACTCTTCACCTTGCAATCCGACTGGTACCGTTTATTCTAAATCGGAACTTGAAGCCTTTGCTGAAATCATCGAGCAATGGGATGGATTGTATGTGATTTCAGATGAGATCTATGAATTGATTAATTTCTCAGGAAAAACGCATAGCATCGCTTCCATAGGAAATATGATTGATCGCACGATCACCGTTAATGGTGTATCGAAAGCGTTTGCCATGACGGGATGGAGAATTGGATACATCGGGGCACCCAAGTGGATAGCTGAGGCCTGCACGAAGATGCAAGGCCAGATCACTTCCGGTGCAAATACTATTGCTCAAATGGCTGCTAAAGCCGCAGTAGACGCAGATCCTGATCACGTGAGCTATATGATTGAGGTCTTCAAAAAAAGAAGAGATCTCGTATATCAATTGCTCTCTGAAATTCCGAATATTAAAATCAACCAGCCAGAAGGAGCCTTCTACTTTTTCCCAGATGTTTCTGCATATTTTGGAAAAAAAGATGGAGACACTGTGATAAAAAACGCAACAGATCTCAGCATGTATATGCTCCGAAAAGAATTGGTAGCTGTTGTCACCGGTGAAGCATTTGGTGATGAAAATTGCATTCGCATAAGCTACGCGGCTTCAGAGGAAACATTGATAGAGGCAATTAAGAGAATTAAAAACGCACTTGCAGCTTTACAATAGAGTTTTTAAAAATGAATACAGAACAACTGAACGGGCTTTTTGAAAATTTCAATAACCTCACCGTACTAATCGTAGGTGATGTAATGATTGATGCTTATTACTGGGGTAAGGTGGATCGTATATCACCAGAAGCACCAGTACCCGTGGTACAAGTTCAGAGAAAGGAAAATCGTCTCGGCGGTGCCGCCAACGTAGCGCTAAATGTAAAAAGCCTGGGTGCCAAAGCTATCATGTGTTCTGTAGTTGGTGATGGCTCGAAGGGAGATGTATTCAGAAAAACATGCAAGGAAAGTGGTTTTTCTACAGAAGGTATCATCGATAGCACAGAGCGAATGACGACTGTGAAAACACGCGTGATGTCTGGTGCGCATCATATAGTGCGCATTGATGACGAAATTACAAAGCCGCTTTCTCCGACTGACGAGAGAAATCTTCTCAATTGCATTGAGCAGATATTCAATCGCCAAAAAGTGGATGTGATTATTTTCGAGGATTACAATAAGGGCGTTTTGACAGAAAAAGTCATTACAACCGTGCTCAGTTGGGCAGCCGCTAAAAATATTCCGACAGCGGTGGATCCCAAAAAAGATCACTTCTTTAGCTATAAGGGCTGCACGCTATTCAAGCCAAATTTGAAAGAGCTCAAAGACGGATTGGGAGTGGATTTCGATAAGAATGACTTTGATAGTCTAAAGAAGAATATGATAGAACTACAAGGTCGATTGCAATCGAAAAATATTTTAGTTACCCTATCAGAATTGGGAGCGATGACATTGTTTGAAGGTCTTTTTTATCATGAAAAGGCACATGAACGTGAGATTAATGACGTATCAGGAGCGGGCGATACAGTGATAAGTGTGGCCGCTCTCGCGTTGGCTTCTGGCTGCAATGCTGAAGACAGCATGAAGCTAGCCAACCTTGCTGGTGGTCTGGTGTGCGAGAAAATTGGAGTTGTCCCCGTTGATAAGGCACGACTGCTCGATGAAGCAGTAAAACATTTGAACTAACATGTCTTGGTCACAATTTAGAGAGCGAGCCAATCTTTTTTTATTTAAAAATAAAGAAAGTGTTTTAGGTGCATTCAAAGCGCTCAATATCGTTGTGACTTTGTTGGCCATCGGAACCATGATTTGGATCTATGGTTTCAAATTGAATGAGAATGAAAACAAGCTGGCCTTACTAATTATTAAAGGCTCTTTTTCATTTTACATTATTCATTATCTCGCGCGAATCATCTACGATTTTCATCCGCTCGAGTTCATTAAGTCCACGTGGTTTGAAGCGACGATGGTGATTCTACTCATCGTAGAAGGGTTTAGTTATTCCGTTTTTAATACGCTGCTAATTGAGACCATTTTTGCCAATTTGGGCTTCGCGGGCTTCAGAGATATTAGTACGGTTATTATTCAAATTTACTTTTTAGTTGTAGTCGTAACTGAGTTTTTACGCAACAGTGATTTTCTTCCACGTATCCGATTGAATCCTGCGGTAGTTTTTGTGCTTTCCTTCGTTTTCATTATTCTGGGCGGGACTTTCCTATTAATGTTGCCTGAGATGACCACCAAGGGAATCAGTTTTGTGGACGCGCTATTTACTGCTACGAGCGCCACTTGCGTCACAGGCTTGATGACATTGGATCCGCACACGGCGTTCACATTTAAAGGTCAATTTGTAATTTTAGCATTGATCAAACTTGGTGGATTGAATATCATCGCATTTGGCGGATTTCTTTCTTTAATGAGTAAAGTAGGAGTTGGAATTAGACATCACCAAGTGATTGAAGGTTTTGTGGCGCGAAATAATATCCTTTCCGCATCTGGTATGTTGGGGAAAGTTATTCTTTGGACGGTTGCTATCGAGGCCATGGGGGCCGTGGCGCTTTATCAACTCTGGAACCCGGAAATTTCTTGGTATGACAATGGTGAAAAATTATTTTACTCCATTTTCCACAGTGTAAGTGCCTTCAATAATGCGGGTATCAGTCTATTTACAAATGGTCTTACCAATGAATTGGTTGTAAATAACTATCTGGTACACTGGGTGATTATTATTCAAATTTTCCTAGGGGGATTGGGTATTCTTGCGCTGTTCGATTTGTTTGAGCCTTCGCGCTTGAGGGATAGGCTTAAAAATCCATGGAAGCAGATTGATTTTTCTACTAAAATTTCACTTTATTTCTCGGTTGGTCTGGTAGTAGTGGGTGCTGTGCTTATCTATCTTTTTGAGAGCGAAAAATCATTGAGTGATCATTCTTTTTTTGGAAAGTTAACTGGCGCGGTATTCCAATCTGTAACACCACGTACTGCTGGATATAACACTGTGGATTTTGGTCTTCTAAGTGTTCCTTCAGTCATGCTGATTATTGCTTTAATGTATATTGGTGCTGGTAGCACTTCTACTGGTGGTGGTATTAAGACGAGTAGTCTTGCGATTATCATTGCTGATATCAAAGCCGTGATGACGGGACAAGACAGAGCAGTACTTTTCAAGCGTACCATAGGTCCAGCTCTTAAAAGCAGTGCGTACAGTATTGCGATAATCTATATTGTAATGAACTTCATTGGTGCGCTCTTGTTGAGCATATCGGAATGGCAATTGCTTCTTATGCCGCAGTTTAGTGTCGCAGATCTTGTTTTCGAACAGGTGTCTGCTTTCAGTACTGTTGGCTTGAGTAGAAATCTGACAGCTTATCTTTCTGAGACAGGGCGCTACATTATTATAGCTTCGATGTTCGTTGGAAGGGTAGGCACATTCACTATTGCATTTGCGCTAGCAGGCAAATTTGTTCAACATAAGTTCAAATACCCCGAGGCGGAAACCATCGTGGGTTAAAATTATAAGTTCATGGGTACGACCGTAAAGCCATACAATGCCGGGGGGAAAAAGGAAGAAGTAGAGCAGATGTTCGATAACATCGCACACAGTTATGACTTTCTCAATCACGCGTTTTCATTTGGTATTGATATTCTTTGGAGAAAGAGAGCTATAAAAATTCTCAAAAAAGAAAATCCAAAAATGGTTCTCGATGTGGCAACGGGTACTGCTGACTTCGCTTTGGAGGCGGTGAGAATGGACTTGAATGCAGAGCAAATTATTGGTGTAGATATTAGCGAGGGTATGCTCGAAGTAGGCAGAAAGAAAATAGCTGAAAAAGGCTGGCAACAAAAGGTAGTTTTGAAACGTGGAGATTCGGAAAATCTACCTTTTGAATCGAGTTCTTTTGACGCTTATACTGTGGCTTTTGGTGTAAGAAACTTTGAAAATTTAGAAAAAGGCTTATCGGAGATGAACCGCGTTTTGAAGCCAGGAGCCTTGGGCATAGTATTGGAGTTTTCGAAACCAAAGAATTTTCCTGTAAAGCAATTATTCAACTTTTACTTCAAATACATCATGCCGGTGATAGGTAAGCTGATTTCTAAAGATAAGCGAGCCTACGAATATCTCCCAGAGAGTGTGCAGGCATTTCCAAGTGGAAAAGACTTCGAAAACATAATGATCAAAACAGGTTATGTTGATACGAAAGTGATACCTTTATCAGGTGGTATTGCGAGCATTTATCTCGGACGTAAACCTCGATGAAGAAAGAAGTATATCCCAGTATTCTCAAAGGAAGCATTGATGCTCCTGGAAGTAAAAGCATCGCACAGAGATTTGTTGCTGCGGCGCTTTTGGCTCCAGGAGAAAGTGAAATAAAAAATTATCCCGATAGCGCCGACTGCATCGCAGCTTTGAATGTGGCGCAAACTCTAGGAGCTGTAGTGGTGAAGACGGGATCCGATATTCGAATCAAAGGCGGATTCCCGAATAATGATGAAAGTGGAATCCGTATTTTTAAAAATCAAATTCTCTGCGGCGAGTCAGGTTTGGCCTCAAGGACGTTTACTCCAATTGCGGCCATGGCAAATGAACCGATTGAAGTAATTGGTGAGGGAAGTTTACTAACAAGGCCATTTACAGAGTTTGATCACGTGATTCCTTCTTTAGGTGCACAGTGTAGAACTTCTTCGGGAAGACTTCCTGTCACTGTTCAAGGCCCAATGATTGGCGGCAAAGCAAGCCTGGATGGTTCAATATCTTCCCAATTTCTAACAGGTTTGTTATTAGCCCTTCCTACTGCGAAGCAGAATAGCGAACTCATTGTGAAGTCACTCACAAGCATTCCCTATGTTCAAATGACCATGGAGGTGGCAGCAATGGCTGGTGTTGAAATCATTACTTCTGACTACGAGCGATTTATTATAAAAGGAAATCAAGTTTACCAGCCAATCAAGGCGAATGTGCCAGGTGACTGGAGTGGCGCATCTTTTCTTATTGTCGCTGCGGCTATTGCTGCAGAAGAAGGAATGGAGATTACCAATCTCTCGAATGTGATTACTCAGGCTGATAGTAGAATCATCGAAGTGTTGCGCCTAAGCGGTGTAGAACATGTCGCCTATTCAGATAGAGTTTTTGTGAAGCAAAGTGAAGTAAATGCCTTTGAATTCGATGCCACCAATTGCCCCGACTTGGTGCCGCCAATAGTCGCTTTGGCAGCTTTTGGCAATGGAGTCAGCACAATCAAAGGTGCAAAACGATTGCTTCATAAGGAAAGCAATCGAGCCAAGGCGCTACAGGATGAATTTACAAAAGCCAATATTCGTGTGGTAGTGAGGGAAGATGACTTAATGGTATATCCATCATACATTCGACCAGCAACGCTAAACTCCCACAATGATCACCGCATTGCTATGGCGGCCGCATTGCTTGGACTTGGAGGAGACAAAATCACCATTCAAGGTGCGGAGTCAGTCAATAAATCTTTTCCTGCATTCTTCGATGCTCTTGCTTCGTTAGGTGGAAAAGTTTATTCGAAATAAATATTCGCTGCTCTTGATTATATTCGCCATATGAAATTTTCAGCACTGCAAATAGCCTCTATGTTGAATGGCGTAGTGGAAGGTGACAATGATATATCGGTCTCGGGTCTTTCAAAAATTGAAGAAGGTACTCCTGGTACCTTGACTTTTTTGGCCAATCCGAAATACACCTCTTTTATCTACCAAACAAAAGCGAGCATCGCTATCGTTTCGAAGGATTTTGTCGCAGAAGAGGCCTTGCCAAGCTCCCTTACCATTATTCGAGTTGAAGATGCTTATGCAAGTTTTGCCAAACTTTTAGAAGCGTATAATCAATTGTCAAAACCGAAGCCTGGGATTCATCCCAGTGCTGTGATTGCAGCTACGGCTGAAGTTGGGAAAGATGCATATATCGGAGCATTCGTATATGTGGGAGAGTATTCAAAAATCGGCGATGGTGTTACGATTCATGCAGGTACTATCATTGGTGATAAAGTTTCGATTGGGAGCAACGCAACTCTTAATGCAGGTGTTAAAGTTTATTCTGATTGTCAAATAGGAAATCACTGCACCTTGCACGCGGGTGTTGTAATAGGCGGAGATGGTTTCGGTTTTGCACCAAACTCTGAAAACAATTATGCTAAGGTGCCCCAAATTGGTAATGTGATCATAGAAGACCATGTGGAAGTGGGCGCGAATACTACTATAGATCGAGCAACATTAGGCTCAACGATTATTAGACGAGGAGTAAAAATCGACAACCTTATTCAAATTGCACATAATGTGGAAATTGGTGAGAATACTGTGATAGCTGCTCAAACAGGTATTGCAGGCTCAACCAAAATTGGAAAGAATTGTATGATCGGCGGGCAAGTTGGAATAGTAGGCCATATTACGATTGCCGATGGCACAAAAATCGCCGCGCAAAGCGGCGTGGGTAGCGACATCAAGGAGCCAAATACCATCATTCAAGGTTCTCCGGCATTTTCGATCATGGATTACAAAAAGAGTTATGTAGGCTTTAGAAAACTACCAGACTTGATCCGCAGGATAGAAGACTTGGAGAAAAGAGATTAGAGCCTTAGGCGATAATATTCTCGCTCTTTGCGATTGTCTCTCATTAATACACCAAAGTGATAAAAATCCAGGGCTAAATTGAATCGCTCATCTGTGACGCATGTTTCCCATGCACGTGTCATTTCTTTAGACCAATATATATCGTCCATGATTAGCCATCCTTTTGCAGAAAGGAGTTTTTTGCATGATTCAAAATATGTCATAGTTGGAGTGTAGCGATGATTGCCGTCGATGTAGATTAAGTCAAACTCACCATTCATCTTTGGAAGTTCATCGTCGAATCGTCCAACATAGAGTTGAATTTGATTTGATCCGAAGTTTTGAAAATTCTCACGTGCTATCTCGGCAATACTTGGCGCACCTTCAATAGTGACCACTTCACATTCCCTTCCTGCGGCAGCTTGAAGATAAAGCGTGGTAAGCCCTAAGCTGGTTCCGAGTTCTAAAATCCTCTTAGGTTGCAAATCAACCGTTAATTTAAATAAGGCCTGCGCTTGCTTTTTGGGAGCGAGGGCATTCTTCGCTATTTCAGAAACCGAACGCTTTGATCGACTATTTGTTCTTGAACCTGCTCCGTAATCAATTACGTCCAATCGACGAGAGTCGTGTTTCATTTTTTCTCTTACAATCTCCAATTGTTCAAAGACTCCGAATCGACGAGATATTGAAAGCACCTCATCTGAGAGTCTATATACGAAAGGAGAGTGCACCCCATGCCTTTTCTTGGCATTTAATAGGTGTTTGAAAAAGAAATATGCCTCGTGAAATCTATCCATTTCCAGTTGCAAATATGGCTCTTAACTTTTCATTTTGAAGGATGGCACATTGTTTGGCTATTTTTGGGCTCATTAATTAATCGAAATCAACATGAAGAAAATTCTTTTCATCTTATTAGCAGGCCTTCCATTCTTGGGAATGGCACAAACAAAACAAGAAACTATCGATCGCGAAACACGCGAAAAAGAAATGCAAATGCGCGCGGCTCAGAGAGAGGCTGCGGGTAGAGGAATTGAAGGCGAGTCTACATTCTGTGATATGATTCTAGCGGATAATGGCATCGGCGGAATTATCATCAAATTGGACTTTGGCCAGGAAGCATTACAAGACAACGATGACAAAGAACTTGCGGTAGCTATAGGTGAAGCAAGAAACCAAAAGTTTACCAATGTACCTGATGCGATGTCATATTTGAGCAAGCTCGGATTCAAGTATATCGCCTCATACAACGCAGGTATCGCAGGTAAAGGTGAAACACATCTTCTATTTGAAAAGAAGTCTTTGAAGCGCGGCGGCAGACCTTCGGAAGGATCAGTGACCAAGCCGAACGATGCAACACCTCCTCCTTCAAAACCAGCTCCAGCAAAGCCAGTGATTGAAGATAAGAAGCCAGGTGCAACACCGTCTAAGACCGACGGCAAGTCTGGCAAGAAGTAATTATCATTTGTTCTTCTATAAAACCCTGACAAGACTCATTGTCAGGGTTTTTTTTGGTCAAAATTGTCACCTCATTTAGGCTGTATTTCTTTAAAATCTGACAAAATTACCCATGTGTCAGTCTTTCGCTCAATGGCACTATGCTTGAAGACGCGGGTGGAAATTTCGAATTAAATACATCAAAATGAGCAAGATTATAGGAATTGACCTTGGAACTACCAACAGCTGCGTTTCTGTAATGGAAGGTAATGAGCCGGTGGTAATCGCCAATAGTGAAGGCAAAAGAACGACCCCATCGGTGGTGGCATTCGTAGAAGGCGGCGAACGTAAAGTTGGCGATCCTGCCAAGCGTCAAGCCATCACGAACCCAAGAAAGACTATTTATTCTATCAAGCGCTTCATGGGCTCTAGCTATGATGAAAGCGCACGCGAAGTGTCTCGTGTACCTTATGAAGTGGTACGCGGAGACAACAATACTCCCCGAGTTAAGATTGACGACCGTCTCTATACACCACAAGAGATCTCTGCTATGGTGCTTCAAAAAATGAAGAAAACAGCAGAGGATTACCTGGGATATGAAGTATCAGAGGCTGTTATTACTGTTCCTGCTTATTTCAACGATGCGCAGCGTCAAGCAACCAAAGAGGCTGGTGAAATTGCTGGTCTTAAAGTAAAGCGTATCATCAACGAGCCTACTGCTGCTGCATTGGCTTATGGTTTAGATAAGAAGGCACAAGACATGAAAATTGTAGTCTTCGACTGTGGTGGTGGTACACACGACGTTTCGGTGCTCGAACTCGGTGATGGAGTATTCGAAGTGTTGTCAACAGACGGTGACACTCACCTCGGTGGTGACGACTTCGACCAGGTAATCATCGATTGGTTGGTTCAAGAATTTAAAAACGAGAACGGTAATATTGATCTTACCAAAGATCCTATGGCGCTTCAGCGCTTAAAGGAAGCGGCAGAAAAGGCGAAAATTGAACTTTCTAGTTCAACTACTACCGAGATCAACTTGCCTTATATCATGCCAGTGGATGGAATACCAAAGCACTTGGTACGTTCGCTTACGCGCGCAAAGTTTGAGCAACTTGCTGACTCACTCATTCAAAGAACGATCGCTCCATGTGAAACTGCTTTGAAAAAGGCTGGTCTTAGTGTGAGAGATATTCAAGAAGTAATTCTCGTGGGTGGTTCAACTCGTATCCCTGCGATTCAGGAAGCTGTTAAGAAATATTTTGGAAAGGAGCCTAGCAAAGGCGTGAATCCTGACGAAGTTGTAGCTATCGGAGCATCTATTCAAGGTGGTGTATTGACAGGTGAAGTGAAAGATGTCCTTCTTCTTGATGTAACTCCACTTTCGCTTGGTATCGAAACCATGGGAGGTGTATTCACGAAGTTGATTGATGCAAACACTACTATCCCAACTCAGAAGTCAGAAGTTTTCTCTACTGCTTCAGATAATCAACCAAGCGTGGAAATTCACGTGTTACAGGGAGAAAGAGCAATGGCGAAGGATAACCGTACCATTGGTAAGTTCCACCTCGATGGTCTTCCTCCAGCACCACGCGGTGTGCCTCAAATCGAAGTAATTTTCGATATCGATGCGAATGGTATCATCAACGTGAGTGCAAAGGACAAGGCTACCAATAAGATTCAATCGATTCGTATTGAAGCGTCAAGCGGCTTGTCTAAAGAAGATATCGAGAAAATGAAGCGCGAAGCTGAGGCCAACGCAGAAGCGGACCGCGCTGCAAAAGAATCAGCAGACCTCGTGAATCAAGCTGATACCTTGATTTTCCAAACAGAAAAGAATCTCAAGGAGTTTGGTGAAAAGCTTCCAGCCGATAAAAAAGGTCCAATCGAAGCTGCTTTGGCTGACTTGAAGAAAGCACACGCAGAAAAAGACTTGAGTGCCATCAAAGCCTCAATGGATCAATTGAATCAAGTGTTCTCTGCTGCTTCTCAAGACATGTATAATGCAAGTAATGCATCTGCAGGTGAGCAAGCCCCTAATAATGGCGGTGCGGCCGATGCAGAGGTTACTGATGTTGACTTCGAGGAAGTAAAAGACGATAAGAAGTAACTCTTACCTGAAATAGTGGTATAAAAGCCTGGCAACGCCAGGCTTTTTTTATTTTATCTTTGACCTCTCAGATTACTAGTAGAATGCAGGAATTGAACTTTAGTGAACTTTTCGCTAGTTCCCCCGTGGGATATCTCAGCGCAACCACGATTTGGAAGGAAAATCAGTTGGTAGATTATACAATCGACTTTGTCAACGAGGCGTATGCAAACATCTACGGCTTTCAAATAGGGTCATTAATAGGAAAAAAATTCAGTGATATTTCCGCGAAATCAGATTATTCGAAGGAATGGCTGAGTAAAATTCAAAATGCCATTGAAGCAAAAGATGCTCAGTCATTTCAACAATATGCGCCGCAAATAAAGCGCTGGTTTAACGGCCAAATTTTATCCAATTCCAAAGAACATTTTATCATTCAATTTTGGGATGTTACTGATGAGAAATTAAACGCCGAATCAGTGAATTCGCTTCTTCGAATTTTCGAAGATGCTTTTTTTGAACTTGACGAAAATCTAGTTTTCAAAAAAGTCTCGTATGCCTCTGACAGCCTCTTATTTTTTCCTAAAGAACAGTTTCTTGGGAAGTCAATATATGATTTATTCCAAGGTAATTTATTAGATACGTTTATTCAAACGTTCGAGCGTGCTCGTGAGTCGAAAGAAGTTCAGATTATTCAGTATAATGCACCTGATATTTTTCCGGATAAAGAATTCAGGGCTCGCGTCCTTTACCGCACCATTGGCGGTGTTGAGAACGACTATTTCGTTTCGATTGTTGATATTACGGCAAAGAAAAATGCTGAAAGAGCATTGCAGTTTCGAAAGGAGTTTGAGCAACTTTTAGTTGATTGTACCACACTCATTATTCAATCGGACGAAGGATCTTTTGACGCAAAAATGAATGAGGTGCTTGCTAAAATCGGACTGTTTTCGAAAGTGGATCGCAGCTACTTTTTTCGATTTGATTACGAAGCGCAGACATGTTCCAATACACATGAGTGGTGCAAGGAGGGTGTAAGTCCAGAAAAGGACAATCTTCAAGATGTGCCAACGGAAGCCGTGCCTGTATGGCTTAGGAGAATGCTTGAGGGTAAAGAAGTTTATATCGATGATCTTAGCACACTGTCGGATGAATGGGCTTTTGAAAAGGAAATTTTGGAGCCTCAAGGCATCAAATCCTTGCTGAGCTTGCCAGTGATGGAGAGTAATTATCTATATGGATTTATTGGATTTGATGCGGTGTCAGAAAAAGTCGAGTGGACGCAAGACTCGAGGAATCTTCTTCGCATCCTAGCTGACAACCTAGGCTCTGTAATTAAGCGAAACTTACAGAATGAAGAACTTCGTGTGAAGACGGAAATGGCCACCACTGCAAGCAAGGCGAAGTCAGAATTCCTCGCAAACATGTCGCATGAAATTCGCACACCACTGAATGGTGTCGTGGGATTTGCAGAGCTGCTTCGGGGAACCAGTTTGGATAGCGTGCAAATGCAGTACATTAAAAATCTGCATGAAAGCGCTGTTTCACTGATGGATTTGATAAATCAAATTCTTGATTTCTCTAAAATCGAAGCTGGCAAAATGGTGCTCGATTTGGATAAAACAGACTTGCGACAAGTTCTTGAAAATGCTTGTACCCTCGTTCGCCACGTAACCGGCATGAAGGGACTAAACTTTAGGGTGCAAATCGACGAAAAACTACCTCGTTACGTAATCACTGATGCTGTGCGACTAAGACAAGTTATCGTCAATATTTTAAGCAATGCAGTGAAGTTTACTCCCGAGGGAGAAGTTTTTCTAAGTGCTGAATTAATTTCACGATCAAACGGAATAAATAAGGTGAAAATTTCTGTTCGTGATTCGGGTATTGGAATTAGTGAAGAACAGCAGAAATTCTTGTTTAAGGCGTTCGTTCAGGCGGATACGAGTACCACTAAGAAGTATGGAGGCACGGGGCTTGGGCTTGTGATTTCGAACAATCTTCTGGGGATGATGAATAGCGGTCTAAACCTAACCAGCGCACCGGGCAAGGGTAGTAATTTTCATTTTGAAATAGATCTTCAGGAAGAAAGTTCGGAGCGCATCTTAGAGGATATGCCAGCGCTTAAAAAGCATATTGCTGTCGTATCCTTCAACGATCAGTTTATCAGCGATGTAAAGCAAGTACTCGAACAAAAAAATATTCCTCTAATGGTCTTTAAGTCATTAGAAGGTCTCGTGGCATCTGTTGTTCGAGATGAAGTACCAGATGTAATTGTGGTTAGTGACAATGGCGCTAATGATTTAGGTCTTGATTTTATTTCGAAACTTAGAGAGTCGGCATTGCCTCAAATCGCAGATGTACCCGTGGTGTGTTATCATCGATTGGAATCAGCGGCTATTTATGATCGCTGCACGCGTTTGAAAAGCATTGTTCCCATACTGGAACCAGTGCTGCCTTCAGAGTTGACTATTCATTTAAAGCAATACGAGTATAGCACCGCAGCCGTAGAAAAGGAATATGAACAATTGGAGAATACTCCAGTAAAAGAATTGGATCCTCATCGTAAGGCTGTTCTTATCGTTGAAGATAATGATGTGAATTTGCTTTTGACAAAGATTATTGTATCACAACTTTATCCCGAGGTTGAGATTGTTGAAGCCGTCAACGGATTAGTAGCAGTGCAGGCAGCAGAATCACGTCCGTTTAGTTTGGTATTAATGGATATTCAAATGCCCGAAATGGATGGACACGAGGCCACACGGAGAATCCGCAAATCAAAATATTCTCAAACACCCATAATTGCCCTAACTGCTAACGCAATCTCTGGGGAAGAGGAAAAGTGTCTCGAGGCAGGGGCAGATGGCTATATTACCAAACCTATAGATCGGGATAAATTGAAGCTCGAACTAGCGAAATTTTTAAGTTAATCTGGTTATTGTTACTTTTGTCGTACAAAACCACTAAAACCAAAATTTTATGCTAAAAGAATTCAAGGCATTTGTAATGCGCGGAAATGTGATTGACCTTGCGATAGGGGTAATCATTGGAGCAGCGTTCGGCGCAATTGTTAACTCACTCGTTGCTGACATCATCACACCAATTTTGTTGAAGCCAGCTCTCGAAGCAGCCGGAGTGTCGAAAATTGAGGAGTGGGCTCCAGGTGGAGTTCTCCTTGGCAAATTCATCGCGGCTCTAATTTCTTTCATCGTGATTGCTTTTGTTCTATTCCTTATTGTGAAGGGAATGAACGCAGCGATGAAAGCGAAAGAAGAAGCTCCTTCAGCACCTCCTGCTCCTAGCGCTCAGGAAGTATTGCTTACAGAAATTCGCGATTTGTTGAAGAAATAAGCCTTTTTCGCTATAATATTGACCGCAATTCGTAGTTACGAGTTGCGGTTTTTTATTTGTATATGTCCAAGTCCAGAGCCTCGGTCTCCCTTCTAGCTATTGCTGTAATCACTGTTTTCAGCATAATCATGATTTCAAAATTGAAATTCGATTATGATTTTGAGGCCTTTTTCCCTCATGAAGATCCTGAAACAGAGTTTTATCTCAATTTCCGGAAGGACTTCGAAACCGATAATGATTTTTTTATAGTTGTTTTAGAAAATAAGGAAGGCGTATTCCAATATGATTTTCTTGAAAAGGTAGATTCACTTACTTCGGTGCTGGCTTCGCTGCCTAATGTAGCTTTCATACAAGGCCCAACGAGGTTGGTAGAATTTGTCAAGGATCCATTCATTGGAACAGTTTTTACTCAACCCATTTTGCGTTGGAAAGAGAGGGAAAACTATGAAATAGATTCTGCGAAAGTTTTTTCCACTCCTGGCCTCGTTGATGTCTATTTCAGCGAAGACGGAAAGAGCGTAGCAATCAACATGAAGCATAAGCAGCGCATGAGCAAAGCGGCATGCGATCAGCTTTCCCTAGATGTAGAGAAGGAAGTAAGCAAGTTTGGTTTTGATGGCACGCATGTTATTGGACGAGCCCTTGGGCAGCGCATATACGTAGAAATGATGGTGCGCGAGTTGGCGATGTTCATTTCAATTAGTCTTTTTTTGACCATTATTTTCTTATTCATCGCTTTTCGAAGTGGCTGGGGTATCATCATTCCAACTTTAGTAGTTGTTATATCCATTCTTTGGACGCTCGGTGCGATGAAGCTCTTGGGCAAAGACATCGATTTGATGATTACCATTTTACCCACAATCATTTTTGTGGTAGGTATGTCAGATAGTGTGCACGTACTCACCAAGTATCTCCAGGAATTGCGAAACGGCAGAGACAAGTTTGAAGCAATAAAGTACGCTTTTAAAAGTATTCGCCTGGCTACGTTCTTAACAGCACTTACCACATCTGTTGGCTTCCTTACGCTTATGCTTTCAGATATTAAGCCGGTATCTGATTTTGGTCTCTATACTTCCATTGGAGTGATGCTCGCGTACGGTCTCACTTTTACAATGCTGCCAGCAATTTTACTTCTAGCGAAACCAAAAAGACTGTATGCATTTAGCACGAGTGAAGATTTTTGGTCAAAAAAATTACATCGTGTATTTCATTGGATAGTAAAACGAAGAAAGCAGGTATTCATCGCGGGTTTGTTTATTGTGGGTATAGGCCTTTACGGAATTTCTCAATTGGTGGTGGATAATATGATGCTCGAAGATTTGCGAGATGACCACATCTTAAAAAAGGAATTCAGGTATATGGAAGAGCACTATTCGGGAGTGCGTCCTTTCGAACTTGCTGTATTTCCAAAGAATGGAATTGATCCTTTTCAACGTGAATTTTTAACGGCTCTTGATAGCCTTGATCATTTTCTCGAGTCGAGCTATGGAGTAGGAGCAGAGGGCAGTTTGGCTACTCTTGTCAAAACATTCAACAAGGCTTCCAACGGTGGACAATTGCAGTATTATTCGATTCCTGAGCAACATGAAATTGATCAGATCAAGAAAATTCTTCGTCGCAAGTCGACGCGCGAGTATCTCGAATTATTTTATAATGATTCTTCTAATGTTTTACGCATCACCGGAAAGGTTGGAGACATAGGAAGACTTTATTACGAAGGGAAAAACAGAGAGCTCGCTCAATTTATTTCTCAAAATAAATTAGACACACGATTCGATTATAAGGTCACAGGTACCGCGCATTTGATTGACTTAAACAATCAAAGTTTAGTTGATAATATGCTTGCCGACTTGTTGCTAAGTGTGCTCGTGGTTGGTCTTATCATGGCAGTGATTTATCGCAGTTGGAAAATGCTCTTCCTCACTGTTATTCCCAACATCATTCCTCTCTTGTTGGTAGGTGGGATGATGGGATATGTGGGTATTCCAATCAAAATTTCTACAAGTATTATATTCAATATAGCATTTGGAATTGCTGTAGATGATACCATTCACTTTTTAGCACGGGTGCGTACCTTGATTAGCGAAGGACTTTCGTTGCCTTACGCTGTAAAAAGAACATTCCTAACAACAGGAAAGGCCATGATCATCACAACACTTATTTTGTGCGGAGGATTCATGACCTTAATCTTGTCGAACTTCTTGGGAACCTATTATATCGGATTTTTAATAACTCTTACATTGATTATCGGAGTCATTACCGAATTGCTTTTTGCTCCCATTATTCTTTTATTTTTCTTTCGAAAAAAGTAGTTTAGAATTTACTGAACATCGCTGTATATGGCAATTCATTCTTGCCAAATCCAGCCTTAAAAATATAAGTGCCTTTGGCTAGGGTGTTGACCATTACCTGGCCATTATACTTTCCTTCCAACACAAGACGACCATCTTGAGAATAAACTTGATAATAGCTGATAGCTCGGGTTGAGTTCACTTGAATGCGAATTTCATCCACTGCTGGGTTTGGGAAAATGTTTGCCGTGAAGTCTTCTGTTTCTTCTACACTGAGGGCACATTCACCTTCGGTCCAAGAAGTTACACCACCCCAATTCACAGCCTCGCATTCATTGCCGTAGGTAACATTGTCACATCCACATACTGGAAGCCAAATATTTGTGCAGCCTATAGACATATCTATTTGTGATGGATCCACGCATTCTTGTGACCCAAAACAAGCAGCGTCACACTCGGCTATGGACTCAAAGAAATAGGATGAGTAGTCAACGCCGTCATTTGCTGTGTATCCACAACCGCTTAAAAATGTGCATTGGCCGCCTTCCAGCATTGCCACACCTAGCGCCATATCGCATTCGCCAAAGTCAGCAGAAAGAGGAATGGCAGGACATGACTCTAAGCATGCCGCTTCACACGCGTCTTGAGTGTCAAAAAAGTAATCAGCATAATTAGTACCGTCTGCGGCGATATATCCGCAGCCTCCAACGGTTACACAACCTTGGTTTTCAACGTGGGCAATTCCAATAATCATTTGACATAGACCAAAGTCAGTACCGGCTGGAATAGTATTACAAGCAGGGTTTTGTGCTGACGAAAACAGCACGAGAGATGAGAAAATGGTAAAGAATATTGCTTTCATGTTGCTCTGTTTTCACCTATGATGCATTTAGCATTCCAATGGTTGCCCAAAAAGATAAAAAATAGGCAACCTTTTATGGGGCTGGTTGCGTCTTTAGATTAGAAAATCATTATATTAGCGTTATAAATCAGCTAAGACAGTGTTGCGAATCGCCTCCATAATAACATTCACTTGTGTTCTTTTTGCGCTGGGTTTGAACGCGCAAATTGATAAGCAGGGTTTGCCTCTTACATGGAGTCAAAATACCAACACTACAACAAACAACACCTGGAGAGCGCTTCCCACTTTTGATATCTTATCTCTCCTCGCAGAAGATGAGCTTGATGAAGAAAATAAGTTGATGCCTTTTCGTTTTGCTATTGCAACACAAGTGAACTTTTCAACTTCTAATTCGGGTAGATGGACCAATTACCCCAATGGTGACAGACTTTGGATTCTCGCAGTGGAATCTTCTCAGGCCACTAATCTCAACGTGACTTTTGGCAGATTCAACATTCCCCAAGGAGGTAAGGTTTATGTTTATAATGGAAACAAAACCGATTTCATAGGTCCCTTGGCTGCAAAATCGAACGGCACCCAAGAGTTTACCATTTTACCATTGGATGGTTCAAAATTGATTATTGAATACTACGAACCATATTCTGGTAGAGGTCAAGGAGATATTTTTATTTCACATATAACTCAAGGTTACAAAAACCTTTCAGCAAGCGCGGATCAATTGGGAGTCTGTCGTCAAACATTGAGTAATGCAAATGGAGATAGACTCGTAAACAACTTAAGTGCTTCTACAGCACTTCTTCTCGTGGACAGAGGACAAAGAATCACTACAGGATCAATGCTCAATAACACCAGAAATGATGGAAAACCACTTCTGTTAACTTCAGCTACCTCGCTATTGGGTGATCCAGAGAATTGGGTAATTGTATTTGGATTAAATGAGTCGAATTGCGGCAATGAGCAAAACATTGATTGTTGGGATAAAGCTCTGAGTGGAGCAGAAGTATTAAGCGTAGATCAACATTCTGGTTTGGCACTTCTTGAACTCTCAGAAAAACCCAGAACAGCTTGGGGTGTTTTTTATGCCGGTTGGTCCAGCGATGAGCCAAAGGCAGATAATTATGTAGCGGTTCAACATGCATTTGGCGTAGCTCAATCTTATAGCACGGTTCAAAAAGATCTTGCAGCTATTGACTGGCTTGGATTACAAGTAGCGTCAGTTTCGAGATGGTCAAGAGGCAATACATTTCCAGGTAGCATCGGCAGCCCATTGTATAGTTCTTCCGGGACACTCACGGGGGCATTTATCGGAGGAAATAGTAATTGCTCAAATACAGGTGTAGATTACATCGGGTTATTGCATACTGCATTTCCAAAGTTTCGATCATTCCTTGATCCAGTTGACTCGGAGAAAGGAAACATAGAAGGATTTTATCCAATATTCATCGAGACAGAAAATAGAGAAGATGAAATGGCGGAAATATTTGTTTTCCCTAATCCAGCCTCAAACTTCATTTACATTCAAAATGAAAGTGATGAAGAAATAAGCCAGGTGTTATTTTACGACATGAGCGGTAGAGTGGTTAATTTAGAAAGACCTAACCTGCCGACAATTGATGTGTCTGGTCTCCCAGATGGCGTTTATGAACTTCAAATTATTTCTGCATCGAAGAAGTCGCGTGCCCGCATAATTGTGAAGCACTAAATCTTATTGTATTTTTCCTCGCAAACAATCATGGTTCCTGACACGGTGCTTGTGACCGTGCAAATTGCTACTCCAAGAATAGGGATGCGATACAGCAATGAGTACATCAGTCCATTTCCAATTGCCAGGCCTTTATTTTTTCTCATAAAGGCAATACTTTGGTTAAAAGAGTATCTTCTATTTTCTAAAGCATAGTCAATAGTAGAAAAACCAGAGTAGTAAGCTGAAATCCCCAAGGAAATAACAAAGCTCAATGGAGATAATAGGATATCGAGCGGAGCGAAGACAATTGCAACCACGATGTTGACTACAAATAGTCCTGCATTGAGCGTTAACTCCATAAATAAATTGCGCAATGAGAGCGCAACGCCACGAATGATGTCTTTGAGCAATTGCCCCAATTCGAAAGGTGAGGACACTCCTGTTATGATTTCTTCAGTTCGTACAGCCAATAGCGACATCACTGGCGACATGATAGCTAGGGTGAGATATTTTGATACCTTCCAGAAGATAACTAACCCAGCGATCCATGCCAGCACTGTGGTGAGGCTTACTGCCAAATGCGTAAAGAAGTCTGATATTGAATCAAAGGCGTGTCCTTCCTGAGGAACACCCACCCAGCCTTGAATGTAACTTTTGGCAAGATTAACCAAATCATCAATAAATTGAAACGCCACCAAGTTGAGCACTACCGCGATCAGTAGCGGATAGATGAAGAAGTGGGCAAGTTTATTTTTAAAAATAAAACCCCATGACTTCGACCACATGGAGATGGCGTAAAAAAATTGTTGTCTATTGGTCATGAGTGTAAAGATGGAAAAAAAAGGGGATAAACTGCAATTCGGAATTCGGAATTCAGAATTCACAATTCGGAATTCGCAATTCGCAATTCGGAATTCATAATTCACAATTCGGAATTCGCAATTTAGAAAAGTCGCTTCGTCGCTCCGTCTCTCCGTCGCTCCGTCTCTCCGTCTCTCCGTCCCTCCGTCCCTCCGTCCCTCCGTCCCTCAGTCCCTAGCCCCCAAAGCTGCGGTCACTAGTCACTAGTATCTAGTATCTAGTCTCTAAAAAAAAAGCACCCCACTTGGAGTGCTTTTCATATTTGTAAAAAAAGATGTATCAATCTTCATCATCGTCGCCGCCGTCGTCGTCTGCGCGATCGTTGTCTGTGTCATTGTCATCGTCATCGTCGTCGCTGTCATTGTTGTCTTCGCCCTTGAAAGAGTCAAAGTCGCCAATGGCCAGGCCGTCGTTGTCGTTGTTTTCTTCATCATCTACTTCCATATTCTTGTCAATCTTAAATAGGTAGATGGTATCTTCCGTACGTATCTCCAAGGCCTTGATGAATTGGCCCTTCGGAGTCACGAACGAAATAAGGTTTTCATTCTCGAACCCATTTGGATAGTGTTCGTTGATCAAATCAATGTGCTCTTGACCGAGAGTTTTGTAATCTTTGATAATGCGCTTAATAGCCATGGGGCGATTATTAATGATTTAACAACCATGCAAATATGAGGGGTGCAACAATTGTTGCATCACTTTCAATTATAAACTTTGGAGTGGTGATGTCCAGCTTTCCCCAAGTGATTTTTTCATTGGGCACCGCTCCGCTATAGCTACCATAACTGGTGGTACTGTCAGAAATCTGACAGAAATAACCCCAGAATGGAATGTCGTGCATCTCCATGTCTTGATAGAGCATAGGCACTACACAGATTGGGAAGTCTCCAGCAATACCTCCACCGATTTGGAAGAAGCCAACTCCCTTACCAGCACTATTCGCCTTATACCAATCGGCCAACCACATCATGTATTCAATACCGCTCTTCATCGTTGAAGCTTTTAAGTCTCCTTTGATGCAATAGCTCGCAAAAATATTTCCCATGGTGCTGTCTTCCCAGCCTGGTACAATTATCGGAAGATTCTTTTCAGCAGCAGCAATCATCCAAGAATTTTTTGGATCTATTTGATAATATTGCTCTAATACGCCGCTAAGAATCATTTTATACATGTATTCATGCGGAAAGAAACGCTCTCCTTTAGTGTCCGCATCTTTCCACAATGCATAAATATGCTTTTGCAATCTTCTAAACGCTTCTTCTTCTGGGATACATGTATCCGTCACACGGTTCCAACCTTGTTCCAAAAGATCCCACTCCTCTTGAGGCGTGAGGTCGCGGTAGTTGGGCACGCGCTTATAATGATCATGTGCTACAAGGTTCATCAAATCTTCTTCAAGGTTGGCACCTGTACAAGAAATAATGTCCACCTTACCTGCACGAATCATTTCGGCAAGAGAGATTCCGAGCTCTGCTGTTGACATAGCACCAGCCAAGGTGATCATCATTTTACCACCTTCAGTCAAATGCGCTTCATAGCCCTTTGCTGCGTCCACCATCGCTGCAGCATTGAAGTGCAGATAGTTGGAAGACATGAATTCTCTAATCGAATTGTACTTTCCCATTGTTTATTTGATAACTCTGAAACCGATTTTGGTTTTAGAGGGTTACATATTTTGCGGCAAATATTAAAAAATCAAGTGTGAACTTGACGCATTAAAAAAAATTTTAATGAAAATATTTTATAATGCCGCGTCGCCATGGAGCAAGCGCACCAATCGGCGAACGAAAAATCGCCTCACTTTCTTATCCAGCTCCTTATTCAAAGGGTCGGTAAGGATGTACTGAAACTTCAATACGACCACGTCTTTTTTAACGGCTACTGTTTTGAGATTGCAAGTTCCTGGCTGTATGGAACTCATGTGTGGCTCCATTTCGCGAATAAGACGGCTTTCCAGTGCATCAATGTCAGAAATAACAAAAGGATCGATTTCGAATTCTATCGTGGTCTTCTTTAACTCGCGACGCGTATAATTGATGATTTCACCTGAAAATACTTTGTTATTTGGAATATAAACGAGATCGTCGTCGTCATTAAGCAAGTGCACATTGGTAAGGGTGATGTCAAGTATTTTCCCCTTATTCCCATCAATGGATACCTGATCGCCAATGGTAATCACCTTGGTGAAGGTCAGATACATCCCGTTTATAAGATTGGAAATATAATCCTTGGTCATCAAAACCACAGCAGCGGCAATGAGCGATAATGTGGTAAATGCTTCTTTAACAGAGATGTTGAACAACGCCAACATCAAAACTAAGGACAACAGAAAGTAGATGATGGTCACAATATGTCCAACCCCCGCTACAAAATTGTCGCGCTTACGCTCTGGATGACCTGTGCGATAAAAGAGCAAGATTACCTGTCTCGAACTTTCTACCACCAAAAATGCAATCAATGTGCGATAGAGAGTGTGCTCAAACACCGGAGGCAAGTCCGTCAAAGATGTCAAGTAATTATACTGATCCTGAAAGATGACGATAGCAGCCAACGCCGCTAGGGATAATGCTAGTCGGGGTATGCTCAGATTCATAAGGTATTATTTCTCGTAATATCCTAATATTTCCAATACATCCTTCGGCTTCTGCTCTGGTGCAAATTCTCGATACTTGAATTTACCTTTCACATCTTTATCAATCAGAATGTGACGCGGCGAAGGCACAAGGCAGTGGTGAATGCCACCAAAACCTCCCAAGGTCTCCTGATACGCACCCGTATTGAAAAAGCCAATGTATTGGTCTTGGTCTGGATAATATTTAGGAAGATAAATGGCGTTGGTGTGCTGCTCTGAGTTGTAATAGTCGTCGCTATCACACGTCAAGCCACCCAAAAACACACGCTCATAATTCTCCTTCCAATTGTTGATTGGAAGCATGATGAATCGCTTGTTAATCGCCCATGTATCTGGCAAAGTGGTCATGAACGATGAATCGATCATATTCCACTTTTCACGGTCATTCTGTTCTTTTTGATATAAAATTTTGAATATCGCTCCGCCGCTTTCACCTACCGTAAACGAACCGAACTCTGTGTAGATGTGCGGCACAGGTACGCCAGCGTCGTCGCACGCCGCTTTCACCTGACGCAAGATTTCCGTCACCATGTATTGGTAGTCAAAGTTGAATACCAAAGAGTTTTTAATGGGGAATCCACCGCCGATGTTGAGGCTGTCCAAGGTTGGGCAAAGCTCGCGCAATTCACAATAAACCTTGAGACATTTCACCAATTCATTCCAATAATATGCAGTGTCTTTGATACCTGAATTGATGAAGAAGTGAAGCATTTTCAACTTCAAGTTCGGATCGTCGTGAATTTGTTTTTTATAAAACCGAGCGATCATTCGGTATCCTATTCCGAGTCGAGAGGTATAAAATTCAAACTTCGGTTCTTCTTCACTCGCAATACGAATTCCAATATTGAGCGGACCTGTGGTCTTTTCTTTAAAGGCATTCAATTCATATTCATTGTCGATAATCGGAATGATATCTTCGAAGCCATCATTCTTCAAATCGAGAATCTTCGTTACATATTCTTCTTTTTTGAAGCCATTGCAAATAACGCGTTGCGTCTTGTCGATCTTCTTCATGATTGCCAGTCGGCGGATCAAGTCGATATCGTAGGCGCTGCTGGTTTCGATGTGAACGTCGTTTTGAAGAACTGTTTCCAACACATGGCGGAAGTGAGAACTCTTGGTGCAATAGCAGTAGTGATATTCTCCTTCATATCCGATTTCTGCCTTGGCAGTAGCAAACCATGCTTTAGCACGTTGGATATTTTTTGAAATTTTAGGTAAATAAGTGAATTTGAGTGGTGTTCCGTACTTCTTGATCAAATCCATCAGCGGAATGCCGTGAAACAACAATTGATCCCCATCCATTGTAAACTCCTCTTGCGGCCAGTCAAAGGTCTGCTCGATGAGGTCGATGTATTTTGTTTTCATCTCTTTCTTTTACCTAAATTTTTTTTTGCAAATATAGCATGACAAACTATCTGAAATTCATTCAGTTCACTGAATTGCAGAATAAAGGCTTTTTGGGTGTCAAATCCAGCGCTGGCGCTTGAAAAATATTATCATTCCCAGCACGCAAAGGCCCATCAGTCCGAGCACGTAGAAGTAGCCATTTTGCCAACGCAATTCGGGCATGTTGTCAAAGTTCATCCCGTAAATGCCGACAATGAATGTGAGCGGAACGAAGATCGTGGTAATGATGGTCAAAACTTTCATCACATCGTTGGTCTTAACGGAGAGCATGTTTTGGTGCAGCTCCAGCAGGTTCACGATAAGTTCGCGATACATGTTGATATTCTCCGACTCAAATACGATGTGGTCATAGACATCTCTAAAATACTTTTGATTGTCAGGGGAAGATTGTCTATAAAGCGTGTTGATCGCCTCGCGCAAAGGATCAATGCTTTGTTTGAAGCTCAGCAGCTCTTTTCTCAAATTGAGGATTTGACTCAAGGTGCTCTCACGCACGTTGCGGACAATTTGTTCTTCGAGTTCTTCGATGCGCTCCGCGAATTGCTGACTCACGAGGATATAATTGTCAACGATGGTATCTAACAAGAGGTAGGCGAGGTATTCAGAGTCTTTTCCACGAACACGGCCGAGGCTCGAACGAATGCGCTCTCGAATGGGCTCAAAATTATCTTCGGGGAATTCCTGGAAAGAGAATAGAAATCCATGCCCATATACGATGCTAAAGTGCTCAACGTGTACCGTCTTATTATCACTCTGATACTCCAACATTTTCAGGCTTACCAATGTGTAGTCGTCAAAACTTTCCACCTTCGGACGGCCAGTAGAGTTCATAACGTCTTCGAGCGCCAATACGTGTACATTGAAGGTCTGGCCAATGTGTTCGATAATCTTGGTGTCATGAATGCCATCAAGGTCAAACCAAGTTACCGAGTCTTTATTTTTGAAATTAGAACATTGCTGAATGTCTTTTAAAATAAATTCTTCCAGATGTTCGAGGGAGTAATCCATCACTCGGATTTTAACGGCTCCTTCCTTTCTTTTGCCTATGTGCACGAGCGAACCTGGCCCCAAGTTCACCTTGGCTGCGCGCTGCTTATGTTGTGATGAATTCATATCCAATATTACTTTAAAATATCCCACAATGCATTGCTGAAATGTTTGTTTTTTCATCAATCTGTTGTGTGGTTCCAACTTATACATTTGGATAAAATCAAGAACAAGTGAAAGTACATTTGATAGCCATCGGCGGCAGTGCTATGCACAACCTCGCCATTGCATTGCACGACAAGGGTTTCGTAGTGACGGGTAGTGACGATGAGATATTCGAACCGAGCAAATCGCGCTTGGCTGCACGTGGCATCCTGCCTGCGGAGATTGGTTGGTTTCCTGAAAAGATCACCGCCGATTTGGACGCAGTCATCCTTGGTATGCATGCGCGTCAAGACAATCCGGAATTGTTGCGCGCTCAGGAATTGGGACTAAATATCTATTCTTATCCAGAATATATTTTCAATCAAACAAAAGATAAGATTCGTGTAGTCATTGGTGGTAGCCACGGCAAGACGAGCACTACAGCAATGATTTTGCACGTGCTTCAATCTTTGGGCATCGACTGCGACTACATGGTAGGAGCGCAACTGGCGGGTTTTGATTGCATGGTAAAACTCTCAGAATCGGCGCCTATCGCGATTTTGGAAGGGGATGAATATCTTTCTTCACCCATCGATCGCCGACCAAAGTTTCATCTCTATGGTCCAGATATCGCCGTGATTACAGGCATCGCGTGGGATCACATCAACGTGTTTCCAACGTTTGAAAATTATGTGGAGCAATTCAAAATTTTCACTGATAAAATTTCCGATCACGGCACTTTGATTTATTCTGTTGATGATGCTGAAGTAAAGGCCGTAGCGGAGGCTGCGCGCGCAGATATTCAAAAAATCGCCTACACCACATTTGATCACGAAGTGCGCAATGGCATTACGTACTTGATTACCGAAGAAGGCGAACAAGAGATTCAAATTTTCGGTAAACACAACCTACAAAACTTGAGCGCCGCAATGTTGGTGTGTCAGAAATTGGGAGTAGAACCCTCTAAGTTTTACACCTCAATAGCCAGTTTCAAAGGCGCATCGAAGCGCTTGGAATTGGTGATGAAAAATGATACATGCGCCGTTTATAAAGACTTTGCCCATTCACCTTCCAAGTTGAAAGCGACTACCAATGCATTGAAAGAACAATATCCTGATCGCAAATTGGTGGCCTGCATGGAGCTACATACATTTTCCAGTTTGAATGAAAATTTCTTAGCAGAATACAACGGTGCAATGTCAGCCGCAGATGAAGCCTATGTTTATTTCAACCCTCATACCATTGCTCACAAAAAGCTAAAGCCCATCACCCCTGAACAAGTGCGCGAGGCATTCGGCGGCGACAACATCCGCGTCTTCACCGATTCCAAAGCCCTATTCGCCGAACTCCGAAGCAAAACGTGGATATCAGCGAATCTACTCATGATGACGTCAGGTACGTTTGATGGCGAAGATGTTAGTATGATAGTATGATAGTATGATAGTATGATAGTATGATAGTATGCTAGTATGATAGTATGATAGTATGGCAGTATGATAGTATGCTAGTATGCTAGTATGATAGTATGGCAGTATGCTAGTATGCTAGTATGATAGTATGGCAGTATGATAGTATGCTAGTATGCTAGTATGGTAGTATGATAGTATGCTGGTATGATAGTATGGTAGTATGACAGTATGATAGTATGCGAGTGTGATAGTGTGAGAGTGTGGGAATTTACTAGTGTTTGCTCTTGAGGTTTTTTATGGCTGTGCTGATGCTGGAACTCATCATTTTCCTGCATTCTAAACATAATTGATGTATTTCCTCAGGCGCTTTTTTATTTAGAGAATCACTGATAATTTTAAGCCAATACTCGGTTTCTTCTAATTCTTGATAAGCAGTTTTAAGTTTATTGATGAAATCTTTTGGGCTCTTACTTCCGCTGGCTTCTCTAATATTGGCTCCAATAGATGTACAACTGCGTTGTATTTGATTCTTGATGAACGTGGAGTCTCCAAAGTGTAGTTCACTGGTCCATTTCATAGTCAATACAGCGAGACTAAGGCTTTTTTCTAATAATACACTCTTCATTTCTTCTTATTTCAACACGAAACAAAGAGTAAAATAGTGAGAATAAAAGGTATAAATTATACTTCGCATGTCGCGAAGTTATTCATCCCAAAGACACCGGTGAATAGGCGCTTTTCAGGCCCTTTCATATATACATCGATATAATTTTAAATAATTTCGAATATTATATTCTAACCAACTACCACACTATCATACTATCGTACTATCGTACTATCGTACTATCGTACTATCGTACTATCGTACTATCATACTATCATACTATCATACTATCATACTATCATACTATCATACTATC
>CAYRZQ010000012.1:45714-84420 GCA_964428835.1 uncultured Comamonadaceae bacterium | reverse complement strand
GGAGCGCATCGCTCAAAGCACAGAAGAACGCACAACGGTATCTTTTTACCAATATGCCCACATCGAAAATCCTCAAGAATTTCGTGACGCGTTGTTTTTAAAATGGTCTGAAATGGGCGTCCTTGGCCGAACATACGTGGCACACGAAGGTATCAACGCACAAATCTCACTGCCGACCAGTCGCTTTGAAGAATTCAAAACACATCTTTATTCCATTCCATTCCTCAATGGCATTCGACTCAACACTGCAGTAGAAGATAATGGAAAATCATTTTTTGCGCTTCGCTTAAAAGTGCGCGCAAAAATTGTAGCAGACGGGATTGAAGATCCAGATTTCGACCCTTCTAACACGGGAAAATATCTCAGTGCCGAAGAATTCAACGCTAAGATGGCTGATCCAAACACTGTAGTGGTAGACATGCGCAATCACTACGAATCGGAAGTGGGGCACTTTGAAGGGGCCATTCTACCAGACGTCGATACATTTCGCGAAGAATTAAAAGTAGTAGAAGATATTCTCGCGAAGGACAAAGACAAACAAGTGCTGATGTATTGCACAGGTGGCATTCGTTGCGAAAAAGCTTCTGCGTACATGAAGTACAAGGGCTTTGAAAATGTTTATCACCTCGAAGGTGGTATCATCAAATATGCGCGAGACATCAAAGAAAAGGGATTGCAAAATAAATTTCGAGGCGTCAACTTCGTGTTTGACGAACGCATGGCCGAACGTATTGGCGATGAGGTGATCGCTTCGTGCCATCAGTGTGGTAAGCCTTTCGACATTCACACCAACTGCGCGAATCTCGCCTGTCACATCCTTTTCATTCAATGTCCCGAATGCAAAACGAAATACGATAATTGCTGTTCTGAAGAATGTCAGCACATTTATCATTTGCCAGAAGAAGATCAACGCGCCATTCGCAAAGGCAAAAAAACCGAGCGCAATGTTTTCCGCAAAGGTCGCGCGCATCATCTGCGTCAGGACCAAGAATCGACACAATAAAATATAGAGCGAAACACCTTGACGAATGCACAGAAAATAAAGCAATTCGCTAAAGAACTTGGCTTTTCTTTTTGTGGCATTTCGAAAGCGGAATTTTTGGAAGAAGAAGCTCCTCGTCTTGAAACGTGGCTCCAGCAAGGGATGCACGGCAAGATGAGTTACATGGAAAATCACTTTGACAAGCGCCTCGATCCACGCCTACTCGTGCCTGGTGCGAAGTCTGTAGTATCATTGTTATTCAATTATTATACTGAAAAAAAACAAAATCCTGAGGCGCCGAAAGTCAGCAAATACGCATTCGGTGAGGACTACCACTATGTTGTAAAAGACAAACTTCATCTTTTTTTACAAAAAATAAATGATGAAATAGGAGCCGTGGCAGGACGCGCATTTGTGGACAGCGCTCCGGTCTTGGATAAAGCTTGGGCGAAAAAAAGTGGATTGGGTTGGATAGGAAAAAACGCCAACCTCATCAACAAAGGTCATGGTTCATTTTTTTTCATCGCTGAATTAATCATCGACCTCGAATTGGATGCCGACGGTCCGGTGAAAGACTATTGCGGGACTTGCACTGCCTGTATCGACGCCTGTCCTACGGATGCCATTGTAGAACCGTATGTAGTAGATGGAAGTAAATGCATCTCCTATCTTACCATCGAGTTGCGAGATGCCATTCCTTTAGAATTTAAAAACAAGATGACCGAATGGGCATTCGGTTGCGACATCTGTCAAGACGTATGTCCGTGGAATCGTTTCTCCAAACCTCATCAGGAACCTCGATTTGAGGCATCGGAAGATTTTTTAGGAATGAAAAAAAATGATTGGGTAGAAATGACTGAAGAAGTGTTTACCCAAAGGTTCAAAAAAAGCCCGCTGTCTAGAGCGGGCTACTTGGGGTTAATAAAGAATGTTCGTTTTCTGGATTCTGACTAGGCAAGGCCTGGTCTGAATGCGCGGGAGATAATATCTCCGTAGATAGAGCCAAACTGATCGACACACCAGCGATAAAAAACATTGAGCTCTTCTGCTCTTAGTCTTTTGATCGCCTTGTGCAATTCCTTGCGGAAAAGAAAACGATCGAAGCTGACCTTGGTAAGGATCTCTTTGCAAAAATCTAACATGGCTTCAAATTTTCTTGGATAACGAATATCGTAAAATTTTTTCCTTGCAACCTTAATTTGGAGGATAGTTTTTAACCGAAATAACGTTAAAAATTTTAAGGCCTTCCAAACGTATAGTCGTACCGCGCAAACGTAATTCTGGGCTTTTTATTGTGCGTTAAAAATGGTGAATAACTAAGTTAATTTCTCCTTACCCAATTGTTTCGCCCGCAGCATTTTTTATCCATTTTTGAGTAAAACATTTAAAATGAAAGTCGCAGGTTTGATTATTACATTATTATTTCCTCTTTTTTCCTTTTCACAAGGCTTAAAAGTGGAAGTGACAGGCGCACCAGATGAATTGAAAAAGGGTGCGGAACTCACATTTAATATCGCATGCGAGCAATCATTGAATGCAGAAGTTGCTGTTTTTATGCAGACCTATTTGGGTTATCAAGCGAATGCTGAATTAACCGCCGGTGTGCACGCCTATAAAGTGAATACTACCGACTGGAAGCCTGGACAATACTATATACTCGTGAAAGGCGAGCATGTGCACGTTCAGCATGAATTTGTTTTGAAAGAATAATACTTAAATAACTATACCATGACAAGACTCCAAGAACTCTTGTCAGAATATAGCGAGAGCCATCAAAACCCGGTGAACAAGGCTGTTCATTGGGTATGTGTGCCGGCTATTTTCTGGAGCATCGTTGGCCTGCTGTATGCTGTGCCACTGCCAGGCGAAAGTGAGTGGATGAATCTCGCGCTGCTCGCTCTTGCAGCAGTAATGATTTATTACGTGCGACTTTCGATACCGATTTCCATCGTCATGTTTGTCTTTGCGATGTCATGCTTTTTTGCATGGCGTTTTATTGACGAACAAGGTTTGAATGTTCCTATGATTGCGATCATTGTCTTTGTAGTCGCGTGGATTGGTCAGTTTTGGGGCCACAGAGTAGAAGGCAAAAAACCGAGCTTCCTCAAAGATGTTCAATTCCTCCTCATCGGCCCCGCGTGGCTCGCGAGTCAGGTGATGAAGAGAATTTAGAACGGGAACGGGAACGGGAACAAGAATAGGTAGATAGGGAATGGGGAATGGGGGAATTATTGATACTCAAATTATTGGTTGAGTGGCATGGTGTTTGGGTACCAAAAAACAAGACGTCTTAATTTTTTTAACCAACAATTTAATTCCTCAATTATGAAGAGAATAACTACTCTTGTTTTATTCAAACTACTCGTTGTCGCTCAGATAGCGTCGGCGCAATCCAATCTCAATTTTGAAAACTGGACTGGCAATAATCCTACAGGCTGGTCCACTTCCAACTCCTTGACTCAACCTAGTGGCGGTGATCAAACAGTATTTCAGGTAACTTCATCTCCAGCAGAAGGTAGCTCAAGCGTACGCATGGTAACAGGCGATTGTCCTGAGTGTCCCGACTTCGCGATATTCGGTCCTTTTGGTCCACCCACTCCATTGCCGAATCCTTTGGGTGGAAGTATACAGCTTGGCTCCTTTGAAAACCCTGGAATTCCATACACTCAGCGCCCCATTTCTGTTGACTTTCGCTACAAAGCAAACCCTGCCAACAATGATGCATGCGGTCTGCAAGTGGAACTCACTCGCTTCAATCCTGCTACAGAAGAAGATGAAACAATTGGAGAAGGATTTTTCGAAGTATCTGTTGATGTAAACAATTGGACAACTGTAAATATTCCAATCGCCTATTATTCCAACCTAACACCTGATCGATTGAATATTTGGGCCACATCAAGTATTGGCTCTGTACCGGACCTGAGCGCCTTCGGTGTTCCAGATCTACCGCTGCCAACACCAGTAGCAGGCAGTGAGTTTTTTGTTGATGCCATCGTGCTCAATCTTCCTTCTTGCGACGACTTCACTATTAGCATGAGTGGTTCTGGAGAATCAAGTCTTGGTGCTCTCGATGGTACTGCTTCGGTAACTCCTTCGGGCGGAACGGCGCCATATTCTTACGCATGGAGTAATCTAGAGACAACACAAAGCATCAACAATTTAATTCCAGGAGCATACGTCGTGACCGTAACAGACGCCAACGGATGTCAACGTGTGGGCACTTATTACGTGGCCATCGGAGGTTGCAATTTGTCCTTGAGCATTAGCGGAACAAACTCATCCAGCAACTCTATCTACACAGGCAATGGCAGCGTTAGCGTTACCGCTTCTGGCGGCAGCGGATCATATGAGTACCTGTGGAATACGGGAGCAACAGGCACATCAATTAGTAATCTTCCTGTTGGAACGTATGCTGTTTTGGTAACAGAAACGGGAGATCCATTGTGCGCGGCTTGGGCCTACTTTACAGTGTTTGGACCAGCTGGCGGACCTACAAACATTGCTGAAGCAAATACACCCCAAGCTTCAGAAATTTTGGTCTTTCCAAATCCAACCAATGGACAAATTACTTGGATAGCAAAAGAAGAAATTGATCGTGTCGAAATATTCAATATTTCAGGACAGCTCATTCATGCTACGCAGAATAATTCTGTTCTATCAACATACGATTTGTCTGCACAACCTTCTGGTATTTATCTGCTCAAAGCCATTGATAGCAGCGGCAGAGAACATGTTTCAAGAATCATATTAGAGTAATAAAAAAAACTCCCCGAAAATTCGGGGAGTTTTTTTTATCCGAGTAAATGTTTCGCTCTTCGAAAGTCGTTTAAATTCCTGTGAGAAATTACCTCTTAATCGAGCTCAATCCAGTACCTCCGTCCCTCAGTACCTCCGTAACTCTTAAAACAACTTCCCCACATCGGGTTTGCGGATTTTGCCGAGGTGTTTGTAGGTGAGCTCGGTGAGCTGGCGGCCGCGGGGGGTGCGGGTTAGAAAGCCTTCCTGAATTAAAAAAGGTTCGTACACTTCCTCAATGGTTCCTGCGTCTTCGCCCACGGCAGTGGCTATGGTGGTGAGTCCAACAGGGCCGCCGTTGAACTTGTCCATCATGGTCATCAATATCTTGTTGTCCATTTCATCCAATCCCAAAGTATCCACGTTGAGTGCATTCAGTGCGGTTTTGGTGATGTTGATTTCAATGGTTCCGTCGCCCTTGATTTGCGCAAAATCACGCACACGTCGCAACAGTGCATTCGCAATACGAGGTGTACCGCGGCTTCTGCGTGCTATCTCATAAGCCGCATCTTCTTTTATTTCGATGCGCAACAATTCAGAACTGCGCTCCACGATATTGGTCAATGTCTTCGCATCATAATATTGAAGTCGCGCATTGATGCCGAAACGCGCACGCAATGGCGCCGTGAGCAATCCACTGCGTGTAGTGGCACCCACGAGTGTAAATGGATTTAACTTTATCTGAACCGAACGAGCATTCGGTCCGGTGTCTATCACTAAGTCGATGCAATAATCTTCCATCGCCGAGTAGAGATATTCCTCCACCACTGGACTCAAACGATGTATTTCGTCAATGAATAGCACATCATTCGGTTCAAGGTTGGTGAGCAACCCCGCGAGGTCGGCCGGTTTGTCGAGCACGGGACCACTGGTAGTCTTCATGCTCACGCCCATTTCATTGGCAATGATATATGCCAAAGTAGTCTTGCCCAGACCGGGAGGACCATGAAACAGAACATGGTCGAGTGCTTCGCTGCGAAGTTTGGCGGCTTTTACAAATACCTCCAAATTTTCTAGTACTTGCCCTTGTCCGGTAAAGTCGTCGAAACTTTTGGGACGCAATACTTTGTCCAGCTCCTTATCGGTGGGCTGATCGGCTTCATTTCTGATATCAAATCCGTCTGTCATCTCGTTTCAAAAGTAAATGTATTTGCGTCTCACTCCTCCTTCCCTATTCGGTCTTTCCAGAGCTTCTCAAAGCGGTCTAAAATCAATCGAAATCGCAATACGTAAACAGGAGCCGTAAATTGTTGTTCGATGTCTCTATTGCCCCTTATAACGAGTCTGTAACCATACCCTGCACCAACGCCAATGAGATTGGCGATTTTGTATTCGAAGGCAATGGTGGGTTCGTAAACAAATGCCCTTGCTTCGAACAGTCGCTCGCCTGTCCTCTTTCCATTGGGATCAAGAAAAATACTTCCATAACCCACGTTTGCTGTCACCATCGCTTCCCAAGGGTTTTTTCTATAAAAAGAATATTCGATGTAAGGCCCCAGATAGCGCATGCGCAGGCGACCGATTTTCTCTACTTCTTGCTGATAATAAACCTGATCAAAATGGCTGTACAACCAACTATAGCCGAGACCAATATTCATTGTTTTTCCAAAACTCATTCCTGCTTTCACCCCTCCTATTTGTACGGTGCTTCCTGTGATGAATGAATTGCGAAAATCGAGCTTCAGCGATGGCTTTGGTTTATTCCTAAATACTTGATACAACGAATCTGAAAGATTGACGCTCTGAGCGTTTGTAAGGGCGCTCCAAATTATTAAAACAGTACTCAGTACGATTCGTCGACGCATGGGGCAAAGGTAAGCAGGGGAACAAAAGAACAAGGAACAAAGAACAAGGAACACGGAAGAAGGGATTTTTGGAACAAGGGAATCGGAAAGGCGACGAAGCGACCGTGGAATAAAGGTTTCCCTATTGCGAATTATTAATAGCGAATTCAAAAAAAAAAGCGCCCCATCTGGAGCGCTTTTAATTCTATAACTTTAATCTCTTCTTTTATAATTCTGAATTCTGAATTTAGAATTGAGAATTGCGACTTCGTTAGTGTGCGTGTTCGCCGGGCTTGAGGGGCACCACTTGAGGAACGAAATCTTCTTCGTGCTCTGGGTTGCTGTAGTCATAAGCCCAACGGTGTACTTCTGGAATTGCACCAGGCCAGTTGCCGTGGATGTGCTCTACTGGTGTAGTCCACTCGAGTGTATTTGAACCCCATGGATTTTGTGTTGCCACTTGACCATAATAGATGCTGTGGAAGAAGTTGAACAAGAACAAAATCTGCGCAGCACCACCGATGATGGCGAACGTTGAGATCAATGGGTTCAAGTCCATTACCCAATCCAAGAATTCAAACTCAGAGTAGCTGTAGTAACGACGTGGAGCTCCAGCCATTCCCACAAAGTGCATTGGGAAGAATACTCCATAACCGCAAATCAATGTCAACCAGAAGTGAGCATAGCCCAACTTGGTATTCATCATGCGTCCAAACATCTTTGGGAACCAGTGGTAGATACCAGCCAACATTCCGAAGATTGCTGACATACCCATTACAATGTGGAAGTGAGCTACTACGAAATATGTATCGTGTACGTTTACGTCAAGCGCCGAGTCAGCGAGGATGATACCTGTGAGACCACCTGTTACGAACGTTGATACTAGTCCTATTGAGAATAACATTGCTGGTGTGAAGCGAATATTACCTTGCCATAATGTGGTGAGGTAGTTAAATGCTTTCACAGCAGAAGGAATCGCAATCAAAAGAGTGGTGAATACGAATACCGATCCGATGAATGGGTTCATACCCGTTACATACATGTGGTGACCCCAAACGATGAACGAAAGGAAACCAATTGCAAGGATAGATCCCACCATTGCCTTGTAACCAAAGATTGGTTTGCGAGCATTTGTTGCAATAACCTCAGACGAAATACCCAAGGCTGGTAACAATACGATGTAAACCTCTGGGTGACCAAGGAACCAGAACAAGTGCTGATAAAGAATTGGTGAACCACCTGTTACGTCAAGAGCTTGACCCTCGATAAAGATATCAGAAAGGTAGAAAGCTGTACCGAAACCACGGTCCATCAAAAGCAATACAACTGCAGATACAAGAACTGGGAAAGACAATACACCAAGGATTGCTGTTACCAACAACGCCCACATTGTAAGTGGAAGACGTGTCATCTTCATTCCTTTGGTGCGGAGGTTAACGATGGTAACGATGTAGTTCAAACCTCCTAGAAGTGAAGAAGCTACGAATAATACCATTGAAATCAACCACAATGTCATACCTGTTCCAGAACCTGGCATTGCCTGTGGAAGCGCCGATAGCGGAGGATAAACTGTCCAACCACCTGATGCGGCACCACCCTCAACGAACAATGAAGCTACCATTATAATTGAAGACGCTAGGAAGAACCAGAATGACAACATGTTCAAGAAACCTGATGCCATATCACGTGCTCCAATCTGCAATGGAATGAGTAGGTTGGCAAATGTTCCTGACAATCCACCTGTCAATACGAAGAATACCATGATAGTACCGTGGATTGTTACCATTGCCAAATAGGCATTACCATTCAACACTCCGTTTGGTGCCCATTTATCACCAAGGAAGAAGTTGAGGATACCAAAACTTTCTCCTGGCCATCCCAATTGGAGACGGAAGAAGATTGACAACATCACAGCGATGATACCCATGAAGATAGCAGTTACCAAGAACTGTTTGGAAATCATTTTGTGATCTTGTGAGAAAATGTACTTTGAAACAAAGCTCTCTTCATGGTGGTGTCCATGTCCGTGTTCTGCGTGTGCTCCCATTTCTTTGTCCTCTGATTAAATTTTAAATTATTTCTTTTGTGCGATGTTTTTTACAACCACCGCAGGAATACCTGCAACAGCTGTTGTATCTGTAGTAGAGGATGATGATTCTTCTTGTGTTTCGTCTTGCTTGAATTTCTTCTGTTTTTCCACCCACGCAAGGTAATCTTTCTCAGATTCAACAATAACGTTTATTTTCATGTTGTAATGAGAAACTCCACACACTTTGTTACAAAGAAGGATGTAGTTGAACTCGTCGTCGCCGAGTTTTTCTCTCATCTCTGCAGTAGTGATGGTTGGCTTCATTTTGAATCTTGTTGGAATACCTGGCACAGTGTTCATCTGCGCTCTGAAGTGAGGCATGTAGGCACTGTGAATCACATCCTGAGAGCGGAAAATAAATTCTACCTCTTTGCCCACTGGAATGTGAAGTTCAGTATTCACAATTCTGTCATCGCTTGATGCAGCCCATTCACTAAGACCAGTCTTTGGGTTCTTAGTCTCATCGATATCGAGGATACGCTGCTTTAAACGCTCCAATCTGTATAGCTTTTCATTTTGGCTTTCAACGTATGAATCTGGCCACAAAGGCAATTTTTCGTTGGCTTCAATCTCAGCTTTTAACTTTTCGATATCGGCGTCAATTGCATCTACTCTCTCTTTCACGTTTTCTGCTGTGATAAGACCGAGTGGGTTAGCTGCTGGATCGATAAGATTGTAGGTAGAAGAACCGAATGTCTTGTCATCACCAGGGTAGCGAACAATCCAACCGAATTGCTTTGAATATACTTCTACCTGTATTGCATCTGCAGAAGCTGGGCCTGTCATGTGATTCCAAGTAATCAAACCATAAACAATGATGAAGGCCATGGTCACACCAGGAATCAAAGTCCAAATCATCTCAAGACGATTGTCATGAGCGAAGAAGCGAGCCTTTCTGTCTTTTCTGTAATAGTACTTGTAAGAGAAGATAAACAACAACGCATTCACGATAAAGAATACGATGGTGATCATCCAAATGTTGATCTTCATGAGGTTATCTACTTCTACACCGTGCTCAGAAGCCGACTCTGGCAGATAGTTGCCGTAACGAGAGTACAACCAAATAACACCTCCGAAGAAGATGAACATCCAAACGAGCATCAAATTTGCTTGAAGCTTATTGTCAGCCGGAGAAATGTCTTCCTCACGGTTCTTGCGCATGCCTCTTGTCAATTCATAAACCTTGGTCAATTGAGCAATCGCGATGATTCCCAAAACGCCGACCAACAGTATTAAAAGTTTCATGTCTGTATCTTTTTTTCTCTGTTCTTATTCAAACTAACTTAGATGCTGTGGTGTTCACTTTCCTGTAAGAAAGGATGCTTAGCAGGAGTGATACGAGCCTTACTTAATGTATTTAAAATAGTGTATATGAATAATCCAAGGAAGCCAAGGAACATTCCTATTTCAAACCAGCCAACGAAAGTAGTGTGATGAGCTTCACCGAATCCCCACTCAAGGTGACCGTGGATGGTACCAGGAATGATCGCGATGTATAGGTCAGCCCAGTGACCAAGGATGATGATTACCCCAACTCTTGTCAAGAACTTGAAGTTTCTCTTTGCGTCACGTGCTATAAGAACATAGAATGGTATTGCAAAGTTCACTGCGAATACGCCCCACATTCCAAACATATAGTGATCATATCTCTCTTTGAAGTATGTAATCTCTTCAGGAATATCAGAATACCAAATCAGCATATACTGACAGAACCACAAGTAGCTCCACAACATTGAGATCGCAAACATCCATTTACCTAAGTCATGAATGTGAGAATTATTTACGCTTGCGAGGTAGCCTTTTCCTTTTAACCAAATTACCAAAAGAGTAGTAATAGTGATAGCTGACACCCACATTCCAGCGAAGATATACCAGCCATACATGGTAGAGAACCAGTGAACATCAATACTCATCAACCAGTCCCAAGCAAGAGTTGAGCTGAACACTGCGAAAAACACGAGGAATACAGCAGACTTGCGGAAGAAGCGGAAGTGAATTTCAGTACCCCCTACTTCATCTTCCTGCAATGACCATTTGCGGAATGTGCGGGCAAAATAGATAAATGTTGCACCGTACACTATTGTACGCAACCAGAAGAACCAAGGCGACAAATAAGGGCGCTTGTTAGCTATGATAGGGTCATACTCTGGAGCATTCACATCATAGACACTGCTGTCCATCCAATGATACAAGTGGTGACCGTGGAATTGACCAACGAGTAATACGAAGAAAATTACCCCAAATCCTATTGGAATATACGAGTAGATTGCTTCGAAGATTCTTTTGAGCATTGCAGACCATGCCACTTCAGCAGCGTATTGCAAAGCATAAAAGAAGAGTGCACCTAATGCGATCGCGAAGAAGAAGAATCCATTGATCAATAGGTTAGCCCACCAATATTGGTGATGATCTGTTTTATCTGCAAACCATCCAAGGGCTGTAGCTATAATACCCACAACCATGAGCACCATGGTGCCCTTCTTTACGTTAGATGGAAATTCAAAATGCAACTTATTTTCTTGTGCCATATCCTTGGTCGAACCGGGGTTAGTAGGAGTTTTTTACTTTATTGAGTCAGCTGGGGCTGCAGCAGCCTTGTTTAACACCAACATATCGTTAGCATCAAATTCTGGATTGCTTACACCTTGTTGCAAACATTTTACATATTCAATTACTTGCCAGCGCTCAAGCTGATTGAGCTGAGAAGCGTGTTGACCCATCAAACCTTTACCATAGGTAATGGTGTGATACATCTTACCTTCTGGAAGATCTTTCAACTTGGTAGCATAGTCAGGAATACCCAAGATGTGACCATTCTTAGAGATTGCTCCATCTCCGTGACCTTCTTTACCATGGCAGTGAACGCACATGTGATTATAAATCTTCTTTCCCTTCTCTACGTGAAACTTGGTTGATGTGATTGGACTTTTCACCATTGTTGCCGCCAATTCATAGTCTTCTGGTGTATTCTTCAATGCATATGGCATTACAAATACTGCTGCCTCGGCGCTACCTGTAAATGGAATCGTTCCAGGCACTGGCTTACGAACCAATACTGGCTTCACGCCAGCTGCTTCCTTTTGCTCTTGTGTCCAGTCCACATGCTTGGCAGAACCATAGTCCACATAAGCTTCTGGAGCTGGGGAGCGATACATATCAGGCATGTATTCCACACCTGGTGCATTGGGGTCTGTCGTGCATGCTACGAATAATGTAGTGGTAGCAAGCACTCCGAAGAAAATATTAAATACTCTTTTCATCTCAATAATCCTTAATGCTGAGTTCATAAACATCAGTAGCACGAATCTTCGCTTCGATATCAGATGCTGACATTGAAGTGTTCTGCTCTGTAACGATTTCCATCACAAACTTATCGTCTGTGGTGCGTGGGTCTGGATTGCTAGCTGGCATTCCAGGCAATGTCCCGTTGCGGAGGAGGTAGGTAATTGCCATTCCGTGAGCGCCACAGAATACAGAGAACTCGAACATCACAGGAACGAATGCTGGAGCATTCTCAATCCAACTGAAGTTCGGCTTACCACCGATGTTCCAATCCCAGTCGTGTACCATAAAGTACCATGTTCCGATAATCGCAAGCAACGTACCGGTGGTAGCATACATGAATGATGTAATCGCTAAACGTGTGCGCTTCACACCAATCACTGGATCCAATCCGTGAATTGGGAATGGAGAAAATACATCTTTTACGCGAATACCTTGAGCTACAAGGGCACGAGCGGCGTCCATCAACTTTTGGTCGTCGTCATACATCACGTGGAATACTTTATTTGCCATAGTAATAATGTACTAATGCTTTTACTTAATGACTTTTATCGTTTTTGTAACTCTCACCAGACACCTTCAAGATTGTCTTCAACTCGTTGAGAGCGAGTACTGGGAAGTAACGCGCAAACAATAAGAACAAGGTGAAGAAAATACCGATGGTACCGATGAATAATCCAATGTCAATTGAAGATGGGTGGAATTCGCCCCAAGCTCCAGGAGTGTAGTCACGGTGAATAGAAGTAACGATGATTACGAAACGCTCAAACCACATACCGATGTTTACTACAATCGAAAGGATGAACGTAGCGGTCAAGCTTGTGCGGATCTTCTTGAACCAGAAGAGCTGCGGGCTGATTACGTTACATGTCATCATCATCCAGTACGACCAAGCGTATGGTCCTGAGAAACGGTTGATGAAGGCGTATGATTCATATTCTACGCCGCTATACCAAGAAATGAAAAGCTCTGTCAAATAAGCCACACCAACGATAGAACCTGTCACGATGATTACGATGTTCATGTATTCAACGTGCTTCATGTGGATGTAAGCCTCGAGACGCATCGTCTTTCTCATGATCAAGAGAAGAGTCAATACCATCGCGAATCCTGAGAATACCGCACCCGATACGAAGTATGGAGGGAAGATGGTCGTGTGCCAACCTGGAATTACTGAGGTAGCAAAGTCCATCGATACGATAGAGTGTACAGAGAATACGAGTGGTGTTGCAATACCTGCGAGTACCAATGATACTTCTTCAAAACGTGTCCAGTGCTTAGCGCGGCCAGACCAACCGAAAGAAAGAATGCTATAGAATTTCTTCATCTTTGGATTCACCATTCTATCGCGAATTGTAGCGAAGTCTGGGATAAGACCAATGTACCAGAATACCAGCGATACAGAGAAGTAAGTTGAGATCGCGAATACGTCCCACATCAATGCCGAGTTGAAGTTGGGCCACAATGAACCGAATTGGTTTGGAAGTGGTAAAGTCCAGTAAGCTAGCCAAACACGACCCATGTGGAATACAGGGAAAAGTGCTGCCATGATTACGGCGAAGATCGTCATCGCTTCAGCACTTCGGTTAATCGCCATGCGCCAGCGTTGACGGAACAACAACAATACCGCTGAGATAAGGGTACCAGCGTGACCGATACCAACCCACCATACGAAGTTGGTGATATCCCATGCCCAACCCACAGTCTTGTTCAATCCCCAAGTACCGATACCGTTTGCTACGAGATACATAATACATCCAACACCATAAAGCGCAACAATCGCGGCAATAGTGATGGCAATCTTCCACTGCTTTGGTGCAGGACCCTCAATCGGACTCACAACATCATTCGTGATGTCGCCATAAGTCTTGTGACCGAGGATAAGAGGTTTTCTTATTGATGCTTCTTTTATCATGATCTTCGTAGATTATGCTTCGGTTTCTTCAATGTTGCGAACTTTTGTCATGTAGAATACGTTCGGCTGAATTCCCACTTCTTCAAGAGCGTGGTAAGAACGAACGTTCTGTGAACGCTTGGTGTTCAATGAAGCCTGATCGTTCAAGTCACCGAATACGATTGCGTTTGTTGGACATGCCTCAGCACAAGCGGTTTGAATAGAGCCATCTGGAACTGGAACACCAGCCTTCTTAGCTTCTAACTTACCTTCTTGAATGCGCTGTTGACACATGCTACATTTTTCCATTACACCACGTGTACGAACGGTCACATCTGGGTTTAATACCATACGAGTCATTTCTCCTTGTGATGGGTTGAAGTTCGAGAACTTATCGTTGGTCACATAGTTGAACCAGTTGAAGCGACGAACTTTATATGGGCAGTTGTTTGCGCAGTAACGAGTACCAATACAACGGTTGTAAGCCATGTTGTTTAGACCTTCATTGCTGTGAACTGTTGCTGCCACTGGACACACAGTCTCACAAGGAGCGTGGTTACAGTGCTGACACATCATTGGCATGTGAACGGTGCGAGGATTCTCAGCAGCGTTTTCCATATCGCGATATGCAGCGATTGTTCCGAGGTCTTTCTTTTCAGATGTCTCTTCCACTGTAGCGAAATCAGAACTGAAGTAGCGGTCGATACGCAACCAGTGCATATCGCGGTGCTTCAATACTTCTTCTTTACCTACAACGGGAACGTTATTTTCAGTATGACAAGCTGTAATACAAGCTCCACAACCAAGACATGAAGTCAAGTCGATAGTCAATCCCCAACGGTGTCCCACACCTTCTACTGGATGATCAGCCCAAAGATCAATTTCACTGGTTGGTTTTTTATCCTGTGCATTGATTTTGCCATCTTTATTGATGTCTTCATGCACTACAAGAGCAGGAACCATATTGTATGTAGCTGTCCCTTTCTTCTTGTCTTTCTCCGCCATGAATGTGGCGAAAGTTGTTTCTTTTACTACAGAATCACGACCCATTACAGTATTCTGCATTTGTGTCGTCGCGAGGTAATACTCTTCTTCTGTGATGTCTACATTAGCGCTATAGCCAGCATATACGGGAACACCGTCCACCATGGTAGCTAATGCGAAGGCATTTTTACCAATTGGAACGCGCTTATCATCCACGAGCATGTGCTGTCCGTATTCACCGATTTGATAGGCAGCGCTTCCGATTTCTTCGTTGCCTGCTCCACGACCATAACCAAGAGCGATACCAATGGTACCACGCTTTTGACCAGGTGCTGGGAATACTGGAAGAGTCATTTCCTTGCCGTTCACTGTCACTTTCGCAACAGTTGCAGCAGATTCTTGACCGAGATTCACATTGTATCCAAACTCTTTTGCGTCGAGCGGAGACATGGTGATATAGTTGTCCCAGGTCACTTTCGTGATTGGATCTGGGGTTTCATGCAAATAAGGGTTGTTAGCCTGATTACCGTTACCTACAGTGATTTTCTCGTACAATGCAACTTCCCAAGTTCCACCTTTAACTGCTTTCACAGCGCTGATTGCAGCAGCGATGTTGAGAGTAGATGCAGTAGGAGCAGGAGTAGGAGCAGGAGCAGGAGCATCAGTAGGAGTAGTAGGAGTAGTAGGAGTAGTAGGAGCAGCGGTAGCAGCAGGTGCTTCGGCAGCCGCGGCAGCCACAGCAACTGTTGCAGCGAACGTTCCGTTGTGAACAGCCATATTCCATGAGCTGTCGGTGGCCATCATTGCCGATGTGTACGAACCATTATGAGTGGTGCGCATGAAATCGTAGTATGACGAACCGTTATCAGACCAACGCAACAAGCTCTCCTGAGCTTGACGTGTGTTGTAAAGGGGAGAAATAGTAGGCTGAGCCAAGTCCACACGACCGTTCACGAATGAAAAATCATTCCATGACTCCAAATAGTGATGGTCTGGTGCCATGTAAGTACAGCGGCTGGCAGTCTCATCTGCGAAGCCATTGAAACAAACACTTGTCTTAACCTTACCAAGACCTGAGATAAACTTATCTGATTGGTACCAAGAGTACGCTGGATTAGAGCCATAAACGATTAAAGCGTCGACGGCACCTGCGTTCATCTCATCTACCAAAGCCAACATATCCGCATCATTTCCTCTGTAAAGAGTGATTGGATTGTTGATGTCTATTGTTTTGCCATAGTTTCCAAGTGATTGGTTGATGGCATTAACGATCAATTGAACATTTGGGTCATTGCTACCAGCAACTACCAAACTCTTGCCAGCAGCGCCCTTGAGAGCAGTGATCATTTTGTTGAACACTACTTCATTCACACCTTCTACTTTTTCAGCAGAACCAGTGAGAGATGCATAAATAGCTGCAGCTACTTTACCCTCCTGAGAAGGTTTGATTGGAATACGCTCGTCACTATTTGAACCTGTTAGAGACATTACAGACTCAAACTGGAAGTGCTTGCTCATTTTTCCATTGTCTACATCGCGGCCTTCAGAATATCCAATCTGGTACATTGCTGGCGTGAGCCAAGTACCGAGGAAATCTGCTGCGATGCTCACAATCACTTCAGCTTTTCCAAAATCGTAATTTGGAACAACTGCCTTACCGAAAGCAGCAAGGTTAGCTTTTGTGATACCGTTGTAAGAGATTGCATCGTATTGAACGTGCTTCACTTTACCGGCATATTTCGTAGAAAACTCGTTGATTGCTCTTTGAGTCGATGGGCTGATAATGGTATTAGAAACGATGCGGATGCTGCGTGCAGAAGCAAGCGCGCCTTTCACTTCGCTATCAAGATCAGTCCAAGAAATGTCGTTACCGCCTTTCTTTGGACCCTTCAATCTGGCGCTATCGTAAAGACCGATAACAGAAGCATTGATGCGTGCACCGATGTTACCCTTAGCCAAACCGAGACTCTTGTTTCCTTTGATGAAAATTGGACGGCCTTCACGTGTTTTCACGAGAATGTTACCGTAGTCATTTCCATCATAGTATGTAGAAGCATAATAGTTGGCGATACCAGGAGTGATTTCCTCTGGTTTCACCACATAAGGAATGCTCTTCACAACGGGCGTTTCACAAGCAGCCAGTGTTGCAGCAGCTACGCTGAAACCCATGAACTTGAGGAAGTCGCGACGTCCTGTGTTGGTTTCCTTTAATTTATCATTACTCAAGAAGTCTTCAACACGCTCGGTGTTGCTGAACTCGTTAGAGATTGCTTCTTGGAAAGCCGGCGTATTGTTTAATTCATCTAAGCCGGTCCAGTATTTCTTATTCATTCCCATTGTTGTAGGTCGAATTCAGATTAATAGTGACACTTACCACATTCCCAACCGCCCATTTCGCGAACAGTGATTTCACCGTCTTCCATGATATCGCGAATAGTACGCTGACCAAGACCAGTAGCCTTGAAGCGATTGTGCATTTCTTCGTAGTACTCAGAGCTGGTGAGATCCACCTGAGATTTGTTGTGACATTCCAAGCACCATCCCATGGTGAGGGTTGGCTTTGTCAATTTGATTAGGCCAGGAACTTCAGCTGGATCTTGTGCATTGATCTCTTCGATCGTAGCCTGGTGACCTACAGTGTACTTCTCAACTGGACCGTGACACTGCTTACAATCGATGTTACCTACAGTTACGTGCTGTGAGTGGTTGAAATAAACGTGGTCAGGTAAGTTGTGAACTTTGTTCCAAGCGATAGGCTTCTCTTCGTAGTTTTCGATGTACTGCTTTGTAGTTGGATCGAAACCGATAGCAGCATAAATCTTATTGATTTCCTTTTCGCCAGTGATTGTTCCTTTGTTGATACCCTTGTGACAGTTCATACAAACGTTCACAGAAGGAATGCCAGCGTGCTTCGACTTAGCTGCGCTGCTGTGGCAATATTGACAATCTACTTCGTTTTGACAAACGTGGATGCTGTGAGAGAACCACACTGGCTGTGTTGGAGTATAACCCTCATAAACAGCGATATCCATCAAGCTGCTGTAACCTACCACTACAAAGTAGCACACGAGGAATACGCCGATGATGGATACGAATGTTTTGTTGGTCCACATCCAAGTCTTCACATTGTGCCAATATGAATGCTCTACTTCTGCAGGAAGACCATCGCGCTCATTCATTGCATTTTTCAATGAACGGCTAATATTTGCCGCAGAGATAGCAATGATGGTGAAGATTACGCCGATGATGATGAACCAAATAAAGCCATCTGACTCTTCATTTTCCTCAGCCGCAGCCTGAAGCTCCTCGAGTGTTTGACACTCATTTACTGCACCTGCAGCAGCGCCACCAGCAGCACCTGCTGGGGGAGTTTTGATGTAGGTCAAAATGTCTTTGATTTCTGCCTCGCTTACCGCTTGACCCGCCATCCATCCGAAAAGAGGAACGTTGGTCGCTACCAATTGCTTGATGTAAGCGTCACCAGTAGCCGCAGCAGCTTGAGGATTTTGGATCCACTTCACAAGAAGTGCATCCTTTCCTGCCCAGCGTTGGTCGATGCCCCCGAGACCAGGCGCAGCCAACACTTCATTGGTGATTTTGTGACACGAGGCACAGTTCGCATTGAACAATTGCTCTCCTTTGGCTACATCACCACCTTCATGGATACTTGCAAAAGATGTTAGTGCTGTTGAAATAATCAACGCAAGCGTGATGAGAACCCGATTGTAAAAACTGTCTGAAAACCGCATTATTGCTGTATTTTACGTGATTCTACACTATAGAATGGCTGCAAATTTATACCACGACTCGCATCAACAAGGGGCTGAATTGTGTTTAATTGTAATTTATAAACATTCTAAATAAGACAATACCATGACGAATCAAGCCACCTTATTTGACCTCAATTAGATAGCTTTCGTTTTGGCATAAAATTCTCTTTGCATCCTGCTTTCATTACCTTTGCATTTTATTATTTTTCACAAAATATGACTACGCGTTTCCTTTGTACAGCTCTACTTGTTATTTCGGTTCTTTCAGCCTTTGGACAAAGCAGCGACTCGTCTTTTACAGGAAATCTTGGAGACGTAAATTTTATCCTTTCTTCAAAAATTGATTCTTTAGAAAAAAAGATGCGCGGCAAATCTGAAATGAAAGGATATCGAGTGCAAATATTCCTAGGCTCCTACGCAGACGCGAAAAACGTGCGTGCAAAGTTTCTCAATAGCGGTCTAAAAATGCAGGCCTACATCGAACAAAATACCCCCGACTATGTCGTTCGTGTGGGCGATTTCAGAACTTCACTCGAAGCTCAGAAAAACTACGCTGAACTCAAGAAACTCTATCCACAGGCACTTTTAGTACCTAATAAAATCGAACCTCCGCGGTTCTATAAATGATTTTAATCATTTTAGAAGTCGTTTGACCTCCGTCTAATTACTTTTGGCTTCACAAATCCATTCAACAGAAACAATGCTGTTGAAAATCAGAACATTGAAGTCATGCCGTTTTATCATCAATTAGGACAAATACCACACAAGCGCCACACTGTATTCAGACAGCCCAATGGCGGATTGTATTACGAACAGCTTTTTGGAACAGAAGGTTTTCATGGAATGAGCTCCTTGCTCTATCACGTGCACCGACCAACCATGATCAAAAGTGTAGGTACTCCTGTGAATGTTGCTCCAGTAGCAGCGATTGACAAGAATATTTCACCGATGATGCTTGCTGGTTTTAACGTAGCTCCTGAAAAGGACTTTTTGGAGTCGCGCAAAACAGTGTTGTTCAACAACGATCTTAACATCGCGCTAGCAGCGCCAACCGAAAGTCTGACATCTTACTTTTATAAAAATGCGGATGCAGACGAAATGATTTTTATCCACAAAGGCAGCGGAACACTAAGAACATTCTTAGGAAATATCACCTTCGGATATGGCGACTATCTCGTGATTCCACGCGGTATGATTTATCAAATCCAATTCGATACAACAGACAATCGATTGTTTATTGTTGAATCTTTTTCTCCTATTCTCACTCCGAAGCGCTACCGCAATAATTTCGGGCAGTTGTTGGAGCATTCTCCTTACTGTGAGCGTGATATACGCAGACCACAGAATCTGGAAACGCATGATGAAAAAGGAAACTTCATCATGAAAATCAGAAAAGAAAATGTGTTGCACACACTCGAATATGCTTCACATCCTTTTGATGTGATTGGATGGGATGGATTTAATTATCCATACGCATTCAATATTCAGGACTTCGAGCCCATCACCGGTCGTGTGCATCAACCACCGCCCGTGCATCAAACCTTTGAAGCCCACAACTTCGTAGTGTGCTCATTCTGTCCACGATTGTATGATTATCATCCACAAGCCATTCCGGCCCCATATAATCACAGCAACATCGACTCCGATGAAGTTTTGTACTATGTCGATGGCGATTTTATGAGCCGCAATCACGTGGATAAAGGTTATATCTCTTTGCACCCAGGTGGTATTCCACACGGGCCTCACCCTGGCGCCACCGAACGCAGCATCGGACAAAAAGAAACCGGTGAGCTCGCTGTAATGGTAGATACTTTTAGACCTCTGAAAGTAACGCAACTTGCAGTAGACCTCTCTGATCCGGGCTACCTCACGTCATGGCTAGAAAAATAAATTTCACTACAAAAAAATAATTACATGATCACCGATAATACATCTCTACAACTCGAGAAAGTAGTACCACAGGCAGAAGATTTTCTCCCGTTGCTCGGCACAGACCACGTTGAACTTTACGTGGGTAATGCAAAGCAAGCTGCTTACTACTACATGGCTGCTTGGGGTTACCAACCACTGGCATACAAAGGCCTCGAAACTGGTAGCAAAGACACCGTGAGCTATGTGCTACAACAAGATAAGATTCGTCTTGTACTCACCTCTCCCCTATCAGCCGACGGACCCATCAACGCGCACATCAACAAGCATGGAGACGGCGTGAAAGTAGTGGCTCTCTGGGTAGATGACGCCGCAAAGAGCTGGAAGGAAACTACTGCTCGCGGCGGTGTTAGCTGCATGGAACCTACTACCGTAAAAGATAATGATGGAGAAGTAGTGCTTTCAGGAATACATACCTACGGCGAAACCCTTCACGTTTTTGTAGAAAGAAAAAATTATAATGGCGTATTCATGCCTGGCTACCGTGCATGGAATCCATCTTTTAAACCTACTGATGTTGGATTGAAATTTATCGATCACATGGTCGGAAATGTCGGTTGGAATGAAATGAATAAATGGGTTGAATTTTATGCGAAAGTGATGGGCTTCGCACAACTCGTTTCTTTTGATGACAAAGACATCAGCACTGAATACACCGCGTTGATGAGTAAGGTGATGAGCAATGGCAACGGTCGTATCAAATTCCCCATCAACGAACCAGCCGAAGGCCGCAAGAAATCGCAAATCGAAGAATACATTGACTTCTACAACGGCGCAGGCGTTCAGCACATCGCCGTGGCTACCGATAATATTATCGAAACAGTAACAGCACTAAAAAATAGAGGTGTTGATTTTCTTACTGTTCCCAATTCATATTACGACACTGTTCTCGACCGCGTTGGAAAAATAGATGAAGACCTCGCACCACTGCGTGATTTGGGCATTCTTATCGATCGCGACGATGAAGGATATTTGTTACAGATCTTCACGAAGCCAGTGCTCGATCGTCCTACGATGTTCTTTGAAATCATTCAAAGAAAAGGAGCGAAGAGTTTTGGAAAAGGAAATTTCAAAGCGCTATTTGAAGCAATAGAACGCGAACAGGAATCGCGCGGAACACTCTAGGATTTTCTTGCTTTATAACATAGAAAGACCTCATCAGTAACACGCTTACTCGGTGAGGTCTTTCATTATCGCCTTCAATGGTCGAATGCTATGAATGTGTTCGATGGCAGGGCCAGCGCACCACACAGTTTTATATGTCGCTTTGAACGCTGACTTCTCGATGGTACGCATGCCTTTGATAAAAATAATCATCTTGATGTATTTCTTGAGCCACTTATTCTTGTTTGCCAAACGCTCCAGAAACGTCGCCTTCGTACCTATGCTTTGCACATAAGGCGTGTTGATTACGGTCAAATGAGAGCCCGACATCTTGGTGGTAAGAACGATATCTTTTTCTCCATAATCCACCAAAGCCTTGCGATAATCCTCGGAGAGTGGAGCCTCAGATGATGCTAGGAAAATGGTTCCAACACTTACGCCAGCAGCTCCAAGAGATAGCACATGATCAACATCTTTTTTATGTGCGATGCCACCAGCCGAAATAACTGGAATCGAGAGATTTTTCACCAATTGAGGAATCAACTCTTCCGGAGAAATTGGCCCACAATGCCCACCAGCTCTATTGTTCACAGCGATCACTCCATCGGCACCGAGCTTTTGTACTTTGAGTGCATACTCAAGATTGGTGACGTCACAAAAAACTTTAGTGCCCACCTCTTTTGCCCGTCTAATTACCTCTTCCGGACTGCCTAAAGACGTGATGATGTATGGAACCTTTAGTTCAATGAGCGTATTGAGTTGTTGAGCGGCCTTGGGATTGCTCTTATTCACGATAAGATTTACACCAAAAGGATGTTTTGTTTTTGACCGAATTTCATGAATCGCCTTTCTGAGCTCATCATCAGATCGGAAGTTAAGAGCTGGAAACGAGCCGCTGGCGCCACTTTCACACGCCTCGACCACCATTGCTACATTCGACACCAAAAACATCGGCGCCACGATAATGGGATGTTGTATTCCCAAAAGCTCATTTAACTTCATATACTCATTTTAGGACTTGAAAGGTAACATTATTCGAACAAAACAGAATAGCGATTGAAGGTTTTAATTACTCTATCTTTGCGCCGCAATGCGAATAGAAGTTTTGAAATCAAAGATCCATCGCGTTACAGTAACGGAAGCGGATCTAAATTACATCGGTAGTATTACCCTCGATCCGCTTTTGATGGAAGCAGCCAACATGATTGAAGGAGAAAAAGTACAAGTGCTCAACTGCAACAATGGCGAGCGCTTCGAAACCTACATCATCACTGGTGAAAAAGGAAGCGGCGTAGTTTGTTTGAATGGCCCCGCAGCAAGAAAAGTCGCAGTTGGTGATATCGTAATCGTATGTTCATACGCATCGATGGAGTTTGAGGAAGCAAAAACATTCAAACCCTGGGTTATTTTTCCAGATACTGCTTCTAACAAGCTCATCAAATAAAGATGAAAAACGCCCTTAAATACACATTTTTTCTAGCAATTGGGCTTCTGCTACTATGGTATGCATCAAAAGATGTAGACACAAAACAAATTGTCGAATCCATTCAACAGGCGAACTGGTTTTGGATTATCGTTTCGATGATCATTAGTTATGTTGCCATGATTATCCGTGGTTGGAGATGGAATATCATTCTTGAACCACTCGGTTATAAGTCGGATACTTGGACAAATATTCATTCGGTAGCGTTTGGATATTTGATGAATGATCTCATCCCTCGCTCCGGAGAGCTTGCCAGATGCGGACTTCTAAACAGAGCAGAACATATTCCCGTCGATAAATTATTCGGTACCGTCATATTGGAGCGTGTAGTAGATATGATGATTCTAGTACTCGTGGTCGCTATCACAACGCTCGTTCATAAAAATGAAGTGAATGAGTTGATGGCTCTCGTTGACGGCGGCAAAGGCTCTCTGCTGCTCATTCTCGCGATTGTCGGAATCGTAGGACTTGTAGTCTTTGTTTACATTTTGAAAAAATTCAGTCACATCGCATTCATTGGAAAAGTAGCTTCTTTCTTTATTGGAATTGGAAATGGAATTCAGTCCATTTTTAAATTGAAAAGAAGAGTGGCCTTTATACTGAGTTCACTTGCCATTTGGGCTTGTTGGTTGTTGATGAGCCAAACAATGATGTATGCGCTTCCTATCACTGAAAATATGCAAATCCAAGACACATTGTTCTTCATGGTTGCGGGTGCATTTGGAATGCTCATACCGACGCAAGGTGGAATTGGAGCTTATCACTATATGTCTAAAATTGGATTTGAAGTTTTGGGTTATAGTGGAGCTGCGGGATTGACCTTTGCATGGATTTCATGGGTTGCAAAAACGATTGTGGAATTTATCGTAGGTGGTGTAGGTTTCTTTATTGTGACTACTAAAAAAATCAAACCAAAGCCCACACATGTCTAGAGTGTTTGATTCCATAGAAGATTTAAAAAATCAGGTGGCGCAATGGAAAGCCAACGGTGAACGTATTGTTTTCACCAATGGTGTTTTTGATATCCTTCATGTAGGACACGTCACCTATTTGGAAGCAGCTAAAAAATTAGGAGAGCGACTTGTGGTTGGCATCAATGATGACGCATCTGTGCGCTCTCTCAACAAAGGACCAGAACGCCCCATTCATCCTGAAAACGCACGTGCTGCAGTTGTTGCGGCGCTTCGAGCAGCGGATGCAACAATTATTTTCAGCGAACCAACTCCTCTTGAACTTATCGTTGCGATTAAACCTGATGTACTCGTAAAAGGTGGCGACTATGATCCAAATGAAACGGACGCTTCTAAAAAAACCTATATGGTAGGTTCAAAAGAAGTAAAGTCATACGGAGGTTATGTAGCCTCTATTCCACTTGTGGCAGGCTTTTCGACAACTGCCGCTGTCAACAAAATGCGAAATACGCATAACTAAGAATAGAATATTCATTCGGTTTTTACTGTCTTTGAAGTATGAATCCATACATCAAAGATTTTTTTCATCTCTCATTTCCTCGCTATTGTGCAGGTTGTGAGAAGCCGCTTTACTTCACCGAAAAAGCATTGTGCGTGCACTGCCTGCTGGCGCTGCCGCGCGCTCGCATGCATCATGAGCGAGAAAATGCAATTGAAAAATTATTTTGGGGAAAAGCGAATGTAGAAATGGCCACGGCGTTTTTGCGTATGAGCCGCAAAGGCATGGCGCACCGATTGATTCACGAACTTAAATACGACGGAAATAAAGCCGTGGGTGTGCAGCTAGGAAAACTATTCGGCGCAGAACTCTCTCGGGCACCAGAATGGAAAAATATAGATCTTATTGTGCCAGTGCCTCTCCACCCTCTCAAGGAATTAGAGCGCGGCTACAATCAAAGCGCCATGATAGCCATGGGAATGAGCGACACCATGCGCGTCAAATGGCGGGCACACGCCCTCAAAAGAAATGTTCATACCGCATCTCAAACGCGGCGCTCCCGTTGGGAACGTTGGCAAAATGTGAACGACATCTTCTCTCTTGATCGTGAAATTTTCAATAAAACCTCTCATTGTCTCCTTGTCGATGACGTAATCACAACAGGCGCTACCATTGAGGCTTGCGTGAATGCAGTACATCAACATTTTGGATGTAAAATCTCTGTTGCATCCTTAGCGCGACCCGTGCGTTAATTTTTTTTGATTAGGTTTGAACCTAATATGAAGTACTTTTTCGCAATCATCGCATTTCTTTTTTTGACCCCGCTTTTCGCGCAGGATAAAATTCTTTTGATGAATGGTCAGGAACGTAATTGCCGCCTGGTGAGCGATTCAGGGTTTGTGATCACTTATGAATACACCAAACGCAATGGAAAAGTAAAAACGCTAACTGCCAATAGAGGCGAAGTATTCAGCTATACCAAAGCAGGCAGCCCAGAAGTGATCATCTATGAAATGGATACTTTGTTTGCCAATAATATATACGACGCCTCTCAAATGCGCGCTTTCCTCGCAGGACAAAATGATGCACGCAGTAATTTTAAAGCGAGACATATTGCAGCCATTGGCTTTGTATCGTGCACAGTGATAGGATTCATAGGACAAGATGGATACTTCACAGCAGTAGGGCCTCCAGTCATTTACACTCTTCTACAGTTTATTGGAAAAGTTAAAATTCGTGAGCACACGATGACCAATATCAATTATAAGTACAATGATATTTATGCCGATGGCTATGAGCCTCCAGCACGTACGAAAAAACTCATCACCTCTCTCTGGTCTGGATTCTTAGGCAGTGCAGTGGGTGTTACACTGTATTTTGTGACGCGATGATGACGCGAAGACAAATCATCATTCATTCAATATTCTTAGGGCTCTGTGCCGTATTCCTATCTGTATTAACTGAGCCTAATAGCGCAATCACATTTACCTTCTTTTCTACAGCCTCTATCTATATTTTTCTACGTCGTGAACTAGCACCTCCAAAAGCACTCCTTTCGGTGTCTATTATCTCGCTGCTATTGATGATCATAGCCTTTGGTGCCGGAATGGTCTTGAGTAAGGAGCAAATCACTACAGTGATCATCGCTGGAATAATATTGACGCTGTATGTTATTCCTTCTAAATGGGCACTTCGCAACCATCCACTATTAAAACCGATTTCGATTGCTGTTTGCTGGTCGCTTATGACAGTAGGTGTTGCATTTGACAATAGTTTATTCTTCTTACCGAACGATCATTCGGTATTTGAAATTTTCCTTCAAATCTTCTTTCTAACCTTTTCTCTATCTCTCGTGTACGACTACAGAGACGTAGTTTTCACTAAGAATCAGGAAAATACTTTGCCAAAAATATTTTCAGAAAAAAAATTCTACTCTGCAATTTGGGTTGCACTTGTCGCGTCTTTTGTGGGCTTCATTTTAGTCGGCCAAAACACCTCAGCAAGTATTGCGTATTTCACCGCGAGTATCTATACTTTATTTTTATTCAAAAAAATAAAAACACTCAGCTATGCCCGTGCAACGTGGCTTGCAGACGTCGGATTTATCGTTTACGGGGTAACATACTTTGGACTAAACAATTTTCTTCATTAGAAAATTACCACGTCAATTCATCCAACGAATCACAGAAAGCTTTGATCGCAAAATCGATGTCAGCATCTGTATGTGCCGCCGAAACGAAACCTACTTCATAGCCACTCGGCCCTAGATAAACGCCGCGCTCCAAAAGAGCGAGGTGAAGAGGTGCGAACTTCTTCATGCCATTTTCATCAATCTCGTCCATTCTACGAACAGATTTCTTTTCTGAAAATGAAACCCAGAAAATTGACCCCACATTGAACATATTGAATTTGTAACCCTTTGATTGAGCATGAGCTACGATAGAACCGACTAAACGTTCGGTTTTGGCTTTCAACGACTCATAGAAACCTGGCTGCAAGCACTGTTTAAGTTGTGCTATCCCAGCGGCCATCGCAACAGGGTTTCCCGATAATGTTCCTGCTTGATAAACCGGGCCATCAGGAGCAACCTTGCTCATAATTTCCGCGCTGCTGGCGTAGGCACCAACGGGCATTCCTCCACCGATAATTTTACCAAAAGCAATTACATCTGGCTTGATGTCATAGTATCCTGAAGCGCCTGTAAATCCAACACGGAAACCAGAAATTACTTCGTCAAATAGCAATACAATTTTTTCTCTTGTACACACTTCTCTCAAGAACCTCAAGAAGTCACCCTCTTGCAGGAGAAGCCCATTATTTGCGGGAATGGGTTCAATTGCAACTACCGCTATTTGATCTTTATAAACTTTAATCGCTTCTTCTACTGCGGCTTTATCATTGAGCGGAAGCACGATTGTTTCGTTGACATACGCCTGCGGAATACCGGCACTGCTGCTCGTTCCAAGCGTAGCCAGACCACTACCCGCTTTTACCAAAAGACTATCTACGTGACCATGGTAACAACCTTCGAATTTGATGATCTTGTCGCGACCAGTATATCCGCGGGCAAGACGAATCGCGCTCATCGCCGCTTCCGTACCACTGCTTACAAATCGAATTTTTTCTACATAAGGATGGTTCGATAAAATCAAATCCGCTAATTCATTCTCCATTCGTGTCGGTGCTCCGAAGCTGCTTCCTTTGGCTACTTGCGTTTGTACCGCGGCAACTACATCTGGATGGGCATGGCCAAGAATAAGCGGACCCCATGAACAGCAAAAATCAAGAAATTTATTCCCATCCTCATCCCAAACATAAGCTCCCTGACCGCGCTCAAAAAATATTGGGCTTCCACCAACTGATTTAAATGCGCGCACGGGCGAGTTTACACCGCCTGGAAACAATGTTTTCGCTTTCTCAAATAATGATTCTGAAACTGTTCTTTTCACGTCTGTATATTTTGCGGCAAATATACTTGCTCACCTCCTCCACAATTCTCATTCTTTTGTCAATCGTGGTATATTCGCGGCTCAAGTTGATGTCTTATGACCTACGAATACCATCTTTCTTTTGCAAAAAACCAAGACCAGCATGACCCACTGGCCGCTTGGCGCGAGCAGTTTCATTTTCCTCAACATCAAGGAAAAAATATGCTCTATTTCACCGGAAACTCTTTGGGATTACAACCCAAGAGCACTAAAGATTCGGTGCTTCAGGAGTTGGAAGATTGGGCGAAATATGGCGTAGAAGGTCATTTTGAGGCGCGCAGACCTTGGTATAGTTATCATGAAATGTTTGCGGCCCCCAGTGCAAAAATCGTAGGCGCAAAAGAAAGTGAAGTGGTGGTAATGAATCAGCTCACCGTGAACCTTCATTTGCTGATGATTTCATTTTACAAGCCGACGGGAAAGCGAAAAAAAATACTCTTTGAAACAAAGCCATTTCCGAGTGATCACTATACTTTTGAATCGCAGGCAAAACTTCATGGTTTCGAGCCAAGCGATGTGCTGGTAGAAATGCAGCCCCGTGCAGGCGAGGTGACATTAAGAACGGAAGATATCATATCTAAAATAAATGAGCTCGGCGATGAATTGGCATTGGTTTGTTTTGGTGCTGTAAATTATTTCACTGGTCAATTTTTTAATATCAAAGAAATAACTGCCGCAGCCCATGCTGCAGGTGCAAAGGCAGGATTTGATTTAGCGCACGCCGCAGGGAATGTGCCAATGAACCTTCATGACGACGGTGCAGATTTCGCTTGCTGGTGCAGTTACAAATATCTCAATAGCGGCCCTGGCGGTGTGGCTGGTGCATTTGTGCATGAAAGACATCATGCAGATAAAAATTTGTTGCGCCTCGCAGGTTGGTGGGGACACAACAAATCGACACGTTTTCAAATGCAGCCGGGTTTTGATCCAATTGAAAGTGCAGAAGCTTGGCAGATGAGCAACGCGCCCGTGCTCAGCATGGCCGCGCACATGGCGTCTTTGGAGATTTTTGATAAAGTAGGAATGAAAGCCTTGCGCGAAAAGGCTATTCAACTGACAGGATATCTTGAATTCGTGGTGCAACAAGTAGCAGCACAAACAAATGTCGCACTGCACATCCTCACGCCGAGCGATCCTTCTCAACGCGGATGTCAATTGAGCATTGTCGTTCCGGGTGCCACCAAACAACTGGTGCGAGATCTGGCAGCCCATGGTGTCATCGTGGATTGGAGAGAGCCTAATGTGATTCGCCTCGCCCCCGTCCCGCTTTACAATTCGTTTGAAGATGTTTTCTTGTTTGGAGAGGTATTGACGAGCTTGCTGAAACGATGATAGGTGGGTAAGGTTAGATTCTTAATATCCCGTTTCTCTTTTCTGGGACTGAGTTCACAGTCCTGACGATGCGCTTAGTATATATTTGTATTAGAAAAGAAATGTTATGCCTAAAAAATATGCGGTAATCGGCGCGGGCCGATACGGTCGTGAAATTTGTCAACGCCTTGCTGCGCAAGGCGCCGAAGTCTATGCCTTCGATATGGACGAAGAAAAAATCGAAGACATCAAAGACACCGTTTCACTAGCCATTGCGCTAGACAGCACTGATAAAAAAGTGCTTGAAGCCAATCGCATTCATGAAATGAAAGCAGTGATAATTGCTATTGGAGAAAACTTTGAAGCTACCGTTCTCACTGCTATAAACCTTATCGACATGGGCATTCCCCGCGTTATCGCGCGTGCCAGCGGTGAAACGCAAAAAAGAATTTTGGAAAAAATAGGTGTGGAGGAAATTCTTTCTCCAGAAAGTGAAGTAGCTACCATCGTTGCCGAGCGCCTATTAAATCCAAGTATCACAGCCTTCTTGCGCCTTCCTGATGAATATGAAATTGCGGAAATAAAATGTCCGAAAGGTGTCGCCAATCGCACGCTCGAAGATATTGGTTTGCGTGATAAATATGGTCTCACACTCATTACGCTCAAGAGAGCTTATGAGATGAAAGAAAATCAAGATGGTGAAGTAGAATTAGAAGAACACATCATCGGGGTACCCAAGTCAGAGACGGTGATTTATGAAACTGATACATTGGTTGTATTCGGCCTCATCCGTGACGTAAAGCGCTTTATCGAAATCAACGAATAAGCGTCACATTTCCCATTATCTCATATTCGGGATTGATCGTCTGAGAAGGATCGTCGATGGTATAGATTATCTTATAAACGTAAACGCCCGGTTCAACGTATTCCTCACCGTCCTTGCGCTGTCCTAGCCATGGTTTGCGCAACGAATCACTGGTAAAGATTTGCTCGCCCCAACGATTCCATAATTCTAATTTGAATGTGCGAATATTCACACCTTCAATTAACCACACATCATTGAGTCCATCATTGTCTGGAGTGAATGCATTGGGAATGTAGATGTACCCAGGACAGCGTTCTTCAACGAAAGTGGAATAGCTCGCTTCACAACCAAAAGGTGTCGTTATGTTTACCGTGTACAACCCCGGAGCTGAGGCTAGCAAAACCTGACCACTTCCGCCTTGTTCCCAAGAATAAATGGAGCCTTCATTTTTCGCATCCAGCTCAATCGCATAAGGTGGAATTTGGAAACAGGCTTCCACTTGATAAGGCCTGAAAGGGTCTTCAGGTAAAGGATTCATAAAAACTAAAACCTGATCCGTAGCATTACAAAGACCATTGCTCACGATAACAGAATAAACTCCGCCTTCTGTCACTGTTATCATCGGAGTGTCCTCTCCGTTTGACCATTCATAGGCTAAACTAGTATTGGTACCAGCAATAATTTCAGCACTCTCGCCTTCACAAAATGATCGATCTTCTCCCAAATCCACTGTTGGTACCGGCTCGAAGGTTATCGTTACTTCATCTCCATATTCGCAACCATTGCTAGCCAAGACCTGGACATTATATGTACCTGAAGTAGTGACAACCAAGGTCGGTGTAGTGGCTCCAGTATTCCATAGAAAATCAAATTCCGTCGGCTGGGCAGTAAACAAGGTGATTGATTGCCCCTCACATAGAGTCTGATCCGGTCCAAGGTTCAACTCTGGAACTTGCGTTTCGAGTATTATCGACTCAGACTTTGAACATCCAAAATTATTGGTAACGGTTACAGTAAGCGTTCCGTTATTATTTGAGTTAAGCGTCGTATTCGCAGTGTTCGGATTGGTAACCCATGAAGCAGGCGACCACTGCCAATTCACTTGATCAGTGCCCGTGATGCTAGCATTCAACGCATAATTTTGCAAAACACATTCAGAAATCTCTGTTTGGGGCATCACAATTTCGCCGATGTTGCCAACTTCAATTTCTATGCTATCAGCTTTGATGCAGCCTGAATTATCATCCTCAACTATCACCTCATACCATGCGGTTTGTGTAGGGGTTGCTAAAATATTGGAAGCATTAGAACCATTGCTGAATGGTTCCAAAGACAGCCATTCTACAGTGTAATTATTATTTGATGCCACTATTTCCGCCACAAGACTTGCATTTTCACCCTCACACAATTGTTCGTCGTTGGAACTGAGCTCAACGCTTTGTAAAGCTGATACCAACACATCAAGTTCCGATTCCTGAGTACAACCTGTAGGTGAAGTGAGGGTAACTGTGAAGGTAACATCACTCTGAGGATTCACCACTGGCGACTGCATTTGTAGGTTAGTGATGCTGCCGTCAGATGCAGACCAGGAATAACTATAAGCGCCAGGGACACTGGGCGTTGCTTCCAATGTAATTACTCCAGGAGAGCATTTCACAATTGGAGACTCCACCAACACATCAAATACCCCGTCAACATTGATTTCCAGAGAATCAGTGTAAACACAGCCTGTCAATTGATCCGTTACAGCTACATGGTACATTGTGGTATGTGGAGGAGTTGCAAGTGGGTTGCTAATATTTACTACATCGAGGCTAGAAGAAGGCGTCCATGAATAGTTCAGCGTACTCGTGCTATTCGCGCCTAAATACATTTCGTCTAAAACCCAGTTATCTTGATTACTGGTCCAAGCGCCTACTTGCATCCATTTGAAGTAAGTGCCAGTGGACTGAGCCGCCACAGGAATTTCAATTTCTATATTAGTGAAATCTGGATATGAAGCCTCATTGAATTGAGCGATAGTATTACTCACTGGAAAATTTATTCCATCAAATGAGTATCTCAATACTACATCATCGCCCGGATCCGCATTATCGCATGGCGCCGTGCCATTGGCAATTTTTAGAGAGAAGTACAATGTGCCGCCATTCGATACATCGATTGCCTTGGTGGTTGCGCTTCGCTCCCCACTGCCATTAAAATACAATGCAGTACCAGATGCGGCTCCGCAAATTGTGCTCGAATTACCACCCAATATTCCATTCCAATCACCCCAAGAAATGCCTGGGTCAAAATTGTCTGACCAAACGACCTCTTGAGCTAGAGCTGTCAATTGAGTTGTGTTTCCCTCACATATGGACGCATCGCTCGCGGTAACGCTTAAGCGGGAAACTGACCCGTCTAATACGGTCACAGTTACGCTTTGAGAGGACGATGCACATCCTGTTGGTGTGCTCACGGTTACGTTGTATGTAGTAGTACTGTAAGGGGTGGCAATCGGATTAGCAATGGTAGAATTACTTAAGCTAGAACTAGGTGCCCAGAAGAAATTATAAGACGCATTGACGGAAGCAGTTTCTACTTGAAACTGAACATCCTGATAACTACAAATAGTGGTGTCTCCGGGCGTAACTGAGAAAACAGGTGGTATCAGAGACTCCACGCTATATTGCAATTCAACAGGGCAATTACTCACTGATTCCACAGCATTGACTTGATAGATGGAAGTCTCAATCGGGGCATTTAAAGTAAAGGTATTGCCGGTAAAAATCGGTGTTGTCAAATCATTGATATGATACCACTGCGGATTCAGATACTCACTACCGATATTTATCGTCACTGTATTATCGCTGCAGTAAACACCATCAAATTCATGTTCTGCTTCCTCCATCGAGGATCCCACTGAGTAGGCATAAGACTCTGCGTAACCGGTTCCATAAACATAGGCATTGAATCCTTGCGGGGCTGATAGGTGATGCGAACCTTCAGAAATTGCAATTGCTGCCCATCTATGCGTGGAGCTCCCTGTGAATGGTTGAAAAATAGACGAACTTAGAAGCGTACCATCCATTAATATATTTCCTACGTCTTCAGATTTTACCACAACGTTCACATAATGCTGAGTAATAATGGTACTTTCAACCGTAGAAAAGGCGATGGAACTAATTTTTTGATTTGCGCCATCCAATAGAAGCATCGAGGGATCGCCTGTATTCGAAGTTGAAACACCATCTATGCTTTGAATAAACTGACTAATGGCAATGGGTAAATTACTTTGTACAAAAACTGCAATATCCACATTGTTAAACTCTATGAATTCTCCAGAATCCAGGTTTACCACAGACGCCCCATTTAAAGTGACGACAGTGTTATTATCTCTGGCCATTATTCGATATGTGTATCGATCTAGCACGATGTTACCATTGACATCCAATTTTTGAAATGGAGTCATATAGTATTCTGTACTCCATTGATTGATTGGTAAATTCTGTTCGTAAAGGTGATCGGCTGCATCATTCAAAACCGGCACTGAACTCATGGTTGAGCCTGAAAATACCGCAAAAGGCCTACACAACCCAGATTGAACCGTAGCCTTTATGTTTGTGCCTGTCAGATCCTGACCTGTTTCTGCTATTACTTGATACGTTTGGCCTCTATCTAATTGAATAATGATTGGATCGTCGTCATCCAAACCTATGGCAGGGGCACTTAGATTAATCTCCAACTCCGTATCGTCTTCTGTGGCCACTATCATGAACTCGCTCTTTCCGTACTCAATGCCAGTATTGATAAATCCGGGATAAGAAGCTACGAGGTATTCATTACCCAGGCTTCGAACTGGAAGAATCTTCGAACCATCGGCAGTGGCGATACTGAAATTGATTGCAAACACCGAAATATTTTCATCACTGGTCACGTGTACACCCTTGTTTTCTACAAGCGCGTTTGCATTTACCTCTGCTATATTGTTTGGAATAGTTACTACTGTAGTAACACCTGGAATTACGCTAAAATTTTGCGACCACGACGCACCTGGAACTTCCACAACACCTGAAGTAGATTGTTCTGATGATATAAAGAGCTGAAGACGGTCTGTAGAACTATTTGGTAACCCTGGCGCATTGGACATGAAACCCAACCAAAACTCCGTACCTTGGGTTGTAATCGCCTGTGTCAAGCCACGCGGGGTCAGGACAAAAGAAATCAAGGACAGAATTAATAATAAGTGTTTCATCTTCACAGGGTGGTGCCAAGAGGTCACCAAATATACAAATAGACCTCGAGGTATAAGTTATAGTTGCTTGTTAACCCTTTCTTAATCAAATCTTTTTGTCTTATTAGATAACTAATATCTTTAAGCATTTGAAATAGAAAAAGCCAGATTCTTTACGTTCGAATCTGGCTTTAGTTTCGTATTAACCAAGCAATGAGTTATTCGGCGAGGATGATCATTTTGTTGTTGAACACCTCTACGGTGCCGCCTTTCACATCGAAGCGATGCTCTTTACCGGCACTGTCTTTTACTCTCACTGTACCTTTTTTCAAAGAGGTTATCAGCGGCGCGTGGTTATTTAATACACCTAGGCTTCCATCACTTCCAGGAAGGTAAACATAAGCTGCCTCGCCTTGGAATAATGTAGTTTCGGGTGATATAATTTCAACGTTCATTTTTCAATGATTATTTACGGCTTGCGGCTTCGTCCAACATTTTCTTACCAGCTTCGATTGCTTCCTCGATAGTACCTTTCAAGTTGAAAGCAGCCTCTGGATATTCATCGCAGTGACCATCGAGAATCATATTGAAACCTTTGATGGTATCTTTAATATCTACGAGTGTACCTGGGATACCAGTGAACTGCTCAGCAACGTGGAATGGCTGAGATAAGAAGCGTTGCACTTTACGAGCGCGGAATACAGCCTGCTTATCTTCTTCAGAAAGTTCGTCCATACCGAGGATGGCGATGATATCCTGAAGTTCTTTATATCGCTGAAGGATTCCTTTTACGCGTTGAGCGCAAGCGTAGTGCTCATCACCCACGATTTGTGGAGTGAGGATACGAGATGTTGAATCCAATGGGTCAACAGAAGGATAGATACCAAGCTCAGCGATTTTACGGCTCAATACTGTAGTAGCATCTAAGTGAGCGAAGGTTGTAGCTGGAGCTGGGTCAGTCAAGTCATCCGCAGGTACATAAACCGCTTGAACAGACGTGATAGAACCTCTCTTGGTAGAAGTGATACGCTCTTGCATCACACCCATTTCAGTAGCAAGTGTTGGCTGGTAACCTACCGCAGAAGGCATACGGCCAAGAAGTGCTGATACCTCAGAACCTGCCTGAGTGAAACGGAAGATATTATCGATGAAGAAGAGGATATCGCGACCACCAGACTTCTCATCACCATCACGGAAGTATTCCGCAACAGAGAGACCAGACAAAGCCACGCGAGCTCTTGCTCCTGGAGGCTCATTCATCTGACCAAATACGAATGTAGCTTGTGACTTCTCGAGCTCTTTAGGATCCACTTTAGAAACGTCCCAGTCTCCTTTGTGCATTCCTTTATTGAACTCTTCACCATATTTGATGATACCCGCCTCGATCATTTCACGAAGCAAGTCATTTCCTTCACGTGTACGCTCACCAACACCAGCAAATACAGAAAGACCATCATAAGCCTTCGCGATGTTGTTGATCAACTCTTGAATCAATACTGTCTTACCTACACCGGCACCACCGAAAAGACCGATTTTACCACCTTTTGCATAAGGCTCGATCAAGTCGATTACTTTGATACCTGTGAAGAGGATTTCCGAAGAAGTTGAAAGATCTTCATACTTCGGAGGAGTATTGTGAATCGGACGTCCGTTGCTATTATCAACGTTTGGAATACCGTCGATGGCGTTACCTACGACGTTGAACAAGCGACCTTTAATTTGGTCACCCACTGGCATTGTGATTCCCTTACCTGTAGAGATAACCGAAGCACCGCGCTGAAGACCTTCTGTAGCGTCCATTGCAATGGCGCGTACTGTATCTTCACCAATGTGCTGCTGACACTCGAGAATGAGGTCTTCACCGTTGGTTTTCTTAATAATTAATGCGTCTAGAATATTTGGTAATTTCTGACCTGCAGGAAATGCAATGTCCACAACTGGACCAATTACTTGCACTACTTTACCATGAGCTTGAGACATGCGATCTGGTTTAAATTTCGGGCGCAAAAGTAAACACGAACCTCATTAAAAAAAAGATATAATGAAAATAAAGTCCATCTTTCATACCTTGCCCACCGTTAGCGCATTATGAGAAAGACATTTGTTAGCAATTTGATTCTTTTGGTAGGGCTCAACCTCCTCATAAAGCCTTTTTATATCCTCGGCATTGAAGCTGAAATCCAAAACCGAGTTGGAGCATCTGATTTCGGTAGTTATTTCGCACTCATCAACTTTTCCATCCTTCTCAATATCATACCCGATATGGGAATAAATAACTGGAATACACGAAAAGTAGCCCAGGAGGGACTAGTAAATTCAAAATACCTTGGGTCATTAATGTCTCTGAGACTATCTCTTGCTTTGATTTACGCATTGATATGTCTGGTAATTGGATTATTTCTTGGTTATAATTCTACGCAACTCTTCGGCCTAAGCCTGCTAATCGTCAATCAAGTTGTGGCGTCTTTGATTCTCTTTTTTCGCTCTAACCTCTCAGGATTGCACCTATTCAAACACGACAGTGTGCTCAGTATTCTCGATAAATTGTTACTGATAATAATCCTTGGATATGCTCTCTGGTTTGCCCCCGAACTTGAATTTAAAATAGAATATCTGATTTACGCTCAAACGCTAACGCTTGTCATTACCCTGCTTCTATCAATTTATTGGGTTTCTAAACATGTAAAAAAATGGAACTGGGAGATTGATAAATCACTTCAAAAAGAAATATTACGAGGAAGTCTTCCTTTTGCCACTCTCATTCTTTTCTCCATGATAATCTTCAGAGCTGACAGTGTTATCCTGGAAAGGCTTGATGGAGCGGAGTCTTCTGGCATTTATGCGATGGGGTTTCGAATCTTTGAATCATATATTATGATCTCATATCTATTTGCCGGCCTGCTTCTTCCCATTTTCTCTAAAATGCTATCGAATAACGCTCCTGTTGGAACTTTGGTTTCCCTTTCAGGACGTATTCTATTTAGTGTCACATGGTCGTTTTGCCTTCTCGGTTTTCTCGTGCCCGGTGAATTCCTGGGCATCATCTATGACAACCCTACTGAAGAATCCATTCAAACATTCAGATGGTTAATGCCCGGTTGTTTTGCCTTCTCTATGCAGTATATCTATGGCACCTTACTCACCGCAGATGGAAAGCTGAAAACTTTAAATGCGATTATGATTTCAATGAGTCTGCTCAATATTCTGCTTAACCTTATTTGGATTCCCCTCGAAGGCCCCATTGCAAGCGCTAAGGTCAACGCCATCTCACACATGACCATCCTTGTGACTCAAGTAATTCTAGTAGGAAAATACTACAACATCAATCTATTTCATTTATACCGCGAGACAATCGTATATGCTATCGCTACGAGTTTATTAGGAGTCTTTCTGTTTACAATCAAGACACTTCCTGCTTTAAATGAAATTTCTATACTTTATAAAGTAGCTTTATACTCAATCCTATGCCTGCTTTTAGCACTAATTGCTAAAATGATAAGCTACAAAGGAGTGCTAGAGTTATTACGTTCAAATAAATAGCCTCAAAACCCTATATTTGCAAACCTAAATTTTATGTTCAGTGAATAATAGCACATCTAACTCAGTAAATGAACTTGACTCTACAAATCTTCTAGTTACACTTTATCGTTGGAGATTGGTGATTATTATTCTTGTTGCAGCCTCAATTGTAATTGCAGCTGTAGCCTCCTTCTTCATAACACCAAAATACAAAAGTACCGTTACTTTATTCCCAACAAAAGACAACTCTATGGGTGAACACCTCTATGAATCACCTGGCAGAATTTTGATAGAAAATGGAGACGAGGAAGAAGGAGAGTATTTGATGCAGTTGCTTTCTTCAAACGAGGTAAAAAACAAAATAGCGGATCGTTTCGATCTTTGGTCAGTTTATAAAATTGAAAAAGGAGCTCCTCAATCCAAGGGATATCTTGACTTGGCATATTCTGAGAATGTTTCTGTGGAGGCAACAAAGTATGGTTCCATTTTAGTGAGTGTTCTCGACGAAGACCCGCAGCGTGCTGCCGATATCGCGAATACGATAGCCGACTTGTCAGACTCGCTGCACCTTAATATGCGAAAAGAAAGAGCAATGATTGTGATTCAATCTGCTGAAAAGAATCTTGAGGAAATAAGAAAAGAAATCATCGCGATAAAAGATTCTATCAAAGCACTCGGCGACGAAGGTGTGTTTAGCTTCGCTGAACAAATTCTTGGAATGTCTAAAAGCTACGGTAAGGCACTCGCAGACGGCCAAACAGAACGCGCAGAAAGAATTAAGAAAGAAATGCAAGCCATTTCAAAGCACGGATCTGACTACCTCTCTCTGCAAACTCACCTAAATCTCGTTTCATCTCGTGAAGC
>CAYRZQ010000012.1:25006-45614 GCA_964428835.1 uncultured Comamonadaceae bacterium | reverse complement strand
TTCTTTACCATCGTTTTTTTCACTCCATTATCAATCAATCTAGAAAAACTAAACATTGGTGGTGTCGGGATTTACTTGCCTACCGAGCCATTGCTTATTGGTTTATTACTGCTATTTCTTTTTAAAGTTTTATCAGGAAAAAGCATTGATAGGAAAATTTACAATCATCCTATATCCTACTTGCTCTACGTTTATATCACCTGGATGATTGTAACTTCGGTTAATAGTCAAATGCCGATTGTCTCTTTGAAATTTCTTGCTACTCGACTCTGGTTTATTGCAACTTGTTTTTTTATTGCCGCTCATATTTTCAAATCATTCGACAACATCAAGCGCTTCTTGATAATCTACATCATTCCATTATGCGCAGTCATTGTGTTCACTGTTATCAAACACGCGGGCCACGGCTTCGATAAGGATACAGCACACTGGATCATGGAGCCATTTTTTAAAGACCACACAAGTTATGGCGCCGTACTCGCCATGTTCGTCCCCATTTCTATTGGCCTGCTTTTCGTAAAAAAAATCACTCCAATCGCAAGAATACTCATTCTTGTATCATTAATAATCCTTCTGGTCGGCACTGTATTGTCATATACAAGAGCAGCATGGATTTCACTTGCTGGAGTCGCAGTTATATTCCTCGTGATGCAATCGCGAATTCGGTTTTCAACCATCGTTACCACGTTTGCTGTGGTGGGCGTTCTCCTCGCACTCAACTGGACGTCAATAACAATGGGGCTCGAGCAAAACAAACAAGAAAGTTCTGATGAACTGGGTGAACACGTTACTTCTATCTCAAACGTGTCTTCTGACGCCTCCAATTTAGAAAGATTGAATCGATGGAATTGTGCATTGGAAATGTGGAAAATGAAGCCCATCCTCGGCTGGGGGCCGGGAACTTACCAATTCTTCTATGCCCCATTTCAACGATCTCAAGACTTGACTATTATCAGTACAAAACAAGGAGACGGAGGAAATGCACACTCTGAATACCTTGGCCCGCTTTGCGAACAAGGCGTCGTCGGAATGCTGCTCATTATTCTGCTTTTATTCTTCGTTAGTGCCTACGGCTTCAAACTTTATTACAAGCTGAAAAGCGGCGATGCACGCAAAATATTGATATCTTCTTACTTAGGTTTGATGACCTATTACATACACGGAATCCTAAACAATTATTTGGACACCGACAAAGCTTCTATTCCCTTCTGGGGATTCACTGCGATAATCGTAGCAATTGATCTATTCCACAGCTCAAATGAAACGACAGCTCAGAATGGCCAAGTCGTCAGTGAAAGGCATTGATCCTTTGAACAAATTCAAGCTGTCAACTATTTTTCCATTGATGATATTCACAGGAGAGCTAAAATTTGAAAGTATGATTTTCTCCAACTGTTCCAATCCAAACTCTTGTGCTGTTTCATTTTCAGTTTCTACCAAACCATCGGTATAGCAGACTACAAGGCTATTCGGGCTTATTTGTAACTCTCCTACCGCAATTTTTGGTATTTCTTCAAACATCCCCAAACCTATTGATCCAAGTTTTAGTAACTGAGTATAGCCATTCTCATCAGCCAGTACAGGAGGATTATGACCGCAATTGATATATTGTAATTTTCTATTGGTTTTGTTGTAGGTGCCCAGAAACAGAGTGATATACTTCTCCCCCATTGCACTATGCATGACGCGTTCGTTTAGCTCTACGACAATCTCTCGCAAATCACCTCTGCGGTAAGTGAATATCGACCTTAAATAAGCTTGAAAATTCGACATTAGAAAGGCCGCGCTAACACCTTTTCCAGACACATCCGCCATACAAAACATGACCTCATCTTCACTTAGCTGCATGAAATCGTAATAGTCCCCACCCACTTGTTGATGAGCTTTATACACCGCCCCTACTTCAAAGTCTCCAGTTTTTGGTAAAGAATGAGGCAATAAAATCGCCTGCATTTCTGCTGCCAACTCCAACTCCTTTTTCACAAGCTCTTGTCGCATGTTCTCCTGCACTAATGCGCGGTTTTGGATTGCTACTACAAGAACATTTGTTAGAGTCTCTATAAATCTCATGTGTTTAATGACTGGACTCATGCGGACCTCATGCTCTCCGACATCACCAACAAGCAAATATGCAATCGGCTTTTCATCCTGATGAATAGGAATGACAATATCAAAAGATTCTTTCTCTCCTCCTGAAATAAGAGATATGCTGTTTTGCTTAAAAAAAGACTCTTCTTTTACTTCCGTTGATAGCTCATCCGAAACACCATAAGCGAGCAGGCAGTTCCAAGTGTCCTTGCCTGTGTAAAGCATGAGTTTTTCGATGAGTAAATCATTTCTCAGCACTGACTCATATTCAGCAAGCAATTCTGAAACAGGAAGGTTCGCATTGATTGCCTTGGTAATCTCCAAGAGAGCATTCAATTTAAAATCCCTCTGTTTTAACTTTTCTGTGAGTCTTCCTATTCCGGCCATCGCTATAAATTGCCCGTATTTTTGATTTTAAAGATCTAATTTCTCTATTACATCTGGCAATTTTCTAATAAGTGCCAATTCTCTATATTTCTGTCTAACCTCTTCTGCTGGGCTACCAAAATATGTCTTTCCTCCAGCAAGGTCTTTGGTAATTCCACTTTGTCCCAATACAACAGCTCCTTTTCCAATCAATACGTCAGATGGAACACCAACTTGACCCCACAAGATAACATTATCCTCAATCACTACACAACCAGCAATTCCAACTTGTGCGGCAAACAAACAGTTCTTGCCCACTACTGTATCATGTCCGATATGAACGTGATTATCTATTTTCGTTCCTTCTCCTATTCTCGTGTCACCTGTAAGACCTCTGTCAATAGCACAGCCCACGCCAATTTCAACATGATCTTCTATTTCTACGCTACCACAAGTATGCATTTTTTCGCGACCGAAAGGACGGGATTTATAATAAAAAGCGTCGCCACCTAAAACTGTATTGGCGTGTATTATACAATTCTTGCCAATGTGAACATCATCGTAAATCACAACACCTGGGTAGATAATTGAATTTTCACCAATGGAAACTCTACTTCCCATTACTACAGATGAGTGCACTTGGGCACTTGATGAAATCTCCACCGCACTTCCCACCTTCTCTTGATGCATAGACCATGGCGAAAAATGTTTATTCAATAAATTGAAATCTCTACAAGGATCTTCTGAAAACAACAGGGCCTTTCCAGGTGGGCATGCCACTCTTTGATTTATCAAAATTGTAGTGGCCGCGCTGTTAAGAGCTTTATCGTAATACTTTGGGTGATCAACAAAAACAAGGTCTCCCTCCACTACTTTATGAATCTCATTAATACCTGTGATCATAAAATCTGGATTCCCTTCAAATTCACACCCGATAATGGCAGCGATATCAATCAGCTTTTGAGCAGGAGTAAGCCTCATTGGTTGAATATTTGTTTTTCCAAATGTAATGTAACAAACAAAAAAAGCTGCCTACAAATTGAGGCAGCTTATAATATTTGAAGATAAAATTACTTCTTGATTCGTTCGTGATACTGGCCAGTGGTAGTATCCACTTTTACCCAGTCTCCTTCATTAATAAACAAAGGCACACGAATTTCAACGCCACAGTCCAATTTCGCAGGCTTCATCGCATTTGTTGCAGTATCGCCTTTTAATCCTGGCTCCGTGTAAACGATTTCGCACTCAATAAAGTTTGGCAAGTCACAAGACATCGGTGCTTCGTCCTCCGTGTTGAAAAGCACAATGCACTTCATTCCTTCTTTCAAGAATTCTGGTGCACTGATCATTGGCTTAGGAATGCTTATTTGTTCGAAATCATCCAAATTCATGAAGTTGTAGCCACCTTCATCATTGTATAGGAACTGATACTCACGAGTCTCTATTCGTACGACATCAATTTTCACCCCTGAGTTGAAGGTGTGATCAACGATTTTTCCGTTGTTCAAATTCTTAAGTTTGGTGCGCACGAAAGCGGGGCCTTTTCCAGGCTTTACGTGTAAGAATTCCATTACGCGCCAAACGTTGCCTTCCATTTTGAAGCAAAGTCCATTCGCAATATCGGCCGTTGTTGTTGCCATGATGTATAAATTTTGGGTCGCGAAGATACAATAGGAATAACTATTTCAAAAAAAAAGCCCCCTTTCGCAATGAAAGGGGGCTTCATTCGGACTGAACCGATATTATCTTACAACCAATTGGCTAGTTACAACGTTCTCTCCTGCTTGGATAGAAACACTGTAAACACCAGCTGTGAAGTTGTTCAAATCAAGTGTCAAACGCTGAGCACCTGCTGCACGAACACCAAAGTTCTGTGTAGAAACTTGACGACCTGCAACATCACGTACGATAACGTTTACGTTCTCGCTGTTCAAAAGGTTGAACTCCAAGTTAGCATTTACGTCTGCTGGGTTTGGATAAACCTTTACACCTTCGATAGAACCAACTGCGATTTCTTCAGTGCTTACTGCAACGTCACCTAATACGAGGCGCACGCTTGGAGTGAAGCCAAATCCTACGAACCAGTTGATAGCGCTACCAGCTCCATAAGGACCGAAACCTACCATACCCAAGTCTTCGTCAACTGGATCTGACCATACCCAAAGACGGTCAACGCTTTCAAAACGGCGAATTTCTACGAAATAGATTTTACCAGCTTCTAAAGTTACTGGAGCTTCGAAAGGATAGCTGCTATAGATACCTTGATCACCGTCAGCAATCATTTGCTCAGTGATAGTGAATGGTAATGACTGACCAACCAATGAATTCGTTTGGATTCCTTCAACTTCTTCATAAATGAAAGCTTGAACAGAAGTTCCAACGTCAGACAGATCACCTACTGCGAATTGGATACCACCAGATGTAACCTCTGCGTCGAAAGTATAGCGACATCCGAATGCAGTTTCAGCATCGTTGTTAAGTGTTCTTTGAACCCATGGACCATCTGAGTTTTGACCATAGATGATATCGCTTACTTCGATAGACTTAGTACGGCTGTTTCCAGTTGCAACAGCGTCTTCTGGAACGCTGAATGTTACTTCATAAGTGTTTGGATCTTGTGGAAGAAGGAATTCTTCTGTCCACAAAGTATCTGTGGTACCAGCAAGGATCGTTTGAGTAACAGAGTAGTCATTACCGTTGATGTTAACGTTAAGAACCGCTTCTTGGTCGATACCACCGTAGTTAGCAATAATAGCACCCATTACAACAGGAGCAACTGCCGCTTGAGAAAGTGGAACTGAGTGATATTCGAAATTATTTACGACATCACCAACCCAAGCCTTAACAACAGTGAGGTCATTGTCTGGAGTTTCAAATACTTCAATATCATCAACCATCCAAGCATAACCCCAAGTACCCTTCCAACGGAAGCGCAACCAGATTTGGTCAACACCAGGCTGTGATGCAATCTGAGTCAAATTGAATACAATGTTTGTTGGGTTATCCACTGGATCTTGAGTCTCCATTGTTGGCCACAACTCGAAGCGAGTTCCAGGCTCTGCTTCGTTCACTTCAAATGTGGTCACATCTGGCCAGGTAACACCGTCAGTTGAAACTTCAACAAGACAGTACTCGTTACCATCGTCGCTACCACCATCCCACATTCTGTAGAATGTTTCGAAACGCAAGCTCACTTGGTCTAAACCATTCAATTGAATTGGAGAAGAATTTTGGAACCAGCAGTTTTCTACCCAGCTACCACCAGTTTCGCCTCCGAACAAGTCAGAGTCAACAAGCATGTATCCGTTGTCTGCTGTAGTAGATTGAATAGCAGCAATTGGAGCACCGCCTGATGGAACTTCTGTTCCACACACGAAATCGATACCTTCAACAAAATCGCTGAATCCTTCTTCAAAAGCGTTGAATGTCTCCCAGTCAGCGCAGTTTGAGAAGTCGTTTGACCAGATTACGTTACGGTCACCAGAATTTTCAACTGGTGCTGTACGCACTGCATCACGAAAAACCTGCTTTCCCATTGCCGCTGGATTTGCTTTTTGTTGAGCAAAACCCGCAACAGAAGTACTAACAGCTAAAGCAAGCAAGTAAATTTTCTTCATGTTATTTGATTTTATTCGTAAGAGGTTTTTTTTGAGTCGCCAAATATAAAAATTCTTGTTACCTAAAACACCATATTCATGTCAATTTTAGATTAATTACTGGATTTCTATTATAAAGCGCTGAATTTTACACTGATAGAGAAAAAAACCCTACCTCGCCGCCTTTTTTCTTTCCACACGACCTACCACTATTATACTAATTTCATAAAGTAATAGTATTGGAAAGGCTACAAGAATCTGACTCGTAATATCAGGTGGAGTAATGATTGCAGCTGCTATTAGATTCACAACTAACGCGTGCCTTCTATATTTTTTGAGCAGAGCACTTGTTACTATCCCAAGTTGGCCGAGGAAATACATCAGAACGGGTAATTGGAAAATAAGCCCTGTTCCCAACAATAGACTTGTATTGAGCTTGAGATAAGACAAAACAGTAGAGGTAACGGGCACATCGCTGAATTCAAAGTTCCCTAAAAAAGTTATTGATAGAGGACACAAGATGTAATATCCAAAGAAAACACCAAGAAAAAACAAAAGCGAAATGTAGAATACAATGCCTCTTACACTCGCTATTTCTCTAGCATTCAATCCTGGTCTTATAAAACACCATAATTGATAAACAACCCACGGGAATGCCAAAATGACTCCTCCTACAATTACCACCAAGAGATAAGAACTAAAGTTGCCACCCATAGTGGTACTTTGTAGTGTAAACTTGATCTCTTTAAAACACAGTGTATCGCCCAATCCTAAGAAGTGCGAAAGTTCACACCACATGCGATAAGAAACAAAGTCCAGTCTGCGCGGAGCCATGATGATTTCCTCAATCACAAAATCATCGAAAGTCAACACAACAATAATGGCAATGACAACTCCAAGCATTGCCTTGAATAGCCGGCCGCGCAACTCTTCTAAGTGCTCTAAAAACGACATATCTTTATTCTCACTCATCTCGTTTCTCTTTAGAAAATACCTTCTTTTAATATGTCATGAAGATGAATGATGCCTTTGTACTTATCTCCCTTCACCACTACTAGTTGTGTTATACTGTTTTGCTCCATTATATGAAAAGCCTCTACAGCCAAAGCTTGCGACTCGATTGTTCGCGGATTTCGCGTCATTATATCGCCCGCTTTTAATTTTAGAAAATCTACATCTCGCTCCAACATCCGACGTATGTCCCCATCTGTAATGATTCCTTGTAACTCTGATTTTTTCATCACAGCAACAGCTCCTGCGCGCCCCTTTGAAATCGCCACAATAACGTCCTTGATATTTGTTGTAAGCTCTACTTCGCGCTTCAAATCATTATCTAAAATATCCGAAACCTTCACATATAATTTCTTTCCCAACGCTCCACCAGGATGGTATTTTGCGAAATCACCGGAGCTGAATCCTCTGCACTCCATCAATGCCACTGCCAATGCATCACCCATGGCCAACTGAGCCGTGGTGCTGGTAGTTGGAGCTAAATTATTGGGGCAAGCTTCCTTTTCGACCGGAGTGAGCAAGACATGGTCGGAGTGTTTTGCTAAAAATCCGTTTGAATTTGCGACCATGCCAATCAAAACATTGCCCATGCTCTTTAACAGTGGCACCAAAACTTTTATCTCCGGGGAGTCTCCACTTTTCGAAATACACAAAACGATATCCCCTTTTTGTACATTGCCAAGATCTCCATGTATCGCATCAGCTGCATGCATAAAAACAGAAGGCTGACCAGTACTGTTAAAAGTAGCGACCAACTTTTGAGAAATGTTCGCACTTTTTCCAATACCAGTCACTACGAGGCGACCTTTAGACTTTAGAATCAATTCCACCACTTTTTCAAATGATGAATCGATTTGCTGAATAAGTCCTGCTACAGCCTCGGACTCCATTTTCAAAGTGCGAATAGCTGATTCTTTTATGTTCGATTTTTTCTTCACTGCGACCGCAAAGATGCAATAAAGGTGAATAGGATGAAATAAATTTTACTTTGACAAAATTCTTCGTTATATTCGCCTCCCTTTTTACAAATCGAGCGCGATTTTGTAAATAAGAAATCTGATAAAAGAAATCAATCTAAACGTTAAGGTATCGAAGAGAATTTTACCTACTTTTAAAAAACGTTCAGTAAAATATTCAACATGAATACAGTTGTTGACCTTTCACCGAGAGAGGCTTTAAAACAATTTTTTGGATTCGACCAATTCAAAGGTCTTCAAGAAGGAGTCATTAATTCTGTCCTTGAGGGCCATGACACTTTTGTGATCATGCCTACGGGTGGTGGCAAGTCTTTGTGTTATCAATTGCCCGCCTTAATGCTCGACGGAACAGCCATTATTGTGTCGCCCCTTATCGCCCTGATGAAAAACCAAGTGGATGCTATGCGCGGTTTTTCAGACGAAGATGGTGTGGCTCACGTCATTAACTCTTCTTTGAATAAATCAGAAATTACGCAGGTAAAAGCCGATATCGTTTCTGGCAAAACGAAATTGCTTTACGTAGCCCCTGAGTCGCTTAATAAGGAAGAAAATATTGAGTTCCTTCGAAGCGTGAAAATATCCTTCGTTGCAATCGACGAAGCACACTGTATCTCTGAATGGGGTCATGATTTTCGCCCTGAATACCGTCGCTTAAAACCCATCATTCAGCAAATCGCGAATGTACCTGTGATGGCGCTTACAGCTACTGCCACACCGAAGGTGCAACAAGACATCCAAAAAAACCTCGGTATGATGGATGCACGCCTCTTCAAGGCATCATTTAATAGAGCCAATCTATTTTATGAAATCCGTCCAAAACACAACGTAGGTAAGTGCATCATTCAATACATCAAAGCGAATAGCGGGAAAAGCGGTATCATCTACTGTCTCTCCCGTAAAAAGACAGAAGAGCTCGCCGAGCTTCTGCAAGTAAACGGAATAAAAGCACTTCCATATCATGCCGGTATGGACAGCCACCAGCGTAGCAGCGTGCAGGATAAATTCCTCATGCAAGATGTTGATGTGATTGTGGCTACCATCGCCTTCGGTATGGGTATCGACAAACCAGATGTGCGTTTCGTTATTCACCACGATATTCCAAAATCACTTGAAAGCTATTACCAAGAAACCGGTCGCGCTGGACGTGACGGTGGAGAAGGTGTTTGCGTAGCTTTCTACAGTCCAAAAGATATCGAGAAACTCGAAAAATTCCTTCAAGGAAAACCTGTAGCCGAACAAGAAATCGGAATGCAATTGCTCCAAGAAGTGATTGCGTATGCTGAAACTTCTATGAGCCGTCGTAAATATCTCCTTCACTACTTCGGTGAAGAATGGGATGAAGTAAACGGCGAAGGCGCTGGAATGGATGACAATTCCAGAAATCCAAAAGAGAAATTCGAAGGAAAAGAATATGTGAAACTTCTTCTCGATACCATCGCTTCTTTCAAAGAAATGCACAAAGCAAAATTCATTTGCAATGTGATTTGTGGTATCAAAAATTCAGAAGTTACTACCTACAAAGGTCACCTCAATGAATTCTTTGGTGAAGGAAAAGAAGAAACCGAGAAGTTCTGGAATGCTATCCTTCGTCAAATGCTTGTGCGAGGCTTGCTCCGAAAAGAGATTGAAACATACGGCACTCTCAAAATTACTGATGAGGGTAAAGCCTTCATGAAAAAACCAACTTCTTTTACCCTGGTAAAAGAAGAAGAAATCGGCGAAACCGATGATGATGGCGAATTGCTAATTCCCAAGCAAGGTGGCGGAGCTGCTGATGAAACACTCTTCGCAATGCTCAAAGAACTTCGACTCAAAACATCAAAAGAGAAGAAGATTCCACCATACGTTATTTTCCAAGACCCTGCATTGGAAGAAATGGCAACGCAGTATCCAATTACCATTGATGAAATAAGCAATATCGGTGGTGTTGGTAAAGGAAAGGCAGTGAAATTCGGTGCACCCTTCATAGCCCTCATTAAGCGTTATGTAGAAGATAACAATATCGAGCGACCTGTTGATTTCGTAGTAAAAAGCGCCGTCAATAAAAGCGGACATAAAGTTCAGATTATTCAAAACATCGATAAGCGCATCCCACTTCCTGATATCGCAAAAGGCCTCGGCAAAGACATGAGCGAATTGCTCGATGAGCTCGAAGCGATTGTATCTTCAGGTACAAAAATCAACATCAAATACTTCATTGATGAAGAAATTGATGAAGATTCTCAGAGCGACATCATGGATTATTTCATGCAGAGTGAAACAGACAGCATCGAAGAAGCGATGGATTATTTCGAAGGAGACTTTGAAGAAGAACCTTTGCGCTTGATGCGCATCAAATTTATGAGCGAAGTCGGTAATTAATCCGGCTTCGCACTTCTTTTTCACGCGTTCACTGCCGCGAACGCCATGAATCCAGCTCCAATTGCTATTGCTGATTCATCAACGTTAAACATCGGATGGTGAACAGAATAACGGTTACTTCCATCCGCTGACGCAGTACCCAGGCGATAAAAACAACCGGGCATTACTTGAGAGAAATATGCAAAATCCTCAGCCGTGGCGCGAGGTTTTAAATCAATAACATTCTTTTCACCCACATACTCAACAGCCAAGGTACGTGCCTTTTCCGTCACCACGGGATCATTGTATACAACGGGATATCCTACGACAATATCAAAATCTACACTTCCACCCATTCCCTCAACAAGGCCCTTCGCCAACTGCTGCATGCGTTGGTGAGCCTCCTTTCTCCAGGTTTCATCAAATGTTCTGAATGTCCCTTCTAGCTTCACTTCTTGTGGAATCACATTCGTTGCACCATTGGCTACTACCTTTCCAAAAGATAAAACTGCTGGTAGTATGGGGTCCGTCCAACGACTTACCACTTGTTGCAGCGCTACAATCAAATGCGCTGAAATCAGCACTGGATCAATTGTTTTGTCCGGCTTTGCTCCGTGACCGCCTTTTCCTTTCACTGTGACATAAATCTCATCAGTGCTTGCCATGTAAGGCCCTGAGCCAAATCCCAATTGTCCTGCTAACAATTCTGGATAAACGTGCTGTCCCAAGATTGAGCTCGGTTTTTCTTTAGAAAAGAGGCCATCTTTTAACATCAATGAAGCACCTCCAGGAAGCTTTTCTTCTCCAGGTTGAAAGACGAAATAAAATGTGCCTTCAATTTCGTTTTTTAATGAGTTTAAAATCTTTGCAGCGCCGAGAAGACAGGTCGTGTGCACATCATGACCACACGCATGCATCACACCTTCACGTGTGCTTTTATAAGGAACTTCGCATGCTTCGACAATAGGCAGTGCATCCATATCGCCGCGCAATGCGATGCTTCTGCTGGCTGGATTGCGTCCTTCTACTTTCGCTAGAATTCCTTCTCCGCCTATTGGATATTCAAATGAAACACCCCATTCTGCAAGCTTCTTTCTCACAAATGCAGACGTCTCCACTTCTTGATACGACAGCTCAGGATAAGCATGCAAATGTCTGCGAATTGCTATCAATTCTTCACTCCATTGCTTTGCTAATTCCTGAATCTTTTGCTTCATATAAAAATTATTTACAATCGCAATCAGATGACTGCCCTTGCTTCTTAACCTCGAGCAATGTAATCAAAGAATCTGAAACCAATACCTGCCATACGTTAGCTTCGTGTTCAAGCTGATAGCGCGGTGGCTTGCTTTGCGCATCACTCATAGAAAAATTAATCTCACCCGAAAATCTCGCTTGGTCGAAATCACCATTATTCAAATTCAAACAACTCATCTGGCAACGCCCACGCTCTGTTTGCTCCCATTTCGACTCTCGAATCCTCTTCATCACCTGCTTGCCTGGTGTCCATCCCAACCAATCATAATTAGGAAAAATGGTGAATACCAAAATGCATCCAATCACCACACCAATCAAATAGCGAAACAAACGCTGCTTAAAGTTCATTTTAACGGTATTTAAGTGCAAATATCGGGAAACATGCGGTTTATATTTGCGCTACTTCAAAATCTGCGAAATGATAACAGCGCAAAATATTGAGTTTAAATATGCCGATGGGCCACAGTTTAAATTCCCAGCCATCTCCTGCTCGCCCGAAAATCCTCTGTTGATTCTTGGCGAAAGTGGTACTGGAAAAACAACCTTGCTTCACCTGCTCGGAGGTTTACTCAAACCTACAAGTGGAAACATCATCATCGACGGCAGCGACACTTCGCGCATGTCTGGTGCTACTTTAGATAAATTCAGGGGAAAGAATATTGGAATCATCTTTCAAACAGCACACTTCGTTAATGCACTCTCTGTCGCTGACAATCTGATACTAGCTCCATTTTTATCCGGAGAAAAAATAGATAAACAAAAGGCTATTGCGACTCTCGAACGCCTTCGCCTTGCGAACAAAGCCGATAAAAAGCCAGGACAATTAAGTGTTGGTGAAGCCCAACGTGTGGCCATTGCCCGCGCTGTGATGAATAATCCTCGTCTCATACTCGCCGACGAACCAACTTCTGCACTCGACGATAAAAACGCCAACGAAGTCATCGCGCTTCTTGAAGAACAGGCGAAAAACACCGGTGCAGCGTTGATCATTGTAACGCACGACAAACGCCTCAAAGACCACTTCAAAAATCAAGTGACCCTATGAACCTCTTAAAAATATCTTGGAGCAACATTGCTGCAAAGCCTCTCAATACCGCATTGAGCGTAGTGCTACTCTCGTTTGGAGTGGGTATCATCTCACTTTTGTTCTTATTGGAAAAGCAGGTTACCGAAAAATTTGATCGCAACATCAAAGACATCGACTTCGTGCTGGGAGCGAAGGGAAGTCCCATGCAGCTCATTCTTGCGAATGTCTATCACGTTGATGCGCCAACTGGGAATATCAAAGTGTCGGATGCGCAAAAGGTGCTGAAAAACCCCATGGTTAAAGATGCGATTCCGTTGGCCTATGGTGATAATTATGAAAAGTGGCGCATCGTTGGCACCAACTTCAAGTATCCAGAACACTATGGCTATCAAATGAAAGAAGGGCGTCTGTTCTCTGCCCCATTTGAAGCCACGCTCGGCGCCCGTGTTGCGCAGGAGACAGGCTTAAAAGTAGGGGATACCTTTACCTCTATGCATGGCTTCGATAATCAAGCAAATGAAGAAGACGCGCATCATCACGACCATCCATTTAGAGTGGTGGGCATCATGGAAAATAACAACAGCGCCCTCGACAATCTAATTCTAACTCCAGTTGAATCCGTTTGGCTCGTTCACGATCACGGTGATCATGAAGGAGAAAACCATGAGGCCCATGCTCACGATGAGCACGCACACGATGAACACGAGCATGCTCATGACGACCATGACCACGCTCATGACGAAGAGGCTTCACAAGAAATGACTGCTTATCTAATTAAAAAAAGAAACCATTTCGCAGCGATGGTGCTCGCCAATGTGGTGCGCGACACCAACATGCAATTGGCGGATCCCGCTATCGAGATGAATCGACTTAGTCAGAATTTTGGCGTCGGAATGGATACCATTCGTGCAATCGCTATTCTTATCATGATATTGTCCTTCGTCAGCGTATTCATCAGCCTTTATAATAGTCTGAAAGAGAGAAAGTACGAACTCGCGCTTCTCCGCACCATGGGAGGATCTCGTGGCACCTTATTCCGACTAATCATGCAAGAAGGTCTATTATTGGTAATTATTGGTTTCGCTCTAGGAGCTTTACTCAGCCGGATTGGATTATTCGTGCTCAGCAGTTTTCTCAAAGAAAATTTTCAATACGAACTCAATGATGTGGGAATTTCGACAGGCGAAATTATATTGTTCGGCGTAACTTTGCTTGTCGGAATGATGGCCTCATTATTGCCTGCCGTGCGTGCAGTAAGGATGGACATTTCAAAAACCCTCGCGAATGCTTAAAAAAATTGTTTTCTTTTCTTTAGGAGTAATGGGCGCCATTGCCCTCAGTAGTTATAGTTGTTGGAACGAGAGTGAAGAGCCTGCATTGGCGATGCGCGCGCTCGATTGGGATCGTACTCGCTATTCTGTTCTTGCACCAAATCTATCCGAAGATGGACCCAACGAGTTGACTTGGAAAACACTCTCCGACGTCACTTTCAAGCAAATCTATATCCAGGAGCTTGATTCCTACTTTTGGAAGCCTTCTTTTGGACCAGGCGTAAAAGCTTACGAGGGTAAAGAAGTATTTATTACTGGATATGTTATTCCTGTTGACTACGACGACAACTTTTATGTTGTTTCACGCTATCCTTATGCCAACTGCTATTTCTGCGGTGGGGGCGGGCCAGAATCTGTAGTCGATCTACGCTTTGTTGGAAATCACCGTAAATACAAAACAGACGAACGCTTGACCTTTAAGGGCAAGCTTCGTCTGAATGCTGATGATATTTATCAAATGAATTATATCCTCGACGGCGCGATGGAATATGTGCCTTAAGCGGCCTTTCCTACCAAACGCAAATGATTCACGTGCGACTTGAGGGCTTGGACAACTGTCTTATACTCGTTATAACGAACTCCAAATTGATCACAAGTCTCTTTTACCAACTTGTTGATTTCAGGATAATGTACGTGAGAAATTCTAGGGAACAAGTGGTGTTCAACTTGGAAATTCAAACCTCCAGTCAACCATGATACTACGCGGCTCTGAGTCGCGAAATTGGTAGTTGTCTTGATTTGGTGAACAGCCCACTCATCTTCTAATTTTCCATCAACAGCTTCGTTAGGATCAACAAATTCTGTATTCTCCATTACGTGAGCCATTTGGAATACGTAAGCCAAGATGATTCCGCACACAAAAGTCACGATCAAATATCCTAATACAGTTGCTAACACTCCTAGGGTATAGATTGGAAGACCCAAGAAAAACGTGAAGTGTAGAAGCTTGGTAACCCAGAAAACAATGTGATTTTTAACCGAAAACTTTCTGATTGGAGTCAAACCAATTTTACGACTAAAATATTTTTTGAAGTCGAAATAGAAAATCCAAAGAACGTAAGTAAGGCTGTAAAGTGCTATTGAATAAACATGCTGCCAGCGGTGCATCTTAAGCTTTGGCTGGATGAGCGTAGTACGCATGAATGGGCGAATATCAATGTCATCATCAAAACCATCAATATTGGTAAAGCTATGATGAATCATATTGTGCTTGATTTTCCAAAGGTTGACGTCTCCGCCCATCACGTTGAGAGAATAACCCATGATGTCATTCACCCAAGATTTGCTTGAAAAGCTTCCATGAGCGCCATCGTGCATCACATTGAATCCAATTGCTGCAATGTTGATTCCGAATATCACGCACAATGTAATGCTCAACCATACGGGCATACTCACGAAAACGAGGATACCGTAAAGCGCGAAAAACGTTGTTACGAGAATGATAGTTTTAGAATAAAGCCTCCAGTTTCCTGAGGGTTTTATGTCTCTTTCTGCGAAATAGTTGTCTACTTTCTTTTTTAAGGCGTCGAAAAAAGGATGATCTTTTGTGTTAAACTGAATTGCTGCCATGTGCGCTTTTAAAGGGGTAAATTATATAATAACAAACACGAACAAAAAGCCCCCTTGAGATTCATTGCACAAGGTTATTAGACCTTCATTTCCATTTGCAGTTGGACAAATATAACAAAAAGCGGGGCCAACAAAGTGATATATATCACCCCGGGCCCCGCTTGTTGTCTTAAAAAAAAACTATTATCGAACTATCAATTTGACTGTCTGATTGCTACGCGCGTTGTTAATTCTCACTAAATACTGCCCTGGCTCCATTTTCTGAGTCAAAAGAATTGATCCAATGGACGTTGCATTTTGTGAAAGTACCTCTCTGCCCGTTAAGTCATAAATGATTATACGTGCATCTCCATCCAATAATTCAGAGGCAATCACAAACTCACCCGATGTTGGATTTGGATAAATTCTTACATTTTGGACAGCCTCATTTTCGCTAACACTCTGAACTACTGCAAACGTGTTTACTGTAGTGTTGGTGATAATTGGCTCATTGAAATCAAAATAAATATATGCCGTGTTTTCGAAAACAGTGCCTAGTGGCTTGTCTGCAATTGGCTTAATGCGGTAGATGATGTGACCATGACTTTCTGGCTCATTTGAAGTAGAGTCTGGAAGCATGATATTGTTGAATGTCCACACCAATTTTCCATCCTCCATTTGAACGATGTAATTATGTGAGGCTGTAATCATTTCGAAAGAGCTCCAATCCAAATCGCTATCAAGTTGATCCTCTACGCGTACGGTGAAGGCTGGAGCTGTGCCTGTATTCTGGAAGTTGATAGTGTAGGTAAATGGATCATTCGTTGGAGCCATTTCTCCTTGAGCTCCGATTCCTTCAGGTTGATTCAATTTGTTGTTGGGATCATAAGAACCCACTACTACTTGTGATAGTGTATAGTTGTTATTTGTCCCGTTAAAGTCGTCACCATTAGTCACAAGAGCACCGGCTATAATATTCACTATACTTCCGAGTGGCGTGGTAACACTATTGACAATGCTTATATAACCTGACAATACTTCAAACGCGCTTATTTCAACTCCTGACCATGTGATTGTATTAGTACCTAGATCCAATACACCCTCTACTCCGTTTAGCTGTGGGATATCCATGATTGTTTGAGAGGATGGGAAATCCAGTGTCACGTCTACAACACCTGGCAACGTTCCTGAATTTTCCAAAGAAACTATATATGTTCCTCCGAATCCCGGAGTTGCCGTGTTCCAAGAACTAACCGTTACACCAACTTCAATTGCATTCTCAATAAAGTAAAATCCAATGTTGGCGTTATCTACAATCGCTCCTGCATCCAATCCGTTTGGAAATTGAAGCGGCACCGAAATCACACTAGAGTTGGCAGTAGCATAAGTACCAACTAAATAGGGCCAACCAGCAGGAACAGTGATACAATAATGACCGTTCTCATTAGAGTAAGCAACAATCTCTTCTACCATTCCTTGTCCTTCCCAAGAATAAAAAATTATTTGTGCACCTGGTAAAACTTGTTCGCCCGGATCTTTTATTCCGTTTTGATTTGAATCCAAATATGTCTTGCCACATACGGTAGCTGTGTAGTCTTCCATGGGCCAATTGAAGTTGCAATCGACCATATCCTCAGTCTCACTTCCATTCATTTGATGATATATATCTTCCATTCCATTTACAAACGAATAGCCTGTGAGATAACTGTTTCCATTGATTTGAAAATCTCCAGGAAAGACCTGCAGTTCATAGAAGCCATTTTCATCGGTTGACGTAGAGTCTGGGTAGGCATAAAAGGATACACCTTCCACACCCTCTTCGCCTTCATCCATGACCCCATTTTCATTGGTATCAGCGAATGCATAACCACAAATTGTGATTGGCTCGGGAACAATGATTTCTACTGTGTCCGTTTCAGAGCAGCCTGTTTGATTATTAGATACTTCAAGAGTCACCACGTTTACACCAGGCTCCAACTGAAGCCAAAGCTCTGACCAGTTTCCCATCACAACGCCATTTAGAGTCCAGACCAGAGAACTTCCAAAACCAGGTGATACCGCGTTAAAATAAAAATAATAACCCTCGCTAGTGTAGTTAATGTCTGCATTACAAACGCCCAATGGACCTTGGCTCACTGCTGTAAACACACCACTGCAACCGTTAGCATCCGTTATTAGTACTGTAGCGAAAAATGGATATTGAGGATTCTCAAACACTACCGTAGGTTGGGTGGTTGTAGAGCCTACGAGACCGTTCCCTGACCACAAATAACTATAAGGTGGCGTACCTCCCCAAACCTCAACAGCTTGGAAAGAAACCTGATTTTGGGTTTGAGTTATAGTTTCGAATTGAGCGTTGATTGCACAAGGTTGAATAAACACTTCTTCGCAATGGTCTTGTGCTTGAAGAACTATTCCGTCTTGCCAAGCTCTAACAATTAAGCAAATACTCACCCAACCTGATTGGTTAGTGAGCCATGCGTTTGTTTCCACACCACTTGCCATCCATACGCCATTAACATTCCATTGATAAGACAACGAATCTGCCTGAGGGCAGAAGCTATCGAGGGCCCACAAATCAACCCAAGTCTGATTGTTTGATATAGTATATTCAAAATTCGCATTGAGTTCGCATTGTGCGGCTCCAAATAAAGATGCTAAAGACAGCATCAAGGAAAATATGATTTTCTTACTCATAGTAGTAGATGGTTTTACACAAGAGTCTTTTTTATTAAAAAGGGTTGCATGGGCTACTTGACTTCCTTGCTTTACATTTGCAAAAATTTTTTTTATGCATCGTTCTCACACTTGCGGCGAATTGCGCGGCACTCATATTGGTCAGTCTGTTACCCTCAGCGGCTGGGTTCAACGTTCACGCGATCTCGGAGGCATGACCTTCGTAGATCTTCGCGATCGTTATGGCATTACCCAGTTGGTGTTCAACCTCGACACTGACGAGTCGCTCTGCCTCGCTGCGCGCAAGCTTGGCCGCGAATTCGTTGTAAAAGCAACGGGTAAAGTGGTAGAACGCTCTTCCAAAAATGCTAAGATGCCCACGGGAGATATTGAAATTATAGTGGAAAAAATGGAAGTGCTCAACGCTGCCAAAACACCTCCTTTCACCATCGAAGATGAAAGCGACGGCGGCGACGACCTCCGCATGCAATGGCGCTTCCTCGACTTGAGAAGAAATCCGCTGCGCAACAATCTCATGTTGCGTCATCAACTCGGTATCGAAACACGCAAATACCTCGATTCACTTTCTTTCTTGGAAATTGAAACACCATATCTCATCAAATCAACACCAGAAGGCGCACGCGACTTCGTAGTACCGAGCCGCATGAATCCTGGCCAATTCTACGCGTTGCCGCAATCGCCGCAAACGTTCAAGCAATTGCTTATGGTAAGCGGTTACGATCGCTACTATCAAATCGTGCGCTGCTTCCGTGATGAAGATCTTCGCGCAGACCGCCAGCCAGAGTTCACACAGATCGACTGTGAAATGGCGTTTGTAGAACAAGAAGATATTCTCAACACTTTCGAAGGTTTGGTGCGTCATTTATTCAAGACGGTTAAAAACATTGATATCGCCAGCGTGCCGCGCATGCTGTATTCAGACGCAATGTATCATTATGGTTCTGACAAACCAGACATCCGCTTTGACATGAAGTTTCAGTATCTGAATGACCTTATGAAGGGCAAGGGCTTCAATGTGTTTGATAGCGCGGAGACAGTGATCGGCATTGTGGCACCTGGTTGTGCAAACTACACGCGCAAGCAAGTGGATGAGTTGACTGAATGGGTTAAGCGCCCGCAGATCGGAGCGAAAGGACTGGTTTATTGCATGTGTAATGAAGACGGAACTTTCAAATCGAGCGTAGATAAATTCTATTCACAAGAAGATTGGAAAGCGATTGCGGAAAAAGCAGGAGCAAAAGCAGGAGATCTAATCCTCGTGCTCAGTGGTGATCTTCATACCACACGCAAGCAACTAAATGAGTTGCGCTTGCTTATGGGAACACGTCTAGGATTGCGCAATCCAGAAGTGTTTGCGCCACTTTGGGTACTCGACTTCCCATTGCTCGAATGGAGTGAAGATACTGGCAGATGGCATGCGATGCACCATCCGTTTACTTCACCAAAGCCCGATCAAATTCACTTGCTTGATACCACACCTGGCGAAGTAAATGCCAACGCGTACGACTTCGTGATTAATGGTGTAGAAGTAGGTGGTGGATCGATTCGTATTCATGATAGAGAAGTTCAAAGTCGCATGTTCAAACTCCTCGGTTTCTCAGACGAAGAAGCGAAAGCGCAGTTTGGATTCTTGTTGAATGCCTTCGAATATGGAGCGCCGCCGCACGGAGGAATTGCATTTGGATTCGACCGTTTGTGTTCGCTCTTTGGTGGATCGGAAAGCATCCGTGACTTCATCGCCTTCCCAAAAAACAATAGCGGCCGCGACGTCATGATCGACGCCCCCAGTCCCATTAGTGAGGAGCAGTTGAAGGAGTTGGCGATTAGAGTGACGAACGACTAGATACTAGATACTAGTCCCTAAAGGGGCAAGCACTAGTATCTAGTATCTAGTATCTAAATTTGCACTCTTTAACCTTGTTCAACTCTGATTTCTAGTAATTTCGCAAAAAAAATTTGTAATATGTATCCTCCAGAATTAGTGGCACCGATGCGTGCTGATTTAGATAGTGTAGGTTTCGAAGAAGCCATGACTCCCGAGGCAGTAGATGCCGCTGTGAATAGCGAAGGAACTGTACTCGTTGTGTTGAACAGTGTTTGTGGATGCGCAGCAGGAAGCATGCGTCCAGGTGTAAAACACGCAATTAAAACGTCAAGCAAACTCCCTAACAAACTCGTCACATCATTTGCTGGTGTTGATCGCGATGCAGTAGAGCGCGCTCGTAAGTATATGTTGCCTTATCCTCCATCTTCACCAAGCATCGCGCTCTTCAAAGATGGAAAACTCATGCACATGATCGAGCGTCACCACATCGAAGGCCGCACCGCCGAAATGATCGCTGACAATTTGAAAATGGCGTTTGAGGAATA